>NZ_OBMP01000001.1:0-814571 GCF_900217725.1 Rhodobacter sp. JA431
CTATGACTGCTGTATCATCCCCAACAGAGGTGTTGTGCCGATCACCCTTTCGTCGATGCTGTCCATCGATCGGGTTACGACTGTGATGCATCATGACCTGCCCACACTCCGCGCCGCAATGCATGGCGGCGAAAGCTACGGCTACATTTTCGTCGATATAGATGTGCTAGGCGCGTTGTCCGATGTGCGCGTTGAACTGGCGCGGCTTCGCTGCAACTTTCCTGAAGTTGCGGTGATTGCCCTCTCTAGCCGAATGAAGGACACCTTCCTCCCTCGGGCGCAAGATGACTACGATGTTGCATTGCAGATACCAGTATCAGAGGCATCCTTGGACCTCGCAATGCTTCAAGCGAGGATCAATCGCGAACTGCGTATAAACCTGCGCAAACCCGAGACGCAATGCCGTGCGCGTTCAGCACGAGCCATTGGGTAGAGGCATCGTTTTCTTTTCCTAAGGGCCACATGGTTCAGCCACCGGTTCTTTTGAGATCGATTAACACGCCCTCCAAACGCCCTCGCCGCATACCATTGCACGTTGCGATGCGCCTGCAGCATCTAATTCTCAATAGGGAACTCCTACGCACTTCGTTCCAGCGTAAGACCGTTCGGAGCCACGATAGAATTACTAAAAATAGCCGGGAATGACGCAGCAACCTGTGGGGTAAAAAAATATGAGACATTTCCAAGAGATCGACAGCCTCGCGACAGGGCTCTTTTTGAAAATCGAGGAGAAGTTTCTTGAGCGCGCAGAGGCACATGGGAATATCATCGCAATCCTGTCTCGCTCGGATGAGGTTCGATACAGGTTTGCAACATGGTTGCGTGAACTCCCCGCTTTTGTCTGTGAATATTCTCGACTAGATCAGCTTGAAACATTATTGGCCACGCGTGGCGATGAAACGATTGGTGTAGTCGTCAATTTAGATGACTACTCTGATCAAGAAGTCGCGCAGATCGTTGTTGAGTTGCGTGATGTTTACCCTTGGGTCGGCATCACATCCCTTTCACCGATTCAAGGTGCCCACTGCTTTTCAAAAGAAGAAAGTTGGCCCTTTGACGTTGCCCTTTCTCTTCCAGTTGATCGGGTCTCACTAAAGCTCGCTATCGCTTGCGCTGCGGATCACGCCGAAAATGCAGTCATGCCGTATGATGGGCAAAGTTACCGTTAGATACTGAAATTTGAAAAGCGCTCAAACAGTTTGGCATTTGCACATTAGATATATCTCTGTACGCAATTTATCAATATGTCAGATCATAATTTTAGCCCCGCAACGGCCCACGGGGAGTTGTGAGCTTTAATCAGCCGCAGTAAGGAGGATGCAATGCGCGAAACTTCTCTCCATAAAGGAAAGATACTTGTCGCTCACAAAAACATAATATTCCAAGACGCCTTAGTTTCGGCGCTCCAAGCCGCGCAAATAGACGCCATTGCCCCTCAAGATGGACATAATATTCACGATTCGATAGAAAAAGAAAAGGATTTGTCTGCGGTGATTTTAGACTATCGCGCAATAGAAGAAAATGGCACCGCATCACTAGATAAAATTATTCAGAACCCATCGAAGATTCCAATCATTATTTTTGGAGGAACAATACCTCACTGGCTCGTGCGGCCAGCACTGAAACTTGGGCTGAAAGGCATCATCCCAGAGGACCTCCGTTTGAAAGCGCTTCCAAGTTTACTGGATGTTGTCCTTAGCGGTGTTGTCTATGCATCGCCAGAGTGGCTTCACGAACCTAAGAGCGCAGCGATTTTTTTTGGCCTGAGCAAACAAGAAGAGGCCGCGCTCCGGCGTGCGACTACTGGGGAAACAAATGGGCAAATCGCGAAAGCTATGGGCCTCAAAGAATCGACCGTAAAAATTTTAATGCGGTCGGCGGGGCAAAAATTAGGCACTTCCACGCGCGTACAGACCTGTCTAGCCTATGCGCAATTAACTAGCGAACGTGGGTTTGGATCGGGCGCAAGTAAACATCTCCGCAAAGCACGACCGAAGCTGGAAGGTACGTTTTGAAATTGCAATGGAAAGCCCCCGGCGCTTCGTAAAAGACAAATTGAAACATTAGTGATAAATTAAAAAAGCAGGGAGCCTTCGCTCCCTGCTAGTAACGCGCAAACGATTCGAGCAGAACTTAGGGACAGTATCTTGGTTCTCATCTGCGCAGCAGTTAGCAAGCCATCGGGCGGATGTACATGCCTGCACTGCTGACTATACATTCATCGCGCCCCCCTTCAATTACGCCAAGGTTTATATTTATTATACATTGGACAGTTTTTATCTTTCGATAAAATCAAAAACCACATGTGTAATCGCAACCCCTAGATCAACATGAAGGCGCTTTTGGGCAATAAGACTATCCAAAGAATTTCTCGCATTATCTTACGCGTTTAAATTATCAATTTGCTCTGAAAGAGGCCGTTTGCATACCTAGGAAGGGCTAAAAATATTTGAGAACTTCCTAACAACAGGACCTGACAAGAGTTTATCAAATGGGCGAAAAAAATTACGCATTTCTGGGCTTGGGTGCTTTTGTGTCATTGGCGGCCTGTGAACCCGTAGCCCACAATTCTGTCGTGGCCGAGAAATGCATTCTCCTGCCTCCAGGATACATTCTTCCGTATGACAAATGGTCACCATACCCTGTTTGCGAGGTCATACCGGATGCGACTGGCTACGTCGCTGGGATTGGCGCTGATGAAACCGGGGGCGGTGGATCCAGCAGCCAGAGCAGTATCGATGGAAGCTCCTCCACTTCGCAAGCATCTACCGAGCCGGCGTCTTCGGGCGCCGTGTCCGAAGCCGCCGAAGCGGATGCACGTAACAATTCCGCAGGGGCTGCCAGCGTCGGATCAACCGGAATTTCAGAGGTAAGTACAACCGGAGACAGGGACGGTGATGGACGCAGCGATGGCGCCACAGCAACCAGCGGAGACACGACCTCATCCGCCAATGCGGGAGATTTGCTGTGAGAAAAACATGTCGCAAATCGATCTCTTACGCCGCGCTTGTGAGTGTGGTTCTGCCGATTTCAGCGAGCGCGCAGACTTATGCCAGCAACGGCTACACTTGGTCCAGCAGTTGGGGTTTCGCCTCGGCCACAGATCGCAGTGTTGCCGTTTCGCAGGCGCAGACGATCCGCAATGCCGAAGCAGGCGTCATCAATTCGCAGACGATCTACGAGACCTATTACGACAACCGTAATAACTACGTCGAGGTTCTGTCCGATTCAGGTGACGTCACAACCGACTTCCAAAACGGGGATGAGATTGGCGAAAACACTTATGCGGTGGGCTCGCTCAACACCGGCAGCACCGAAATCACCATTGAAGGCGATGGCAATACCGTCGATGCGGTGAACTCTGCGGCAACCGATGGCTGTGTCGATGGGTCGGTTGTAAATGCGACGCCCGATTATGCCTATCTGCCTGTCGTCAGCCCCTGCGAGTGAGCTTGCAGTGCCATGGGCAGCGCGAAAACCTATGCGATTATCGCCCTATGTGGGCTTGCCGCCTGCGACATGGGCGTGCCTTCCAGCACCGATCCCGTTCGAGAGAACGCGGAGCTGGTTGAAGGCCCTCCGGTCGAATCCATCGACACGCCTTTCGACGGCGCATTGGCCTGTGTCGGCCAACAAATTGGAGGGGGACTGGCCTTTTCTGTTGGGAATGTCACCGACACCACCGGCAAAGAACAATACTCCGACGGCGGCAGCGGCAAGTTTATCACGCAAGGCGCTGGCGACATGATCCAGTCCTCGCTTTTTGAGGCTGGGCTCACGGTGGTGAACCGGCGCGACCCCAACATCGCACTGGCCGAAGGCAATTGGGGCATCCGCAACATTCGCACCCAAACGCCAAGCGATTTCTATGTCACGGGCAGCATCAACAGCCTCGATTTTATTCCCGGTGGCGGCACGAGTGTGCAAGTGGCAGGGGTGGGGCCACGGATACGCCAGTCGCGCATCTTGGTCGGCGTGGATCTGGCCCTGACCTCTGCTCATGACGGTAAAATCGTCGCAAATAGTTCGATCCAAAAACAACTTTACACCAAGGAAATGGGGTTCTGGATCGGGCGGTTCTTTGGTGAGACCCTGACCACGATTGAGGCGGGCGGGCTTGAGCGTGAGGCCTTGCACCATACCTTGCGGCAAGTTCTGGCCTATGCGGTTTTTGATCTGCTCGCGCAAGTTGCGCCTGCAAAGAACGAGGCCAGCTGTGTTGGCAAGATCTCGGCTCCTGGCAAGGTATTATTAGACCCGGCTGCCCCGCCGCGCTTTGGCGATGGGAGAGCGCTCAACGCGGCGCGCGCGGCGGCCACTGCGGCGGCAGCACCCACTCCGGCTGCCGCCGCCACCGGGGGGCAGGCGAGCCGCCCGGCAACGCCCGCCAAACCCGTGCCGCCGCAGGCACGTGCCTTGGGCAATACGGCCACCTCTCATGCCGCCAAAGCGATCGCCGCAGCGGATTCCGTGCTGAAGGCCAAAACCCCGGAAGAGGCCTCCAAAGCCGCCGATGAAGCGCTGCGTTACATGACGCTGGCAATCAAGACGCTGCGCGAAGCCGCCGCCAAAGGCTTGACCGGACCCGAGGGCGATGCTGTCGCCACGCTCGTCGAAAAGGCGATCACTGCCGCTCAAGCCGCCCAGAAATATGCAACCGACATGGCCGGCAATGCAGATGACGCCGCCGAAGACACAGAAGAGCCCGCCCCCCTTTCGCCCGTCATACCAGCGCCCGTGCAAGAAGACGGGCCGATCTTGCCAGAGGACAAGCGCGCCGGGGGACCGGGCAAGTGATCACGCTTCATTCCAATACGCGCACACCCGCGCATCCAGTTTCGCAACGGGTCGGCACAGCCGTCGAGGCGGAAAACAGTGGCCCCTTCAAAAACGCCACAAAAACGGCTTGCCATAAAGGGATGGCAAGTGAAGTTGACAGGAGAAACCTATGAAAAAGCTTCTTGCTACCACTGCTGTGGCCTTGGTCGCCATGGCCGGTGCCGCTTCGGCCCAGTCGGTTCTTGAGCGCGTGCTCAGCGAAATCGACAACTCGACCAACCTCGCCTCGGTGAATGGCACCTTTGCCAACATCGCCGAGAACATCGGCGGCGTTACCCTCGAGACTCAATACACCATTGCCGGCGATAGCGCGCTTGTTGCATTGGCGGGAGGTGCCATGGGTACTGATCTCGTTCTATCCGAAGATCAATACGCGCAAATCGATGCCATGCTGACAGGCAGCCTCCAAGCCGGCATCACAGAAGGGGAAGATGGAACTTTTACGGTTTCCGGTAATGTTGGTACCACTCAGGTCCCAGCTAACGCGTTCGAAACGCGTGAAGCGGCTGAAGCCTATGCAGCGCTCGTTGTGGACAACTTCATGGCGGTTAACACCACCGCAGAAGAAGTGGCTTCCGGCAATTATGCAGGCATCGACGGCTCGATCACCAATGTCGTGAACGGCGTCAGCGATGCTGTGGCCTCAGCGACGCAAATGGCATCTGTGGATGACACCGTCGTTGCCTATGAGTGGAACCTGCCGACGACGAACTTCGGCGATATGTCGACCACTGTGCTTGGCGCGGTGAACACGGGCGACATCACGCTGGGTGTGAACCAAGCCGTGGATGAAGCCAAAACCTCCACGACCGGGGCCTATTCGGCGGTGGTGGATCAACTGGGCGGCTCGGCCGATACCGGTGCCATCGTGCTCAACATCGCGTCGAACATGACCGGCGTGAACGGCTCGATCTCGACGACGATGGCCGATGTGAATGGCACCGTTGGCGCCGCGGCGACCACCGTTCTTGGGGCCGTCAACACCGGCACCATCGTTTCGGGCGTGAACGCGGCGGTTTCGGGCATCGTTTCGACCGGCACCGAACAACTGGCGAACTAATCCGTCACGTGACACCAACCCGGGCGCTTCGGTGCCCGGGTTTCCACCATGGGGGCGCGGCGTTGCACAATGCGGGCAGATTCTTGGAGCGGGCGCTGCTGGCAATCGGGATGCTGCTGGCGCAACCGCTCTTTGCGGACACGATCCTTGACCAGGTCTTGGACCGTATTGCCCAAGATCCCGCCCTTTCGCTGGGGTCAGCGCATATCAATTACGCCGAGGCCGGGACCGAGGGGACGGCCGAGGACGGCGCCGCGCCGATTGACGGATCTGTCCAAATTGCCGTGATCGGCGCGGCCGCTGACAAGATGATTGTGACCTTGGGCGATACCACCTTGGTCGAGGAATTACCTCTCGCGGTGCAGCCCGATCCGTTGAACATTGCCACCTCCAGCATCGGCGCCAGCAACACAGGGCATATTGAACTGTCGCGCACAGTCAGCATTTTGGGGGAGCCGGGCGCAGTGGTGAGCGAGATCCCCAGCTTTGGCGCAACCGCCCTAAACGGCGCAATGACCACAACACCCGTTTCCGGCGCCGTAATCTTATTGGGGCCTGCAGATCGATTGCCCTTTGAGAGTATTTCGACCTCCGCCATCGGCTCATCCAATTTGGGCGGCATCAGCATTTCCATTTCGAACATAACGGAGGCAGACTAGATGGATTTCATCGACACGCTCGATCCTGCGCGATCCCACCTTCTTTTCGGGGCTGTTGCTTTCGCTTTCATCGCCCCTCTTCAGGCGCAAGCCTCCACTTTGGCCGATGTGATCGCGCGGATTGAAAGCATGGGCCCCGCCCCTCTCATGGCGGTGATGGCGAATGTGGCGCAAAACACCGCACAAGCACTGTTTTCGCCGCGCTTGCTCAGCCCCGGGGATAATGTCGTTGTGGGCTTTGATGCCGAGGAAGAGGAGGTCTTTGCCACCGCCGGGGCTACGGGTCTTGAAATATCGCAAACGCAAGCGGCCTCCATTGCAACCGGGCTTTCGGCGGGTCTCTACCCAATCGGCTCTGCGCTTTATGAATTGCCCCCTGCAGGCCAATTGGCGCTTTGGGAGGAAGCACGCGATGGCAGCGCCCTTGCGGCGGCGCAATCGCAGACATGGAGCCGGATCGATGGCTCTATCCAAACAGTGCTGACTACCGAATTGCAGCGCAACATATTAGCGGACGTCGTTGCTGTCGCACAGCCGCCCGCGTGGGATTGGACCGAAAGCGACTTTGGGATCTTGGCCGCAACAGCTTTGGGCGCGGTGAACACCGGCGAAATCATTACGCGGATCGATGTCGCATGGGACGCCGACCTAGATCGACCAGACCTTGGCATCCGCTCGGCGCTTCTGGAGACGGGGGCGTCGATAGACCTTGTTCAGACACAAACCAACACAACGGCAGCCCAGTCTCTTCAATTAACCCGACTGGGGAGCACACCGGATGCGGCGGCGCTTTTGTTGAACCTCGCCAGCAATAATTCCGAGGTAATCGCGCGTGTCGACACCAGAGTCTATAATATTGCCGCAGGCATCAACGGAGCGATCACCACGGTCATTGGCGCGGTAAATGCCGGACAAGTTGGGGAACGATGATAGCGCGCTGCTAAAGTGGTTCTCGATCATTTCCGGGCGCGAAGGCGCTCTCTTTCAAGATTGCACCACTGTGCCCGCGACGATGGCCCATTTCAAACGAGCACGCGATACCGGGCCATAAAGCCGCGCATCGAATGGCCAAGTGACTTTGTCAGTTTTTCTTTCTTCACCGAGAGGCGATTCAAGCAAAACCGAGCGGATCTCGGGATAGCTTTGCTTCGCATCAATGATCGCTAACTCCGCCAAGGATCGCGCTTCAAAACGGCCGTCAAGAATTATACAGGCCACGCTCGGCCCCGCGCAGGCAACCAGATCGTTGAGCATTTCAACCTCAAAAACACTGAAATGCAGATAATTTAGTTCATTGGTCCAAACGGGAGACAGTAAACTCTCGCACGGATCGGGCTCAAGTATGATAACCCAGTTCCCAGGGCGTCTTTTTCTTTGCTGCAGTGCGCCGATTGGCGCAGGATGCGCCGATGTCGTATCAGAGCCTGTGAGGCTCGGAGGAGTTGCCGCGCAACTGCGATCAACGTTGTCTTTCGCGCCCTCTCTCGTTACGCGCAGATTTTCAAGCGCAGTTTGTATTATTGATAATATCCGCAAAAGGCTGAGCGGGCCGAGGCTTCGCCGATCTTCGCATTGAAAACTATCCCCCTTCATCTCTTTGCGTGGCGTCCCACAGTCCTCACTAGCCTCAGTATCCAATGAAGACGCAGGCGTGATACCAATGCTTTCCGCACGAACGAAAAAGCTGGATCCACGGAATGCGGCACCGATCCGACCCATCGATGGCAGAAACCTGAGGTGTGCATGCACAATGTCTACATTTTTGAACACAGCTGGCTCCAGTCTTCTTGTGAGCAAACTGCCTAGCCAATACAGACACTACTCAGTCATAAGAATGCGCACAGCGCCGCGGCGTCACCATTTGTCATTGGAGCGTTGAGATTATCTTTGGTCAAAGATATTTCGCATTAGGTGGAGCGATAAAATTAGATGCGATGTTGAGAAAAAATCGTGTAAATCTGTGAAGTCATTTGCTTTGGTGTTCCATCCTGGATGATCACATGCCCTATCGTCGGTTAGCGCTTTTCATGGCAAACTTGGTTCTGACCGAAGCGCGGAACGAGAGAATGTATCGACCCATGTGTGGATGCCCGGCTGAGGTCAAGATGGCTTTGGCATATTGGGTGAGTGATCGGTGCGATCATGTGTCAGGCGTGTTTTGCGGTTCTTTCATGGGACCGCTTGCCAGTATGGTGATACCCGGATTGCGTAGCTTTCTGAGCGGGGCGATAATGGCCGCTATCGCCGATTTGCTGCGGCTGCAATGCCGCAACGTCAAGGTCGGGAAACCGCCCCTCACGTTGGTCTTGGCCACGTCGACATGCTCGGCCCTTTGCCGCCGGTCGCGTCGCGACGCGGCTTTGTTCAAAACGGCCGTTCGGGCGCGACGCGGCGACGGAGCATGCCATCCCATTCGCACTCCGTTGCCAGAACAACGTAGGTGCCATTTGGTCCAACCTTGAACGAAGTCGAGAACAAATGCGCAAACCGGACTCTCTAGAACAGTAGCCCGCCGAAATAGAGCCAGGAATTAGCCTCACCTTTGCAAGAATTCGCCGAACACACCGCTATTGCCGCATCCCTCCCCCATGGTTAATCAATAAGGGCACGCATCGGAGGATTTTCCATGACGAAGGTATTGACGCTGCAATCTGATTTCGGCCCCATCGACATTGAGGTGGACGACGCGACCGCCGCTCAGGCCACGACCGAGCAAATCGGAGGGGCCATCCGCAAAGGGGCCACGCCGTTGTCCACGGACGGCGGCGGGACAGACGGGAAGATCGCGGCGAAGTTCGATTCTGCCATGACGTCCCTCAGCAACTACGCGAAGACGGTCCAGCAGATGGTTTCGAGCCTCGACGTGACGCCAGAGAAGGTCACCATCGATGTGGGGCTCAAATTCGACTTCAAGGCCGGAGTCGGTATCTTTGCCATCGCGCAGGCGGGGACCACGGCAGACATGAAGGTTTCGTTGACCTGGGAGCCGAAAAAGGGCCGCGCCGGATGATCTACGAGGCTGCGGCCAACGCCATCGGCGAAGTGCTCCTTGATGGCACCCTCAAGGGGCATTGCGTCCTCATTGGGCCGCATCTGGCGGTGACCTGTGCCCATGTGCTGACGGAGGCACCATCACAGCCCGATATCGAAGTCGTCCTCAATTTCCCCCGCCTGAGCCTCCACACGGCTGCAACGATCAGCGGTTGGCGCGCTTACGACCCTAGCCTGGCCCCGGGCACCGACATCGCGCTCCTGACGCTTGCGGAGAAGGTGCCCGACGGGGCGTGGCGGCCGATGGAGGCGCATCGGCCCAAATCCGGTGACGAAGTCGTTGCGCTTGACTACCTGACGGCGCGGTGTGATGGCGACCCCCGTGCCGCAACTGTCCATCATGGCGAGGGAAGCCTGATTTCCCTCACGGGTGATCACTTCAACGATAAGGGGATGAGCGGGACCGGCCTTTTTTACCGAAGCCCGGGCGAGCGCCTTCTTGGTGTCGTTTCATCGCGACCCAACGCCACCGGCCAGACAGAGGCCTATGCGATCCCGGCGAACGAGATCCAGAAGCTTCTGGCTGATTGCACCGACACGCCGGTTGCTGATGTCACG
This sequence comes from Rhodobacter sp. JA431, assembly GCF_900217725.1. Classification (NCBI taxonomy): domain Bacteria; kingdom Pseudomonadati; phylum Pseudomonadota; class Alphaproteobacteria; order Rhodobacterales; genus Rhodobacter; species Rhodobacter sp. JA431. Next base: position 10,168 of record NZ_OBMP01000001.1, read on the forward strand.
CTGGCACATTTCGAGGCGCTGACCGAGTATTTCCTCGCGCAGATCGGGGACAACTTACGCCCGTTGATGCGGGATTTCGTCAAGGCCGCGCGCGCGGTGATCGATAAGCCGTCACAAGACTGGACCGACGACGATATCCACGACCTGCTGAACCTGCATCTCGAGATCACCGATGGTGACGATGGGGGCATTGCCTGGGCACCGGGAATACTTGAGGTCCTGAGCCGGTTGGCGCAACTCTGCGCGGAACTGTCGCCCGATGCCGCGCATTGCGCGACCTCCATCCCGCTGGACGACACAACCACCCGCGAGATGGCGGGCCTGCACCAGAAGCTCGAGACCTTCCGTCATTCCGAGACTTTCCCGGCCAAGGCCGCGCAATCGGCTGATGCGCTTTTGCGCAATATCGGCCTGGCGATCATGCGACGGCAGATGCGCCCGCTACAGCTCAGCAACGGCAATGCCAATCTGCAAAAGGCCGCCGGGCAGGCGTATCGCGGGCTGGGGAGGGTGTTGCCCGCGTTGCTGGGGCGGCGGGCCGACCTGTTGCCGCCCGGCACGATCTTTGCCGACAGCCCCGAGCCTTGGGCGCCGGAAATGGTGGTGATCCCGACGGGGCGCTTCCTGATGGGCTCGCCCGAGGATGAGGAGGGAAGGGACGCTGACGAGGGCCCCCAGCACGAGGTGGTCATCGACCGTCCCTTTGCCCTTGCCCGCTTTGCCCTGACTTTCGAGGAATATGATCTGTTCTGCGAAGCGACCGGGCGCGGGAAGCCCGATGACGAAAATTGGGGCCGGGACCGGCATCCGGCGATCAACATCAGTTGGGACGATGCCACGGCCTGGTGCGACTGGATCAGCGCGCGGACCGGTGCGGCGTGGCGCCTGCCGTCCGAGGCGGAATGGGAATATGCCTGCCGCGCGGGAAGCCAGACACGCTATGCCTTTGGCGACACCCTCACCGCGCGGCAGGCCAATTTCGACGCATCCGGAACCGGCGGGGAGTATCGCAAGCGGACAGTTCCGGTCGATTTCCCGGACTTTGCGCCGAATGCGTTTCGTCTTTGCCAAATGCACGGCAATGTCTATGAATGGTGCGCGGATGACTGGTCAGACGATTATTCGTCCCCGCATTCCCAAGCGGCCTTGATCAACGAACCGCGTTCCGGCCGCCGGGTGGTTCGCGGCGGTTCCTGGGACTTCGACCCGGGGAACCTCCGTTCGGCCTACCGCTACAGGAGCGGGCCCGTCGTCAGGGTCTACTCCCTCGGGTTCCGCCCCGCGAGGACGCCCTTACCCCTTTGATCTTTCTTCTTTATCTTTTGGGGGTCTGGGGGCGAAGCCCCCAGCGAATTTCTGTGCCGCTCGGCCCAAAACGGGAAGAGCCGCCCCATGCCGACCGCCCGAAGGCCAAGGCCGACATGGGGCTCTCTGCTCATGACCGGCCCCGGACGCCTTGATGCTCTCTCGACCGGTCCTTGAACCGATCGGCTCTGGCCGTCAGGCGTACTCGCGGGGCGGAACCCGAGGGTGTTGTCCCTGTTGTCGGGTTCGTTCCTGTTGCGGTTGGCCGGATCAGTCTGTTCCTGGAAACGCTCCTCCCGAATGAGGATCTTGCCAAACTGGAATCGGAAAATCGCCGCCTCAACAACAAAGTTAAGCAGCTTGAAGAGCAGATCGGTGCTGACGACAGCAACGAACGCCTGACATCGATCCTCAACAACATTTCCGCACAGGCATCGCAATACATCCAGAAGTTCAACGCCGAATTCGGTCCATACCCTGCGCGGCTCAACCTGCCGCAGTTGACAATAGTCTTCGATCGACCCGAGCGTCCTGTGCCAATGGGCAGGACTGGCGGCGGCGAGAACCATTTGGCCTACCATCTGTCAGCATTGCTCGCCCTGCATCTATTCGCGGCGTGGAACAGCCGTCCGATTCCGCGCTTCCTCTTGATCGACCAACCAACCCAAGTCTACTTCCCCTCCGAGCAGGTATACAGGGATGCTGATGGTTCGGTGCAGAAGACGGAAGCCGACGCCAACCTCAATGCGGTGCGCCGGCTGTTCGAGCTGTTGCTGAAGTTCACCCAAGACGATGTTCCAGGCTTCCAACTGATCGTCACTGAGCATGCGAATCTTCGTGATCAGTGGTTTCAGGACGCACTCATCGAAATACCATGGACTAAACCCCCAGCGTTGGTCCCAGAAGATTGGCCGCAAGAAAAGGAGAACTGAGCTGGTGAATGATCGTAATGCCATTTAGTGCATCCCAATGGCATCCAGAATGGTCGATTTGCCGCTGTCTCTCGGCCCAACAAGAAAATTTACGCCGTCAGCGGGTTGCCAGGAAATATCCTTGATCGAGCGAAAACTCTTTATTTCAAGGATTCGTACTTGCTCCATTCCACTATAAATTCTGCACCGGACAGCCCTTTACAGCACATCGGGCGCGCGACCGTCCGGTCAGGCACCGACCTTGTCCATCATAACTGCTTCAAAAACGATAACGGGTCGTTGGGCTGTCAATCGAAATCCATGTCGAAAAAAAAGATTCTTGGGGATGACGATGAAGATCGAAAGGGGAGGCAGGATTATTATTCAGTGCGGCCGCCAATCATCCCTTCCTTCTATATTCCAGTTAAACTGTAAGGAAGGGAGTTCCGCAACCCCTTGTGCCGCATTGGTTTCCAAATAAATACTTATTGCGCCTTTTTTACAACGGTCAATATCCCGGGTCAGCATCGGCCCAAAATTTCCCGATTGCGGGGTCGGACAGCGCCGCAATAAGGTACGGCCATGATGCTGAACACGATCTTTCATACCGCCCCTATGGCCTCCCGCCTGATACGCTGATCCAGCCGGATCGGGCGAAGGGTATCGTTCAGCCTGATGCTCCCTCTGATCGCCGAAAAACGGCCTCGAATCGCCAAACGCAAAGCAGGCCGTTCCAGAGTTGCCGGGACGCTTCAGAGGGGCATCTCCCACGAACTTACTCGCAGCAGACGAAATTCAGGAATCAGACAGATTGCTTTTCGCACTGCCGAAGCTCGATCCGGACCGGAGCGGAAGAACTGTCTGTCGCGGCTCCAAGAGGTCTGCTCCACAAGACCTGCCCTCAATTGGCACCAAGCGGGATGCGAAAAAACGTACCCCCTCTTGGGGGCAGATCAACCCGTTGATAAAGCTTGATTTCTTTCAATCGGGCGGGTCGAGGTATATTGTCCCGCGCGATGGTCGCGCGACTTTAGGAGGAACAACACGATGAAGACCTGATGCCCCACATACGAAAACGCCGGAATGTTGGCGCATTCCGACGTGATCGCCAGGAAGACCGAAGTCCACCAGCCGTGATACTGGTTTGTTAGCAGATTCAGCGGTCCGCCGCAAGGAATCCGCATGGGCGACGGTCTTCCTCACCATAACAGGCCTCTTTCCTGACGCGGCTGACAGCCAGCTTTGCCCGCCCGTAAATCGGCACGGCGGGAACGGCACCGCCATGCCTGCACTCCGGGAGAAGCCTCATCCCCGACCGGCCTCCGGCCGCCGGGGCGCGAGAACGCACCTGCCCGGCTCCGGGCGGGATCGATCCCCCCCATGAGGAACGACCATGACAACCCAAAAACCGGCGGAGCCCCTGCGCCCGCCTCCTAGCCCGGCTTCGGGCAGGCTCAGCCCCGTTGGCCTCCTTTGTGAAGGCATCCTGTCAGCCGTCAATGCCGCTCCCGGCCTCCCCGAAAGCGCAAGAATGGCTATCGGCACACAGGTCAGCGGCATCGTGGTGATGTTCTCCGCAGCCGAAACCGAGGTTGAAACCGCCAAGAAGCGGATCCGCGCCCTGCGGAAAGATGTACGGGCGTTAAAAGAACGGCTGGCGGTGCTGAACCAGGAGCATTTCGGCACCAGCTCCGAAAGGAGCCTCGACACGGATGCCGACCTCGACCTATGGGGCGACGATCCCGACGAGGGGGACGACCCGGAAGAAGAGGTAAAGACGAAAGGTAAAGGGGCGCGGAAGATCTCGAGGGACATCAAGATCAGGCGGGTCAATCACTACCCCGAGGACATGACCTGCTGCACCTGCGGTTGTCAGATGAAATCGATCAAGGCGGAGGAGCGTGTGGGGAGCTTTCAGATCGTTCCCGAGCACGTCGTCGTGGTCAAGGACGTCTATCATACCTGTGCCTGCAATCACGATGAACGCTGCAAAGAGAACAAGCCCGTGGCGGCCAAGGCGAAGAAATTCATCATGAGGGGGCGCGGTGTCGAGACCGGCCTAATCGTCGAGGCCGCGGCCCAGAAGTTCTTCGAAAGCAACGCGACCTATCGGATGGAACGGCGATTGTCCAACAGCAACATCAACCTGTCCCGCCAGGCCATCGGCCGGAACATCGCCCACCTGTCCCGTTTCCTGCGCCCAGTCTGCGAGGAGCTGCTTGAATACATCAGGTCCGGCTCCGTGGCGCATATGGACGAGACCCCGCTGCGTATCCAGGCGCCGGGGACCGGAAAGAGCGATACCGGCTATCTCTGGGCCATCTGCCGCGATGAGCGGCGCTGGAATCCGGATGCGCATCCCGCAGTCTATTACGAATATGCTCCCACCCGGGCAGGTGAGGTGGCTGAAAGACTGCTGACCGGTTCCCGCATCGAATACCTGCAAACCGATGGCTATGCCGGTTACAACCGCCTGTTCAAGACTGACGGGGCGAACCAACCCATGGCCCCGGTGCGATGCTGGGCTCATGCGCGGAGGAAGTTCCACGAAGCCCTGAAAGCGACCGGCAGTGGCCTGGCGGGGCGGGTCAGGAGCAAGATCAACAAGCTGTATAAGATCGAGAAGACGGTGGCCGACCTGCCCGCCGACGCACGCCTTGCGATCCGGCGGGAACAATCCCTCCCGATCCTTGAGGAGATCCACGCGGAGCTGCTCGGGGCCGAGGGTCGGGCGCATGGGGAGTTGAAGAAGGCTGTCAACTACACTCTGAACGCCTTCGATGCCCTGCGGCGTTTCGTTTTCGATGGACGGCTGGAAATCGACAACAACCCCATCGAGCGCTGCATGCGGTTGATCGCGTTGGCGAAGAAGAACTCGATCGGAGCTGGCTCGCACGAGGCGGCGCAGGTCTGGGCGATCTTTTATACCTTGATCGAAAGCGCCCGGCTGAACGGGGTCAACCCGCGTGCCTATCTGAACTGGGTGGTCGAGGGGATCGAGCGCAGCGGCGGTGAGATCGACCATGCCACGCTGATGCCTTGGCATTGCCCGGCCGGGCGTCTCGACGACTGACCGCTAATGGGTCCGGCCTATTGGGCCGGGCTAGGTCTCGCCCGTCATCACAATAAGCAGCCGGAATCCGCGAGGTTTCCGGCCCAAAGACGTTGGAACCAAGTAAAGCATAGCTGACTGACATGAATATCGGACATTAACGGAATTTATCACCCTCAGCCTCGCAGTGCTGGCGCACCTGATCGATTCAGCGATCGAACCAAACCCAGTTCCCATAGTCCCCGACGCACCCTAAACCCTTGCCCGGTTTTTTCGCATCAAGCTGCTTCCATAGCTGTGTATGGTCATGCATGCGGAAATGCGGGAAACCTGCCGCTTGCATCTGCTCTACTACTTTATTGGGTGGATAGGATGTCCTGATCATTCGTGAATGCTCCGCCCCGGGCGATCATCGCCTTGATCAAGGCGACTTCCCAGTTCTCGAGGGTGTTTCCCCGACGCCGCTTGGTTTTCTTCGGGCCATTGCCCCGGTCTGCCATTCTGAACCGCCCTGATCATGCGTCGCGGACGCCCTGCCGAACACACAAAATACTATTTTCGGGGGATGGCTTCAGAGGCAAGCCTGAGTTCGATCCGTCACACATTGCGGGGGGATTCAGCGATCATGACAGTGCCATACTGCCCGGAGGAACAGGATGGATATGGCCCCCGCCCTGTCGAATCGGATCCTCGATCCAGCCTAACGGACACGATCTTGGCCGGGCGCGCTCCACAAATAATCCGGATACTAGGGGCGTTTCGGGGGCCTTTGCACCGCTTACACCTTGAGCTTCCCCGGCACAACTCATCTGGTGAGCAGCGCGCTGAATGCGAAATTCCTGACCTATCCGAGTTCGCATCGGACCTCACCTGTGACCAGCGCCCCGCATACTGGCACAACTGGACCAAAGCGCGGGGCAACACCGCGTCGATGCCAGAGGCGGTCACGGCTGAAAGCCTTTCCGACCTAAATGTCGAGCCGCTGCTGCTTCACCTGCTCATCCTCTCAGACTATTGCGGCGAGCGATGGACGGAGGCGGCAGAAAACCGAAATTTGGTCTACGAAGATATTCTCTGCAAGGTCCACGCGAGGAATGCCGCCAAACCGATCAACGGGTGTAGCTGGAGTAAAGACCAATTCTTCCATCTCATGGAAGCCCTTGGCATCGCCGCATGGCGCGGCAATGGGCGGGCCGGGACAGAAGCCACCTTCGACGCGGTTTGCAAGCGCCACGCGCGGCATCTTTTCAAAGGCACGTCTGGGCCGCAGGTGCCCGACATGGACAGCGTTATCCTACAAACCCATGCGCGCCCGATCGATGGCCCCGACGCCGGGTTCGAATTCATTCACAAAAGCTTCGGCGAATACTTGGTCGCGAGAGGGCTCGTGACTGCGGCCATTAGGTTGCACAAAAGGTGGACATCTGAAGCGAATGAAGAGGAGGAAAGCTATTTCGCTCTTAGTTGGGCGGAACTGGTTCGCGATGCGGCACTCACCCCTGAAGTCATCCGTTTCCTTTACGACGAAACGCTGCGACGGGCGAGCTCGAGCACTTCGAACGCGGAAGACTTGCACCTCGTCAAGCGAAGCCTTGAGCGCATACTAAACTGGGTCCAGCAGCATGGGTTCCCCGTACATAAGATGGAAGCTATCGGCGACTTCCGAGAACTCGAAACCTGTCAACGCTGCGCAGAGGCCTCCATGCTCGCCGTAGCATCTGCAATAGCATGCGCCAGTTCTTCTAAAGAGGAACGTGTCACCATCGAATGGAACGCTGACGGGGCGCTCCGTTTCCTCGAAAGGCTGCATGCCACGAGCCGTGGGCGCAACAATCGCATTCTTTCGAAAATCGACCTCAACGGGGCGGACATAAACGGAGCGAAGCTCTTCGAATCAGACCTCAGAGGGGCGAACCTTAACGGGGCGAACCTCAACGGGGCGAATCTCTTCGACTCGGACCTCCGTGATGCGGACCTCAGCGGGGCGGACCTAATCTGGACGGACCTCAGGGGGGCGGACCTCGGCGGGGCGAACCTCAGCGGGGCGAACCTCAACGGAGCGCTATTGAAATCTGCCAATCTGGCGAAGTGCACATTTGCCGCCACGTACGCCAGATTGACAGATTTTAGCCTTACCAATTTGTCTGCGGCACAGGTCAATTCAATTTTTGGCGTCAAACAAGGCTTCGGGCGCACCATCTTACCGGAGGGTCTTGAGCCGCCAGACTTTTGGCACGTTGCGCAGGAGTCGACGGAAGATAAAGTGGAGTTACGGCAAGCTTTTAATGATGCGGCTCGAAGATGGCGTGCAAAGCAGCGAAGCGATTGATCGAGCCGGGTAGGCCTTGCGGCGGTAACGATACCAATTTGCCATTCCACAGCGGAGAAGGCGCGCAACCTGTCGCGCGCACCACATCGGAGGTCTGCAAATTCACCAGAAGCCATTCCCTATCGAGGGCCAAACGGGCCGCTTTGGGCACCTGTCGGCGAAACCACCAACTGTTCCCTCTCAGCTTCAACAGGCGCTCCGCGCCCTTGCTGCTTTTGCCCGCCATGACCGCTCCAAATCCCATGCTGACCAACGCATGCTGACCAATCCATGCCCCGCAAGCCACTGAACATCAATATAAAAAGGGCGCAAAGGCGATTTGGTTTCTCCTCCCCTCAGCTCCACCAAGCCGTTCCCCTAACATGTTGGCTTTGAATAACTGCAAAGGCGTGGCCTGCCACTGAACCATGATTTATCCCCCCATGGCGACACGGCACCTTCACCAGCCCGGTCACTTCCGGGGGAGGTCAGCCCCCTCACCTAGGCGCATTACGACACAGTCGGGCCGGGGTCTGCCCCCATCACTTCGCAGTGGAAACCAACATACAACTCGTCCCGGCGACGAATTCACGATCCGCGTTTTCGAGAACAGCATTCACGCGAAACGACTTACTTGCCAGATCAATGATTGGATCCGCAAACACCACCGTGGCGGCAACAATCGCGCCGCTCTCGGTACGGATCTTCACCTCTTGGCCCGCATCAAATTGACCAAAACGGTCGGACGGGACATCGATTTCGACCAGAAGTTGGGACAGATCAACGATCCGCATCGCGGCGCTGTCTTCCAGCATCTCTCCCTCTTGGACGGCGATCGACACAACAATCCCATCATGCGGGGCACGTAGATTGAGGCGCTCGAGTTCAAGCTCCATCTCGCGGGCAGAGGCGGCCTTGACGGCGAGGTCTGTTTCCCGCCGGTCGCGCTCTTCGGCGATCATGACACGGCCGAGCATTTCGGCCCGCTCCATTGCACGCTCGGCTTGCCGGAGTTCTGCAAGGCTGCGCTCGTAGCGTGCGGGCATACCAGCCCCGTCCAAACGCATGACGATATCGCCCGCATGAACCTCTTGGCCCAATTGAACCACAACCTCTTTCACCAACTCACGCCCGGAAAAAGAGAGGTTGGTGTCTTTGATCGGGGCCAGCAAACAATATCCGCTCTCCCCTTCTTGAGCCGCTAAAGGAGAGGCCAGAAACGCGAGTAAGACACTAGTCCGCACGCGTGAACGCCAACAGCTCATTCCGTTTTTCCTCGCTCTTAAGGAGTTTCAGCCGCCGATTGCGGCGATGTTTTTCCAGCCGGTTCCGTCGCCACTCAACGTAGGGGAAATGCACACGCACCGCCAAGGGCTTTGATAGAGACAGTATCCGACTGATCCCCTTGCGCATCGTTTTTCCGATCATCCGCTTCAATTCGGGTTCATCTAGCGCATGCGCAATATCGTAACTGCCGGGGTCGCCCTGACGCCCCGCACGCCCGAACAGCTGGCGTTCCAAGCGGCTGGTATCGAGCGTATCAAGGATGATGACATGCAGCCCGCCAGCATCCTTAACCCCCTGCGGCAACTTAATATCGGTTCCACGGCCTGCCATATTGGTCACAACCGTCACACGACCGGCTTGGCCTGCAGTCGCGACGATCTCGGCCTCTTCTTCCAAACGTCGCGCGTTGAGAACATCATGCGGCCGCCCCACTGCGCTCAAGGCATCGCTGACCTGCTCGGAAAGGAGAACACTGGACACGCCGATCAAAATAGCGCGCCCCTCAGCGGCCATCCGGTCGGCGCGCGCAATCGCCCACTCCAGCTTTTCCGCTGTGGTTTCAAAGACGTGCCGCTCCAACATTTTGCGCTGAACGGGGCGATGGGTTGGCACCTTGGCAATGGGCGTTGCATAGGTTCCGGACAATTCTCGGCGGACTTCTTTGATCGTGCCGCTCATCCCCGCGAGCTTGTGATACCTGCGGAAAAAGTTTTGGAAACTCTGCTTCGCAATCACTGCGCGGTTTGAACTGACCTCAAGACCTTCGCGGTATTCGATGACCTGCTGAACGCCCCAAGGCAGCGTGCGGTCGGGTGTAGGGCGCCCCGTCTGCGGATCGACCAGAACGATTTTATCCTCTTCCACGATATAGTGGACATCTTTGGTAAAACGGTCCTGCGCCATACGCGCTTTGGAGATCATCTCTTCCGCGATGGCGAGTGACTTCCACTCAGGCGCGGCATCGGGGATTTCCCGGATCAATCGGATCAACGCCTCGGGCCGCAAGCCACGATACCCCAAAGCATCGGGCGCTTCCCAAACGTCCTCTGACGCGGTCGCCACCAAATCTATCGCTTGCCCAACGAAAGCTTTTGACAAGGTATCATCGACAGGTTCGGTCAAAATCAGCGGAATATTCGCCTCGTCGATTAGCACCGAATCCGCTTCATCGATCAACACAAAATCGAGGCGATGCACCAAGGGCCCGCTTTGTTCAAAGACCCGACCAATCCCCGCAAGCTGCAACCGATAGGCCAAAGGCGAGGCCCGCTCAACACGGGCGCGTTCGCGCAAATAATCGAACACCAGTTCTTTGTTCGCACAATAGGTCACATCACAGCCATAGGCCTGTTTTTTGGCGGCGGGCTCCATATCATGAATGGCGCAGCCGACACTTAGGCCTAATTGTTCGAGGATCGGGGTGACTTCCTCGGCATCGCGTTCTGCAAGATAATCGTTCACGGTCACCACATGCGCCCCACAGCCCGCCAAACCATGAACCGCAACAGGCAACGTTGCTGTGAGTGTTTTCCCCTCACCCGTCGCCATCTCCGCGAAATGCCCGGTCGAGAGCAGCAAACCCGCCTGCAATTGCGTATCGTGAAACCGGAACCCGCGCGCGCGGAACAGCGCCTCATCCACGACCGTCATCACCGCCGCCAATTTATGGAGCGTGACCGGGCCAGACGCCAAGGCTATGCCAGCCGCACGGGCTTGGTCGCGCAAGTCATCGGGGGACAGATCGGCCAGCGAACCACGGGCCGTGGTGACCCGTTCAACCAAGCTGAGCCGCGCTCTTTTGGTGCGGAACCGGAGCTTGCGCCATCGGTTCAACAAACCCCATTCGCGCTTTTCGCTCGCCAGAATTTCCCGCTCAGGCGGGAACAGAGACAGCGCATCACGCGGCGCAGGGATATCAGGCGCCAGGACCAAAGCGCGCCCCCACAGCCGTCACAACGCGCGGCCAATACCGGTTGAACAAAGATGTCGGTGGATGGGACAGTTTCAGCTGCACCACCCGCCCAATCGCCAAATCCTCCAGCGGAACCTCAATCACCAGATTGAAAGCGGGATTGAGCGCGTAAAACTGATCATCGGGGCTTTCCAGATCGGTCATGATCGGCCCGCCCATACGGTCTGCCAACAGCGGATCTGGCAAAACACGGCTCGCATCAGAGCGAACGCTGACATCCTGAGCATCAATCTGCCGGACATCGCCAGCCGACACCATGACCCGCGCGCCCGTTATCCCGGACCGCACCGCGAGGCCGCTTGCCTGCGGAATTTGGGCAACAATCCGTCGGTCGTCAGGGCCAATGATCCAACCCAACTGCTGGCCGCGGGTCACCATCATTCCAAGCGCGACAGGTCGCAAAGCAGGCATCCACTCCCCTGCCCGTTCCGCCGTGATGTTTATCGCCGCAATCTGCGCCTGAAGTTGCGCTAACCCGTCAGCAATCGCGCTCAGTTCGGTTTGAATCGCATCGACCAAGGGGATTTCGTTGGCATCCTGCGCGGCCCGCAAACGTGCCTCTGTCGCGAGTTGCCGCGCCTCAAGCGCCTCTAGTTCTGTGCGCATCGCCTCACGGTCAAGCAGCATAACAGGGTCCCCCACCGCTAGAACCGTGCCCTCGGTGACCGATAGCTCTTCGACAAATCCTTCTGCGCGCGCGTAAACGGCCGCATTCGGGCTCGGCGCAATCACAGCAGAAACCGTTGTGCGCAGCGGCAGCGGGATCACTGCAATCACAAGAGCAAACAGGGCAATAAAGGCCGAGGTGCGTTGCATCACTGTCCATTTCCGCTTCAACGTCTCCGGCGAGGTTGAAAGCGTCCGCAGGGATTTAAGGTTTGGCCAAATTAACCCACCGATGATCACCCAAACACCCAAAATCTGCCCCGCCATTCCCAGCATATCCGCCAGACCAAAGGCGATGGAAAAGACAATAACCACCCGGTAAATGCCCGAAGCGACCGCATAGAACAAAAGCCACACCCGTTCGAGCGTGCCACCTGTTTCCGTATCCGGCCCCGGATCAATCCCCAAAAGACGCTTGCCTATCCGGCCCATCAACGTCTGTCCGCGCGTGGCCAAGCCGGGGGTTCGTGTCAGGTCACTCACCACGTAATACGCATCAAACCGCAAAAGCGGGTTGCCGTTGAAAAAGATCGTCGAGATCGTGCACAGCAAGATCGTGTTGAACAGGATGGCCCGCCAGAGCCCCGGGTCCGCCTCTGCCCAAAGGATCATCGCGACACCTGCAATCGCAAACTCGGCCAAAATGCCCGCCGCCGTGACCAAGGCGCGCGCGCCATGAGAGCGAAAGGCATTGGCCTGAGAGGCATCAACATAAGGCATCGGCACGAAGACAAGAAACATCACGCCCACTTGGGTCACGGTTCCGCCGAAGCGACGCACAGCCAAAGCGTGCCCCAGTTCGTGGATCAGTTTCACCGCAGGATAAACGCAAGCCATGATGAGCAGATTGCCCGGATCAAGAACCCTGTCACCAAGGTTCGCCGTCAAGGGTGTCCAATAGGACAAAGCCGTGAACCCGCCCCAGATCACTGCAATCGCCCAAAGCAAAAAACCAATTGGGCCGAACACAACATGCGCGAATGCGGTCACGGCTTCGGTTTCTAAAACCGCCGAAGGGTTCCAGAGCGCGATCTTTTGTGACACCGGCGATTTCAGAAACCGCGCGATCCATTCGCGAGACTTCTCTGTCTGGCCTTTCGCCAACTGTGCCGCACGCGGCACCGCATCAACGGCCACAACACCGGCTTCATAAAGACGGGATAAGAGTTCGAGAAACTCATCCTGCGGAGGCAGATCGCGTTTGTGGCTCCACGCGATGTCATTCCAAATCTGATCAATCCGGGTTTGCCCATCGAAACGGCGCAAAATCTCGAAATCATCGGCGTGGACCCGAAATGTCCTGCCCGAGGATTTGTCGGTCAGCACATACCAAGGCTTTCCGCGATAGTCATGCAGCGCCACATCGACCTGAGGTCTCAGCCGCGGACACAGAGCCGAAACCCGATACCAGTCTTCACTGTGAAGCTGGACACGCGCCATTAGGGCATCCAGCGCCAGAGGAACATATAGATGGTCTCGGCAATGGGTTTGAGCCAAACTTCGTAGATTGGCGCCTTGCCCAAAGACAACCGCGCCGTTCCCTGCATCCCGTTTTCGATGTTTGACGAAACCGAGCGCAACTCCCCAAAGGCAACAAAGCGAAGTTCGCCGTCAATGGTCTCGGCACCGGGCTTGATCCGCGTCACCCCAACCGTCAGCGGCACTTCAGGCGCCGCATCCAAACGCACCTGCCCCGTCAGCCCCTCGGCCAAACGATCCCCGTCGCGGTTGCGCACTGACAGCTGGAGTTCAATGCCTTGCCGTGGGGCGATCCGCAAAAGCTCCTCACCAAAAGTCACGCGCGCCCCAAGGCGCTGACGCAAATCCCCTTCGAGCACGAGCCCCGCCGTGCGCGCGACGATGACCGTCTGCTCCAACTCACGCTGCGCAAGAGAAAGCCGCGCTTCCGCCTCGCTCCGCTCGGCATCGGCCACTGCGGCTTCAGCCCGATCGCGATTTGCCCGTGCGACTGCGGCCCGTGCAGTGTGGCGCGCTATCTGCGCCTCAAGCTCCGCAATCCGCAGTTTGATTTCATCATCTTCAAGCTGAACAAGAGGCTGGCCAACGGTGACCATATCGCCGGGAATGACAAAAACCCCCTCGATAAAACCATCCATAGGCGCGCTCATCACCCGAAGATCGGGATCATCAATGACAACATCGGCCCGCAGCGTGTTCTCAATCTTCACGAAGAAAATCGCAAAGAGCGCGATCAAAGAGACAGAAACGATCAGTTTAAGCTTAAACGCCCGCGGCCCGAACAAGCGCTTCAACCACAGCTTGGCCGCATGGTAGTTGCGCGCAAATGTGCTCCGTGCCGCGAGGTCTTTTTGCTCAAGGATCGGACGAGAAAGCGTCCAAAGCACGGACCATGCCTTCAGGTCCGGCACCTTGTCTGCGCGCGCCCAATGCAGAACGACGACCTCGTCGATGTCCCCTTTGGCATTCGTCAGCGGCACCGCCATAGCGACCGCATCCCCATGCATTTCCGCCAGACGACCAATGATCGAGGTTTTGTTCTGATCACCACGGTTCCAGCGCACGGGCGCACGCCGCAACTGCGCCTCATGCGCCGCCTGACGCGTGAGATCGTTGATCCGCGATTTGCGATCAAAACGGGTTTCCCCAGAAATGGCTTCGATCTTGAGCCCCAAGACACCTTGCCGAACAAGGACAACACGGTCACAGCCAAGGTCCTTGGCACAAAGAGACGCCATCGTCTGACGCGCCTCTAAGGGGGTCTCGGTATCGAGCATTTCGGCGCAGAGCAGGAAGGCCTGATCGTAGATCGCCATTTCCCGTTTTGTCTGCGCCATCGTATCTAGCGTCAGGTGATGCATCACCCAACCGAGCGAGGTCTCAAGCTGAGCGATCAAAAGCTGAAGCCGGGACGCTGGCATCTCGTTCACACCCACAAGCAAAACGACAGGTGTCTCTAATCCCGGCCCCTTGACTGGCATCGCAATCGCTTCTGCGATGCCATCTTCAGGTCGGTCCAAGGGCACCAAAACCGCCACATTGGTGGCGCGCATGCGCGCGACGGCTTCACGATAGCCAATCCGCTCCATTGGCATGGTTTCAGGCACGGCAGCGATACGCCCCGCGCTTTCTCCATCCAGACGCAGAAGCCCGACCTCAACGAGGCCAGGCAACCGTTTCTGCAAGTCTTCACACCAACTTTGTAACCGTTTGAGAAGATCAGGGCTTTGCGCCTCCGGACCCTTCTCATCATGCGGGCTCGAAGCTGTTTGCTCCATCCTAGGCCGTATCTTTCACAGATGCCCCCAAAGGCACCCGATTAGTTTTGCACCGCAGTGTTGGTTTCCGGCGACGGCGGTTGTGCAGACGCATCAATGGTGCCGTAGCGTTGCTCGTGTTGGGCAATGGCATTCACGAGCATTGCAGCAAGGCGTTTTGCGGTCTGCGGAGTCATGATCACGCGATCATTGAGATCCACTTCAAACTCATCCCCCTTGCCATGCCAAGAGCGGCCAGTGCCGATCAAAAGCGCAAATTCCTCAGAGGTCGCGGCGACGTTCACGACGTTGCAATAGCTGGTGCGCATATTGCCATCGCGGAACACAACCGTTTTACGTCCCGCCGCCTGATTAGCCTCATTTGCCATTCTTGGTTCCTATCCTTGTCTTTTGTTTAATCTTGCTGGTTATCCCACGACACGCAGGCCATTAAGCGTGCGTGTCATTTCCGTTATCCCCACCGCGAAGCGCAAAGCCCGAAGAGGTCCATTGACGTAGACGCTGCTCGAGGCTGCCGACGCTGCGGGCTTTTCCGTAGTGACGATAGACCGTTGGCATGGACATCGCCATCGCTCCTGCTTCCAGAAGGGTCAGCATATCCTCATCGGTTTCAAGAGAATTCTGAGCGAACTGCGTGCTTTCCTCAGCAACTGGTGCTGCCGCGCGCGCCTTGACCACAATGGCTTCACGACCCTGCTGCACCGCCTTCATCACTGCAACCTTCGTCGGCGTTGCCGCCGCGTCTTGCACCGCTTCAACACGCGCAAGGGTTTGCTCAGCACCACCTGCTGAAACCACGTCAGACAAGAAGGTCTTTGCCGTCCCGCGGGAAGTTCCAGTCGGAGCCGCGCCACCATCCATGAAGGCGCTGTCGATGTTCTGGTTCATGATGTCTTCTTGGCCCGTCAGACCGCCAGCGTATCCGGTTCCGAACTCCGGCTGGCCGTTTTCGCTCCGCGAACCCGAGCCCGGAAGCTGACCATCTTTCACCCGTTCGTCGAGCAAGCTGGAGGAAACACCGAGGTTGAACAGCCGTTCGATCTTTTCGATATCACGGCCCTCTTCGAACAGGATGCGACCGAAGGTTTCAAAGATCACGTCGACCGAAGCGGCCACCCCCATAACGTTGAACTGGGTCCCACCAAAGACGAAGTCGCCATCGTAGCCAGTGGTCACAAGGTCGCCTGCCCCCATGAAATACAGGTCACGTTGCGTGATGACATCGCGGATCAGGCCCGCTGCATCGAAGTACATCAGCAGGTAGTCGCCGGCGACAAAGTCACGACCGACTTCCCCATGAACCGCATCACGGCCTGCGCCACCAATGACGATGTCGTTTCCAGCACCGCCAAAGATTGTATCGTCCCCGAAGATCGCGGGCAGATAGGCTTCGACCTGAACAAGCTCCATGTTGCCCGCCAAGGTCGGATCCGCATCAATATAGCCCGCATCCCCCAAGATGACGTGGCGGCCATCATCCGTCGCGGCCTCACCCGTTGCGGTGCGCCCCGTGGCGATGAAGTCGTTGCCGCCACCGCCGATGACAAAGCCCCAACCAGATCCAGCAACAAGGTTATCGTTGCCCCATCCGGTGGTGTTTTCATCTTCGGTGTGGATCAGCTTGCCGTTGGTCGCATCTCGCAAAATATAGCCATGATCGAGCAATACCTGCACCGGGCCATCGCCCAGAACAACGGTATCGTCGTCTGCCCCCATGATCGCGACATGCTCCCCATCGCCCGCCGTCCAGCTGTCTTTCGATGCACTCATGAGCGTAATCGCGTCTGGCAGGGAGGCGATCCGCGACAGGATAAAGGCGGGGTTATCTTGATCCAGCGAACCAAGGTCACCGATCACATAGCCCAAACCATTGCCCTGCAACAAAGTATCGGAGCCGATTCCCAAGATCGCACGCACATCGCCATCACCTGTGGTGAAGCTGTCATCGCCCGCCAGATCGGCCCAGTCGGAAGACCGGAAGCTCCGCATTTGGGTCAAATACTGACCCGCGGTCGAGGCCGCAAAGACCAGTTCTGCGTGATCGCCCGCAAAGTAGCTGTCGTTTTGCGCAAGGGTCGCAACCGGATTACCATTCGCATCCACTTGGGCCAGAACGGTGTCATTGCCCGCCCCACCGAACACAACATGGCGCAGGCCTTCGCCCAACTGGAAGCTGTCGTCGCCAGAGTTTGCGGCCACGACCGTTTCCATGCCCGCGTTTGGCGTGTTTGACACGGTCCGAAGCGTGTGGTCCGCGTCAAAGTCGATCAGACCCCAATCGCCAAGCGCAACCACTTCCCCGTCTCCGGTCGTCACGCTATCGCCCTTGCCGCCCATGATCATGTAGTGGTTCCCGTCACCCGAGAGGACGGTATCGGCCCCATCCCGCGCCGAGAGCGCGTCAGCACGGTAAACCATCTGACGTAGCACGTAGATGGAGGGATCAAGCGGGCTCGGCGTCGCGGTGATCGTGCCACCATCCCCAAGGATCGCGGCAAGACCGTCCCCTTTGGTCAGGCTGTCATTGCCATAGCCAAGGATCACCCGCACATCGCCATCACCGGTGGTGAAGCTGTCATCACCCGCCGCCGAAACATCGTCATCCTGAGACGAGAAGCTGATCATTTGGAAACCAGCAACGGTCGGATCAAAGACCAGCGTGGCACGATCGCCCGCGAAGTAGCTGTCGTTCTGCGCAAGGTTTGCAACCGGAACCCCATTCGCATCGACTTGGGTCACGACGGTATCGCCGCCGCCGCCGCCCATCACGACCTGGACGGTGCCTTCCCCGAGTGTAATCGTGTCATCGCCAGCGAGACGGCCATAAACGGCAGTCTCGCTCGCAGCAGGTGCGTTCGAGACGGTGTTGATCTTATGATCATTGGAGACCGCGAACACCATTTGGCCATGGTCGCCAAGGACAATCGCGCGACCATCGCCGTTCGTGATCGTGTCGTCGCCTTCCCCGCCAATCGCGAGCATATGCCCCGAGCCCAGATCAATCCGGTCTGCGGCATAGCCCGTCGATCCCGGAAGGCCCGTGAAGTGGGTCCGCCCGTTGCTATCGACAAGCGTTTCAAACAGTTGAACAAGGAACGCTTCATCATCCGGTGTCAAAACAACCTGAGCAGAGTCACCCGCGAAGATCGCCGTATCACGGCTGTTCGCATTCCCCGAGTTGTCAGACCCAAGGGCGGTCAGAACATCGGCACCACCACCGCCCATTGCCAGAATACGGCCATAAGACATGTGGATCGTGTCATTCCCACCCGCGACGTTTTCGATATCGGCTGCGGGAACCTCTTGCCACTTCGCCGTATCGGTAAAGTCGACCGCCGCCCAATCGCTCACCGATGTCGGGAGGTTCGCGATATAGAGATACCGTTTGCCATTGACCGGATCGTTGACCCGATCATTGACCGTAACCAAGACCGGCACCGCACCATCCGTGCTGAACTCAGGGGCGAGTTCGTAATCGAAGGTCGAAGCGTTGCCCAAGGTCAGCACATCGAACATATCCGGCACGATGCGGGTCTCATTCCCAGCAAAGCCGGATGTGCCGGTCATATTCAGATCGAACACGAATTGACCACGACCACCGATCGCAAAGGCGTTTCCGACTTCACCCTCGGTCATACCGTTTTGGAGGGTCGCAGTATCGTCGCCAGCCCCCCCAATGAACACAACCTGATTTGCCGCCGAGGTGATGGTGTCATCGTCGCCATAAACCGCTTCACGCTGATCCATAAAGATCATCTGCTGACGGCCTGCGGTCGCGTAATCCGGCGTTGCGTTGTACTGAACCGTCGTGAACGACACATAGTCCCCCGCAACGAACTGGCGGCCCTCACCCAGCGTCATGACATCTTTGCCGACGCCACCCGTGACGAGAACATCCCCGCCGCCAATGTCGATCGAGTCATCATTCAACGAAAGGCTGGTGGAAAGCAGCGCGCTGTTACGCTCCATCGTCTCGTAATAAAGCAGCGACAAGGTGTCAGACAGATCCAGACGCGGATCGAACAGCATCGTTGCGCCATCCCCCGAGACGATCTGGCGCAGACCGCTTGCCGAGGCATAGGTCGTTGCAACATCGATATCGTCCGCCCCAAGGCCACCGACCACGACATGGTTGCCGATGCCGAGATTGATGGTGTCATTCCCACCACGATAGGCTTGGGATTCATTCTCACCATTGAGGTCTTGCGGACGCACAGGCGTCAGTTCGGCGCTGGTTGAGACACGGATCAACCGCGGGAACTCTGTCACACCGCCAGCTGTGTAACGGCTGTCCGTTGCCGCAATCCGGTGAACCTGCCCCGCATCCCCCATGACAACGAGGTCGCTCGACGCATCCGCAGATGCCCCCGTCGCAACGTTATTGTCAGCAGACTGGATAATGTCGTTGCCTTCACCCGCGATGATCTGACCACGCGCCGATCCAACGGTGATCGTGTCATGGCCCGCGTCCCCACGGTTCCAACCGCGCAGTTCGATCCCAAGTGCCGGCGAGAGATCCGCAAGCACTTTGTCAAAATCTACAGCAGGCGGGACGGATTTCGCGACTTCAACGATAACCACTTCATCGGCTTGGAAGAGATCGGTCGCCGTCGCGGTGTTTTCATAACCATCCGGCAGGTTGTCACCCGCCGCATCGTTATAAACCATTCGCTCGATCTGAGCGTAGTCAGACAACAGGGTCATGGTCTGGACCCGACGGGTCGCAGACGAGGTATCAATGACCGAAACCGTCGGTTTCCATGTCCAGCTATCGGGCAAAGTCGCCAAAACGCCTTTGTTGGTGCCATCAAGCAGGTAGGCCGAGGAATAATCCTGACCGTAAACATCGGTCGGAAGAACGTCATAGGCGCGCTTCTCGGTCAGGATCGTCTCAAGGCTAAAGGCCGCCGGGTTCTGCCCCATGATCTCGCGCAACGTGCCATTGACGAATTGGTCGCCATTGGCCTTCCAAAGCTGGAAGCTCGCCGTCTGAGTCAGATCCGTTTCATAGCCAACCCAAATACGGTCGTTGCCACCGCCACCGATCCAGCGAACGTCGTCGTCACCGATCAGGACAGTATCATCTCCATCGGGCTGATCTTCGAGCGATTTCATGAAGTTGAGATCGGTCGTACCTTCGACGAATTTGATCTCGCCCATGCTGGAGACGATGTTGACATTATACTGACCAACCGCGTTGGTCCCGTCCGCGTTCAGACCGCCAAAGATGGCATCATTGCCACGGCCCGACAGAACCTGCGCATTACCGGCCCCGAACAGGATCCAGTCATCCCCACGCGGGTTGTTTTGCGGCGGACGCGCTGCCGCAATATCGCGCAGTTGGAACATGCGACCGCCCGTGTCGTCACGCAGGCGCAGGCGCGCCTCGTCGCCGACAATGACATGACCAAACGCATGAGAGTCATCTGCATTGCCCGCAAAGATGCGGTCCTGACCCGCGCCCCCAAAGATGATGTTGGTGCCGTTGCGGGTCGCTGCATCCGCCAAGGTGCTCAGGCCCAAGCCGCTCGGCAAGGCGACACCAGAGAAGATCAGGTCATCGCCGCCTTCGCCCAAAAGCTGGGTCGGGGAGGCAAGGCTGTTCCACTCGGCCAGCGGATTACCCCCGCGATATTCGGCCTTCAGGATGCCGTCGCCATCGAGGGCAAGGTCAAGATCCATGAACTGACCAGCATCATCGGTGCGGTCAAACAGATAGACACCACCGCGCTCCATCCAGCGATCATCGAAAGCTTGGCTGTTGACGTCGATATAGCCCGGCAACTGATATCGAACGAGGTTTCCGTTGCTCCCTTGGACCTCGAACAGACGGCCAAGGAAGTCACCGATCAGAACCTCGACTTGCTGACCCCAAAGCGAGTGGTCATTCGGGTCGTTGATCAGCTCTGCACCGTACCCTTCGATCCAGTCATTTCCGGCACCACCGATCAAGATATCGAAGCCCGTGGAACCGATCAGACGGTCGTCGCCCGCGCCACCATAGGCATGAACATTCACCAGAGCTTTCGACAGGTCGATCCGGTCGTTCCCGTCGTTGCCAAAGACTTCCAGTTTGTCATGCGGGTTCAGCGAGGGATCGGCGAGGAATTGCAGCCCGTAGTTCTCGCCATTGAGAGACGGCAGAACGGAGGCAATGTCATCCCCTTTGCCGAGGTAAACACGCGTCGGCGCCTCTTTGCGGATCGACTTGATCTGCACCGACTTATCGTCCCCGTCGCCCGTATACACCGTCACGCCACGGTCAAAGCCATTGGCGACATCCGATTTGTAGCTCCCCGCAATGTAACCTGCCGCAGCAGGGTTGAAGGTCGGATCGACCAAGGTCTGATACTGAACTGCGGTCACCAGCGGCGGCAGCGATTTATCGTCGCCCGCGAAGTGATAGATAACCACTTCCCCTTCGCCGATGGACACCGTGCCCGTGCCATCGGTGTCACCACCCCGGCTCACAACCATGCGCGTTGAGCCCATACCACCGTCAACACGGATGGTGGTGTCGATCCCATCAAGGTTGGAGCTAAGCGCGTCATCCGGCGTAGAGCCGATAAAGATGTCGTCGTCCCCGCCACCTGTGAAGATGTTGATCGGCTGCAGCGCCGCTTTGACTTCGACCTTATCATTGGCAGCACCAAGGTAGATGGTGCTCATCTCAAAGCTGTTCAGCGCCACCGATCCATCCGGCCCAGCGCCGCCATCGCGCGCCACAAAGCTGATGCGGGTAAAGTCGATGCGTTGCTGCATCGGGTCGGCCGCAATCTGTGCTGGCGTCGCAACGCTTGGATCATCGGGCTGGTAGGGTTTCGCCGAGAAGACATCAACCTGCGCCAACACCGCTTCGGCACGCGCGTTGTCATAGATCGAGATCGTGTCGCGCCCCGTGCCGCCAATGAGAACGGCTTTGGACAAGATGCTCTCGATCGAACCCACAACCCCTGCATAACGCGGGTTTGCACGCTCCCATTTCGCCTGAATGGCCGGAACGTTTGCGGCAAAGACCTTGAAGTCGATCGTGACGAACCAATTGTTCAGCGCGGTGAGAACATCCGAGATGCTTGCGGTGAAATCAATGCCGTCGATCAGCGCCTGTGAATACAGGTCTTGGGACTTCGCATTGATGCGATCAAGCACGCTTTGGTAGCCAACAAACCAATCCCGCAGTTCGGGTTCGAGGTCTGCAACGAACTTCCCATTCAGCGCAAGCTGTTCGGCCTTATCCGCAGCAAGTGCAGCGGTATCAACCGCTGCCATATCGAGTTCTGCCAGCCAGGCGTCGAGCGCATCGGTATCCGCTTCGACATTGTCATAGGCAGCCTGCATCAGCAGGTCACTCACCGTCAGCCCATTGGTCAAGGTGACCGCGTTGAACCAATCCTGAATGGCTTGGCTATAGCCGGTGACATTTGTGGACAGCATCGTGATGCGGTCCTTGATTTCCGACATGGCACCGACCTGAACCACATCGTCCCCGCCGCCAAGCGACAGCACGAGGTAGTCGATGTCTTTATCAACGCCTGACAGAATAAAGTTGTTCTTCGCGTCACCCAACTGGATACGCACCAACTCGAGGTTATCAAAAACGATCCCCTGCGAGTTGCCACCAAAGCCGGTCAGCCAGCCGAAGGTTTCATTGTCTGGGCTATCGGTCGGGATCAGTTTATCTTCGGACGGAACATAGGACTGACCATAGATCGCCTTGAGCGCGCGGATCTGGATCTCGCGGGCCGTTGTGACGCCAAATTCCCCATCGGCACGGCTACCATCTGTGCTGCCGTAGAGTTTGACATCAACGCTGTCCGCCCCTGCCGACCCATCAAGGGTGACGAGGTTGTCAAACGCGCTCAGGTCATCTTGGCGACCAATCCGGACAGAGTCGGGCGAGAAGCGCTTGCGTTCGCTTTGCGTTGTGGACGCAACCGGCACCATAACCACCGTCGCGACCTGTTTGATCCGGGTGTAGCCCGGAACAACAACCTGCCGCACCGTTTCCGTGCCATCCGCATTCACAATCCGCTCGACACGGGTGAAGCCCGGAACGAACTCTTCCACATCTTCGTAGACAATGGTCGGGACCAAAGCCGCCGCCGCAGTGGTATCAAGATCAATGGTTTGCGAGTCCGGATTGAACACGCGCGCGGGACCACCGATCTGGATATTGTCGTTGCCGCGGCCCGCATTGATGGTCAGACGGGTTTGCGTATTCACGCCGTAAACATAGATCGTGTCATCGCCGTCGATGGAGTTGATCTGGATATTCTCGACGTTCTTGACCGAGCCAAGGTCGACGCCCGCGCCTTTGATCTGCTGAACCCCGTCATCATCCACAAAGACGATGAATTGGTCGCCGATCTCCGTGCCTTCAAGGATGAAGGTGTCAAAGCCCGAACCACCGTCGATATGCAAAGGTGCGTTGCGGTTGTAGCCAACCTTGTTCTTCCCTTTGCCGGAGCCAAGGTTCGTGATGCCCAGCGTCGCTTTCACAAAGAAGGTATCGTCGCCAGCGTCACCGAAGAGCCATGTCTCGCCTTTGTTTCGGTACACTTGGAAGTAGTCGTTGCCGCCGCCACCGAACAGTCGTGTATCGGTCGACGTGCCCGCCGTGGTCTCAACAACAGATACGGTGCCTTCGCCATCTGGGTTCGGGGCCTGACGGACCTCGATGATCGACCCGATGTTGAAGGCATCTTTGCCGCCATGACCAAACGCATAGGTCAGCGCACTGGTGTTATCGAAGCTAAAGACATCCGCCGCATTCGAGCCGTGGATAAAGACCTCATCCGCACCGAAATAGTTCAAGAAGCGCTGCGAAGCTTTGACCGTAGAGGCTTGCAACTCACCGTTTTCAAGACGGTAAGCGATGCCGCCATCTGCCGCGACCGCAATCTGCGTCCGCGACATGTCGAACAGGTAGGAGTCCTGCGCCAAATCAAGAAGCGAGAAGGCGCGTTGTTCTTGCCAGCTGACCGCCGTTTCCGGGATCGCGTTGATGCCAACAACAATCCGGTCACGGTTGAGGAAGCTGACCGAGCTATAGGCCGCCGTCCGGCTTGTCGACCATTGCGACAAGTCAGACAGGACAAGGATTTTACCAGACCCGGAACCGCCATCGAAGCCAAGCGCAAGGCCTTCGAGCGAGACGCTCGTATCCGAAGAGGTCGCCGATTGAATGGTCCCAACACCGTCATACCGGACAGAGCCCAGTCGGATTTCTGCAATATCGAAGGCGGTGTTGCCCTCGGCATCTTGCAGCGCACCGCTCAGGTCCGTTGTATCGGCCGGAAGCACCGTGATTTGCCCCGCAAGCGAGACATTCGCCAGTTGCGCCGTGAAGACGGCAATCGAGAGCAGACCTTTTTCCGGGTCGAAGCCGATCACTTCCCCAACATGGTTCGCGCCGATGTAAACCTCGTCGCCCTGAGCCGGGTCAATCTCTGCACGGTTTTTATCGGCCACAACGCTGTTTGCACCCGGACGATGCAGAACCGCCGAGATCACCGCATCTACGCGTAGGTCGGTGATGGTGCCCGTCACGCTTTGCGGGACAACCGCATCCGAGGTCCACTTGACCCCAATGCCGTTCTCAATCGCGGAGGCATCCATCAGGGCGTCTTTGTTGATCAGCACTTCGTAATAATCGCCACCCGCAGACCCGAGCACGCGGCCAATCTCAACGTCGGTCGTTGCAAACCGCAGGGCTGTCCCAGCCTTCACGGCCGGAGAGCCCGAGAGTTGGACAAGCACACGCTCGCCCACGATAACGGCCCCACTCGCGTCGATGTCACTCGACAGCGTGTAGCCGTTCAGCACAAGCCCGCCCAAGGTGGTGTTCAGGGCCGCCTCGCCCGTCAGGGTCGCTTTCAGACCGGCAAGGGTGATTTGTTGGAGTTCCCCATTCCAATCCGTGACGCGGCCCGTTGCGATCGTCGTTGCCCCCGATTTCAGGGTGAACTGCTGGTTCGCAAAGAACTCTTTCGGGGCCGAGCTTTGCAGACCACTCGCCCGAGAGGTCATATAATCGGCGAAGCTGAGACGCGTCGTTTTGCTATCCGTTTCGCCGTAAGCAACCGGTGCCGAAATCAAAGATCCAGCCTGCGCCAAGCTCATGCCATCCATCAAGACCGGGTCCTGAAGGTCCTGCCATGTGACTTCGACAAACACACGGAACTTATACGGGTTCGACGCATCGCCGAGGTCTTGAATATCCAAGACCGTGGCTTGGTCCGGCATCACCGCACTGCCATTGAAGGTCGCACCGTTGAACTCCAGACGGTCATTCACAATCGGACGCAGCGGCTGAACGATGCCTTCGCTGATCAGCGTTTCTTTTGCCGTAAGCTCTGCCAGCGGATCTGCCGCCAGCTTCGCAAGAACACTCGCCTCGGACGGGGCCAGCGAAACAGCCGAAACCTTAAATTCGGACGGAGTCGCGCCATCATAAGCCGCAACAACAAGGCTCTGCCCATCCAGAACGACGGTCGAGCCCGCACCGAATCCGGATGTCGAGATCGCACCATCAAGCGAAATCGTGACCATCGAATAGGTGTCATCATAAGAAACGGCCGTGATCGTTTGGCCCGTTCCCACCGCAACGGTGCCAACAAGGGGCGAATGCGGCGTGTAGCTTAGTTCGATCGCATAAACGTCGCGAAGCGCGTTTGACCCAACCTCGACAGACCAATCGGCTGTTTCGCGGTTGTCGGCAGGCCAACCAGTCGCATTATCGACGGGCTCATAGATCTGCGTAATCGACGCTGGGTCCACAACCCAATCGTTTTGCCCCAGATAGTCGTCCGCACGGCCAATCTTCAACTCGGTCACGCCATCGAAGATATCGCCATCACGGCGCAACGCGACAGTGACCGATTTACCCGCGTTCGACACAGCCGTGACGGTTGCAACGATCCCTTCGGCGGTCAGGACATCGCCGACAATCAGACCGCTATCCGCAGCGAAGGTCAGGTCTTGGGTGATTGTATCAACTTCCCACTCAAGCTCAGAGAGGTTCACTTTGGCGGTGTATTGCTGTTCGGCAGCCTGCACGAAGGCAGAACTGGCCGTTCCAAGGTGGAACGCGGCCACGCGATCTGCCGTCGCGACACGCACCAAGCCCGTGGTCGGGGCCGCAACGCCCTGCCCCAAAGCCACGGTGAGCGTGTAACCGGATGCCATATCGCCCGACACGCTTTCGACACGACCAAAGATCGTATCGGACCCTGCCATCGAAATAACCTGCGCGAAACGCGGCGTGCCCGTATCTTCGCTGTGTTCGATATAGACAGCCGCATTCGCGGAGAGCGTCACCTCAACGGTCCGCTTGCCGGTTTCTTCATCGGTCGTGACAGCGGAAACCGCACTCATATTGGCAATCTGATCGAAGGCTTCCGCCAAAACGATCTTCTTGCCCGTCAGGTCAATACCGCTCCAACCGTTCGTGCTGCTGGCGGCGATGGCTTTCACCACACGCGATCCACCAACCGGGTTGATCGCGGCCGCCGCATCAAACGATGCCTGCGTGGCCGCCGCATCAATCCGCGCCGTTGCGACCAGCGCACCGGTGGTTTCGTCAAGGACATAGACATTGGTGTAATCCGCATCGAGCGGCCAATTGCCTTCGGCACGCACCAGCGGGATCGTGATCGAAACATTCACCCCCGAAACCGCGATGCCAAAGTCACCATGGTTGTCGCCAATGTCATCGCTGAACAGAACTTTATCATCCAGACGATAGACGGGCGCTTCTCGCAGGTAGAAGGCATCCCCAAGATTATCCGCGAGGTTGGCCTCCGAACGGTCGCTCTCAACGATTTCGACCATGATGATGCGCTCGTTGGGGTCCCAGCCAATGATGCGGCCACTGTCCAGACCACGCGCGCCCGAAGCCGTCGGCGCGGACGAGACATAAAGCCCATCCCGCGTCGGATCGGTGATCACCGTGTTGAAGGCGGCAGGATCAATCTCGGTGGTGGAGGTCTGAAGCCCTTCGGCCACCAGATAATCGATAATCGCTTGTTCGAAGCCAGGCTGCGAAATCTGATCAATACGAATTTGCCAGCCCGACGGGCCGAAGGACACGTCAAGCGAGCCAGAGCCGACGAAGATCTGCGCAAGACTATCGCTGTAGGTATCCCCTGCACGCGACAGAAGTTCGATCTGTTCGCCCGTATTGAACGGCTGGAACGGAACTCGGACGCGGTTAAACGTCAGATCATAAGTGCCGTCACCGGTCGGGTTGCCATAGGCATCCAAATTGCCGCCGAAATAGCCAATATCGAACAGAGTCCGCCCGTCTTCGGAAATGAGGCCATCGCCGGTGACAAAACCAAACTGGTTGATCAAGCTGCTGCCAACCCATGTCCAAACAATCTGCTTGTTCAGAAGCTTGAGGTCGGTCGGTTCCGTGTTCACGACGGTACCGGTATGTGCATTCGCGCCAACCGCCACGTATTCAGACCAAATACGATCCCCGAAACCAACCATATTCGTATCGGTATCGTGGTTGAGCGTAACGTGCAGTTCGCCCGCCCCGGCTTTGTAGACTTTGACCTTACCGATTTCGACGGGGGTCCACGTACCAGCCACATCAACCATCGAATAAACCGGCTGATCTTCGACAAAGATCCCATCGAAGCCCGCGGGCATACGAATAATGGCCGTGTCGAGGTTGATCACGATGCTATCGGTCGAAACGGCAAAACCAAGGCCAGACGACAGGCCAAGTTCGGTCGTTGTCTCTGCCCCGCTATCCCCGATCGACAGGTTCAGCTCGGAGGTATCAATCGACAGCCCCGCAACCGTCGTTAGCGCCGAGGTCCCCCCCCCGTTTAGATGCGCCACAGTCAAATTGTTGTAGAGGTTCTGGGTGAGACCAGAGAGCTTCACATCTGTGGTCGTTTCGGTCTTGGCCACGCGGTTTGCCGCCATGGTCAATGCCTGCTCAGAACCATCTACCTGCGCCACCAGACGCAGCACAGGCTGATCGGTTACAGCATGCGCCGTCGGGCTCGCATAAAGCGCCATATCGCCATAGGCGAGACGGGCGCGCTCTGCGCCAGACTGGGTGATCGATGGGCTCTCAAAGCGGAAGCTAATGGTGCCATCCTCAGCATCCGCGCCCCAGATCAAGACCGCATTGCCGAAGGAATCATAGAGACGGATCGGGTCTTCCGATGTCGCTGTTTCAAGCACATCGAACACCCGAACGGTGGCCGAGATTTCGAGCGGGGCCGCTTCCACAAACGTGAAGCGACGGGCACCAGAAGCGGCGCCCTCCGCACCAACTTCGCGCTCAAGGCGAAGGGTCGGACGGATTTCGTCTGTCAGGTCCAGCGCGACCGATGTGTTGAAGGTCTTGCCCGCGCCAGCATCATAAAGCGCCACACCCGATTTCAGCAGGGCCGCCGGGCCACTGATGTCGATCAAGCCAAGGGTCACGTTGACCGCCGTCAGCGTGATCGCAACAGGTTTGCCCGTCGCGTCAACCGCGTAAAGGGTGACGCTCCCATTTTCGGCCAAACGCTCAGAGAGACCTTTGCCCACGGTTTGAACCGCCGACATGTCGCCTTCGACAAGCACTTCGTAGGTGTAATCACGCTTCATCTCTGGCGACAATGCACCGTCGAGCGTGCTGACACGTGCAGGCGAACGCAGCGTCCAAGTTTCTGCGGTTTCATCCGCAACTTGTTTCAAGACCATGCCTTCGTCGATCATGCCATCGAGCACAGTCACAGACCCGCCGCTCGATTTCACAACCGCCGTCACAGCGTTGGTAAGCGCATCGCGCGCCACCCAATAATCCGCAACGGCGCCACGCAGATCGGTATCCACCACGACACCGGTGCCAGCCTCCGCCGACAGGCCCGCGCCTTTGAGCGAAAGCAGGAATTGCGGACCCGTGGCCCCAAGGGCCTTCAGACCAATGATCCCTTCGGCATAGGCATTTCCACTCGCGTCTTCGGGCAAAGTGGTATCGGTGATGAAGGGCAGATCGCCATCCAGAAGCTTGGCGGTCAGCTCAGTGCCCAACTGCGATGTCACGAGGATCAGGGCGCTCGTGGTGCCCGTCGACAGTTCGAGGAAATCACCCGCTTGCGGCAGCGCGTAGGCCGCGCCCGTATCGTCTTTCAACGCCTCAATCGGCAGCGTGAACTCCAGCGCATCCGCGTAAGAGCTATCCAGCGCAATCCGGCGCGTTTTCAACTCGATCGTGTCAGAGGTGCCCAGAACCGTGAAGGTGTCCCCAATGACCGGGCGACCGCTTAGGATTTGGCCCGTGCCAGTTCCGGTCACGTGAATAATCGCGTCACCATTTTGGAGGTAAGTGCCGGCTAGTGATGCCAAATCTTCGGTTTCAAAGCGGATCACCCCGGCGGCAGCGCCCGCAGAAATCGCGGTTTCCCCAAGGGTGATGATCGCGGTCGGCTCTGTCTCGCCAAACTTCGCAATGCCAAACTCATCGACAACCGCAAGATGCTCGACATTGTCGCTATCAACATAGGTCAGCCGGTCGTCGATAAAGCCCGTGCCCAAACGCCCTGAAAGCAGGTCAAACGTGACCGTCGTCGCGGTGACAGCCGTGATGTAAATCACCGCATCCACCTGATCATTCACAACGGTCCACACCTCACCAACCGCTGGCAAGGTCGAGGTGGTCTCCCCGGCAAAGGCCTTGAGGTCAAGCGTCGCCGTTGTAAGGGCTCGGGTCGGCGCGGCAAGACCGCTTGCGACACTGTCGAGTGCGGCGGTCCCATCCGTTGTAATCCAGCGACCTTCAAGCAAGCTTACCGTCACGGTGTCAGCGTCATAAGCCTCGACGCGGTAAAGCGCATCCGACCCTGCTGCCGGATCGACAATGATCTGACCCAGCGCAACGTCATCGGCACTCGTCGCAGGATCATCCCAATTTTCGAGAACGATGATCGGATTGTCGGCAAAATGCTCCGCATTGCGGATGTTGAGCGTAACAAGCTCCGACGTGTGATCGACGGTAAAGACGTTGTTGCCGCTTTGGATTGTGCCGCTGATCAAGCGACCCGCAAGCGAGCCCAACGCCGCATCGACAGATTCCACCCGGAGCACCGCATGCGGCGAGACTGTGGCCTCAAGCTGCGACCCGATCACAAGCGTCTTATCCGCATCCACTTTGATAGTAATGGATTGGGAACCGACAGCCTCGGTGGTGCCGATCGACTGAACGGCTCCACCCACATCTTGGTAGACTTTTCCACCAATCGCCCCGGCCGGCGAAACATCGGCG
The DNA here is from genome assembly GCF_900217725.1 of Rhodobacter sp. JA431. Classification (NCBI taxonomy): domain Bacteria; kingdom Pseudomonadati; phylum Pseudomonadota; class Alphaproteobacteria; order Rhodobacterales; genus Rhodobacter; species Rhodobacter sp. JA431. The sequence continues at coordinate 40,197 of NZ_OBMP01000001.1, forward strand.
TTCTGGTAATCGACTTTCGCGCTACCGTTACTGACAGAGGTAATCACGATATCAACGACTTGGCTCAGGCCCGGCGAAGACGTCAGGATCATACTGTCATCGCCACTTCCGATCCAAAGCGCGTCAGTCTCCGCAAGGGTGATGCTGTCATCCAGATCAACGACCATCGCTTTGGTGGTGTTGTTCCAAAGGGTTACCGTACCGATACGTTCAAACGTCCCGTTGTTTTCACGCCGCAACGTTGTTTCAGAAACGAAGCTTTCCAAGGCGTCATCGGTCACGCTCAGGATAACCCCCTCACCGCTCGCGACCCCGAGCAGGTCGAAGGCGAAGGTGACCTCACCCGAGGCGGTCCCATTCGGCCACAGCTTCAGCGTATCCGCCGCATCAAGGATCACCCCAGCGTTCAGGTCGACGGAAATCGACTTGGTGCTTTCCGCGACTTTCCAAAGCGCCGTATCGGAGAAGTTCACCGAACCCCAATCCGAAACAGCGAGGTTCGCGCTCCCGATGTAGAAGTAACGCGCGGCGCCATCTGCAATCAGATCATTGGTTTGCACCGTGATCGAAGCGCCGTCAGCCGTATCGTATTTCGGTTCGGCGGTAGAGATTTCTCTCAACGTGCCGATGATTTGGCCATCCCGCACCAAGGCCGTTTCGAGGCTGAAGTCTGGCGCCGGAACCGCGACCGACCCATTCACCGTAAAGCCCACGGTGCCACTTGCGCTTGTGATATCGCCGGACGCGACATCAATCGGCGATGTGCGCGCTTCGTCAATGACCAGAAGATCACCGTTTGCAATTTTCGCCACATCCGCAGCGGTCGGGATCGACATCGACACAAGTGTCCCGTCGATGGCTGCAACCCCAATAACTTCAAAGGTTTCGCCCTGCTCCGGCACGCCCGTCAGATTTTTGAGCAACAACTCACCGGTCTGACGACTGTAGCTCGCAAGTGTGGCGATGACGCCAGATTTCACGCCGCGCAGCACCGTGCTGTTTTCAACCAAATCAACGAATTCGCCATTCGCTGAATTGACCAAGACGCGCGCAGTTTCCATGCCAACCAGCAGGTCGCCATCGCTGTAAATCGCGCTGTCCGACAAGGTCACGATGTTGTCCGAGAACGCCTCGACGCCAAAGCGGGTTACGCCCGCCGTCGACCGCGCAAGATAGGCATCCGATCCGTCACGACCGTCGATTTCAAGGCGCTGCGTCGTGCCTGTCATTTCGAAGGTGTCGTCTTGCGAGGTGCCAGAAAGCTTCAGAACCTCCATATCCCAGAGGTATTCGACCTGCGTAGCACCGCCCTGCTCGATCCGAACCTGTTGGCCATCCACCGTGAACTGAACGGCGTTCGTGTCGCCGCCTTGCGCTTTTGCATCATAGACATAGGTATCGCGGCCACCGCCATCGATGATCACGTCGATGCCAAGACCCGCATCAACGGTATCGTCCCCATCCCCAAGCGAGATGATCTCATCTTGCTTCGAGCCGATGAAGTAGTCGTCGCCGTCGCCCAGCTCGATTGACCGAACCAGACCACCCGCGCCACCTTGCAAGATCTGCTGACCCGACAAGTCGACCGTATCATTGCCTGCGCCGGTTTCGATGCGCACGGTATCTTCTTCACCCGTTCCACGCGCCGTATCACGCAAGGTGATCGACTGAAGGAACGTGCGATTGCCGTTCCCATCCTCGATATGGGTCTTGTAGGTGGATTCGTCAGCACTGACCGCAAGCGAGGTGATGTAATCGCGCTCGGCTTCTTCATCCGTCCCCAGGATACGCACAACATCTGTCGCACGGTCCCCCGGTGCATTTTCAGCAATGGACCCAAGCTGAAGAATGATTTTTGTCGCATCAACACCCGTCGCGGCACGCCGCACAACGATGCTGTCTTCGTAAAGACCGGTTTTGATATCAATGGTCTCAGTGTTCACCGCTGTCAGCGATTCAAGGATCGCGTCACGCCAGTTTATGAGGGTGCTATCGTCTTCACCGCTCAGAATTTCGATGGAGTCTTTCGACGCCGCGCCACCCATAAATTCAGCGGCATAGAGGTCCAGAACGTCAGAGTTCCCGCCGCCGCCGTCAACAACGTCGATATCGTCCCCGACGACCCAACGGATCGTATCGGAGCCAGACCCACCCAAGACAGCGTCCTGATCCTCGCCACCGACGAGCAGGTTCACGCCTGAGACGCCCATCAAGCGGTCGCGGCCTTCGCCACCATAGAGTTCGTCACGACCCGACCCTGCGTTCAATTGGTCGTCGCCGTCCTGACCGTAAAGAATATCTGCGCCAGCATCGCCGAAGATCACGTCATCGCCGAATTGACCGTAGATCAGGTCGTCACCGTCCCCACCGTAGATCATGTCGCCGTCACCCAGCTGGCCGGAGTTGACCGTGCCGTAAAGTGAACCCGCTTCATCGCCGTAAATGATGTCGTTCCCGGCATCACCGTAAAGCGTATCAGCGCCCGAGCCACCGATCAGTTCGTCGTCGCCCGCGCCACCGAAGAAAGTAACCGCGCTATCGCCGTATTGAACGAGCTTGTCGTTTCCAGCGCCACCATCGAAATAGATCTCGGCATCCGCATAAGAGATCAGGTTATCGCGCCCGGCCCCACCACGGATGGTCGCTTTGCGCGTGAAGGTGTCTGCGATGATGATCTCATCATTGCCGTCCCCCCCGTCAATGACAACCCGCACAACATCGTCAAAGCGCTGCAGGTCGCCTGCGTTATCGACCATAACGCGACCGTCTTGCGTCTCGTGAATGGTGATACGGTCCGCACCCGAAGAGGTGTAGACATAGAGCGTGCCGTTATCAACGTAACCCAGCGGCTGGAGTTGGAAGTGTTTGTGGTAGTCGAACCGCCACAACACGACATCGACCAGTGTCGCTTTTTTCGAGAAGATGGTGATCGTCACGAACAAAAGCTTCAGCTTGATCTCGACGAAGGCCCAGATTTTTGCCCGCACCTCGGCGCTGATGTCAAAGAGACCCAGCGGATCGCGTTGGATCATGTAAGCAAGTTCGTCGATATAAACTTTACCGTCGTAAGTCCCTTCGCGGCTTGCAACGTCGTTCATGTCAAAATTGACGGTCGCGAAAATGCCACCGGCAACACCGGCTTTCACCGACATGATGATAAAGTCGCCACCGATCTGTGCGGATGCAAAGACCTCGAACCCGATTTGAAGCTCGATACGTTCCGAACCGTCATCGTTCCAGTCGCGCACGTGGAGCCCGAAGAACAGATATTCCGGGTTGTTCCACCCGCTGTCGCGGAACAGGTTCAGACCGCGGCTGTCGAAGCCGAAGCTTAGGTTGACGCGTGCATAGATCCCCGCGCCAAATGTTGCAGACAGGAACGGCGCCCAAATCCAGATGTCTTTACTGACTTTCCCCTCAACGTAGAGTTCCGGCAGGTCAAAGACGACAAGGTCAACATTGCTTGCGCCGGTGAACAGGCCAATGGCGGTGGCTGGATCATTTATGATCGGGAAGCGCAGCCCTTCGAGCGCCTTCGATTTGTTGAGGAAGCCCTTGGATTTTGCAGAGGCCTTCTTCGTGCTGGTGTCAGACGTCGGGCGCGTGGAGGACGAGTTGGATTTGCCCGTCGATGCCTGCGAGACCGGGTCAATCGACTTGTTGCCGTTTTCTTTCTTAACAGCGTTGTAGTCATATTTTTGCTGTTTGCGCGCATCGCGACTGCCGCCGGAAAGCTGATAATCGCCAAAGCGGATCATCACACCATTCGCGTCATCGGGGTTCGGCAGCGCATTGATCAGGTCAATGATCCCTTTCACCACCTTGAAGAACGCAACATAATTGGCAGCCTTTGCACCGCCAAACATCTCAATCATGTTCAGCAGAGAGGTCGGGCGCCCCATCAGCGTCGAGATGACCGGCAGCGGATCAAGAATGGGGTCAAGCGCATCGCCGACTGGCCCGGTGATCTTCTTCACCTCTTTCAGGATCGGCCCTGCAAACTCGGAAATGAAAGACCCAAGGTCGAGGCGCATATCGGCAAGCACAACGTTCGGCGTGCCACCAAACGCACTTTGCTTCACACCCGTGGTCAGGTTGATATCGGCAAAGATCTGACTGTAATGGAAATCGGTTAGGAAGCGCGGGAACTGCGTCGAACCTCCGAACGAGCCGACAAGCGCGAGGCTAACTTCTGCACGCGCTTTGAATTGCGCATCCACAACCTCTTTGAATTTGACACCGCGCAGTTCTTTGACAAGCGACAGACGCCCATCATCCAGACGACCACCTTTGCCCGCATTCGGGTCTTTGATGTCAACGGTCAGCGCAGCAGACAGTTCCTTGTGACCGTCTTTGAGCAGGTTCGTCACCTCGAAATCGAGGAAGCCCAACGACGCTTTCATATAAGCATCGTCGTTGAGGTCACCATAGGCTTCGAGGATCAGTTCATTCTGACGCGAAGTGTCGATGTAGAAGTCGAGCGCGCCGTCGATGTAGCTGACACCAAAGCCGAGGTAGAGGTCATATTGCATCCCCAGCGTAATAACGGCATCCGAGTCGAACGAGAGCGGCAGGCCCGGCATAGCGCCAGTCACGTCGATATCGACACGGATCGGGTCGAAGATATCCCCCATCGCGCGGATACCGATTTTTAGATCGTCGAAGGCGTCGGACAAGACGACATCAACATCGTCATAGGTGACGATTGCCGATCCATCTTCGGCAACGAAATCAATCCGGCCACCCGTCGCATCTTCGATGGTCTGGAAGAGATCGAAGAGCGCGTATTGCAGCAGATCAACCGTTGTGAACTCGCCATCGCGCTTGGATTTCTCGGTGCGGATGAGGTTTTGCAGATCGCCCAAGGCATCATCCACCGGGTCGACAAGGGTCGAGCCAATGAAGGACGCACCGCGCCGCAACGCATCGCCGATGAACGGGAGGTCCATCTTGAACAAAGGCGCTTGGCGGATGGTTTTATCCAGCGCATCCAGCATCCCGCGCAGACCATCAACAAGCAGCAGCGGGTCTTGAATAAACATCCCCAGACCCAGTTGCGGGACAGGGTTCGGGACGTAGTAATACAGACGATCTTTGCCAATCAGGCTGTCTGCGATCAGGTCATCGCTGCCAAGGTCATAGCCGATAAAGATCGCGTTGCGCGCGAAGGACGCGCCGCCCTCGTTGATCCAATCGACCAACTCACCGTAACCGTCCGCATCGTCAGAGGCATATTTTGCATAGCGATCGGCTTCATCGGTGATGAAAGCACCGTTGACAGCCGCACTTGACCCCGTAAGAGCGGTGCCAACGGGGAAGTACACCGGCAAGATGAGCGCGGCGCGCCCCGTCGATTTCAGCTTGAGGGAAATCGTGCCGCCCTGCGCGACATCGGTTTCGGTGACATAGCGAATGCTCGCAAAATCCGTATCGACGAACTTGCCAACGGCATTGCGCTGAACGGCACCATCCCCGTCGATGGCAAAGGTCGCCTCTTCGATCGACGCCGAAAGCTTTGCGCCGGGGATAAACGTCAGCCCTGCGGACAGAACAGCTTCATCCATATAGGCACGGGTGGCCATGCCGACAAAGACGCCCGACTCCGCTTTCAATGTGGTCGAGAATGTCGGGCTCGCAACGGTTCCCCCAATGGCCACCGAAACGCCGCCCTGGACGCCCGTTGTAAAGGCGAACTGCAGGTCAATCGGGTCCATCTCGACATCGACATCAATCCCCAAGGCGCGCATCGCATTCAGCTCGTTGCGCGGCAGGTAATCGCTCGGACGGATCGTTTTGGTGAAGGTTGTGGGGACCGTGACGCCGTAGGCGCCAAGCAACTTGAAGATGTCGATCGAGAAATCGATATCAAGGCGATTGGCAACCAATGCCCCGTCGCTATCGCGCCCGAAGACAAAGCGCGCTTCAAAGACGATGCCAGTCATCGTCTTCGTGCCAGCCGGTTGCTGCAGCAGAGTTTCGTAGAAGAGCGCAATCAGCGACGAGACAGAGGCATTCTCGTTCGCATTCCCCGGCTGCGTCGACACTTTCAAATCGTTGAGTACACCAAGGATCGACGATGGGTCGCTATCATTGCCGATGATGCTCGCCAGTTGCGCATCAATCCCCATCAGCTCTGCCAAGGTCTCGTTCACGAACGGAACATCGAAGCTGGTCAGCGCCGTGTTGATGCCATTTACGAGGGTGTAGAGGTTGTCGAACAGCATGGTGAACGACACCGGCTGTGCCGCGATATTTGCAAGCGTATTCAGTACATTAAAGTCGAACGAGAACTCGTCTGAGAACTCATAGGCCGCCGCAAGGAAGCTATTTGCGCGGAGCGCATCGAAGCCAGTGATCGTATTGGCGGTATCGAACAGCGTCACCCCTGTGAGGCTACCATTGCTGATGATCACCTGCGGATCGAGCGACAGTTTGAAGTCCAAAACCCGCGCACCGAACTCAAGCGCACCAACAGTAACTTCGCCAAGAACCGGAACTTGAACGGCAAGACGCTCTTCGGAGGTCAGATCAAGATCATAGCCATCCGAGGCCATCAGCTTATCGCCAACCGCCGTGCCTTTGGAGGTAAAGCCCAAGGCCAAGAACGAGGTCGCATCTTCGATGGCGACAGTGGCGCCGGTTGAAGAATTGACCATGCCGATCTTCAGCTTATCGGCCTCAGCCGCCGCCTCAGAAGACGTGCTGACGGACACAAATGCCCCACCAACATCGAACGCCGCTTCCATCGAGGCGGAGGTCGTCTCAACGCCGACATCCAATAGCAGTTTCGTCTCTTTCCCGATGAAGGCCTTCGGATCGGTCACATCATTCAGGTCGAGACCGAGATCGAGTTTCAGACCCGCCGCAATCGAAAGTTTGCCGTCATAATTGCCTTCAAGCTTGAACAGCTGGTCGAGTGCACTCGCGACAGAGGCATCAATGCCGTTGATCTCACCGATCAAGGATTGGATGTCGATAGTCTGGTCGATGTCCAGATCGACCTGCTTGCGAATGTCGATACCAAAGACGAGGTCGTTGCGTTCGCCGGAGCCTGTCGGATCGTTGTAGTCGATCCGTTTCAGGGTCACGCGCGGCTGCCCTTCGGTGCCCGCGTCGAAGCCCAGTTTCTCGAACTCTTTGTCGAGGATCGACTGCAATTCCAGCAGGTTATCATCAAGCGAGGTCACCGCCTCGTTGATAACACGGAACACGGGGATAAGCCCCAACTTGCTGTCGATCGAGAAGTTCAACAGCGGCAGTTCTGTTGTCAGAACCTTGTTCGAAATCCCTGACGGGGAAATCACGTCATCGGTGACAGATTCAACCAATTCGATCAGCGCAGTCAGCGACGAACCGATATTCAGATCCCCAAACAGCGACGTAAAGTTGAGCGTCGGCAGTTCGAAATTGAAGTCCGGCAGCGACGGGAAGGCGATCAACGACGGGAAGTCCGGCAGGCTCGGTAAGGACGGCAGAGCCGGCAGGGACAAGGTCGGCATATCCGGCAGGCTCGGCAGATAAATCCCCGAGAGCGACGGCAGCGACAGGCCCGGCAAGGTCGGCAGCAGCCCCGCGATGCCGAAATTCACGGACGGCAGCGAGAAGTCGAAATCAAACGGGATCTCGATTGTCGGCAGGTCGACCCCACCGATGCCCCCCGTGATGTCGAGCGGCAGGTTCGCATAAACGCCCGCGCCAGAGAACATGGTCGACAGTTCAGGCGAAATGCCCGTCGCGCTCGACACGGGGATGTAGGTGCCCCCCACCAGCGTGAAGTCATTCCCCGATGCGGCTGCCAATTCAACCGAACGACCGTTTTTCCCGATAATGACTTTCTTCGTCAGATCGAGCGACGAAGACCCATCAACCGCAGTGATGGTCAGATCATTGGTGGCAGAATCCGAGTCCGGATTGAGCGCATCCACACGGAATTCGACCCCATCTTGGAAGAGCACATCGCCATTCGCGAAATCACTCAGCGCGACGGTATTCGTGATGGTCTTCAAATCGTTTTCGGTCGGCGCATTGACACGCAAAGCGAAGGAGAGCGGGTTGTGAACAACATCTTCTGCGGCTGCAGATGCCAGAACATTCGCGGCACCAAGCGCCGCTGGTGTCGCAACGACCGTTTGGGGTGCCCCAGTTTTCAACTGGTTGGCCGTCGAGTTGACGGTCAATGTGCGTTTCGCTTTCGAGAACTTCAGATCATTCGCATTAACCGCCACGCCGTTGAGCGTGAGCCCATCGCTGAGAGAGGCCTTGATCGCATCAAGTGCGGCCTCAGTGACCGTGGATTTCAACAGATAAACCACGCCCTCAGCGGTCAGGTTCATTTGAGAAACCTCGGTCGCGACCGCATCAACCGTCAAGCTGACGGCACCGCTCGCATAGACAACGTCATGCGCGCTCGCATCGCTTTGCAGCCAAAGAAGATCAACAAGACCGGAGGCAACATCCACATTAACGATGCGGAATTTCGCACCGTTCGCGCCAGACATGATCTGACCAACTTGCAACGCATTGAACGCGGTATTGCGCGTGCTGATATCTGCCGCAGAGGTCGGATCGGCCCCAATCGTCAGCCCCAGACGGATTGCGTCGCTATCGTCAACCAACGCCGCCGAAGCGATAGCGAACGTATTGCCACTGCCATCGTGGGTCAGCCCGCCAACCGGCAGTTCAACGCGCACGCCAACGCCCTGTGCAACCGGGCGCACCGCGCCAATGAAGGCAACGGTCAGAACGTCAGCACCATCCAACGAGGTCACAATGGCTTCGAGACCCGCGATATAAACGCCTGTCCCAACAGCAATAGATGCCGGGATCGCGCCGCTCATTTTCACGGCAGCCAAACCGCTTTGCGCGTCAAATGCGAACTCGTCGACCGTGAGCCCCTCAGCCAAGGCCGTGGTTCCGATGACACCAACAGATGTCCCGTCAGACAGACGCACCACGCCTTCGCCATTCAGGGCCGCAGTCGTGTTCAGCGTGCCAAACCCGCTGAAATACGACCCAGCGGAGGTGGTGTAGCTCGGCAGGTCTTCGTACCAGCTATCGAAATAGACGTTGCTGCCATCCAGAACCACACGGTTGCCAAAGCTTCCGCCAGTGACGTTGTATTCCACAAGTGGGGTCGCATCACCGCCCACAGGCAGACCGCTGATCCGTTTGATCAACAGTGTGCCGTTGTTTCCGACGGTATCCTCGCGATAGGCCAACACGCGGAACACGCTGGTGCCTTGCACAAGCGTTTTGCCAACAAGGGCTTGCAAATCTGCCGGTGCGATGGCGGTTTCATTGATGTTTTCGATGGTCATGGTGCCCGCATCGACACCAATTTTCGCCGCGGCGCCCAGGCTTACCGTGCCCTCAGCAAAGCCAAGGTCTATTGTCGTTGACCCCGTGGGCGTGAGCGAGAAGTCGGTGACGTTCAGCGCAAAGCCGCTGCCATCGCCGACATAAAGTTCAAAGTTCGGCGTCTCGCCAATGGGCGTCTCAGGGTCGATCCCAAACGCCAAATCAAAGGCAAAATTGGCATTCGCTTGAACGCGCGCTTCGGCTCCACCTTCAAAGCTCAGCGGGCCAAGATCAACGCCAAGGGCGGCCTCAAGATCCGCATCGGTCACATCGACACGCACACTTTCATCAAGCTGCATGCCGGTGATCGAAATCGCGGCTTTCATCTTGGTCGGGCCACTCTGCCCGGCTTCTGTGATCGGCGTGAAGACAACACTGACTGTCGCGTTGAACGGGGCCAGCGCGGCGGTCAGCGCGGCCTCTACAGCGTCGAGCGACTGTGCACCCGACGATTTCAGATCGACAATCAGCTGGCGAATACCGTCCAGCCCAATCAGCTCATTGAGCGACTTCCCAACGAAGGGAATTTCTTGATCGATCAGGCCAGCATTGCCATCTGTGCCGAAAAGCACGTCAATCGCAGAAACGATACCCCCAACAATATCGCCATAAGACAGGGCCGACAGGTTCGCGACCGAGTTCAACGCCGAAGACACGATCGCATCGTACTTGGCTTGCAAGAAGTTGACCAAAGTCGACGGAACGGTCAGCTCTGGTGTCGCGAAAGTCGCCCCATCAAGGCCCGCACGGCCGGAGAGAATCCCGACGGCACGATCACCGCCAAGGCTGGCAATCATCGGCAAGAAGATACCGATGCTGGCAGACATATCCGCGTCGTAGCCAATTTCATCCGCCACAACGGTCAAGTTGGAGGTCGCCCCAAATGCCGTGGTGCCAATGCGCTGCACCAGCACGTTGGTGTTGCCACCGACAAGCGACTTCCCAATGACGATCCCGCTTGCCCCGGTGACGCTGTCTTTGACCTCCATACCAACTGCCAACCGGGTGCCGGATGCAAAGACCAATTGATCAACCTTGCCCAAGCTCGAGGCGGCAGGCGTAGTCGCCGCGCCGACGGCTTTGGTCAGAGCCGTCAAAGTATAGAGCGCGAAATCATCGCTGCTGATCGGGGTGGAGAGCAGAGAGGCCGCCAACAAATCGACGGAAATGGACTTATCCGCATCCCCCGTCACCACATAACGACCCGCTTTGCCGCCATCGAAATATTGCGTCGTGGCCGCGTCAGCGTCATTCACAATCGTCAGCGCGGCAGTGGCATCCGACAGCGCGAAATCTTCTGTTGTTGAGCCGTTTGAGATCCGAAGCGTCGCCCCTTCCGCCAAAGCGCTGAACAAGGTCGCCATTTCCGCTTTGGTCAAAGCAAAGCTCAGACTATCCGCGGTCGCGCTCGAAATGCTGGTGGTCGTCGTGCCATCAGCCCCCAACACCAGCAAGGTGGTCGCATCCATCACGGTCGTCGGTGCGACGGTGATCGCCATCGACATCCAGCTATCTGCAGCGGCGGATTTTCCGTCCTCCGCCAAAGCGTAATAGCTCACCCCCGCCTTATCGAAGAAGGACGCCGAAGCACCATCAAGGATCGCGCCACTGTCAACGCCAGCCGCGAGCGTGGTGCCGGAAATCAAACCGTTTTGGATGGTCGCCAGAACGCGCGAAGACACAACATTGGAAACCAGACCATCAGCGCCAATCGCCAATTCGACAACGCGTCCCCCGTCAGCACTGAGGAGCGATGGGTCGGTCACCTCAAAGGTCCGCGGTTGCAACGGAGACGCTGAATCAACCGTCAACGACCCAAGGATCAGCGGCAGACGTACATAGCCCTGCTCGATGCCATAGGTCAAAGACGTCGGCGCGATCACACTCGAGACACCATCGGCAGGCAGAAGCGTAATGGTTTGTTCGACAGGATCGGAAGAGGCCACGAGGAAGGTCGCCGTGCCATCGCTCAGCCGTACAACTTTGCCATTTTCAACTTGTTTCAGCCAATCGCCGACAATCGCATTTGTATTCGCGATTTTGACTTTCTGCGCGGCCAGACCGCCCACTTCAGCGGATTCGGTTCTGACGACATCCAATGTTGCCGACACGAGCGTTCCCGTCGCGACGAACGAGCCACCAATAGAGGTGAATGTGCCGCCCATACGGTCCGCATCAATGGCGTCCAAACGGAACGCATTGCCGTTCGCATCAACAAAGACATTGTTGATTTCATGCGATTGCAGCAGATCAGACCCCGCCGCAAAACGCACAGCGTTATCAATCGGCGCATTTGAGATGGTGCGAAGGCCCGCGCTATCGCCGCGCTGCACACTCACAGAAATACCCGCTTGATCCGCGAGTTGCGTCGGCGTTGCGCTCAAGCTCCCGAGAAGGCTGTTCAGCGCCACACCGGAAAGGTTGCCTGTCGCCGTTGGCGCCGCTGCTAGATCAAGCGGACGCAGATCAACGCTTCCCGTGACAGCGTTGAAGGCGGCAATTTCAAACCAAGCGTTGTTTGCATCTTGGACCAGACGCAGATCTTCGAGCCAGGTCCCAATCGGCGCCCCGCCCAGACCACTGACGCGCTGCACGCTGCCGTTCATCCCAAGATCAACAGCCGTGTTGCTGGTAAAGGTCACAACCGGACGATAAAGCGCGCCCCCCGCCAACGGCGCCCCGGTGTGACCGACAGCCGTGATCCACACCGCGCCGGTTTCAACCTTATCGACGCGGAACCAACGGCCCGATTGATCGACATAATGCCCGCCGACCATCGCCGCAGGCACATCCGTCGTGCCGCTTTCAAACGTGACGCGATAGCGGATCGACAGATCAGGCTGCGGCGCGACAGTCGTAATTTCGGCAATCACCCGGCTATCGACAGCGCTATCCGCGACATTCGCGCGGGTCAGATCGCTCATTGTGGCGTTAGAGCCATCTTCGAATTCAACAACACGGTCAAACGTCGTCGTCCCGGTGGCCGCACTGACGAGATCCCCCTCAAGGGTATTGACCAGCAACGTCGCATCGCCCGCAGCAACGTCTGCCATATCGGTCGTGGTGACATCCCCAACCCAGATTTGGTTCCCGCTGGCATCAAAAGCAGCGATACGCGCATCACTTTGCAACATACGGCTGATGTCGATCCCGGTAGCCCCCAGATCGACCGCAACACGCAGGTCTTGGCCCTCCGGTGCATTGACCGACAGAACCGTTTTCCACGACCCCGAAGCGCTCACTTGCCCCGTGACCGCATCGACCGTTGCGACTTTGTCCGCCGCGGTAAAGACGTTCAGATTGCCGCCGCTTATCGCAGCGGAGGGCGCAAGCAGTTCAAGAACACCCGTCTCATGGTTCCATGATTTGACGATGCCGAATTTTGCAGTCGCCGGATCGAAACTCGCGCCCGTCCCCGATGTGACCAACTGACCGACCGCAAAGGTCGACGCGGTGAGGCCTGCGTCGCGGCGTTTCAGGGTCAGCGTCTGTGTTTGCGCTTCCGCGTTGGAAGACAGCCACATCGACCCGCCCACCATCGCAAATTGCGGGGAGAAGGAACTCGACCCCGCGAGCGTGTTCAGCATACCCGCAACATCCGCCGAAAGCCCGATGTTCTCTTCGGCGGTCTGGGACAAGCGCAGCCCCGCCCCCACCGACAGCTCGGAGCTTTCGAGCATGCGCAGTTCAACAGGAAGCAGGCCCTGACCAATGAGTTGCAGGTCGAGGTTGAGCTGTGCCGCACCATCGATGCGGAGGTTCATATTGATACCGTCGTCGAGCGCGGAGCCAGAAATCGGCCCAAGGTCGCCGAAGTCGCCCAGAACAATGTCGATGAACCGGTTGTCTTGGACGATGCGGTCGAAATTCACGTTGATATCGACAATCCAACGGCCCGGGAATGTCGCATCCTCAGAGTATTCGAGCGTCAGGAACCCACTCGGCAGACCCACAGTATTCGCGACGGCGTCCAGCCAAACATTCAGGTCGAGATCGCTGCCGCCGCTCTGCGTTGGGGGCAATAGATCAAGCACATCACGCAAGATCGTAGACAGGCCGGTCAAATCATCAAGCGACTGATTAATAAACGGAATATCGGCATTGAGAACCGTCGCGCCCGCGCCCTGACCCTCGATCAACGACACGATCCCCGTGCGCAGATAGTCGATCAGCTGTGCCGGTGTCAGTTGGTTCAAACGCGCGATTGCATTGGTGACAGAGGTCAGTGAGCCTTCGACGTAAGCGCGAATATCCGCGGCGGCTTTCGTGGGATCAAAGATGCCATCAACCGTCCCGCCACCACTCGTGCGCAGATCCGCAAAGAGGTCAGTGATCGAGTGGGTTCCCGAAAGGGCAAGATCCGCAAAGTCCGCCAGATCCAGCGCGCTTTGCAGCGTGCCAATTTCTAGGCCAACAAGGTCGGCCTTGGCCACCAGATCAACGGTCAACGCCGCATCAAGAGCCGGGCGGATCGTCGACGGATTAAAGACCGGCGCATTCCCTTGGGTCACCGCCAAAGTGGCCAGCAGCGCATTTACAGCCGCAGCATCCCCACTCGCCAGCGTTTCTTGAATAGCGTCAACCGGTGAATCCAGAACGAGGGTCAGCGTATCGCCGTTGACACCCAGCACCCGGCCTTGGACGGAGCCTGCGCCGAAGGTAATGCTTGCCTCTTCCGGCGTTGCCGCATTGGCAACGTCTGAGAACACCGCACCGGCGCCGGTGATGGTCACATCGTAGATGTAAGACAGGGCGTCGAAATCACGGACATCCGGCGGCTCCACCAAGGTCGCCAGCGGGGTCAACGCATGCACCTTGACCGCGCCGCCCCAAGCATGGGTGAGCACATCATCCGGTAAGACAACGTCGATGGTATTCGTCGAAAGATCCGACGGAAGAACAACCATCAATGGCACTTGCAACGTCCCCGTCGCCCCGTCCGAGATCTCTAGAAGAACGTGGTCAAGGCCATCAAAGAGGGCGGCCGTGCCGTTTGTAAGGGTCAGCGTCGCGAGGTTTGTGCCACGGGACACGCTCGACACATCAAAGGTCGCGCCGCTGATAACCCGCTGCAGCGTATCCCCTTCAGACAGAGCCGAGGTCTGGCCTGACGGAATACCGGTTTCTTGGACAAGGAACTGCGAGGCCCCAGAGACAACGATCCCCACGCGCGACGTGCCAAGCGCGACATACTCCGCATTGGTCGCGCTTGGCGTATTGGCGAGATTATCCGCCCAAGTCACGTTGACGATCTGGGTCGATGAGCCCGGCGCCACGGCGCTATCAAGCGTCAGCCGCGCCAGCTTGGATGTTGCCGAAGCCGCAGTTGTGCCAACAGCCGTAACCGCCCCAGCCGCGGCCTTAAACCCACCATTATCAAGCAGGAAGAACGCCTGCTCTGGGTTGTCATCTGAGGTCAAGGTAAAGGTGAGCGAGGCATCCGCATCCCCGGCTGCATTGGTCAGACCGATGAAGCCGTCCGTGATACTTGCGTTCAACGGGGTTCCGTCGATGTCAAAGCCGAGCGTCACATCGACGTTCGACGCCTCAGCACCAAACGAAAGCGACAAGTTCGACGCGCTCCCGATATAGAGGATCGGATCAAGCAGCGTCGATGCGCCCTGAAGAGACCCGAGGCTTTGAAGCGACGCATCTTCAGAGAGTGCACCACCAAAAACGAGTTTCCCAGACAGACCAACCCCAGTCGAAAGTTGCGCAGAAAGATCGCTTGTGAGGCCGAACGTACCGTCCAACTCGGCGGCCAGACCCAAAGCCTCGATTAAATCAAGGCTGAGCGCGCTTTGCGCCACAATCGCGTTGTCAAAATCGAGCGCGATTTCCAAGGCGCGGTGCGGGATACCGCTTGTCCAAACATTCCCCGAAAGAGTCGAGAAATTGATCGAGAAGACCGGCGGGCTATCCCAACCGGCAACTTTCGCAATCGCCTTATTGACCTCTTTTTCAATGGTCAGCAGGGCTTCTTGGATTGTGCCGCCCGGATTGTTCACAACTTGATCTGCGGTTTCCAACGCGAGGTGAACCGAGGTGAAAATCTGGTTCAACGGGAGCAGATCATTGATGGTTTGGCCGATGAACGGCAGCTCTGCCGTCAGGTCGCTGCCACTCGGCGCAGTCACCGCATTCAAGACCGGCGTAACAATCGCGGCGCCGGTGTAATTATAGGGATAATCGACCCCGAAGACCCAGCTGTAGGCGGTATCGACCATATTGATCAGGTCGGACATGCCGAAAGACGCAAAGTCGTCCAACTGCGGCATCAACAGGCTCCGCAGGTTCAGATCTTCGGGCACTTCGAAGAAGTCGATATTGACCTCGGGAAGTGTCAGCCCATTGGCAATATCTGCCGCAGAACGCGGCAAGAGATCCCCCGCGATGCGGGCGGCCGAAAATTCACTGATCGGCTGAAGCGCCTCACCAAAGGCACGCGACAGGGCGAGCCCCATACCAAAACCGCCAACCGTATTGGTGCCGACGGACTGGGTGCCAGAGCTATCCGTTACGGTGAAGTCAAGCTGCGCGCCTTTGCTACGCAACTGATCTGCCAGCGATTTTGTTAGGTCAGGTGTGGTATTAGACTCCTTACCAAAGACAAACCGGGAGTCTTCTGCAACAAGGCCAAATTTGCCAAGGCTGCCCGCATCAATCGCAAAGGAGATATCAGTCGGGCCAAGGTCCGCAAGCGCGCGGATCGCGAGCGGCGCAACGGTTTCATCGACAAGATCAACATAGTTGCCCGTCGACAGGTCTTGCTTGACGAACTTGACGCTCGCATCCGAACCTAGTTCGACCGCAACATCCAGATCAACGGACACCGCATAACGCAGCAGGCTTCCGTCGAGCGCGGTGATGCTCAGCAGATCAGGTTGGCTCAAACCCAGAAGCGACTTCAAAGCCTCAAGGTTGGAAATATCAAAACCGCTCAGATCAAATCCGAGGTCGATTTCCCCCTCGATCAGCCGGGTCCCTTTCATCGTCAGGATGACGGAGTCTTTCAACCCACCAACATCGGTGTTGCCTTCCAACAGCGCGACTTGCAGCGCATCAGGGGCAAACCGGAACGGGCTTGACGCATCAGTCATCGCGCTATGGATCAGGCTTGCACCATAATCCAAAGCCTCGTCTTTCGCGTCCTTGAGCGTTTGAATGGCAACGCGCAAGGCGTCCTTCAAACCCGTCATATCTTCGATGGACTGACCCACCCCCGGAATTGTCAGGTCAATCAGGCCATTGTCGCTATCAAGATCACCGATCAGGGCTTCCGCAAATGCCTCGAACCCATCTGCAAAGGTCGAAATGTCAGACCAATTAGAGGTGAACGTGCTCGCTTGGGCGAGCTGCGAGCGCATCGCATCAATCAGCGTTCCCGTGCTAAAGCCCAATTGCGGCAGACCAAATTTGCCGTCCTTGAGAGACGCGGTCAGGGTCGCCGTGCCAAGATCGTCAAGAGTGATCGTTTGCCCCGCGATAACGATGGAGGCAGAGACATCCAGATCCACGTCGGAGGCGAATTCAATCGCCGAAACGGGCTTCAGACGAGAGGCTTCAAACGCGGGCACAATACCTTCGTAATCCGGCAGACCGTCATCCATTTTCAGGCGGATGGCCGCGCGACCGATGGTCAATGCCTCTGTGTTCGACCCGCCGGTGACATTCACGCGAACCGAGGTCGCGCCGACAAGGCTCGTTTGGAAATCCAACAAAACACCCGGATTGGCGTCATCCGAGCCGAGGTCCAGCGTGATGTCAGCCCCCGCGCGGGTGCCAAATTCATCAACCATTTCAAGCGGCAAAGTGCCAACGCTGTAAACGAAGCCCGCTATTCCCCATGCGGACTGATCGCTGAGTTCCAACGTATCGGCGGCACGCAGAACGCCATCAAGAACCGTCACCGCGATGCGTGTTCCCTCAACGGCAACGACCCGACCTTCACCAACTTTGGTCCCCGATGCGTTGAACACATTGATGGTTTTACCCACCCAGTCCTCAGCCGATCCCGTGTTCGGGCCCGACCAATCGAGTTCATAAGACCGCGTCACACCCGCGATGTCGTTGCTCGTCAGACCGTCTGCAGAGAGAACGCGGATCGTGTCCCCGGCCCCGACCGAACCGGACTTCATCACGAGGCCCAGACCGGTTTCGCTTACCCCCGCAACGACGCCACGACCGGTGACATTTCCATTCTCATCAATGATCGCGATCTTCCGACCGACCATCGAACTTGCCGATGTCTGATCATAGCCCGCGTATCCAACCTCAACGGAGCGCAGATCAACTTCGAACCGGAAGGCCGCCAAAACCGGTGCCGTCGCCGCGGCATAAACCGCCGTCAGCGCATTTAGGTTGACCGTATTCGAAACGGCTGTCGTGCGATCGGTCGCGAGGTAGTCATGAACAATCGTCGTCGCCGTCGTCTCGTCGAAATCCCGGTCCCATTCGATCCCAAATTGGACCTGCGTGGTATTGGAATTTTCAACGAAATCTTGGGGAGTATTCGCGGCATCGAGATAATCGACCGTGCGAATGACGCCGACAGCAACGGTTTTCCCATTGGCATCTTGCAACCGCAGACGTGACGCCTCGCCGAGGTCATCGGCCTCCGCCACAAGGGTCGTGTACTGTGCTTTGGTCAGCGTGAAGGTCGAATCACGGAATTGAACAGCCCCCGAGAGGTTCAGCGACAAATCCGCCGACGGCGGGATTTCCGGTGTCGAAATCCCGAAGAATTCGGTGAATTCGCTGAGGTTCAGCGTCAATTCCGGCGACAGGCCAGCCGGAAGCGCAAGCTTGATCACCACCCCCATACGGTTCGGCGAGGAGGCCGCGCTCGCAACAGGCGGGATCAATTCGACAGAAAGCGGTGATCCCTGCGGCAAGGCGTTGGCCACAATAGCGTCCAACTGGCCCAAGGATTTCGCTGGGACATTGGCGATAATCGTCTTGATCGTATCCAATTGGTCATCAAGACCGATCAGATCTGCCAAGCTTTTCCCGATGACAGGAAGGTCTTGGTAGAGAACCGAAACGCCGGTCGGCGCGGAGTCAGCAGACAGCAACGCCGCAAGCGCGATGTCGATGGTGCTGGCCAGATCGGTCGCCCCTTCCCCCAACAAGACAGAGGAGAGCCCGTCAATCGCGCCAAACCGCAGGTCAGACAAGGAAGACGCCTGATAATCCATCAGGTTCTGAGCCGCAGAAGCCGCACCAGCCGTCACCAGAGACGGCAATTGCGATTTGATCGCCAATTGTATCGCATCCGTCACGGAGCCGATGGTGGCTGTCGCGCCCGTTGTGCTGAGCACCGCATCCAATTTGCTCAGGTCAAGCTGCGGCAGGCGGTCAGAGGTGAAGACACCAACCAAGGCGGCATAGGTCGCGCCCGCCGTTTCCAGATCGCCCGTCAGCGTTGTCAGAAGCGTGGTGATGGCCGCGCTATCGGCCCCGTCCAGCGCCGATTGCAGCGCGGTCAAGTTTGCAACGGCAGCCGCCAAATCTGATTCCAGACCTGCAACATCCAAGGCCCCCAGTCGCGCGGTGACACTCGTCAAGGACGGGATCAACGGCGAACCCGCCCCCAAGAGTTCAACAAAGGCAGCATTCGCAGTGTCAAGCGCGCCAACGCCCGCCGCCAACACGTCATCGCGCAAGGCTTTCACTTCGGTCAGCGCAACCGTCAGGGCATCCAGCCCATCCGAGAGGGTCGTGATTTTTGCTTGGGCACGCGTGAGAAGGGTCGCACTCGCCCCCGTCGCCAGAGCCGCGATGCTCTTGCTTGCAGCCTCGGCCATTTCGGCGAGAAGCGCGACAAGTTCCTCCCCCGCAGCGCTGAAGGCACTTTCGGTCAATGTCACCGATTCAAAGAGACCGCGAACGACCTCCATCTCGGTATCTACAGCCGCGCGGATTTGCGTGATGTAGGTGACATAGGAAGAGAGCTCGGTCGAAAGCGTCGAAATGTGGGCGGACGAAGCCGTTGCGAGGGCCGTCAGAGAGGCCAATTCGCTTTCGGACCCCGCGGGCGCCGTCAATGCACCAAGGCGTGCGACAAGATCAGCAGCCGAGGTCGCCAAACGCCCCACCTGCCCGTTCAATGTGCTCAGGCCGGTTTTGGCGTCATCAAGCGCAGATTTCACCGCCGTCGCCGTGCCCAGCGGATCAGCCGCCGACAAGCCAATCTGTGCAACAGCCGTTTTTGCCGCCTGATCAACAACTGCAAAGGTCGCCCTACGCGCGGCTTCCTCGGTCAAAAGCGCCTCGACCTCTGCCTTGATTTCGAGGAAGGCTTTGACCGTTTCAAATTCTGCATCGGTTTGCGCGCCATCAATCGCCTGAACAACCGTCAACGCGTTCAAAGTGTTGCCAAGCCGGTCAAAGGCCGCCGTCTGATCCGCAACCAATGTCGCATAGGCCCCACCAACCGATGCGTCCCCGCCCGATTTTTGCAGTGCATCAAGCGCGATCTCAGCCAGCGAATTCCCGGCCACATCCAGCTTTGCTTTCGCGGCCGTGATGTCCGCAATTAACGAGGCCAAAGCGGTTTGCGCGCTTGCAAGCGCAGTTTGTGCGGCAGAGACAGCCGCGTTCGCAGCAACCATGCGGGCCGCAAGCGCCGGGTTGTCCGTTTGGGCGCCAACCAAAGGATCTATGCTCGGATCCGCCAAATACCCTGGCAGCAATTTCGCACGCTGCACCAACTCCGCCGCAAGGTCTTGGGCGTCGCGCAGATCTTGAGAAAGTTCCAATATCTCTGCGGTCCGCGTATCTGCGGTGGCAATGAGCGTTTCAACTTTGGACAGTTCGGTTTGGAGGAGCGTCAGCGAAACATCCGTTTGCGCCTCTTCCACCGTCATCCAAGCGCCGGCATCCGAATTACCCGCGACAGAGAACGAACCCTTGTCTCCCGTCAGGTCCAACCGACCGGACGAGATGGTAAAGTCGGCAGTTTCGGTGCCGTCCCCATTCACGCCGATGTTCAGGTTCTGCACGATCGAGGCACCGTTGGTGTCTTTGAACGACAGATCAATCTGTTTGTCAGCCGCGCTCAAATCGGCGGAGCGGGTCGCCGTGGCATCCCCATTTGCGATGGTAAAGTCGATACGACCATCATCGCCTGTGCCAATTTTGAATGAGCCATCCGCCGCAAATGAGACACGGATATTGGGTTCAACATAAAGCTTTGCCGCGCCCTGCAAAACGCTATCGATCAGCGCGCCATCGTATTCTGGTGTGTCTGTGGTGATCCCAAGAAGAACCGCCAGTTCTTCTTCGCGCAACGCGGCGCGGGCCGTGTAATCGACCACGATTGTCGGGCGGTAATTCATGATCAGATCGCCGGACCGAACGTCAAATTCAAACGTGATCGGGCTCGTGTCTGTCACCATATTGCCATGCGACGCATCAAACTGTTTGGACAGTTGCGCGGCCACATAGCCAATCGTGTTGAGGTCAAGCGCGTCGCTATTGAGCGCGGTGATCAGATCATTGAAACGCAAGGCTTCAGAGATCGAAACAGGGTTTGCGGATTCCGCCCGTGTCAGCACATCCGCGATGGTGAGTTCCCCCGCGAAAGGCAATTTCACTTCGAACAGGTCTGCAAAGACGCCAGACCCAACCTCAAAGGCAGAGGAAAGCGCGGTCACTGCAGCGCGAATATCGCCTTTGAAGGTCAAGGACGAAATGCCACCGGGCAGTTCGTTCAGGTTCTTATCGTTGAAATTCCCAGAGATCACAGCACGTTCGACCGTGCCATCCGCAAAGATCGCGATGCGCTCAAGCGCGCTGCCCGTTGCGCCGATATCAGTCGTGCGGATCGCCCCAGGTCCGGTCAAGGACAGCGGATGCAGTTGACCGATTTCAAAAATACTCGTGTCCGATGCAACGGCAAAACGCGGCGACCAGATGGTCTGCGCGGTGAACATTTTCTGACCGTTTCCATCGCGGATTAGGTTCAGCAGATCGACCAGCGTGATGTAATCCAGCGTCGCATTCGACTGCAGGGTCAGCGTATCGGTCGCGGCATCAAAGGTTGCAACCGGACCCGACACCGTGCTGTCCGCAGGTTTGATGACGATGTTCAAACCGGAATGCGTGATCCCGACATCATTTGCCGTGATCAAAATCGTATTGCCCCCCGCCAGCAGATAACCGCTGCCGGTCGTTCCGGTCAGAATATCGGAAACCGTTCGCTCAATGCGCTCGACACCCGTGGTAAAGATGCCCTGAAGGCTCATCAGGCTTTCTTGGGCCCAAAGGCTTTCGTCACTGAAATCGACCGCAGCCCAAGAGGTGACCGACAGATCGCTGGTGCCGATGTATTGATAGAAGACACCGGTCGTGGCGTCGCCCGTAACGTCGTTGAGAACAAGCTGGCCAGCCGACACGGTCGTCGCCGACGTGTCCGACATCAGGTGATCGGCAAAATCGGTCGCGTTCAGCGGGCCGGAGCCCGTATAGATATAAAGATCACCGTCACGGGCCGCGCCGGGCAGCAGATCAACCGTGATGATCGGCGCCGCGCCAGCGGTCACCACGTCTAGACCGAACTGGAAGTTCGCTTCCCCTTCGATATCCGCCGCGATACCGCCCGAAAAGTCGACCGCGCCCGCCACAGGGCGGAAAACAAAACGCGGCGTAAAGGTCAGAACCTGCGTGTTGGTTAGGCCAGAGAAAGTCTTATCGCCCACGGTCACCGTCGCCGCGTTGCGGAAGGTGATCTGCGGCATCGGATCAGACACGACGGTCGACGACAGCCAGACGTTCCCCGCCACTTCGGACAGTTCGATAAACGGCTCGAACTGGCCGCCATCGCGCTTCAGACCGAAGTCGATGTTGATGTCGAGGTCGGCATTCAACCCAAACTCGTACCCATCGATGTCCCGGTTGCTACCGGTCATCGAGATCCCCATTTCGCTCAGATCAAAGAGATCCGAGATAAAATCCTCGCCGACTTTTTTCTCATAGGTGACAAGGTCTTGGATTTTGATCCGGTAGCGGACTTCGTCCAGCAGCTTACCGTCCGCAGACAAAGTGTCTTCGAGTTCTTGAACCGTCGAGGCAGACCCGGCACCGACATCATTGCCCGTGATCACCTCAAGTGTGATGAGCTTATCTGCGTCCAGCCCCGTGATAACCGACAATTGCTGCGCCAGATCATCCACATAGGCGCGAAGATCACCGTTGTAATCCGTGCCGTTGAAATGCAGCGGCGTGCCGTTCAGCACATAATCATTCAGCGCGTCGAGATGGGCCGTGATGACCTGCGACAGGTTGTCGAACGAAACGCTCGCATCCGGATCTTCGATCAGATCGATAAAGCTCTTTCCGTAGAGAAGCGGGATGTCTTGCGTCATGAACCCGCTCAACCCATCGGCGGATGCAACGCTTTGCTGCAGCAACTGGTCGAACTGCGAGAGCGCACCATCGCGTTTCAGCCACGTATCGCTGAACCGTTGCGCGGCTTCGTCGAGCAACAGTTTCATTTCCCATTCGCTATCATTCACAAGCAGCAGGCGGGGATCATCCGCCACGATCTGATCAAACCCAGAGGCGACGAAACGCGGGGCAAAGGTCGTGCCTGCGGCCTGACCGGCATAGTCAATCGGGAGGATGAATTCGTAGAAGGCAACGGCATTCGTCAAACCGCCGACAGGCGCTGTTGTCCCGTCAAGCGGGAGAAAATCGGCGGTCGAGCTATCCCCCGCAATCGCGGTCAAACGGAACTGGTCGCCGTTGGCGTCAATGTAAATTTGGCCAATGTCCGCCGCCGTTGCCCAAGTGACATTGCTGTCAAACGTGACGCGGAACTGATCGCCCTGCGTGACAGAGAAGCTGATATCGTGCTGCCCTTCAAGATCGGAAACCAGCGGCGACAGGCGCGGGCTTTCACCGCCCGGCAAGCGCCCATTCGCGGCAAGCGTTTCGGGCCGGAACGCAACCTTGAGACCAAACGTCGGGTTGGAAACATCTTGTTTGCCCAACTCGCCCAAATCGATCTGAAGCGTTGTGCCCCCAACCCCGGCGCCCGAGAAACCAAGGTCAAATTCAAACATGTTGTCCGTCGCGCCAGCGGTGTCCAGCGGCTCAAACCACGTGTCAAACGTCAGGGTTTCTTCGACGAGTGCGCCCCCGTTATACGAAGCCACCTCGTTATTCGCGGCTTGAATACGCGTGCGAACGCGCGCGGCTGCGATTGGCGTTACGCGATAGCTCGCACCGGACAGCAACAGCGTGCTCAGCCGGGAGAAATCAATCAAGATTTGCGGCAGGGTGAGTGCAGAGCCTGAGAAGTCGAGCGTGACACCATCCGCCGAATTGAAGCTGGCCGTGTAGTTGGCCGCCCCGGTCAGCGCGGTCATCAGGCTCGACAGATCTGCGGTCTCATCAAACGATCCAAACTGGGTCTGCAGCGCGTTGACGAGGTAGTTCTGGAAATCAGCCTGCGTTGCTGTTGTCGGATCATTGTTGACGATGATTTCTGCAATGCTGTTGCCGACAACAGGGATCAGCCCCTTCAACTCCGGCATCGCCAACAAACCAGCAAGGAACCCATCTTGCATGATGGTGTCCGCTTCGCGCATTTTCAGCCAATAAAGCGCCTCTTGCACGGTCGCGCCATCAAAGAGGCCCGTGTAACCCGTGTTCACGACGCGCAAGTCATTGAATGTGGCCAAAGACAGCGAATAGGTTTTGTCCAGAACGGACTCCGCCCATGTGTTGAACTCGCCACGCGGATCGTTGAAGTCGAGCGCGAACGAAAGCGTTGCGGCGTCATCTGTGTCAGTGGGGTCGAGTTCCCAACCCGTGCTCCCAATCACAAACCCCTGCGACAGACCCAGCGTCAGCGTGGACATATCAATGCGCGGTTCCCCCGGCAAATTGATGTCCAAAGCGGCATTACTGGTATCCACCGACACAACCTCAGCTGCCAGATCGACACTCAGGTTCGTGGGCTTGGCATTGTAGGTGGAGTTGAACTTGACCGTCGCCCCCAGCGACATGTCCGCCGTGCGTTCACCGATTTTCTTCAAAAGCGGGATTTCGCCCCAAACGGCGCGCACGCCCGCTTCTTCGCGGACCAAAAGACCCGTCAAATCAACGTCGAGCACATCCGCCGCATAAGACAGGCTAAACGCGCTTGCGCCCGCACCGTCGAGCAAATTCGCAGCCGTATAGCCATTCAGCCCCACCAGCGCGAAATCTGTCGAAATTGCCGCGAGGGCAGTAGACACAGCGGCAGCACTATTCTCGGTCCGGTCAGCCCAACTCCGCGCGATCGCATCAGACAAGCCTTCGAGAATTGCGGCCAGTTCACCGTCTTGCGCGCCAATGCCCGCCAATTCCGGCAAAGATGTCAGGTCCGCAACCTGACGCTCGGCCAAGGTGCGCGTGTCGGACGCGGTTGCGCTGGTGCCCAGCAAGTCACCAAAACCCGCGTCAGGCGTATCAACAAACGCTTCGCCATCGCGCAAAACCGGGATCTGCAGCGCATTGGTCTGCGATTTATCTGACGCCGGTGTCACAACCTCTTTGGTGAGGGGGGCCGTGATCTCGCGCATATCTTCGACAACGCGCTGAAGACCCAGCAGGGCAAAAGCATCACGGCCAACCGGGTGATCCAAGGAAACCTTTGAGGTCAGGCCATCAAGCCAAGCTTTGACGGGCGTATCCGCTGCGGTGGGGTTCAGCTTGGCATAGACCATGTTCACCGATGGAACGGCACTGCCATAGAGCTGATCCGTATCAATGGCGATCGAGGGGGCACCCAGACCTGCCCCGCCAAAGGTATAGGTGTTGCTGAACTGGGCGCCCATAATAGAGTCGCCAAAGTCCAACGGCATCGCCATGACCCAAGCGCTATCGGTCAGGAAGCTATCAGCCTCCCCGCCAGCCGCGCGGACAAACAGTTTTGTGCGGGCAAGATCAACTTGCGGATCGCGCGCGAAGAAGCCTGTGCCAATCGCGCCATCGAAAAGCGTTGCCTCTTCACGAACATTAAAGCTGAACGAGGCAGCTGCGGTTCCGGTGTTGGTAAAGGTGAGCGTGTTGTCACTGACGACAACGGTCAAATTGGCCGCCGCAGCCTGTGCCACAAAATCAACGTTCGACGCCAAGGCCGCCGCAACAGTCGTGGCGCTGGTATCCAAAACAACGTCGAAGACTTTTGAACCAAATTGGAAACGTACGGGCAAAATAGAAGAGGAACGATCCGCGAAAGCCACGGCCTGTGAACCGCTTGCCGCGATGGTTGCCGAACGCACGCCGGTTTTGTTCAAGATAATCTGGAACGCAACATCGGAGCCGGTGCTGTTTGCAACGCTTAGCGTGTTGCCGGAAACCGTCGTCGTCAGGCCAGCCGCCGCAATGGCAGAGGCAAAATCAGCATTCGCGTTAAGGGCTTCGGCCAAGGAAACAGCTGTCGCATCAAGGAGCACATCGAACGAGGCCGCCCCCAAAGTCACAGACGCCGGAACCGCAAGGTTCGGTATGTTCGTCAAGACAATGTTGGTCGTTGCACCATTCGTAATCGTTGCGGACACATCCGTAACGGCCCGCAATTCAAGCTCAGCAACTTGGCGAACATCGACGCTCCCGGTCGAAATCTCTTTGGTCAGCGAAAGCGTGCCCTGAACCTTGCCAAACCCATTGGTGAGCGACGGCGGCAGGCCCACCCAGTTTCCGCTGAGAGCGAGGTCTAGAACGACCTTATTCGATGCAGCTTCGTCCGGCGAGGCCAGCGTCAGACCCGCCGAAATTTTCGAAAACAACGAGACGATCCGCTTCGTTGCAATCTCATGCCGGTCGGCGAAGTTTGCCTGATCGTAATTCGCGAGGCTCGCTTTGATGTTGGACACAAGGTCCGTGGCATCCGCCCCTGCGAGGGTCGCGTAATTGATCGTCTCAGCGCCCGCGTTGAAAGCCGCAACCAAACGGTTCACGTCGGCCGTGGTCAGAATATCCGCGCCCGAAACAGTCGTGGCCGCAAGATAATCGCCTGCCGCGATGACCCCCATGATGCCGCTAAGATGCGCCGCATTCGCCGCGCTGTAAGGTCCTGTCAGGCCAGATTCATCAAAAAGCGCCGTGCGCACAGCCGTCGGAAGCAACGCAACTTCGGCGGCAAGGGCCGCACGCCCCGCCGTAAGGGTCGCTTCTTCAACGATCCCAACGATTTCGTTCAATGCACTCGAGGCACCGCCAAACCACGACAGCGGATCGGTTGCGGTGTAACCGAACGCGACCGTATTGCTGTTCGTTTGGGTGTAGCTGACCCCCAAGCTTGCCAAGGCCGAGGTCACGGCAGTCTGAGCGAAAACGGCCGTTAGGGCGGATTGGCCGCTCAGATTGGCCGAAAAGTTGAGTGTACGGCCTGCGATAATAACCTGAAGGCTCTCGCTGCTTGACGCACTTGAGGCCGATAGCGTGAAGGTATTGTCCGCCGTCGCAGCGCCCGCTTTGATCGTAAAGACCTCTGCAGCAGCACTCCCAACCTTGACGCTAAAGCTCACCTCATCGGCAAGGTCACGCCAAGCGGTCGATGTGGGGAATGTCGCTCCAGCGTAGAGCCCGCCGGCCCCAAAGAGATCCGCAACGGTCTCCGTCGGGGTCTGCGCGTCGGCCAGATACTCATCTAGGTTCGTCGCGGTTCCAAGGGCCGCAATTGCGCCCCCCAAATTCAGCTCTTGGGTTTCGATGGCCCCGTATTCGGCCTCAAGGTCCCAATCTCCTTCAGACCCGGTCGTATCCGTCGACGCCGCGACATCTGCCCCAGTCAACACCGCCAAACGCTGCGGCAGACCGCCATCTGCAAGATCACAGGCGTAAAGCATCAGGTCGCTGTCGGGACCCATTGCACGTGCCAACGCATTCACCAGCGGGTCGTCAGCCTCAACATCCGCGCTTAAAAGCGTGTCACCAATCTGGAAGCCATCCGCAGAGCCGTGGCTAATCCAATGGATGGCATCGTAGCGCACACCGGTGGACAGCGCTGCAATGGCTTCGTCTTTGCTCCCGACAAGCGCAACGGTCTTGTTATCGGCTCCGCCAAAACCGATATCTGCAAGCGCTGCTTGAAGGGGCGAAAGATCGCCAAGGGTGGAATCCAAAAGCACCAGCTCACGCGCAGCCTGTTCTTCAACAGACTGCGCGGTCTGTTCGACCTCAGGCTGAACGGGTTCGACCTGCCGCTCATAAAAGACGTTATCCTCTTCGCGCTCATCCGGCGCGTAGGGGATCAGATCAACCGAAAGAAGGATTCTTTCCTCTAGGGGTTCAATCGCAATTTTACGACGACCTGCAGAAGAACGAGCCTTCTTGCGCTTCTCAAACATCTTGTTCATGGCGGAACTTTCTGAGAGCTGGGATTAGCGGGCGACACGCCCGTAAACACGCGCGGAGTAACGATTATCCGACAAGACGCGTTCGACAGAAGCGACCAACGCATCATCAATCGACCCGGTCGCGCGCGCACGTGCGATAGTTGCGAGGATATAGTTGCGGCGGGTGCGCTGCTGCAGAACTTCTGCACGCACCAATTCCAGTTTGGCCTCGGCCAAGTCGAGGTCATTGGCGAGCCCAGCCTCGATCTCTTTCGAGATCTCATTCACAGCAGAGCGGCGCAGCGAAATGACCTCGTTCAAAGACCGATCATGCTGCCACAAAGCATTGAGCGCCGATGTCGCGCCGCGCATATCATTGACCGCCGCTTGAAGCTGCGCGTCGTAATCGTGACCAATGGCCAGCGCTTCGTTCAACTGCGCGTCCCGGATCGCCCGAAGACGGCCAGAAGTGTAAAGATCCCATTCGAACTGAAGCGTCACATCCTCGGTGTTGGTCAAGCTCGAACCATCAAAGAGCGAACCACCACGGTCACGCTGGGCAACGGCAACTTCCAAGGACAAACGTGGATACATGGCCATACGCGCCTGATCCACCTCGCGCAAAGCGACGTTGACACGGCTCGCCATCGCGCGAACTTCTGGCGAGTTTTCAACGCGATCTAGCTCCGCTTGCGAAATTGCGGTTGGACGCGGAAGCGAAGCGCCATTGCGCGCAGCAGCCGGATACGGGCAGGTCGTGTCATAGGCCATCCCGCAAAGACGATCCGCCCGAATGCGATAGTCCGCAGCCGCAATCGACGCATCTGAGCGCGCACGTGCAAGCTCGGCTGCGGAAACCGACCGCTCAGACGCGCGAAGCTCGCCTGCGTCGGACTGCGTGCGCTCAAATTCGGCGCGCGCGTTGAAATATTGGACTTCAGCATTCGCAAGACGCCAACGCTCGATCGCCTCGGCAGCATCCGCGTAAACCGTCAGAACATTTTGCAGCAAATCTTGTTTCGCCGCTTCAAAATCAGATTGGCGCGCTTCAGCTTCCGAACGCGCCGCGACGATCGCTGCCGACATCGGCAAATCGAGCAAGCGCATATTGGCGGTCAAAGCAATGTTGGTCGTGTCGTAGCGCGTATCATCACCCGCAAACGACGGGTTCGAGCTTTCCTCGATGACTTGATGCGTATTGATCTTGTCAGCCGTCAGAGCCACTTGCGGATAGAACTCGCGTTCTGCCTCTGTGACCCGGGCCTGCGCCGCCATCATCTGACGCTGCGCGGACGCGACATTGGGGCTTGTCTGCGCCGCGACAGCAGCAAACGACGTCAAGGATCCGGACGTGCTTATCCGGCTTGGCGCCATGCTGGACGGGACCGGCACGACGGCACCGTCTTTTTCCATCTGCGCCAAAAGCTCTTCAGCGGATTTCTCGAATTTAATGTTGCCGCCACATCCCGCGGCAACCAGCGCCAAGGACAGCGAGGACACACGCACCGCGTACTTCAGAGCAGACGTCTTTACGAAGGGAGCCTGTAGCATAGCAGTTTCCTAGAATTTACTGGTAAAGTTGATCTGCACTTCTTGCAGATGATCCGTGTCTTCATGCTGGAATGGATGCGCGAGAACCAACTCGACCCGCGCAGGACCAAACTCGCGGCTGACGGTCAAACCGATTGACGCCCGCAGGTTTGCACCGTCGTCAATCGCGGCACGCGCAGCATTACCATTGTCGTCAAAACCCCATGCCGAACCTAAATCCACAAACCCACCAATCGCCAATTCGGGCATCGACGCGATTACGCCCGTGCGCCGCGCATAAAATGACATGACAGCATAATTCGTTGCACCAACCGGCGCGCCATCCAGCACGGACGCGTCCGCCGGGCCAAATCCACCGGCCTCAAAACCACGCAAAGCCCCAGAAGAGGGCAAAAACCGGTCATTCACCGTTGTTTGCCCCTCCCACACAGAAATCATGCCCGCAGCCAAGCGAACACCGACTTCGGTCTCAGATTTAGGGAAGGCAATTTCATATGACGCTGTCGTTTCGAGCTTGCCGTAAGACAGGTCGCGACCGTCGGTGATGGCTTCCCCACTGATGCCATAAGACCAGCCCGCGCGCTTGGCCGAGTAGTCAAGACCCAAGCCATAAAGGTCTCGCGCGCCCTCCTCAGCCTGCAAAACAGCAGGCGCGGCTGCAACATTCGAGATTTCGTCGTGGCCAAAAATAGCCTCAACCGTCAGCCGGGACTTCGGATTGGTAAAAACCGCCTGCGGTCTAAAAAACGTCTCTGTCGTATCAATTCCCATCAGCGATTGTCGATCACTGGTAACGTGGCTCAAGACAAAAGCAAATTTCGGATTTCCGTTGCCAATTCCATTGTTTTGAAACAGCAGGTCGTAGGAGTGTTCGTCTTCTGAGACGTCAAAACCAAAATCCAGTGTTTGGTCATAGCCTAAAAAGCGGTCATGCCGAAAACGCCCAGATACGGATGCACCTGCATCCATATTATAGCCGACCCCAAAGGCGAGCGAGCCAACCTTTTCAGCGCCAAGATCCATGTCCTGAGCGTGGACAGAAGGCGCGAAAAAACACACCAAAACACATGATTTTACCAGACTATATCTTCGCATATTCCCCCTCGCATTTTTACAACCTCAATCACGTTACGAAGGGTCGATCGCTGGCAGCCTTCATTTTCCGGGGAGTTCATCCCTCAGGTCACGTCTCTGGACCCAAAGATATACCCAGATTTCAGGTTCAGACCGAAATCGTTCGTCTTGTTAACGTGATCTAAAGGTATCTTCTGCGCACCCGAAGGTATGTTCTACGCGCTGGACTGAAGAAAACAGATTGCCTCACCCCAATCAGGCGGGCATCCGCGAAATGATTGGGGCGCCCGCAGTCGCCCCATGTCCTCCCTCTCTCCCCGGCACCGCAGACCCACACTCCCCAAGTGGCTCACCGATTGACGGTAACCTTGCCTGAAACGACCCGCATGACAAGCGTTTTTCCGCCGAAATAACACCTGCGGTTGCAACGACTGCGGGAATGGGGCGGATCAGAGGCCGTGCTCTGGTTCCGCCAGACAGTGTCAGAGCCGCACCCAACGCTGCCGACGAATAGCTTGATGCCAATATCGGCCTCTTGTCCTGGACACCCTGCGCAGGAGCATCCCGCACGCGCCCAGTCCGGGCCAAAGGTGCAGAACAGTCGCCGAAACTCCTATTTCCTGTGCATTTCTTGTGGGTAAGCCGCGCATTCACGACTTATCCACCATAATCTACTTTACAGACCTCGCCACAGCCCGCACGATATCTGGTAGGGGCGCTGTGGATAACCGCCGTGCCTAGTATCGAATTCGATTTCTTGGGGACATTCCTCAAACCAGTACAGGCAAGCGGGGGCAGCATGGCACTGAGCGAAGACTATCTCGATAGCACCGAGATCCATCCGATCGACGTGGTCGAGATGCTTGCCCAAGCGCATGACTGGGATTTTGACCGCCTCGCCCATGACCAGATCGCGATGTCGGTCGAGGGACAGTGGCGCAGCTACGCGCTCACCCTTGATTGGTCTGAGCAAGATGAAACGCTGCGGTTGATCTCCACCTTTGAACTTGACCCGCCCGAGGCGCGGATGGGCGCGCTTTACGAATTGCTCAACCGCATCAATGACCAATGCTGGACCGGGGCCTTTACGTGGTGGCCGGAACAGGGGCTGATGGTCTGGCGCTATGGGTTGGTGCTGTCGGGCGGGCAGATCGCAAGCCCAGAGCAAGTCGACCGAATGATCCGCGCGGCGCTCAGCGTTTCGGAGCGGTTCTATCCGGCGATGCAACTGGCGACATGGGGCGAAGAAACGCCAGAAGCGGCGATGAAAGTCGCCATTGCCGAGGCTTACGGGCGCGCCTAATCTCCCCCGCGACAAGGGAGATTGCGATGGACTTTTCCGAAATCGAAAAACGCGGGCTCGT
Organism: Rhodobacter sp. JA431; assembly: GCF_900217725.1. NCBI lineage: Bacteria > Pseudomonadati > Pseudomonadota > Alphaproteobacteria > Rhodobacterales > Rhodobacter > Rhodobacter sp. JA431. The sequence goes on from NZ_OBMP01000001.1 coordinate 71,875, forward strand.
GCTTTTGGGCTGTGGCAAAATGGGCTCGGCGATGCTGGCGGGCTGGCTCGGCCAAGGGCTAAGCCCCACAGCGGTGCATGTGGTCGAGCCTTTTCCGTCAGATTGGCTGAGCGGCACCGGCGTTGCGCTCAATGGCAAACTGCCCGAAGCGCCCGCCGTGGTGCTGGTCGCCGTCAAACCGCAAATGATGGGCGAGGCGCTGCCCACGCTTAAAGCTATGGGCGGGGGCGAAACGCTGTTTGTGACCGTGGCCGCAGGCACGACGCTCGCCACCTATGAAACCATTCTTGGCGCGGCCACTCCGGTGGTGCGCGCGATGCCCAACACCCCCGCCGCGATTGGCCGGGGCATTACGGCAATTTGCGGCAATGATAGCACGACCGAGGCGCATCTGGCTTTGGCCGAAGGGCTGCTCTCGGCGGTGGGCCAAGTGGTGCGGCTTGAGGGCGAGCATCAGATGGATGCCGTCACCGCGATTTCCGGCTCCGGCCCGGCCTATGTCTTCCATATGATTGAAGCTTTGGCGGCTGCAGGCGAAGCCCTAAACCTGCCCGCAGAACTTGCCATGAGCCTTGCCAAAGCCACCGTCGGCGGCGCGGGCCAATTGGCCGAAGACAGCGATGTCTCTCCTGCGCAATTGCGTGTCAATGTCACCTCGCCGGGCGGCACCACCGCCGCCGCATTGGCGGTGTTGATGGACCCGGAAGCCGGCCTGCCGCCACTCATGCAACGTGCCACAGCAGCGGCAGAGGCGCGCGGCAAGGAGTTGGGGAAATGAGCGATCCGATCACCTATGATGATTTCGCCAAGGTCGATATTCGTGTGGGCCGCGTCGTGGATGTGCAGCCTTTTCCCGAGGCCCGCAAACCCGCCTACAAGCTCTGGGTCGATTATGGCCCTGAGATTGGGGTGAAAAAATCCTCCGTGCAGATCACCGTGCATTACACGCCCGAGGATTTGATGGGCCGTCAGGTACTTGGCGTCGTCAACTTCCCGCCGCGCCAAATCGGCCCCTTCATGTCCGAGGCTTTGGTGCTCGGCCTGCCCGATGCCGATGGCGCCGTGGTGCTGATTGGTCCGGGCCAAGAGGTGCCGCTTGGCGGGCGGATGTTCTGATGCGGCTTTTGGTGAGCCGCGCGCAAACTGCACGTGTGAGCACGATTCTGCGCGAGGAATTCGGTGCGGAATTTCGGACCAAAGATGCGCCGATGCGCGTGGAAGAAGCCCGTGCCGCCTTGGCGGAGTATGATGCGCTTTTGCCCACTTTGGGCGATGCGTTCGGGGCCGAGGCCTTTGCCGGGCCGGTCCGCGCAAAACTGCTGGCCAATTTCGGCGTTGGTGTGAACCATATTGATCTGCAGGCCGCCCGCGCGGCGGGGGTCAATGTCACCAACACGCCGGGTGCGGTCACCGATGCCACCGCCGATATTGCGATGACGCTGCTCCTTATGTCTGCCCGCCGTGCCTCGGAGGGGGAGCGAATGCTGCGTGCGGGCGACTGGTCCGGCTGGGCGCCGACGCAAATGCTGGGCGCCCACGTCACGGGTAAGCGGCTTGGCATCATCGGCATGGGGCGGATTGGCCAAGCCGTGGCGCGCCGCGCGCATTTTGGCTTTGGGATGGAAATTGCCTATGCCACCCGCAGCCCGAAAGACTTGCCGTTCACGGCGCGCCCCCTGCCCTTGCCGGACGTGCTGGCTTGGGCCGATTTCGTGGTGCTCGCCGTTCCCGCCACCGCAGAAACCCGCAACATGATTGGCGCGGCGGAATTGGCGGCCATGCGCCCCCATGCGCATCTAATCAATGTCGCGCGCGGCGATGTGGTGGATGGAGTTGCGCTGATTACGGCGCTTGAGGCTGGCCAGATCGGCGGTGCGGGGCTTGATGTCTATGCCCAAGAACCGCTGGTGCCCGAGGCCCTGCGTAGGCTCAACAACGTCACCCTCTTGCCCCACCTTGGCACCGCCACCGAAGAGGTGCGCGACGCAATGGGGATGATGGCGATTGAGAATTTACGCGCCTTCCGTGACGGCAAAGCGCTACCCAACCCCGTCTGAACGCTTGACCTTCCCCAAAAGCGGGCCGAACGTGGCGCAAATTTGGGGGAGCATGCATGTATCAGCCAGCGATTACCGCGACCGGAGTTTTTGTCCCACCTGAGGCGATTTCAAACGATGATTTGGTTGCCGCGTTCAACGCCTATGCTGACCGGGTGAATGCCGAGAATGCTGCCGCGATTGAAGCGGGGGAAATGGCCGCGATCCCGCATTCATCTTCTGAGTTTATCGTCAAAGCCTCGGGCATTGAAAACCGCTATGTGATGGACCGCTCGGGCGTTTTGGACCCTGCGCGGATGTACCCGAACCTGCGGCAACGCTCTGACGACGAACCCGGTATCATGGCCGAAATGGCACTTGCGGCCTGCGAAGCCGCGCTGAGCAAAGCAGGCCGCAAAGGCGACGAGGTCGATCTAGTGATTTGCGCCGCCTCCAATATGGAGCGCGCTTATCCGGCTGTTGCGATTGAAATTCAAAAGCTTCTGGGCGCGGGCGGCTTTGCCTTTGACATGAATGTGGCCTGTTCCTCGGCCACATTTGGCATTCAGGCGGCGGCGGATATGATCCGGTCGGGCTCGGTCCGGCGCGCGCTGGTGGTGAACCCCGAAATCACCTCAGGCCATTTGGAATGGCGCGACCGCGATTGCCACTTTATCTTTGGCGATGTGGCCACCGCCACGCTGATTGAGCGCGCCGAGGATGCCGAACATGGCTTCCTGATCCGCTCCACCCGCTGCGCGACCGAATTTTCGAACGCGATCCGCAACAACAACGGTTTTTTGCGCCGCAACCGCCCCGATGGGATGCAAGACCGGCGCGACATGCAGTTCATGCAAGAGGGCCGCAAGGTCTTTAAGGAAGTGCTGCCCTTGGTCTGCACGCATATCGGTGCACATCTGACCGAAGAAACCGTGCCAGCGGATAGCCTAAAGCGCCTTTGGCTGCACCAGGCAAACAAAACGATGAATGATTTCATTGGCCGCAAGGTGCTAGGGCGTGACCCAGAACCCGGCGAGCAGCCCAATATCTTACAAGAATTCGCGAATACCTCATCCGCCGGCTCGATCATTGCCTTTGATCGGTTCTCATCAGACCTAAACCCTGGCGACAAAGGGCTGATCTGCTCTTTTGGCGCGGGCTATTCGGTAGGCTCTGTGATCGTCGAACGGTATTAAAGCACGCCCAGAGCCGCCGCGCGCGGCTCCGGGCAGGATCAGTTTACTCTGCCGCCCAAGCCTCGACTGGCGGGCAGGTGCAGACCAGATTCCGGTCGCCATAAGCGTTGTCGACCCGGCCCACAGGCGGCCAGTATTTATCCACTCGGAACGCACCGGGCGGGAAGCAGCCTTGCTCGCGCGAATAGGGGCGATCCCACTCTGCCACCAAATCCTCGACTGTGTGGGGCGCGTGGCGCAGCGGGCTATTTTCTGCCGAAATCCGCCCCTCGGCCACGTCGCGCACCTCTTCGCGGATCGCTTCAAGCGCGGTGACAAAGCGGTCGATCTCGGCCTTGGTCTCGCTTTCGGTGGGTTCGACCATCAAAGTGCCCGCCACCGGCCAAGACATGGTCGGCGCATGGAACCCATTGTCGATCAACCGCTTGGCGATATCGTCCACCGTCACGCCCACCTCAGCAAAGGGGCGGGTGTCCAAAATGCACTCATGCGCGACCCGGCCACGGTTCCCCATGAAAAGGATCGGATAGGAATTGCGCAGCCGCGCGGCGATGTAGTTCGCGTTCAAAATCGCTACCCGCGTCGCCTGCGCCAGCCCCTCGCCACCCATCATCAGGCAATAGGCCCATGAAATCAGCAAGATCGACGCCGAGCCATAAGGCGCCGCCGAAACAGCGCCGGGCTTGCCATCGGTCTCGGAATGCCCCGGCAAGAAGGGGGCGAGATGCGCTTTCACCCCAATCGGCCCCATGCCCGGCCCGCCACCGCCATGCGGAATGGCAAAGGTCTTGTGCAAGTTGAGATGGCTCACATCCGAGCCGCATTCGCCCGGGCGCACCAGCCCCACCAGCGCATTCATATTCGCGCCGTCCAAATAAACCTGCCCACCGTGGTCATGGGTGATCTGGCAGATCGTCTTCACCGTTTCCTCAAACACGCCATGCGTCGAGGGGTAAGTGATCATGCAGGCGGCGAGCTTATCGCCCGCCTCTGCGGCCTTCGCGGCAAAATCTTCAATATCGACATCGCCGTTCGGGGCAGATTTCACCACCACCACCTTCATCCCCGCCATCGCAGCCGAGGCAGGGTTCGTGCCATGCGCCGACATCGGAATAAGGCAGATATCGCGCTGGTCGTCGCCCCGTGAGCGGTGATAGGCGGCGATCGTCATCAGCCCCGCATATTCGCCCTGCGCGCCGGAATTGGGCTGCATCGAAAACGCATCATAGCCGGTGATTTCGCACAATTTTGCCGTCAGATCCTCGATCATCTCGGCATAGCCTGCGGCTTGATCTGCGGGCACGAAAGGGTGGAGCGAGTTGAACCGGTGCCACGTAAGCGGCGCCATTTCCGCCGCCGCATTGAGCTTCATCGTGCACGACCCAAGCGGGATCATCGCCCGGTCCAGCGCCAGATCGCGGTCAGACAAACGGCGCATGTAGCGCATCATTTCGCTCTCGGCCCGGTTCATGTGAAAGACCGGATGGGTCAGATATTCTGTCTGCCGCAGCATCTCTTCGGGGAAGCCCAGATGCGTGCCCGCAGGCGGCGGTTGTAAAATCCCAAACGAGGCCAGAACGCGCGCGATCACATCGTCATCGGTCATCTCATCAACCGAAATGCCAACGCGCCCTTCGCCCACTTTGCGGAAGTTGAGCCCATGCTGGCGCGCCGCCGCCATGATCCCCATTTGCCCCACGCCCACGCGCACGGTGATCGTGTCAAAATAGGCCTGCGGCGCCACATCGGCGCCCGCCGCGACCAACGCATCATGCAGCCGCACCGCATTGAAATGCACCGTTTCAGCAATGGCGCGCAGCCCCATTGGCCCGTGGAACACGGCGTAGAAGCTCGCCATCACCGCCAAAAGCGCCTGCGCGGTGCAGACGTTCGAGGTCGCCTTTTCGCGGCGGATATGTTGCTCGCGGGTTTGCAGGCTCAGGCGGTAGGCCTTGTTGCCACGCGCATCAATCGACACGCCAACAATCCGCCCCGGCATGGTGCGCTTGAGCTTATCGGTGCAGGACATAAAGGCCGCATGCGGGCCACCATACCCCATCGGCACCCCAAAGCGCTGCGCCGAGCCCACCGCGATATCGGCCCCCATCGCGCCGGGTTCTTTGAGCAAACACAGCGCCAGAAGGTCGGTCGCCATCACCGCAATGGCACCCACCTCATGCAACATGGCGATGTAATCGGTAAAATCACGCACATGGCCATAGGTGCCGGGATATTGGAAAATCGCGCCAAAGACTTGATCAGGCACCATTTCATCGGGCTGGCCCTTGAGGATTTCAATCCCGAAGGGCGCGGCGCGGGTTTCAAGCACGTCAATCGTTTGCGGATGCAGGTTGAGGTCGACAAAGAACGCCTTGGCCTTCGATTTCGCCCCGCGCTGCGCCATCATCATCGCCTCGGCGGCGGCTGTGGATTCGTCGAGCAAGCTGGCGTTGGCGACAGGCAACCCGGTAAGGTCTGCCACCATCGTTTGGAAGTTCAAAAGCGCTTCCAAACGCCCTTGAGCAATTTCGGGCTGATAGGGCGTGTAGGCGGTGTACCACGCCGGATTCTCCAAGATATTGCGCTGAATAACCGGGGGCGTGGCCGTGCCGTAATAGCCCTGCCCAATGAGCGAGGTCATCACGACGTTCTTTTGCTGCACCTCGCGCAGCTTATTGTGCAGCCCGTGTTCGGTCATTGGGGCCCAGCTCAGCGGTTTCGCCTGGCGGATCGTGGGCGGCACCGTTTCGTCAATCAGCGCCTCAAGCGAGGGCACCCCCACCACCTTAAGCATCTCTTCCATCTCCGCTGGGCTCGGCCCGATGTGGCGACGGTTGGCGAAATCATATGTGTTGTAGGTCGTGGGGGTGAAGGTCATGATTTTACCCGATGAAATTCGTGTAAGCGGCTTCATCCATGAAGCCTGAAAGCGCCGCCGGATCGCTGATCCGGATTTGGAAGAACCACGTGCCAAGCGCATTTTCATTCACTGCGCCGGGGGTGTCGGGCAGCGCCTCATTCACCGCGACGATCTCCCCCGCGACCGGAGCAAGAATATCGGAGGCCGCCTTGACGGATTCGATCACGCAAATCTCTTCGCCCTTTTCGACGACGCGCCCGACCTCGGGCAGTTCAATAAACACAACATCGCCCAACTGTTCAGAGGCATGGGCGGTGATGCCCACGGTGACCAGATCGCCCTCGGGGCGCAGCCATTCATGCTCTTCGGTAAACAGGATCGTCATGGGGGTGCTCCTCAGCGTTTGTAGCTTGTAGGGTGGAAAGGCAGGGGCGTGATGCGCGCGGGCAGGCGTTTGCCGCGCATTTCGCCATAAACGGTGCTGCCCTCGGGCAGGTCTGCGGGCAGATAGGCCATCGCCATCGGCCCTTCGATCGAGGGGCCAAAGCCGCCCGACGTCACGGTGCCAATGGGCGTGCCGCCCTCCGGCGCAGCGTAAATCTCAACGCCTTCGCGCATCGGCGCGCGGCCTTCGGGGCGCAGCCCCATGCGCTTGCGACTGGGGCCATTGGCCAGTTCTTGCAAGATACGCGCGGCCCCTGGGAAACCGCCTTCGCGCACCCCGCCCGCACGACGCGTCTTTTGCAGCGCCCACGTGAGCCCGGCTTCCACCGGCGAGGTGGTGGCATCAATATCATGGCCATAAAGGCACAGCCCCGCCTCAAGCCGCAAACTGTCGCGCGCACCAAGGCCGATGGGGGCCACGGCTTCATGCGCCAAAAGCGCCCGGGCAAAATCTTCAATCACCTCATCGGGCACCGAAATTTCATAGCCATCTTCACCCGTATAGCCAGAGCGGGAGACCCAAAGATCATTGCCTTGCCACAGAAAGGTCGCCGTTTCCATGAAGCGCAGTGCGGCGGCACCGGGGACAATTGCCTCCAAGACGCCCTCCGCGGCAGGGCCTTGCAGCGCCAAAAGCCCGCGCCCTTCCACCACGGTGACACCCTCGATATGCGCCTTTAGATGCGCGATATCGGCCTCGGCACAGGCGGCATTGACGACCAAAAACAGATGATCGCCGCGGTTTGTGACCATCAGATCATCCAAAATCCCGCCCGCGTCATTGGTGAACAGCGCATAGCGCTGACGGTTCAGCCCAAGCCCGGCAATATCCACCGGCACCAACGCCTCCAGCGCCGCGACCGCGCCGATCGGCAAGATCACCTGCCCCATATGGCTGACGTCAAACAGCCCGGCCTTGGCGCGCGTGTGCAGATGCTCTTTCAGCACGCCCATCGGATATTGCACGGGCATCTCCCAGCCCGCAAAGGGGACCATCTTCGCCCCCAATTCCACATGCAGATCATAAAGCGACGTGCGTTTGCACCCCGTATCCCCGGCCATGTCATCCCCCTTAGCCGGTTCCCCGGCACCGATTTCTCGGGCAATGCGCCCGCTCGATGCCCCCCCTGTCCGTGCCTGTCACAGGCGCCTGAGATCATTATCCCTTCGGCGGGTCCGCGATGGGCGGGCCTCTCTCCAGAGTTTTTGTCAGACCGGTCCTTTTGCCTGAGAGTTTACCGGGGCGGTTGCTCCTTCGGCCCTGACCTTGCGGCCAGTGTCTCCCGTTCCTGACTTCCCCCGCATAACCGAGGCAAAGCGGCACTTGCAAGGAAGAAAATCAAATCCGACGCTTTACAGATAAAAACGACCCAATCAGGTCGCTATTGCACAAAAAAGAACAGGACCGGCAGTACCGACCCTGTTTCAAAAGCCTTTTGGCGTGATGCCGTGCTTAGCCCTTGGCGCGCACTTTTTGCAAAAGCGGCATCAGATCGGCCATCTCGGGGCCATGGCTTTGCCCGGTCAGCGCTTTGCGCAGCGGCATGAAGAGGCCCTTCCCCTTGCGCCCGGTTTCCGCCTTCACTTTGGCGGTCCATTCGCTCCACGTGGTGGCGGTGAAGGGCGGCTCGGGCAAAAGCGCCATCGCGGCGGCCACAAACTCGGCGTCCTCGGCGTCAATCACCGGCTCGGCACCTTCCAGCACAAGTTCCGCCCAATGTTTGAGGTCCGACAGCTTGTCGATGTTTTGCGAGGCCACGGCCCAGAACTGCTCGGCCATCGCATCGGGAATGCCCAGCGCGCGAATATCGGCTTCCACCGCCGCATAGGGCAGTTGGTGGTTGCGCGCACGGGTGAGCGGGATCAGATCCTCGGGGTCGAACTTCGTCGGCGCAGAACCAAATTGCGACAGTTCAAACCCTTCGGCGATCTCCTCAAGGCTGAGCTTGAGTTCTACCGGCTGGCTGGAGCCAAGCCGCGCCATCAGGCTCAAGAGCGCCTCGGGCGCAATGCCATTTTCACGCAGATCACGGATCGACAGCGTGCCAAGGCGTTTGGAAAGCTCCTCGCCCTTCGCGCCGGTCAACAGGCTGTGGTGGGCGAAGGCCGGGGGCTTGCCGCCCATCGCCTCAATGATCTGGATTTGCGTCGCGGTATTGGTGACGTGGTCGCCGCCGCGCACAATGTGGGTGACGCCCATATCCATATCATCGACCGAGGAGGCAAAGGTATAAAGCACCTGCCCACCCGCCTTGATCAGCACCGGGTCAGAGACCGAGGCCGCATCAATCGAAATGTCGCCAATGATGCCGTCGGTCCATTCGATCCGGGTCAGATCAAGCATGAAACGCCAATAGCCTTCGCGGCCCTCGGCACGCAGCTTTTCTTTGTCTTCTGCGGTGAGCTTCAGCGCCGTGCGGTCATAGACCGGGGGGCGGTGCATGTTCAAAAGCTTCTTACGCTTCAGGTCCAACTCGGTCGGGCTTTCAAAGCATTCGTAAAGCTTGCCCGAAGCGCGCAGGCTTTCCGCCGCCGCTTCGTACCGATCAAGCCGCAGAGATTGCCGCTCTTCGCGGTCCCAGGTCAGGCCCAGCCACTCAAGGTCGGCTTTCAGCGCATCGACATATTCTTGTTTCGAGCGCTCCTGATCGGTGTCATCAATGCGCAAAATGAAGGTGCCGCCATTTTTGCGGGCGGTCAGATAGTTCATCAGCGCGGTGCGCAGGTTGCCGACATGGATATAGCCGGTCGGCGAGGGGGCGAAGCGGGTCACAACGGTCATGGCGATCTCCTGTTGCGTGATCCTCTTTCACAGGCGGGCCGTTTTGTCCATATCGAGCAGGGCGCGCAAACGGGTTGCGCCGCGTTGGGAGGCAGAAAATGAGCCGTTGGAAAGACTGCGAAGCGCCAAGCCTTGCAGAGATCGAAGCAATGGCCGAGGCCGCCCGAGCGCTTTTGCCCGAAGCGTTCCGCGCGGCTGCGGCGCAAGTGGTGCTGCGGGTCGAGGATGTGGCCCCCGATACGTTTCTCGAAGAGTTGGAGATTGACGACCCTTATGAGCTGACCGGGCTTTATGAAGGCGTGCCGATGACCGAGAAATCCATCGCGGACCCGACCGGGCCGGATGTGATCTGGCTCTTTCGGCGCGCGATCTTGGATGAATGGGTGGCGCGCGGCGATGTTGGGCTGGATGAATTGGTGGCCCATGTCTTTGTGCATGAGATGGCGCATCACTTCGGCTGGTCGGATGAGGATATCGCCGCCATCGACCGCTGGTGGGAATAACAGCTCTGCGAGGCGGCTGGACCAAAACAGGCCTCCGCCTATCTGGTAGCGCCCAGACAGGAGGCCCCGATGACGACACTCACCCGCCGCGCCACGCTGATTGCCGCCGCAACCGGTCTTGCCACCCCCGCGCTGATTTCGGGCGCATCCGCCCAAACCGCCCCCACAGAAACGCTCCCGCGTGTGCCCTATCGGCGGTTGAAACTCGGGGACTTCACCTTGACCACGCTTTTGGCGGGCACGCGGCCAATGACGGAGCCGCAAACAATCTTTGGGCTCAACGCCACAGCAGAGGAATTTGCCGCGCTTTCAGCGGAAGCGTTTATTCCCGCCGATGCCTCGCTCAACGGGTTCACGCCGACTTTGGTGGAGACGGGTTCTGAGGTGGTGTTGTTTGACACTGGGCTTGCCCCCGAAGGGATCACTGCCGCGCTCACCGCCGCAGGTGTTGCGCCCGAAGCGGTAACGCTTGTCGTGCTGACCCATATGCATGGCGACCATATCGGCGGCTTAAGCGATGGAACCACGCCCACCTTCCCCAATGCGCGCTATGCCACCGGCAAGGTGGAATATGACTATTGGGCCGGGGCGGGGAACACGGGCTTTGACGCCAAAGTGCGCCCGCTCGCCGATCAGATGACCTTTTTGGCAGATGGCGACAGCCCGGCCGAAGGGCTAACCGCGATCTTTGCGCCGGGGCACACGCCGGGCCATATGGCCTTTCGTATCGACAGCGCCGGGCAGAACCTGATCCTGACGGCCGATACGGCGAACCATTACGTTTGGTCGCTGGAGCGCCCCGATTGGGAGGTGAAATACGATATGGACGCGACCCAAGCCGCCGCCACGCGCCACAAGCTTTTGGGGATGATCGCCGCCGAACGGTTGCCCTTCATCGGCTATCACATGCCATTTCCGGGCGTTGGCTTCTTGGAGGCGAAGGGCGAGGGCTTCCACTTCGTTCCCGCAAGTTATCAATTCGACCTCTAAGCCTATCCCAAAACGCCAAACCCCGGCGTGGTGGCATCAGCCATCACGCCGGGGCGGGCGCGTCCCCGATTGAGAGACGTAGTTTAGAACCGGGCGCTTAAGCCGCGTCGTTGATATCCATGCGCACCAAGGTTTGGTTGAGCAGGATATAGGCGATTTCGCCGAAGGTGACCGGGCCGGTGAAGCCACCGGTGCGCTGGCCTTCCAACTCGCCATAGAGATAGTTCAGGATGCAGTTGCACGAATATTGGCCCGTGCCACCGTCGCCCGCGCCTTGCGCGAAGGCTTGCGAATAGGAGCCAAGCGCATTGGCCATGCGATATTCGACGCCCGCCACGACCGGGGCATAGAACTTCACTTCGCCGGTTTCGGTATCAACCGATTGGATCGAGACGTTCACCAGCGCGCCCGAATAGTTCGCCACAAGCGGCAGACGGGTGTCGATCTTGTTGTCGGTGATGTAGTCGGCCAGTTTCACTTGCTCGCCGTTCACCATCGCAGTTTTAGCCGAGAAGCCATTGTCTTCGAAGGTGAAGCTCAGCTTCGCATCATCGCCTTGGGCAAAGATGTTGAGAATATCGAGGTCGATCTGCGCGCCTTCGGGCAGCGCCACGTGCAACAGCACCGCACCTTCGTCATAGCCCACACCGGTCGAGCCATCGAACACTTTCGGGGCTTTTTTGCCGATGTCATCCAGATGCACGCCGGTGATCCAACCCGCAAGCGGCTGGTCAAACAGGCCCGGATAGGTTTGGCCATCCACGGCAAATTGCGAATGCGCCACCGAGAAAGCCGGGATCATGATCATCGTCACGCCGCCCGCTTTGTAGCCCTCGGAGATCGTCGGCAGGCCCGCCACATCCACATGGCGCGGCGTGGCGCCGGTCGCTTTGGCAAAGGTGGTGCAGAAAAGCTTGTCGCGCACCACGGCACCGCCGTTTTCAGTCACGAAATAAACGGTGGTGCCACCGATCCACGCGCCCTTGGGCAGTTGCACCAGCAGAGCCTCGTCGCCCGCGATCACCATGACATCGCCCGCTTCGATCCGGGCCGCAGCCTCGGTGACGGTCAACATTTCATTTTTCATACGCGTCTCTCCCGTCAAAATTTCGCAACGTCAGCAACGGCGAAGCTGTTCTTCGCCACAAAGTCCCGCAACTCGCCCATTTTGGCCGAAAGAGTCGCAGGCGCGTCCGCCACCTCACGGCGCAGACGGGTAATCAAAATGCGCGTAGCCAGAGAGGCCGAAGACAGGTCAGAATCGTTGGTCAAAACCCGCTTCCAGCGGGGATCGTTCAGATCAGGAATCATGGGCGCTCCTCCATAGAGATCGCGACGAAATAGCGCAGCAATCTGTTAAGATCGCGTTTCTAAAAAATGGAAATTCCTACCTTTGACATGTGCGCTGAACCTGCCATGTTAGCGCCGAAGCATTTGAGATGGGCCCTGAGGCCCGGGAAGGCCCGGTATGACAGCCATATTGACCGTTACCCTTAACCCCACCGTAGATTTATCTATTTTTGCCGATCAGGTCGCGCCAGAGCGCAAACTGCGCTGCTCACGCCCCGATACGGACCCCGGCGGCGGCGGGTTGAATGTGAGCCGCGCCATTTCCGCGCTTGGTGGGCATTCGACCGCTTTTGTGGCGCTTGGCGGCCCCACCGGAGATAAGGTGATGCACCTGTTGGCAGAGCAAGGGATTGGTCTTTCCCCCTTCCCCGCGCCCGGCGAAACGCGGCAAAGCCTGACCGTGACCGATGCGAAAACCGGCGAGCAATACCGGTTCGTGATGCCGGGTCCGACGTGGTCGGGACGCGATGTCACCAAAGTTCTGGACCGGATCGGCAAATCCGCGCCCGAAAACGGGATCGTCGTGCTTTCAGGCAGCCAGCCCCCCGGCGTGCCAGAAGATTTCCCGGCGCGTCTGGCGACCCGCATCGCGCGCACGCGAGCGCGGTTCTTCCTTGATACATCCGGCAAGGCGCTGCATCACCTGCTGGAAGCGCAAGCCAAACCGGTTGATGTGCTGCGGATGGATGATCTCGAGGCCGAAGAACTGGCCGGGCGTCGCCTGCCCACCCGTGCCGACAGCGCCGATTTCGCACAGGAGTTGGTGCAAAAGGGCATCGCCCATGCCGTTGTGGTGGCGCGCGGGGCCGATGGCAACGTGCTTGCCACGCTCACCGAACGTTGGGTGGCGCAAACCGTACCCGATAAGGTGATCTCTAAAGTCGGTGCGGGCGATAGTTTTGTGGCCGCTTTCACGCTGAGCCTTGGGCGCGGGCTGAGCCTGCCCGAAGCGCTGCGCTGGGGTGCCTCCGCCGCAGCGGCAGCGGTGACGACCCCGGCCACCGACCTGTGCACCGAACGCGATGTGAAACGACTGCTGCGCGGCTCGACGCTGGAGCGGATCTGATCTTCAATCGGCGGTGCGGATCCCCGCCCCACCGATTAAACGCCCCTCATCTTCGCCTTGGTGCACATATTGCCCCCGGGGAATTTCTCCGTGGGACAAGTGGGGGCTGCGCCCCCCCTGCCCCGTCAGGTCCGGTCGCGCCAGCGGTTCACCATCGGATAGCGCCGATCAAGCCAGAAGGCGCGGGTCGTAAGCCGTGGCCCCGGCGCGGATTGGAAGCGTTTCCATTCGGAAATATAGAGCAGATGTTCGATCCGCTGCACCGTCGCGCGGTCAAAGCCCGCGGCGGTGATTTCGTCGATTGACTGATCTTCTTCGACGAGCCGCTCCAAGATCGCGTCCAGCACCTCGTAGGGCGGCAGGCTGTCTTCATCTTTTTGGTTGTCGCGCAACTCGGCTGAGGGCGGTTTCTCGATGATCGACACCGGCACCGCAACGCCCGCGGGCCCCTTCATCCACGCCCGATGGTTTTCATTGCGCCAACGGCAGGTTTCAAAGACGCGGGTTTTATAGAGGTCTTTGAGCGGGTTATAGCCGCCCGCCATATCGCCATAAATCGTGCAATAGCCCACCGCGACTTCGGATTTATTGCCGGTGGTGAGCAGCATGCCGCCAAATTTGTTAGAGATCGCCATCAGCATCACGCCACGCAGGCGCGATTGGATGTTTTCTTCGGTCACATCCGGGTTTGTCCCCGCCAGAACATGGGCCAGCGCGCCCTCCACCGCATGGCGGCTCTCTTCAATGGAAACCGTATCAAGCTTGCAGCCAAGCCCCGTCGCCGCTGCCGCCGCATCCTCAAGCGAGGCTTGCGAAGTGTAGCGCGAGGGCAGCATCACGCAAAGCACGTTTTCCGCGCCCAAAGCATCGGCGGCAATCGCCGCCACCAGCGCAGAATCCACCCCGCCCGAAAGGCCGAGCACCGCCTTTTTGAAGCCCGACTTGCCAAGGTAATCGGCCAAGCCCAGCACCATTGCGCGGTAATCTTGTTCAATATCGCCGGGTTGCGGCGCCATTGGGCCGGGGCACGGGGCCCAACCCTGGGCGCCTTTTTCAAAATCCAGATGTTCGATGGCTTCTTCAAACGCCGGAAGCTGCGCAACCACATCGCCTTTGGCATCCAGCACGAAGCTTGCCCCGTCAAAGAGCTGATCATCCTGCCCACCGATCATGTTGAGGTAGACAAGCGGCAGCCCCGTTTCAGCCACCCGCGCACGGGTCACATTCAGGCGTAAGTCCAGCTTTTGGCGACGATAGGGCGAGCCGTTGGGCACAAAGAGCATCTCCGCCCCCGCGCCTGCCAATGCGGCCGCAACATCAGCGTGCCACGCATCTTCGCAAACCGGCAGGCCAAAACACAAAGGCCCCAGCGTCACCGGCGCGCCGATGGGCCCCGAATCGAACAGGCGCATTTCGTCAAAAACGTCGTCATGCGGCAGGTGATGTTTGAGCACCTGTGCCGCGACTTGGCCGTCTTTCAAAATCCAATAGGCGTTATAGCTGCCCGTTTCATCCCACCACGGGCCACCAATGCCCAGCGCAGGGCCATCTTCGATCCGTGCGGCAAGCGCCGCCATCGCCGCCATCGCATCGCGCACAAAGGCGGGTTTGAGCACCAGATCCTGCGTTTGATACCCCGTCAGGAACATTTCGGGCAGCATCACAAGGGCTGCCCCCGCCGCGCGCCCCGCCTCCCAAGCGGCAAAGGCCTTCTCGGCGTTGGCATCAAGCGCGCCCACGGTGGCGTTGAGTTGGGCAAGGGTCAGGCGGAAGCGGTCGGTCATTGGCATCCCGGAATGGTTTTTCTTCATGTAGCCGCCCCAAGCGGCAGAGAAAAGCCTTGGCCGCCCATTCCCACCTTCTGGGTGCGCTTGTTTCTGCCGCGCCTGCACACTAGGCTAAGTGCATGGGATCTGATCAGGGAACCACCATGAAGCAGGCACGTCGTTTCGGACTGGCACTGGCGGTGGCGCTTGTCGCAACCTCTGCGGGGGCACAAGACGTCATCACCAAGCAATACGAGGATGGCGGCATCTATGAAGGCACGTTCCGCGATGGAAAGCAGGACGGCCTTGGCAAGTACAGACTCCCCTCGGGCTATGAATACGAGGGCGAGTGGCGCATGGGCGAGATTGTCGGCCAAGGGCAGGCCCGCTTTCCTGACGGATCGGTCTATGTCGGCGCTTTCGCCCGCGGCAAACCTGATGGCAAAGGCAAGATCACTTTCGCCGATGGCAGCACCTATGAGGGCGATTGGGTCGCGGGCGCAATCACCGGGCAAGGTGTGGCGCATTATGCCAATGGCACGACCTATGAAGGGCAATTCATCAATGCGCTGCATCACGGCGAAGGCGTTCTGACCGGCCCTGATGGCTACCGCTATGAGGGCACATGGGACCAAGGCGTCAAGGCCGGGCGCGGTAAGATCACCTACCCCGATGGCGCAAGCTATGAGGGGGACATGGCGGCGGGCCAACGCCATGGCAAGGGCAAGCTGACGCTGGCCACGGGCGTTGTTTATGAAGGCGATTGGGTCAATGGCCAAATGCAGGGCGAAGGTGTCCTAACCCAACCCAATGGCGACCGATATGAAGGCGGCATGCGCGCAGGCAAACGCTCGGGCGAGGGCAAAGTGCTTTACGCCAATGGCGATGTCTATGAAGGCCAGTTCCTGCTGGATAAACCGAATGGCATCGGCACCTTCCGTGGCACAGATGGCTATGTCTACACTGGCGACTGGGTCGAGGGCCGGATCGAAGGAAAAGGCCGCGCCGAATTCCCCGATGGCTCGATCTACGAGGGTGAATTCAAATATGACATGCCCGAGGGCACGGGCCGCATCACCTACCCCGATGGCGCCACCTATGAAGGGGACTGGACCGCGGGCGTGATCGAGGGGCATGGCGTGGCACGCTACGCCAACGGGCTTGTTTATGAAGGCGATTTCTTGGCCGCGCGCCAGCACGGGAAGGGCAAAATGACCTATCCCGATGGCTACACCTATGAAGGCGATTGGGCCGATGGCCAGCGGCAAGGCGAAGGCACCGCCATTCATCCCGATGGCACAATTTATACCGGCGGCTTTGTCGCTGGGCAGCGCGAGGGCTTTGGCACGCTGCAAATGCCCGATGGCTTCACCTATGCGGGCGCTTGGGTCGATGGCGAAATCGACGGACCGGGCAAAGCCACCTATGCCAATGGCGATGTCTATGAGGGCATGTTCGTCCGCGGACGCCGCCAAGGCAAAGGCGTGATGCGCTATGCCTCGGGCGAGGTCGAAGGCGGCGTTTGGGAAGAAGATCGGCTGGCAGAACCCGCCGAATTACTGCCTCCGGCCCCGGTCGACACACAGGCGCCCAAAAACTAGGCAGATGCGGCGATTTGCTCCATCGCCGCCTTTTTCAACATGCCGTGCCTCGGCAAGCCTGAATCCTGACAGCACTTGTTTGGCGCGCCCTTTTAAAAAAGGCAGATCGCCGTTGTTTTGACGCAGTTTTGCCCTAATTTCCTATCGGAAAAGCCAACTCCCGGTTGTGGGTGACCAAGTGTTAAGGAACTAGTAGTAGAGTGTTGGGTGCGGTAGGAAACAAGTGACGTCCGGGAATCGGTTAACAGAATCGGTGATCGGAATTTGTTTGCTCTTGCGCCTATTGGAACAGGTTCGGTGGTAAGGTGAGCAAGCACTACGACGAAGATCTGACGATGGATCCCCGTGCGGAAATCGATCGTCTGTTCGACCTCGAATATGGGCGTAGGGTCGACCTCGCCTTCCGGTTCGGGTTGATCATTCTTGGTGGCGTCACGCTGAACTTATACACCGGCTTACCGATGTCACTCTACTGGATGGCAGGGCTTATCGTTCTGCATCTGATCCATTTTCTCTACATGCGCACGCGCGGCGAAACCTGTTCGCGCCGCGAGCTGCTGATTAGCGGCGCGACCTATTGGGCGGTTGTCGCGGCCTTCATCTGGTTGCCCGCTTGGATGATCGTGCAAGAAGACCCTGCGCTCCGCATTGGCGGCGCGGCAGGCATTGGGGCGCTCCTTGTCTTTTTGATCCATCGCGCCGACCGTGTGTTGACGGTCATGTTGGGCGAGATCGCGGTGATCGGCGCGGCGATTGTTTGGATTCTCTACGAAACGCTGCTGAAGATCGACTCGCTGAGCGCGCAGATCGGCGTGGCGGTGACCGGCGGCGGGCTTTGGATCTATTTCTCGGTGACCATGTTCACCAACCGCCGTATCCGGATCGAGGCTGAACGCGCGGCGCAACGCTCCGTTCAGGCGCAAAAGATGGAAGCAATCGGCCAGCTTGCGGGCGGTGTGGCGCATGATTTCAATAACATCCTGACGGCGGTGATCGGCAATCTGGACCTTTACGAGGGGCTCGAGACCGATGCAGATCGTCAGGCGGCCGTGAACGAAGCGCGCATGGCGGCCTCTCGCGCCTCTGACCTTGTGCAACAGCTCCTGGCCTATGCCCGGCGTTCGCCGATGCAGGTGGCCCGCCGCGATGTGGGCGCGCTTTTGGAGCAGCTTGAACTGCTCACGCGGCGGCTTTTGCCCGCGCGCATCACGCAAACCTTTGAAGCACCGCGCGACCCGCTTTGGGTGGCGCTTGATGAAAGCCAGTTTATCACCGCCTTGGTGAACCTTGTGGTGAACGCGCGTGATGCCATGCCCGATGGGGGGACGCTCACCGTCACAGCCCGCCCAGTGCATTTGTTCACGGAAGACCAACTGGCCGATGGTACGGTTTTGGCGGCAGGCGAATATGCTGAGGTCACCGTAGCAGACACCGGCACCGGGATTCCGGACGAGATTTTGCGCCGCGTGACCGAACCCTTCTTCACCACAAAAGAGGTGGGGCAAGGCTCTGGCCTCGGGCTCAGCATGGTCGAAGGCTTCGTGCGCCAATCTGGCGGCAGCCTCTCGATCAATTCCTCGGACGAGGGCACGGCAATGCATCTGTTGCTGCCAATTGCCGCTTCTGATGGCGCGCTGGATGACACGGCTGCGGCGATGAATGCCAATGTGCCGCCTTCCGCCTCTGTCCCCTCAATCTCGTTTCATGATGCCCATTCGGCGGCCAAAGCCGAAGGCGAGCCTGCGCCAGAGCCGAACGGGCGCCGCCCGCAAAGCCTGTTTCCAGGCCTGCGCTATTCTGCCTGAGGCGGCTTTTGGGGGTTTTCATTTTCCCCGCGCCTCGGCATAGTCGCCCCATGACACGGATGCCGATCAGTTTGGCTTGTACGACCGGGGCGTTTGCGCCCTGTCTTTCCGTGTCCGGTCTCCTTCTTCTGAGCCTGCTCTGAGCGTGCCCTTGGGCGCGACCGCTCAGAGATGGACAGCGCCCAACATCCCAAACCACAAGCGAGATGCTGGCATTTGGGACCGAGCAAGGCTAAGACACTGAAAAATCCGACTGACCGAGACCCAGACCATGACCGATAAATCCCGCGTTCTGATTTTCGACACCACTTTGCGCGATGGCGAACAATCGCCCGGCGCCACCATGACCCATGAAGAGAAGCTCGAAATTGCGATGCTGCTCGACGAGATGGGCGTGGATATCATCGAGGCCGGTTTCCCGATCGCCTCGGAAGGCGATTTCGAGGCGGTCTCCGCCATCGCCAAAGCCTCCAAAAACTCGGTGATCGCCGGGCTGTCGCGCGCCAATTACAAAGACATTGACCGCTGCTGGGAGGCGGTGAAACACGCGGCCCGCCCGCGCATTCACACCTTCATCGGCACCTCGCCGCTGCATCGGGGCATTACCAACCTCGATCAAGAAGAGATGCTGACCCGCATCCAAGATACCGTCGCCCATGCCCGCAACCTGTGCGACAACGTGCAATGGTCGGCGATGGATGCGATCCGCACCGAGCGCGATTACCTGTGCCGCGTTGTAGAATGCGCGATCAAGGCGGGCGCCACCACGATCAACATCCCCGACACTGTGGGATACACCCTGCCCTCAGAAAGCGCCGAAATCATCGCCATGCTGATGGAAAAGGTGCCCGGCGCGGATGAGATCATTTTCGCCACCCATTGCCACAATGACCTTGGCATGGCGACCGCGAACGCCTTGGCCGCTGTTTCGGCAGGGGCGCGCCAAATCGAATGCACGATCAACGGCTTGGGTGAACGCGCGGGCAATACCGCTTTGGAAGAAGTGGTGATGGCGCTCAAAGTCCGTAAGGATCTGATGCCCTATCAAACCGGCATCGACACCACCAAGATCATGCATCTGTCGCGCCGCGTGGCGCAGGTGTCCGGCTTCCCGGTGCAGTTCAACAAAGCCATCGTCGGGAAGAACGCGTTCTTGCATGAAAGCGGCATCCACCAAGATGGCGTTTTGAAAAACGTCGAAACCTTCGAGATCATGAAACCCGCCGATATTGGGATCACTGAAACCAATATCGCGATGGGCAAGCACTCTGGGCGCGCCGCGCTGCGCTCGAAATTGAATGATCTCGGCTTTGAACTGGCCGATAACCAGCTCAACGATGTCTTCGTGCGGTTCAAGGCGCTCGCCGACCGGAAGAAAGAGATCTATGACGACGACCTGATCGCACTGATGACCGACAGCGCCGCCAACACCGACAGCGACTATCTGCAGGTGAAATGGCTCCGCGTGACCTGCGGCTCGGATGGCCAAGAGGCGGAACTGCAATTGCTGGTCAACGGGGTAGAAAAATCCGCCCGCGTGCCGGGCGATGGGCCGGTGGATGCCTGCTTCAAAGCGGTGAAGGCGATCTACCCGACCGATGCGCATCTGAAGCTTTATCAGGTTCATGCCGTGACCGAAGGGACCGATGCGCAAGCCACGGTTTCGGTGCGGCTTGAAGAGGCCGGTCGCATCGTCACCGGATCGGCAGCGGATACCGATACGATCTTGGCCTCGGTCAAAGCTTATGTCGGTGCGCTGAACCGCCTGCGGGTGCGCAGTCAGAAAACCGCGCCCGATGCAGATGTAAAATCGGTCAGCTACAAGCTCTGATCGCCGCCCAAAATCCCGAAGGCGCCCTAATGGGGCGCCTTTTTTCTGCGCTCACCGCAAAAGGCGCACGAATTCGTGAGAAGTTGCAAAAGTGACTCTTTGAGCAACTTATCGAGATTTCCACCTCAATATAAATCGCGAAAAGGCAAGCCCTTTGCGGATTACCGCCCGCCCCTTTTGCCTATTTCGGGAATCGTCTTCCCCCAAAGCGCGGCTTTGAATATATGGTCCCGGCACCGGACTCGGGCGGCGAGTCGCGGACCAATCACTATGGGAACAGATCTATGGGCCTTGGCGGCATTTTCTCCTCCGATATGGCGATCGACCTCGGTACGGCGAACACGCTCGTCTACATCAAGGGCAAGGGCATCGTGCTCAACGAGCCCTCGGTGGTGGCTTACCATGTTAAAGATGGCAAAAAGCAAGTCTTGGCCGTCGGCGAAGACGCCAAGCTGATGCTTGGTCGGACGCCCGGTTCGATTGAAGCCATTCGCCCGATGCGCGATGGCGTGATCGCCGATTTCGACAGCGCGGAAGAGATGATCAAACATTTCATCCGCAAAGTGCACAAACATACGACCTTCTCAAAGCCGAAGATTTTGGTCTGCGTGCCCCATGGTGCGACCCCGGTGGAAAAGCGCGCGATCCGTCAATCGGTGCTTTCGGCAGGCGCGCGCCGCGCGGGCCTTGTGGCCGAACCGATTGCGGCGGCGATTGGTGCCGGCATGCCGATCACCGACCCCACGGGGAACATGGTCGTCGATATCGGCGGCGGCACCACCGAGGTGGCGGTGCTCTCGCTCGGTGACATCGTTTATGCGCGTTCGGTCCGCGTCGGCGGTGACCGTATGGACGAAGCGATCATTTCCTACCTGCGCCGCAACATGAACCTGCTGATCGGGGAATCCACCGCAGAGCGGATCAAAACCACCATCGGCACCGCACGGATGCCCGATGATGGCCGCGGCTCCAGCCTTTTGGTGCGTGGGCGCGACCTGCTGAATGGTGTGCCGAAAGAAATAGAGATCAACGGCGCGCAAGTCGCCGAGGCTCTGGCCGAACCGGTGCAGCAAATCTGCGATGCGGT
Source organism: Rhodobacter sp. JA431 (assembly GCF_900217725.1). NCBI lineage: Bacteria > Pseudomonadati > Pseudomonadota > Alphaproteobacteria > Rhodobacterales > Rhodobacter > Rhodobacter sp. JA431. The sequence continues at coordinate 93,192 of NZ_OBMP01000001.1, forward strand.
CATGCAGGCGCTGGAGACCACGCCGCCCGATCTCGCGGCCGATATCGTGGACCGTGGCGTGATGCTCACGGGCGGCGGCGCGTTGCTGGGTGAACTTGATCTGAGCCTTCGCGAACAAACCGGGCTTTCGATCTCGATTGCCGATCAATCGCTCAATTGTGTTGCTTTGGGCACCGGCAAGGCGCTGGAATACGAAAAGCAACTGCGCCATGTGATCGACTACGACAGCTGACGCCCCAAGCGCCAAGTGCCGAGCCGTGAGCGGAGGGTTTCGTGGCGAAAGACCGTGATGAAGATTACGCCGGACCGCTGCGCCGCATTCTGATTGCGGTGCTTGCGCTTTTGCTGGCGATCACCTTCTTGGCGTGGCGCATTGATAGCGTGCGCGTAGAACGGCTGCGCGCGGGCTTCATTGACCGTTTTGTGCCGACGTTTGACTGGGCGATGGTCCCTGTGACCAAAGCGCTTGGCATGGTCGAGGGCTTCCAAAGCTACGTTCGAATTTACGAGCAAAACCAAGAACTGCGCCGCGAATTACAGCAGATGAAGGCTTGGAAAGAGGCGGCGGTGCAGCTTGAGCAGCAAAACGCCAAGCTGCTGTCGCAAAACCAAGTGCGTCTTGACCCGAAACTGACCTCGGTCTCGGGCGTGGTGCTGGCCGATAGCGGCTCGCCCTTCCGGCAATCGGTGCTTTTGAACGTGGGCGCACGCGATGGCGTTGTGGATGGTTGGGCCACGATGGACGGGCTTGGCCTTGTGGGGCGCATTTCGGGTGTAGGCAAATCCACCAGCCGCGTGGTGCTTTTGACAGATACCGCCTCGCGCGTGCCGGTCACGATCCAACCCTCGGGCCAGCGCGCGATGCTGACGGGCGACAATTCAATGTTGCCGCCTTTGGACTTCCTTGAAAACCCCGATCTTGTGCGCCCCGGCGACCGGGTGGTGAGTTCGGGGGACGGTGGCGTCTTCCCGGCAGGGCTTTTGGTTGGCCAAGTCGTGCAAGGCCAAGACCGCCGCTTACGGGTGCTGCTGGCCGCAGATTACGAACGGCTCGATTTCTTGCGCGTGCTCCGCTCGCATCCGGTGGAGCCGATCACCGAAATTGGCCCGCTGGTCGCCCCCTCAGAAGCGCCGCTGCCCACCGATGCAACGGAGGATACGGATGGTTGATCCAATCACCTCCCGGCGCGTCATGCATATGGGGCTTTACCTCGCTATCGTGCTGCTGCTGCTCTTTTTGCGGCTTTTGCCGACCAATCCGGTGTCAACAGGCATTCCGGGACCAGATCTGACAGTCGCGCTCACCATCGCGTGGGTGATGCGCCGCCCCGATTATGTGCCAGCCTTGCTGATTGTGGCGGTATTTTTGCTGGAAGATCTGATGCTTTGGCGCCCGATTGGCCTTTGGACACTGATCGTGCTCTTTGGCACCGAATTTCTGCGCGCCCGAGAAGAGGGCTCCCGCGACCTGCCCTTTGCGCTGGAAATGGCATTGGTGGGCGGTGTGATGGTGGCGATGCAGGTGCTCGACCGCTTTGTTTTGGGGCTTCTGATGGTCGATCAACCGCCACTGGGGCGCGAGCTTTTGCGCATGCTGATGACGTTGATCGCCTATCCCTTCGTCGTGGCCTTCTCGGCATTGGCCTTTGGCCTGCGCCGCCCCGCCACCGGCGAGGTGGATGATTTCGGCCGACCGATCTGAGGGGGGTAGCATGAAGGGACTGCGTCGCCGCAATACCGCTGCCACTCAGGCCAGCCGCACCACGATCACCCGGCGTGGCCTGATGTTGGGCGCGGCGCAGGCGGCCATCGTGGCCACCTTGGGGCTTCGGATGCGGCATATGCAGCTCGATCAAGCCGATGAATACCGGATGCTGGCCGAGGGTAACTCGGTCAAAATCCGGCTAATCCCCCCGGCGCGCGGGCTGATTTATGACCGAAATGGCGTGCTTCTCGCGGGCAATGAACAAAACTACCGCGTGACCATGACGCGCGAAGATGCCGATGATGTGGAGCAGGAGCTGGCCGATCTACGCCGCTTGATCCCGATCACCGATGATGAGGCCGAAGAGCTTTTGGATGAGCTGAAGCGCCGCCCTCCAAATGCGCCGATCACCTTGGCAGACCGGCTGAGTTGGGAAGAGTTCTCGCGTGTCGCGGTGAATGCGCCTGCTCTGGCCGGTGTAACACCCGAGGTGGGGCTGTCGCGCTTTTACCCACATGGGCCCGATTTTGCCCATGTGATCGGCTATGTCGGCCCGGTGTCGGATTATGACCTTTCGAAGCTGGAAAACCCCGACCCGCTTTTGCGTATCCCACGGTTCCAGTTGGGGAAATCGGGGGTTGAGGCGAAGCTGGAAGACGATCTGCGCGGCAAAGCCGGACAGCGCCGGGTGGAAGTGAACTCCGCCGGGCGCGAGATGCGTGAACTGGGCCGCCGTGAGGGTGATCCGGGCACGGCCTTGCAATTGACCCTCGATACACGGCTTCAAAACTTTGCCCTTGCCCGGCTGGGCGAAGAAAGCGCCGCTGCCGTGGTGATGGATGTCACGAATGGCGATGTGCTGGCGATTTCCTCCGCGCCCTCTTTCGATCCGAACCTCTTCGTGCGCGGTATTTCATCGGCCGATTACAAGGCGTTGATGGAAGACGATCACCGCCCCTTGGCCGACAAAACGGTGCAGGGTCTCTACCCCCCCGGTTCCACCTTCAAGATGGTCACGCTGATGGCTGCGCTCGAAGCGGGCGTGATCGGCCCCGAAGAAACGGTGCGCTGCCCGGGCTATGTCGAATATGGCGGTCGGCGTTTCAATTGCTGGAAACGCGCAGGCCATGGCCGGGTGAATGCGTGGCAAAGTCTCGAGCAAAGCTGCGACGTTTATTTTTACGAAGTCTCACAAAAGGTCGGGATCGAGGCGATCTCGGCGATGGCGCGCAAATTGGGGATTGGCGTTCGCCATGATCTGCCGATGTCGGCGGTGGCCGAGGGCAATGCGCCAACCAAAGAATGGAAGGCCGCGCGCTACGGCAAAGACTGGCTTGTGGGCGACACGATCAACGCCTCGATCGGGCAAGGCTATGTGCTGGCCTCGCCTTTACAGCTTGCGGTGATGGCCTCGCGGATCGCCTCTGGCCGGGCGGTGAAACCACGGCTTTTGCGCGCGCGCGATGGGATCGAAGTACCCGTTGAGGACGCCCCAGAGCTGGATGTGAAAGACACCAGCCTAGCGATGGCGCGCAAGGGCATGTGGGCGGTCGTGAACGGATCGCATGGCACGGCGGGCCGTTCCAAAATCGCGGCGGCGGAATGGACGATGGCGGGCAAGACCGGCACCTCGCAGGTGCGCTCGACCGTGGTGAACAACAATTCCGTGCCATGGGAACAGCGCGACCATGCGCTTTTTGTCTGCTTCGCCCCGGTCGATAACCCGAAATATGCCGTTTCGCTGATTGTGGAACATGGCGGTGGCGGCTCCACCGCAGCGGCACCGATTGCGCGCGACATCATGCTTTTTGCGCTGGCCGGTGGCTTACCCCCGCTCGCGGCTTACCCTTCGAGCCAGCGCGAGCAAGCCCGGCGCCGTCTTGATGATCTCGATCTGATCGACCCGGAGACAATCGCGCCACCAACGCGCAGCCGGGCGTAAGGAGCGGCCATGTCTTACCTTGAGAGCAACCTCAAAACCATGCCCGCAGGCCCGGCGAAGGTGCTGTACCTGAACTGGCCGCTGATCATCTTGCTCACTGCGGTGGCCTGCGCGGGCTTCTTGATGCTTTACTCCGTCGCGGGCGGAAATTTGGAGACTTGGGCCGAGCCACAGATGAAACGCTTTGGCGTGGGCATGGCGGCGATGCTGGTGGTGGGGCTGACGCCGATTTGGTTTTGGCGCAACATCTCTGGCGTGGCCTATGTGGTGGCGCTTTTGCTGTTGCTGGCGGTGGAGTTTTTTGGTGCCATCGGCATGGGGGCGCAGCGCTGGCTGGAAATTGGCCCACTCCGCATCCAACCCTCTGAATTGATGAAGATCTCCATCGTGATGCTGCTGGCGGCCTATTATGATTGGCTGCCGGTGGAAAAGGTCTCGCATCCGCTTTGGGTGGCCATTCCGGTGGCGCTGATCTTGCTGCCCACGTTCTTGGTGCTCACCCAGCCCGACCTTGGGACGGCGGTGATGCTGGTGATGGGTGGCGGGTTTGTCATGTTCGCCGCAGGCGTGAGCCTTTGGTATTTTGGCACCGTCATCGCGATGGTGGTTGGGCTTGTCTTTGCCGTTTTTGAAAGCCGTGGCACCTCTTGGCAACTTTTGCACGAATACCAGTTCAAGCGCATCGACACCTTCCTTGACCCCGCCGCGGACCCGCTCGGCGCAGGCTACAACATCATGCAGGCGCAAATCGCGCTTGGCTCGGGCGGCTGGTCGGGGCGCGGCTTCATGCAAGGCACGCAAAGCCACCTGAACTTCCTGCCCGAAAAGCATACCGACTTCATCTTCACCACTTTGGCGGAGGAATTTGGCTTTGTGGGCGCCTTTGGGCTTTTGATGCTCTATGTCGGTATCATCGCTTTTGCGACCTATACCGCGCTTGCCACCAAAGACCGCTTTGCCTCGCTCGTTTCGCTCGGCGTGGCGGGGACGTTCTTCTTTTTCTTCGCCATAAATATGGGCATGGTGATGGGGCTGATGCCGGTGGTCGGCGTGCCTTTGCCGCTGGTCAGCTACGGCGGCACCGCTATGATGATCCTGCTGGCCGCCTTTGGCCTTGTGCAAAGCGCCCATGTCCACCGCCCAAGATAAAGGCCCCCAATGCTGACCCTTCTCTTCGCCGATCGGATCGAAAACTGGCCCGCCTACGAGCCCGCGCTGAAGGCGGTGCTGGCCGAGGCCGGTATCGCGGCGCAGATCCTGCTGCCACCGGTTGATCCGGCCAGCGTCGATTACATCATCTATTCGCCCCTTGGCCCGGTGCAGGACTTCACCGCCTATACCAACACCAAAGCGGTGATGAACTTATGGGCCGGTGTGGAGCGCGTGGTGGGCAACCCCACGCTGACGCAACCTCTGTGCCGCATGGTCGATGAGGGGCTAGAACGCGGAATGATCGAGTGGGTCACGGGCCATGTGCTGCGCGCGCATTTGGACATTGATTTCTTCCTCACCCACCAAGATGGCCTCTGGCATCACCAAGGCCATGTGCCCCCCCTCGCCCGCGACCGATCCGTGGTGATTTTGGGGATTGGCGCCTTGGGCGGGGCCTGTGCGACCACACTGGCAGGACTTGGATTTAACGTGACAGGCTGGAGCCGCACACAAAAGGCGCTGCCCGGTGTCACCTGCCTCTCTGGCCCCGAAGGGTTGCGCCACGCGCTGAGTAAAGCGGAAATCCTTGTTACCGTGCTGCCCAACACGCCAGAAACAACCGATCTGCTGAATGCCGAAACACTGGCGCTGATGCCCAAAGGCGCGGTGATCCTCAACCCCGGCCGTGGCAATCTGATTGATGACGACGCGCTTTTGGCAGCGCTTGATGCGGGCCAGATCGCTCATGCCACGCTGGATGTGTTTCGGGTAGAGCCTTTGCCGCCCGAGCATCCCTATTGGGCGCATCCAAAGGTCACCGTGACCCCGCATATTGCCGCCGAAACCCGCCCCGCCTCTGCTGCACGGGTAATCGCCGAGAATATCCGCCGTTTTGAGGCAGGCGAGGAGCCGCTACATTTGGTCGAGCGCAGGCGCGGCTATTAAGGCAGATAGGGCACGATCGGTGCGACCGCGTGGCCGTCGGACCATTGCCCCATCTCGAAGGCGAGCTGGTCTGCACGAACGCCTTGGGCGACCACCTGATCCAGCCCACGCCATAGGTAGGCGTAATCCAACGTATCAACGCTGCCCACACCATCCAGCAACAACGTGGCCAGCCACGGGCGGAAAAAGCTTGTATCATCGGTGGCTTGTTCGTGGTTCGCGAAAAGCCCCGGGCAGCCATGCGTATCGCTTTGCGACAGAAACATTTTCTTATGCGGCGTTGCGATCCAGCCAAAGGGGGCCTGCCAATGCTCTTTCGGCACGATCCAATCATCTGCCCCGTGCAGAATAGCCACCGGCATCGTCAACGCGGCCCCGGTCACTTGCAAATCCACATCGCTTTGCGTGCGCGCCAGTGCCGCGCCAAGTTGCATGGGCGCCTGCGCCTTGGCGGTGGTCGTTCCGCTCGGGATCGGATCAGCCGTCACCACTTGCAGTGGCATCAACTGCGCCGGATAGCCGCCCGCCTGCACATAATAGGGCCAGCTCAGCGCAAAGAGCCCCCCAAGCGAATGGCCGTAGACATAGGTATCGACCTCCGTCCCCGGACCAAAACCGCAGCGTTCATAGGCCCCGGCCACACTCTCCAAAGCGTTTTGCAGCCACTTTTCTTGTGACGGACGCCCCTCTCCTATCACCTCATCCAAAAGCTCGGCCAAGGTCATCAGCCCGGTATCGGGGAAGCTACAAAAGCCGGTTTGGAAATTGGGGAAAAACACGGTCGTGCCCTGTTTCACCAGATGCTCCAGATGCGCGCGGTAGATTTGCGACGCACCAAGCACGAAGCCATGCAAAAAGATCACCGCCCGCATACGTCCCTGCGCATCGCGCCAAGGCGTATCGGGGCGGTAGACCTCAATATAGCTGCCTTTTTGACAATCCCCGAACCGCTCCACGGTGAAGGTTTCCGAGCTGTAATTATAGCTCGGCGCAGCGGGAGGCTTTGGTCGCCAGCGCCCGACAAGGCGGCAAAGCGCGGCCTCTTTATAGGCGGCAAGGGTCGTGCGCAGAATGCTAGCAAGCTGGGACATGGCGCGGGCCTCTTTCGCTGGGGCTCTCCCCATGAAATGCGGCCCGCCCCAACTGGGTCAAGCAATAGTTGCGTGACACCGCCCGCTTACAACCTTCGCTTACAGCGTAGGCAGGTCCACGCCCAATTGCGCGCACAGCTTGGCAAAGGGCGTTTCAAGCCCGGCCCAATCCGCGCCGCGCGATGCAAAAAGCGTGGCTTGAGATTGGTGGATCAGCCCATCCGACAGGATCTTGAGGTGGTTCGCGCGCAGCGTTTCCCCCGAAGAGGTGATATCGGCCACCGCCTCGGCGGTGAGGTTTTTCACCGTACCCTCGGTCGCGCCTTGGCTATCAACCGATTGCCAATCCGCCACGCCCTCGCGCGTTAGGAACTCGCGCAGAAGCCGATGATATTTCGTGGCAATCCGCAGCCGATGACCATGCGCAGCACGGAAAGCATGGGCAGCAGCATCGAGGTCTTCGAGCGTGTCGACATCATCCCAACAGGCGGGCACAGCAATGATAAGATCGGCATGGCCAAAGCCCATCGGCGCAAGGTCGCAGACCTGCGTTTCCCAATCGGCCAGCTTTTCGCGCACAAGGTCCGACCCAGTAACGCCCAAATGAACCCGCCCCGCCGCCAATTCGCGCGGGATTTCCCCCGCCGACAGCAGCACCAGCTCCACGGCCTCCGCGCCTTCAACGGCACCCGCATATTCCCGCTCGGCCCCGGTGCGGCGCAGGGTCAACCCCCGGTCGGCAAACCAACCAAAGCACTGCTCCATCAGCCGCCCTTTGGAAGGCACGCCCAGCTTGATCGCGCTCATGACAGCCCCCCCAAATCGGCGACGAGGCCGGGGCGAATGACGCCGCCCACCGCCGGAATTTCACGCCCGCCGCCCAAAACGCGGGTCAGCGCATCATAGCGCCCGCCCGAGGCAACGGGGGGCAGCGCCGGATCGGCGGCTTCAAAGCTGAACACAAAACCATCGTAATATTCCATCGTCGCGCGACCGTGGCTTGCCTCAAAGGCGAGCGCGGTCAGGTCAATGCCTTTGGCATCCAGCGCGGCGAGGCGTTTTTCCAACCGTTCAATCGCGGGGCTCAAAGCGGCAATGCCAAGATCGGCCAGCATCGCCGGGGCGCGGTCTGCGGTGCAACGCAGCGCAAAAAGCGCATCAAGCCGCGCCACATCTTCGGCCGCAATCGGCGCAGTTTCAGCATCGTCTTTCAGCGTTGCGATCCGCGCGGCCATTTCTTCGGCGCTGCGCAGGCCGATCCACGGCGCCCCGCTTTGCGCCGCACCAGAAAGAAGCGCGACACGACTTTCCGGCACTGGGCTCAGCCCCGCATAGCGTTGCAACAACTGATGGAACCGCTTCGGGCGCCAAATATGGCGGGCGAGCGCCGCTTTACGGGCGGGAAGCGTGTCGAGCCCCTCAACCGCCGCACGCAAAAGCCCAATGTCACCAATGGTGGCATTCAGATCGAGCGGCTTCAGCACCCCGGCAAACAGCGCAAAAACCTCGGCATCTGCGGCTTCCGGATCGGTGCGGTCAAAGACCTCATAGCCCGCTTGAAAATACTCAGCCACCCGCGCGGTGCCGCGATGGTCCTGCTTCCGGAAAACTTCGCCCATATAGGCATAGCGCGCAGGTTCTGCGCCTTCGCGCATATGCGCTTGCACCACCGGCACGGTAAAGTCAGGACGCAGCATCATCTCGCCATGCAGCGGGTCCGTCGTCACATAAGCGCGGGCGCGAATATCCTCGCCGTAAAGGTCCAAAAGCGCCTCGGCAGGCTGCAAGATATCCGGCGTGACTTCGGTGGCCCCTGCCGCCTCAAAGGCCGCAAAGATTTGTTGCCCCACGGCCCGCGATTGCGCTTTTCCGGCCATCAATTACCCCCGTTGCGGGCAAGGATCTCTTGCACTTTTGCAACCATATCAGCCAGAGGAACCTCAAATTGCGCGGGTTGGGATTTCCATTCTTCAACAGAAGCGGAGGCCGCGATCTTTGCGCCCAAGACCAAATCCTTGATCTGAACCACGCCACGTTCAGCCTCGTCCGCGCCTTGGATCACCGCAACCGGGCTTTGCCGTTTATCCGCATATTTAAGCTGGTTGCCGAAGTTTTTCGGGTTGCCCAAATAGACTTCCGCCCGGATGCCCGCGCGACGCAACTCCGAGGCCATCCCAAGGTAATCACCCATCCGGTCGCGGTCCATCACCGTCACCACAACGGGGCCTGCGGTCTCGCCACCAATCTGGCCCTTCGCGCGCAGCGCGGCCAGCAGCCGATCCACCCCGATCGAAACGCCCGTGGCCGGCACCTCTTGCCCGGTAAAACGCTTGACAAGATCGTCATAACGCCCGCCACCCGCGACCGAGCCAAAGCTGCGCTTGCGGCCCTTTTCGTCCAAAATCTCAAAGGTGAGTTCGGCCTCAAACACGGGGCCGGTGTAATAGCCAAGGCCGCGCACAACGGAGGGGTCGATCACAATCCGATCCGGGCCATAGCCTTGGGCCTCAAGAATTTGCGCAATATATTCAAGCTCGTCGACGCCCTGCGCGCCCAGATCAGAGCCTGCCACCAATTCACGCAACCGCGCCGCGGTTTCCGCGCCCGTGTCGCGCTTGGCGTTCATGAAGCCCATCACCACATCGGCTTGCGCATCCGAAAGCCCCGCGCCTTTGGTAAAATCGCCCGAGGCATCCATCCGCCCCTTGCCCATCAGCGCGCGCACGCCCTCTTCGCCGAATTTGTCGAACTTATCGATCGCGCGCAGCACAATGCCGCGTTCCTCGGCAAATTTCTCCGGGTCGGTCGGGTCCAAAACGCCCGCCACTTCCATCACGCCGTTCAACACTTTGCGGTTGTTGACCCGCACGATGTAATCACCGCGCTCAATCCCCACGGCTTCCAAAGCATCCGCCAACATGCCGCAAATCTCGGCATCCGCGGCCACGGAAGACGCGCCAACCGTATCCGCATCACATTGATAAAACTGACGAAACCGCCCCGGACCGGGCTTTTCGTTGCGCCAGACTGGGCCCATTGTATAGCGCCGATAGGGCGAGGGCAGATCATTGCGGAACTGCGCCGCCACCCGCGCCAAGGGGGCGGTCATGTCATAGCGCAGTGCCAGCCAATCGCCGCCCTCATCTTGCCAAGCAAAGACCCCTTCATTTGGGCGATCCACATCAGGCAAAAACTTCCCCAAAGCCTCAACCGTTTCCACGGCAGAGGTTTCAAGCGCCTCAAACCCATGCGCGCGATAGACCTCGGCAATCTGTGAGAGCATCTGTGCGCGCTCGGTCACCTCAGCGCCGAAATAATCGCGGAACCCTTTCGGGGTCTCGGCGCGCGGACGACGAGGTTTTTTATCCTTGGCCATGGTCTTTACCCGTTGATTTCCTGCGCGAGGGTCTAGCGGGTAAAGGCCAGACGGGCAAGCGGCCCGGGCGCTAGCCGCCCGATTTCCCGCGCCAATCGACGTAGCAAATATAGTTCACATGCACCCACCCATGCGGGCCATTGCCGTGCCAATCGTTGATGTCGCGCATCACGGTCACTTCCCGCCATGCGCCAACCGGATCGGGCGACCATGTTTCAAGGAAAGTGCCGGGCCCCAATTTCATCAACCGCTTGGAATTGATATTAGGCCCCACCTTCAGCGCCAACCAGTTATCGCCGTTGGGGTTAAGGTTGCACACAACATATTGCTCACCCGAGTAAGCCCAAAGCGCTGTAGCCACCCCGGCGGCCAAAGCGAAGGCTGCCGTGATCGTAAGGGATTTGCGCATCTTCTCCTCCCAAATCTGCGTTCCCGTCGCCAAGCCGTGGCATATCGGCGCGCGGCGCGCTATGAGATGCGTCAAGGAGGCCCGACATGGCGCAAGACACCACCCATTTGGAAGAAATGCTGGCCCATCAGGCCAAGATGCTGGATGAATTGAGCGACGTCGTCGCGCGCCAAGGCCGTGAATTGGACCGCCTGACCCGGTTGACGGGCCTTTTGATGGAGCGCGAGGCAGAGCGCGAATTCACGGCGGGCGGGCAAATTCCTTTGGCCGATCAAAAGCCGCCGCATTGGTGAGCAGAAGCGCTTGCGGCATTGCGCCGCATGCGCGTAGAAGGCCCTATGCGCCCGATCCCACGGTTTACAGCTGATCTGCACCCTGCAAGCCTTGTAGCCACGCTGGCCCTTGGCACGGTGGGCGGCTTTGTGGCCAAAGCGCTGCATCTGCCGCTGCCGATGCTTGTGGGCTCGCTTTTAGCGGTGGGCGCGGCCGCCCTTTTGGGGGTAAAACCGCTCGGTCGTGCGGTGCAATTCCCCGCCAAGCTGCGGCTTTTCTTCATTCCGGTGATTGGGGTGGCGATTGGTGCCTCGTTCACGCCGGAAATCCTGCGCGGCGCGGTGGCGTGGTTGCCCTCGCTCGCTGCCTTATGCCTCTTTATTCCGCTCGCCCATTACCTCAGCTTTCGCGCGCTTCGCGCCACCGGCACGCTGGATCCGATCACCGCCTTTTTCGGCGCGGCGCCCGGCGGGCTGATTGAAACAGTACAGATGGGCGAGGAAATGGGCGGCGACACGCGCATGCTGACGATGCTGCAATTTCTCCGCCTGATCACCACGCTGATCGCGGTGCCGCTCTTTTTTACGGCCCTTTCGGGCCATGCGGTGGGCTCTGCGGGCGGGGCGAGCATGAGCCGCGCGCAACCGGGAGCCATTGATTTGCTTTGGCTTTTGGGAGCAGGCGTCATGGGCGGGCTGATCGGCTGGCGGCTCAAAATTCCGGGCGGCATGGTCACCGGGCCGATCCTGATTTCCGCACTGGTGCACTTGTCTGGGCTGGCCCAAGGGGCCCCGCCCAGCTGGCTTGTGGCGCTGACGCAACTCATCATCGGCACCTCGCTTGGCGTGCGCTTCGCGGGGATGGAATTGCGTCGATTTTGGCTCGCCTTACGGCTGGCGGGGCTTTCGACCTCGATCTCAATTGGGCTGGCGGCGATCTTTGCTTTCGCCCTCGCGCGTTGGGTGGATGAGCCTATCTCCGCCGTATTCCTCGCCTTTGCGCCGGGCGGGCTGGTGGAGATGTCGCTTGTGGCGCTGTCGCTACAACTCAGCGCGGTCTTTGTGACCGCGCATCATGCTTTGCGCATTGTTTTGGCCGTGGCCGCCGCGCGCGCCTTGGCGCCACGGCTTGCCAAATAGCCCTAAACCTCTTCCACCTGCACCACACCGCGCAGGCTCCGCAGGGCGCCCTTCACCTGCGGGTTGACGGGCAGATCCCGCCCCGCAGCAATTTGGTAGCGGCAGCGTCTTTCAAGGTCGAAGACGGAAAAGGTCACCGGACCACGCGATTTCACCCGCCCTTCGGCCAGAATGCGTTCGAAAAGTGCTGCAACCGAGCTTACCGCCTCAGGCGTTTCGAGGTGAATAAGCAGCCCCGAACTGCCATCACTTTCCGCCGCCACTTGGTCGATCGGCGTCGCGGCATTGCACAGCATCTTCACCGTCTCACCTTCGACATCGACCTTGACGGTGAGCACCACCGCTTGCCCAGGCTCCAAATGGCTACGGCAGGCCTCAAGCGTATCCGAGAAGACCGTTACCTCATAAGGCCCGGTCGGGTCAGACAGAGACACAAAGGCAAAGCGGTTGCCCTTGGCCGATTTGCGCTCGGACCGTGCCGCGACCTGCCCCGCGATTTTGCCCACAAACGGCCCGACATTGATCGCTTTGGCGGTCACATCTGCCAGCGTCAGCACCTTTTTGCGTTTGAGCGCGGGAAGATAGTCATCAAGCGGGTGGCCTGAAAGATAAAAGCCAATCGCCTTGTGTTCCTCCGCCAGCCGTTCGCCGGGCAGCCAATCATCGGTATCGGCCATGCGCGGCGGCGGCAAATCATCGCCCGCTTCGCCAAAAAGCGACACCTGAGCCGAGGCTTTGGCCTCAGCCACAGCACCGGACCATGCCATCAACCCTTCAAGGCTTTCAAACACGCGCTTGCGGTTCGGGTCGAGTTGATCAAAGGCCCCCGCCCGCGCCAACATCTCGAGCGGCCGCTTGCCGATGCGTTTCAGATCACAGCGCCGCGCGAAATCCGTAAGGTCACGGAACGGCTGATCTTCTCGCGCCGCCACGATCAACTTCATCGCATCAACACCGACGTTTTTGAGCGCTCCCAGCGCATAGATCAGCTTTTGATCCACCACATCAAAGGTGGCGAGCGAGCGGTTCACGCAAGGCGGCACCACCTCGATGCCCAGCCCCCGCCGCGTCTCGGCGGTATAAACGGCAAGCTTGTCGGTCAGGTGAATATCGCAGTTCATGACCCCCGCCATGAACTCCACAGGGTGGTTCGCCTTTAGCCAAGCGGTTTGATAAGACACAATCGCATAGGCTGCCGCGTGCGATTTGTTGAAACCGTAGTTCGCAAACTTCTCAAGCAAGTCGAAGACTTCGCCCGCCTTTTTTGCATCAATATTGTGCGTCGCCTTGGCGCCCTCAATAAATTTCGGGCGCTCTTTCGCCATTTCTTCGGCGATCTTTTTCCCCATCGCGCGGCGCAGCAGGTCCGCGCCGCCAAGGCTATAGCCCGCCATGACCTGTGCGATCTGCATCACCTGTTCCTGATAAACGATGATGCCCTGTGTCTCTTTCAGGATGGGGTCAATCGTCGGATGCAGGCTTTCGAGTTCCCGAACCCCGTGCTTCACCTCGCAATAGGTGGGAATATTTTCCATCGGGCCGGGGCGATAAAGCGCCACAAGTGCCACGATATCTTCGATACAGGTGGGCTTCATGCGCCGCAGCGCATCCATCATCCCCGTCGATTCCACCTGGAAGACGGCAACCGTCTTGGCCCCTGCGTAAAGCGCGTAAGTCTTTGCGTCGTCGATCGGAATCGCGTTGATCTGGTTCTCGGCCCCCTCGGCAGGGGTATAAAGCGTTTCGCCCGAGGCACTCACATGCAGCGGCCGGTTTGACTTCAAGATCAGGTTCACCGCGTTTTGGATCACGGTGAGCGTTTTCAGACCCAAAAAGTCGAACTTCACCAAGCCCGCCTGCTCGACCCATTTCATGTTGAACTGGGTCGCAGGCATGTCAGACCGCGGGTCTTGATACAGCGGCACCAACTCATCCAAGGGCCGGTCCCCGATCACCACCCCCGCTGCGTGGGTGGAGGCGTTGCGCAACAGCCCCTCAATCGCTTGGGCATAGTTCAAAAGCCGCTGCACGACCTCTTCGGCCTTTGCTGCCTCGCGCAAGCGCGGCTCATCGGCCAAAGCCTTTTCAATGCTGACCGGTTTCACCCCTTCAACGGGGATCATTTTGGAAAGCTTGTCGACATGCCCATAGGACATTTGCAACACGCGGCCCACGTCACGCACCGCAGCTTTGGACAAAAGCGCACCAAATGTGATGATCTGGCCGACCTTGTCGCGGCCATATTTCTCCTGCACGTAACGGATCACCTCTTCGCGGCGGTCCATACAAAAGTCGATATCGAAGTCCGGCATTGAGACCCGCTCGGGGTTCAAGAACCGTTCGAACAGGAGACTGTAGCGCAGCGGGTCAAGGTCCGTGATGGTAAGCGCATAGGCCACCAGAGAGCCCGCACCAGAGCCCCGCCCCGGCCCGACCGGAATGCCCTGCGCCTTTCCCCATTTGATAAAGTCGGCCACGATCAGGAAGTAGCCGGGGAACCCCATCTGCTCGATGATGCCTAGTTCGAATTTCAATCTTTCTTCATATTCAGAGACCGGCACCGCATGGGGGATCACATCAAGCCGCGCGCGCAACCCCTCCCACGCTTGGCGGCGCAATTCTTCGACCTCATCATCGGCGAACTTCGGCAAGATCGGCTTGCGCTTATAGGTGGCAAAGGCGCAGCGGCGCGCAATTTCAACCGTGTTTTCAATCGCCTCCGGCAAATCGGCGAAAAGCGCAGCCATCTCGGCTTCGGATTTGAAATAGTGCTGCGGCGTCAGGCGGCGGCGCGGTTCGCTTTGGTCCACATAGGCGCCCTCGGCGATGCAGATCATTGCATCATGCGCCTCATACATGTTCGATTTCGGAAAATAGACATCATTGGTGGCCACCAGCGGCAGCCCCATATCATAGGCCATTTCCACGAAAGGTCGCTCGGTGGTGCGCTCAGGCTCTGGCAGCTTGCCGCCTTCACCCGGATGGCGCTGAAGCTCGACATAAAGCCGATTTGGATAGGCTTTTGCCAGACGCTCCATCAAAAGCCGCGCCTTACCGGCTTGACCTGCCTGCAAAAGCTTGCCCACCGGGCCATCGGCCCCGCCAGAGAGGCAAATCAACCCGTCAGAATGGGTTTCCAAATCTTCGACGGTGACCTGGGGCAACTCCCCATGCTTGTCTACATATAGACAAGAAGACAGCTTCATCAGGTTCATATAGCCTGCTTCGGTCTGCGACAGCAGCACCACAGCCGCAGGCATCCGCGGCTTTTCCCCCGGCGCGGCAGGGTCATAATTGACCGAGACTTGGCAGCCTACAATCGGCTGCAACCCCGCCCCCTGCGCCAAAACAGAAAATTCGAGCGCCGAGAACATCACGTTCGTGTCGGTCACGGCAACGGCGGGCATATTCATGCCATCGCACATCTTGATCAGCGTCTTCACCGGCACCGCGCCCTCAAGCAGCGAATATTGGGTGTGCACGCGCAGGTGAATGAATCGGGGCTTCGTCATAGCCGCAGATTAGGCGGCGGGCGGGGCAAGCGGAAGGGGTTTGACTGCCCATTTTCTGACCATGTGGTGCAATCTACGCCAGTTCAGGGGCCGAAAACCTTGCCTCCCCGTTTCCCATCGGCAAAGCTAGCCCGATGGGAGCGCCCCCGTTCTACGCCGCATCGAGCGGGGAGGCGAAAATCAGGTATCGCGGCGGAACATGTCATGGAAATCGCGTTTCTTCTCAACGGAGAAACCCGCCGGGTGACGGTTAAGACCCCCGTGCAAAGCGTGCTGGATTGGCTGCGCGCAGAGGGGCTCACCGGAACGAAAGAGGGCTGCAACGAGGGCGATTGCGGCGCCTGCACGGTGATTGTGACCGATGAAACCGGTCCCCGCGCGGTGAATGCCTGCCTGATGATGATGCCGCAATTGGCGGGCAAGGCGCTGCGCACGGTGGAAGGCGTTGCGAGTCCCAAAGGCGAACTGCACCCGGTACAACAGGCGATGATCGACCATCACGGCAGCCAATGTGGGTTTTGCACGCCGGGGTTCATCACTTCAATGGCCGCCGCGCATACGAACCGGCGCACAGATTATGATGATCTTTTGGCTGGGAACCTGTGCCGTTGCACGGGATATGCGCCGATCATTCGCGCGGCGGAAGCGGCGGCGGACGCGCCGGTGCCGGAATGGATGCAAGGTGATCTCAACTTTGATTTTGCACAAATATCTTCGGGGTTGCCGGGGCAGACAGACCCTGCCTTTTTGCCGCAAACCGTAGATGAGCTGGCCGATTGGTATGAAGCCCACCCCGATGCGACCTTGGTTGCTGGTGGCACCGATGTGGCGCTTTGGGTCACCAAGCAGTTGCGCGACCTGCCCGAAGTCGCGTTCTTGAGCCATTGCAGGGACTTGACGCAAATCAGTGAAACGGATGCCGGCTATGAAATCGGCGCTGGCGTCACCATCGCCGCGCTGCGCGCGTGGGCCGAGGGGCCGCATCCGGCCTTGGCCGTACTGTTGCGCCGCTTTGCCTCTGAACAAGTGCGGCAGGTGGCGACGATTGGCGGCAATATTGCCAATGGCTCGCCCATCGGCGATGGCCCGCCCGCGCTGATCGCGATGGGGGCGAGCCTTACCCTGCGCCGTGGGAACGTGCGCCGGAACATGCCGCTTGAGGATTTCTTCCTCGATTATCGCAAACAAGATCGGTTGCCGGGGGAATTTGTAGAAAGCGTTACGCTGCCCAAAGCAGCCCCTGATCTGGCTTGCTACAAACTGAGCAAAAGGTTCGATCAAGACATCTCTGCCGTCTGTGGATGCTTCAATATCACCGTTACAGGTTCGATTATTGAAAGTGCACGCGTTGCCTTCGGCGGCATGGCAGGGGTGCCGAAGCGCGCCACAGCTTTTGAAAACGCCTTGATCGACCAACCTTTCACAGAAGAAAGCTTTGCCGCCGCGCTGCCCGTACTTGAGCAGGATTTCACCCCCATGAGCGATATGCGCGCCTCGGCAGCCTACCGCATGAATGCCGCGCAGGCGATGGCCTTGCGCTACAGCCGCGAACGTTCGGGCGCTGCCGTTTCGGTATTGGAGGTGACGCCATGAGTGTTGGCAAACCGCTCCCCCATGACTCCGCTCGGCTGCATGTGACCGGGCAAGCCCGCTATCTGGATGACATCCCCTGCCCTGCCGATACGCTTCATTTGGCCTTTGGGCTGTCGACCGAAGCATCGGCCACGATCACCGCGGTCGACCTAGACCCCGTGCGGCAAAGCCCCGGCGTGGTGGCCGTGTTCACCGCCGCAGATCTACCGCATGCCAATGACGCCTCCCCCGCGCCCGAACCGGAGCCCGTTTTGGCGGAGGGCACGGTGCACTACCTTGGCCAACCGATCTTTTTGGTCGCCGCCACCAGCCATCGCGCAGCGCGCATTGCGGCGCGTAAAGCACGCATCACCTATGCGCCCAAAGAGCCCATTCTTACGATTGATCAAGCGCTTGCGGCCGAGAGTTGGTTTGAGGGCGGCCCCGTCACTTGGGCGCGCGGCGATGTAGACACCGCCTTGGCAACGGCCGTGCATATTGCCGAAGGCGCGTTTGAGATGGGCGGGCAAGAGCATTTCTACCTAGAGGGTCAATCGGCCCTCGCGCTGCCCGACGAAGAGGGCGTGACGGTGCATTGCTCCACCCAGCATCCTTCTGAAATCCAACACAAAGTGGCCCATGCGCTTGGGCTCGCTTTCCACGATGTGCGGGTTGAAATGCGGCGCATGGGCGGCGGCTTTGGCGGCAAGGAAAGCCAAGGCAACCATCTGGCGATTGCTTGTGCCGTGGCCGCACGCGCCACCGGGCGGCCGTGCAAAATGCGCTATGACCGCGATGATGACATGACCATCACCGGCAAGCGGCATGATTTCCGCATCCGTTACCGGATTGGCGCCGATGCGGATGGGAAGCTTGTGGGCGCCGACTTTGTGCAACTGGCGCGCTGCGGTTGGGCGCCAGACCTGAGCCTACCGGTTTGTGACCGCGCGATGCTGCATGCCGACAGTTCCTATTTCGTGCCCGCGCTGCGGATTGAAAGCCATCGGCTGCGCACCAACACCCAATCCGCTACAGCTTTTCGGGGCTTTGGCGGGCCGCAAGGCATGTTGGGGATGGAGCGGGCGATGGATCATCTCGCCCGCGTGATCGGACTAGAGCCCGCAGAATTGCGGCGGCGCAATTTCTACGCGCGCCCCGGCTCCGCGCCCGTTCAAACCACCCATTACGGGCAGGAAGTCGATGATTTTCAGCTTCATGAGATGATCGAGAAGCTACAAAAATCCAGCAATTATACCGCTCGAAAAGCCGAAATAGCGGATTGGAATAGCACAAATCCAACATTGAAGCGGGGGATCGCGCTTTCTCCCGTTAAATTTGGCATCTCCTTCACGCTGACCCATCTCAACCAAGCGGGTGCCTTGGTGCAGATCTATTCCGATGGCTCCATCGCGCTCAATCACGGTGGCACCGAAATGGGCCAAGGGCTACATCGCAAGATGGTACAGGTGGCAAGTGCGGTTTTGGGTGTTGCGCCTGAAACCGTGCGGATCACCGCGACTGATACAGCAAAAGTGCCCAACACCTCGGCCACGGCGGCCTCGTCCGGCGCGGATATGAACGGGATGGCGGTGAAAGCCGCTTGTGAAACCTTGCGCGGGCGGCTGGCTGATTTCTTGGCCGCGCGGGAAGGCTGCGCACCAGAAACGGTAATTTTTGAAGGTGATGCGGTGAAGGCCGCGGGCAAGTCTTGGCCTTTTGCAGAGGTCATTTCAGCGGCCTATCAGGCGCGGATTTCGCTTTCGACCACCGGGTTTTACGCAACGCCGAAAATCTCGTGGGACCGGGTCGCGGGCCGTGGGCGGCCCTTCCTTTACTTTGCCTATGGCGCGGCAGTGACAGAGGTGGTGATTGACACGCTCACCGGCGAAAACCGGATTTTGCGGGCTGATATTTTGCATGATGCGGGCGCAAGCCTGAACCCCGCGCTTGATATTGGGCAGGTTGAGGGGGCCTATGTGCAAGGTGCGGGCTGGCTCACCACCGAGGAACTGGTGTGGGATGGCAAAGGGCGGCTGATGACCCATGCGCCCTCGACCTATAAAATCCCCGCCTGTTCGGATCGGCCACGCATCTTCAATGTGGCGCTGCACGATGTGCCCAACCGCGAAGATACAATCTTTCGGTCCAAAGCGGTGGGCGAACCGCCGTTCATGCTTGGTATTTCGGCCTTTCTGGCGCTCGGGGAGGCTTGCGCCGCTTGCGGGCCGCATTGGCCTGATTTGCAAGCTCCCGCCACGCCCGAAGCGGTCTTGGCTGCCGTGCACCGCGCCGAGGGACGGGCATGAGCTTACGGCTTGATCTGTTGACTGAGGCTACCACGCACGGCCCGTTCGTGCGGGTTTTGGTGATAGAGGTCAAAGGCTCAGCCCCGCGCGAACCGGGGGCAGAAATGTTGGTTTGGGCCGATCACACGCAGGGCACGATTGGCGGCGGCACACTGGAATATGAAGCGATTGCCCGCGCCCGCGGCCTGCGCGCGCCGAAAGTGGAGCGTTTCGCGCTGGGGCCAGATATGGGGCAATGCTGTGGGGGCGCTGTGACCTTGGCGTTTGAACCCGTAAACGCCGAAACACTTGCCAAAATCGACGGCCCCGCTTTCGCCCGCCCTTTTGGGGGTCCGCCAGATATGCCCTTGGCCATCCGCAAAGCCTTGGCCGAAGCGCGGCGCGGCGCACTCACAGCCCCCGTGCTGCGCGAGGGCTGGCTGATTGAGCCAATCGCCCCGCCGCCCGACCCGCTTTGGATTTGGGGCGCAGGCCATGTCGGGCGTGCGCTTGTTACTGTGCTTTCCCCCCTGCCCGATTGGGCGATCTCTTGGGCCGATACCGGAGCGGAACGATTCCCCGAAACGTTGCCGCCCAATGTCACGCCCCTCATCGCAGAAAACCCCGCCGATCTGGTGAGCCTCGCCCCGCCTCAGGCCCGGCACCTGATTGTCACCTTTTCCCATGCGCTCGATTTGGAACTTTGCCACCGCATTTTGGGCAGGGGATTCGCGGGTTGCGGGCTGATTGGCTCGCAGACCAAATGGTCAAGATTTCAGCGTCGCCTTACGGAACTTGGCCATTCTTCCGCCCAAATATCGCGCATTGCCTGCCCGATAGGCGACCCTTTGCTTGGAAAGGCACCACAGGCCATTGCGATTTCGGTCGCCGCCGCGCTACTGAGAGAACGCAACATCAGAGCCGGAACGGCCGCAAAAGAAGGATGCACCGGGTGACGGGAGCATTGCTCAAGATCGAAGGGCTGACGAAGGCCTATCCGGGCGTCGTGGCAAATGACGGGGTCGGCTTTCAGGTCGCACCGGGGGAAGTTCACGCGCTTTTGGGGGAAAATGGCGCGGGCAAATCCACACTGGTCAAGATGATCTATGGCCTTGTGAAGCCCGATGCCGGAACGATGCAGTTCCAAGGCGCGCCCTATACGCCGCCCGAACCGCGCGCCGCCCGCGCCGCTGGCGTGGCGATGGTGTTTCAGCATTTTTCGCTATTTGAAGCGCTGAGCGTGGCGGAAAATGTGGCTTTGGGCATGGAAAACCCGCCACCGATGCGCGCGCTTTCCAGCCGCATTCATGAGATTTCCACCGCCTATGGTCTGCCGCTTGATCCCGCGCGCACGGTCGGCGATTTGTCGGCAGGCGAACGGCAACGGGTGGAGATCATTCGCTGTCTTTTGCAAGACCCGAAGCTCCTGATCATGGACGAGCCCACCTCTGTGCTGACGCCGCAAGAGGTGGAAATTCTGTTTGGCACGTTGCGCAAGCTCGCAGCCGAAGGCACGGCGATCCTTTATATTTCCCATAAGCTTGAGGAAATTCGTAGCCTCTGCGACAGCGCCACGATCTTGCGCGGCGGCAAGGTGGTCGCCAGCTGCACCCCGCGCGAAAATTCGGCCCGCGAATTGGCAGAACTGATGGTGGGCGGCGAGTTTGCCGCGACCGACCGTGCAGGCCGCAAACTTGGCGCAAAAATCTTTGAGGTCGCGCATCTCAACCTTGCGCCCATGAGCCAGTTTGGCCCGGCGCTGAAAGATGTGTCTTTCACCTTGGCGGCGGGCGAGGTGCTCGGCATTGGCGGTGTGGCGGGCAACGGGCAGGAAGAGCTCCTTTCCACCCTTTCAGGGGAAAGCCCTTCTGCCCCCGGCACGGTCAGCCTCCATGGCCAAGACATTGCCGATTTGGGGCCGAATGATCGGCGCCGTTTGGGGCTTCTGGCTGCGCCGGAAGAACGGCTCGGCCATGCCGCTGTGCCAAACCTGAGCCTCACGGAAAACGCGATCCTCACCGGGACCGTGCGCCGCCCGCTTACCCGCAATGGATTTTTGAACATGGGCGCGGCGAAGCGCTTTGCCGAAGAGATCATATCGGGCTTTGACGTGCGCACACCGGGGCCGCATGTGGCCGCGCGCGCGCTCTCTGGCGGCAATTTGCAGAAATTCGTGATTGGCCGCGAGGTGCTGCAAGCGCCCGAAGTGTTGGTGGTGAACCAGCCGACTTGGGGGGTGGATGCCGCCGCCGCCGCCTCGATCCGGCAATCGCTTCTTGATCTGGCCTCCAAGGGGGCAGCGGTGATCGTGATCAGCCAAGACCTTGATGAACTTATGGAAATATCGGACCGCTTCTGTGCCTTGAACGAGGGGCGGCTTTCCGCCCCGCGCCCGACCGAGGGGCTAAGTATGGAAGAGATTGGCCTAATGCTCGGCGGCGCGCATGGGATGCAGGAGGCGGTACGATGATCACCCTCGTCAAACGCCCCACGCCGTCGCAATTTTGGGCCTATGCCACGCCGCTTTTGGCCGTGTTTGCCACGATGGTGGCGGGGGGAATTCTGTTTGCCGCTTTGGGCAAAGACCCGATCGCCGCGATCAAGGTGATCTTTTATGATCCGCTCTTTGGTCCGAATGCGGCCTATTTCCGGGGCCAATTGCTGGTGAAAGCGGGCCCGCTGATCCTGATCGCCTCCGGGCTTGCGGTGGGCTTTCGTGCGGGCATTTGGAACATTGGGGCCGAGGGCCAGTATATCATGGGGGCGCTCGCGGGGGCCTCTGTTGCGCTGGCGGCCTATCCGGCGGAAAGCCATTTGCTGTTCCCGGCGATGGTGGTGGCAGGCGCGCTTGGCGGCTGGCTTTGGGGGATGATCCCGGCACTTTTGAAAACCGCTTTTGGCACCTCGGAAATTCTTGTTTCGCTGATGCTGGTCTATGTGGCGCAAAACTTTTTGGCTTATGCCGCCTTTGGCCCGCTTAAAAACCCGGACGGCTACGGCTTTCCCGGCTCGCGCAACCTGCAACAATACCCTTCCGCCCATAACCCCGAACTGATCACCGGCACCGGCATGCATTGGGGCGTGGTGGCGGCATTTTTGGCGGTGATTGCCACTTATGTGCTGATGCAACGCCATATCGCGGGCTTTCGCATCCGCACCGCGGGCGAGGCCCCGCGGGCCGCGCGGTTTGCGGGCGTTGTGCCCGCAAAACTGGTGATGTTCTGTCTTGGCCTTTCGGGCGCGCTGGCAGGTCTTGCAGGGCTTTTCGAGGTCGCCGGGCCCAACGGGCAAATCACCGATAGTTTCAACGCGGGCTATGGCTTCACCGCGATCATCGTCGCCTTTCTGGGCCGCCTGAATGCGGTGGGCATTTTGCTTGCCGGGCTTTTGATGGCGCTCACCTACATTGGCGGGGACATGGCGCAATTGATGCTCGGCCTGCCCACAGCGGCGATTCAGGTGTTCCAAGGGATGCTTTTGTTTTTCCTCTTGGGATTCGACCTGCTAACGCATTACCGTCTTCGCCTCGGGAGGGAGCGCGCATGATCGGCGGCATTGATATCGTCACCCTGATTGCCGCTTTGATGGCGGCATCGACACCGGTTTTGCTGGCGGCCACGGGCGAGCTTGTGGCCGAAAAGGCGGGTGTGCTGAACCTTGGCGTGGAAGGCATGATGATCTTGGGCGCGGTGGCGGGTTTTGCCACCGCCGTCACCACCGGCAGCCCCGTTTTGGGCTTTATCGGCGGGGCGATTGCCGGGGCGCTTTTGGCCAGCCTGTTTGCGCTGCTTACGCAGATTTTGCTCTCAAACCAAACCGCCACGGGCCTTGCGCTCACGCTTTTTGGCTTGGGGCTTTCGGCGCTTTTTGGCAAAGGGTTTGAGGGCATTCGCCCGCCGCCCACCACCAAGATCGACCTTGGCCCCTTAAGCGATATGCCGGTGCTTGGCCCGATCCTCTTCCACCATGACTGGGTGGTTTATCTCTCCCTGATCCTTGTCGCGGTGACTTGGGCTTTTCTCAAATACTCCCGCATGGGGCTGATCATCCGCGCCGTAGGCGAAAACCATGATGCCGCCCATGCGCTTGGCTATCGGGTGATTGCGGTGCGGTTTGCCGCGCTGGCCTTTGGGGGCGCGCTTGCGGGCATGGGGGGGGCTTACCTCAGCCTTGTGCGCGTGCCGCAATGGACCGAGGGCATGACCGCTGGCGCGGGCTGGATTGCGCTAGCCATCGTGGTCTTTGCCAGCTGGAAGCCCGAGCGGGTGCTGATTGGCGCTTACCTCTTTGGCGGCATCACCGCGCTGCAACTCCAGCTTCAGGCCGCGGGCTATGCGATCCCGGTTCACCTTCTGTCGATGGCCCCTTATGTCATCACCGTGCTTGTGCTGGTGATTTTGTCTGCCACCCACCGCCACGGAGCCCCGGCCGCGCCGGCGGCGCTAGGGCGGTCGTTCCACGCCTCCAACTGAGGCACAAACCCCGCCTCATGCGAGGCAACCACCCGGGCGATGCCGCCCAAAGCAAGGGAAGTTCCCATGGACCGCAGATCCTTTCTGAAAACCACCGCCGCCACCGCGACGCTTGCCGGGCTCGGCCTGCCCGCTTGGGCCTCGGATGAGCCGCTGAAAATCGGCTTCATCTATGTTGGCCCCGTGGGCGACATGGGCTGGTCGTATCAGCATGATGTGGGCCGCCGCGCGATCGAAGAAGCGCTCGGTGACAAGGTTCAAACCACCTATATCGAAAACGTGCCGGAAGGCCCGGATGCCGAACGCGCGCTGACCCAGCTTGCGCTCGAAGGCAACCAGCTGATCTTTGCGACCTCGTTTGGCTTCATGGATGCCACCGTCAACGTGGCCGCGAAATTCCCGAATGTGAAATTCGAGCACGCCACTGGCTACAAGCGCTCGGAAAACCTTGGCACCTATGATGCGCGCTTCTACGAGGGCCGCGCAATCCAAGGCACCATCGCGGGCCGCATGACCAAAACCAACAAAATCGGCTATATCGGCTCCTTCCCGATCCCGGAAGTGATCCAAGGCATCAACGCCGCCTACATCCACGCCAAGAAGGTGAACCCGGATGTGGAGATCAAAGTGGTCTGGGCCTACACCTGGTTCGATCCGGCGAAAGAAGCCGATGCCGCCGCCGCGCTGATCGCCGAAGGCTGCGATTTCGTGCTGCAACACACCGACTCGACCGCGCCGCAGGCCAAAGCGCAAGAAGCGGGCAACGTCTACACCTTCGGCCAAGCCTCCGACATGGAAGCCTTCATGCCGAGCCCGCGTGTCGCCTCGACCATCGACAACTGGGCGCCCTATTACGTCGAACGCGCCACCGCCGCGCTCGAAGGCACCTGGAGCGCCGACGCGACTTGGGGCGGCATTGGCACCGGCATGGTGAAAATCGGTGAGATCACCGAGGCCGTCCCTGCCGAAGTGAAAGCCGAAGCCGAAAAACTGATCGAAATGATCGGTTCGGGCGAATACCACCCCTTCACCGGCCCGCTGAACAAACAAGACGGGAGCGTCTGGTTGGCGGAAGGCGAAACCCCCGATGATGGCGCGCTTGCGGGCCTGAATTTCTTCGTGGAAGGCGTTTCGGCTGAAATGCCGAAGTGACCAACGAAAAAATCGTGCTAAGGTTGAAGGGTGGACTTATGTCCACCCTTTTTCGTTTTCCTTGAAGGCAATGCGACACATCTTCGCAACTCGTGCTTGACAGCCGCACCCTTCATATTCAGAGATATGCATGAAAATGGGCTTTGGCCCACAGCCAGTTCAGGGGAGGGACAGCATGGCTCATATCGTGGTTCTTGGCGCCGGTCTTGGAGGCGCCATTATGGCCTACGAATTGCGCGAACAGGTGCGCAAGGAAGACAAGATCACCGTCATCACCAAAGACCCGCATTACCACTTTGTGCCTTCGAACCCGTGGGTCGCCGTGGGCTGGCGGAGCCGTAAAGAAATCACCGTCGACCTTGCGCCGACGATGAAAAAGAAAAATATCGACTTCATTCCGGTGGCTGCCGAAAAGCTGCATCCGGAGGAAAACCGGGTTGAATTGGTCAATGGCCAATCGGTCAGCTACGATTACATCGTCATCGCCACAGGCCCGGAACTCGCCTTTGATGAGATCGAAGGCTTTGGCCCCGATGGCTTTACCCAATCGATCTGCCACATCGACCACGCCGAAGATGCGCGCGTGGCCTTTGAGCGGTTTTGCGAAAACCCCGGCCCGATCATCATCGGTGCGGTGCAAGGTGCAAGCTGCTACGGCCCGGCTTATGAGTTCACCTTCATCCTCGACACCGCGCTGCGCAAAGCCAAAATCCGCGACAAGGTGCCGATGACCTTCATCACCTCGGAACCCTATGTGGGCCACCTTGGTCTTGATGGCGTGGGCGACACGAAGGGCCTTCTCGAATCCAACATGCGCGAGAAGCACATCAAATACATGACCTCGTGCCGCGTCAAAAAGGTCGAAGACGGCAAGATGATCGTTGAGGAAATCAACGATGATGGTTCCGTCAAAGCCGAGAAAGAAATGCCCTTTGGCTATGCGATGATGCTGCCCGCCTTCCGCGGCATCAAACCGCTGATGGGGCTTGAGGGGCTGGTAAACCCGCGCGGCTTTGTGATCGTGGATCAGCACCAGCAAAACCCGAAATACAAAAACGTCTTTGCTGTGGGCGTTTGTGTGGCGATCCCGCCTGTGGTGCCGACGCCGGTGCCCTGCGGCGTGCCGAAAACCGGCTTCATGATTGAATCGATGGTCACCGCCACCGCACATAACGTGGGCCGGATCGTGCGCGGGCTAGAGGCCGATGAGGTCGGCACTTGGAACGCGGTTTGTCTGGCCGACTTCGGCGACCAAGGCATTGCCTTCGTGGCGCAACCGCAAATCCCGCCGCGCAACGTCAACTGGTCGGCGCAAGGCAAATGGGTGCATTGGGCGAAAGAAGGGTTTGAGCGCTACTTCATGCACAAGCTGCGCCGTGGCACCTCGGAAACCTTCTATGAAAAGGCGGCGATGAAGGCGCTTGGCATCGACAAGCTGAAAGCCGTCAAAAAAGGCTAAGCCCAGCCTTTGCAAAAACGACGGGCGCAGCCTTGGCTGCGCCCTTTTTCATGTGATCAGATCAGACCAAGGCGGCCGCGCAGGGTGGAAAGATCTTCCGCTAGCGTGTTGACCAGTGCCGAAAGACGGCGGCGATCCTCATCGCTGAGGTGTTCGTAGCTCACGAACCCCTCACCCTCGCGGTATTTGCCAAGCGTATCGCGGACCTTGTCAAAGTTGCCCTCGACCGAGTTCAGGAAGGCTTCGTCTTCCACATGCGGGGCAAAGAGTTCGACAATCTTCCACGCGCCATCAAAGTTGCCGTGGAAATCCCACAGATCTGTGCGCGAATAGCGGTCTTCTTCGCCCGAGATTTTGGTGGCGGCCACCTCTTCCATCAGCACCGACGCGCCGCCCACAACAACAGCTGGCGGGAAGGTCAGGCTGTCGATCCGGCGGGCCAGTTCTTCAATATCGGCCTGAAGCTTGTCCGCGATTTCCGTCACATGGTCAGTCTTGCCTTCGACCCAGAGCGCATATTCCAGACGGTGGAAACCGGTAAATTCCGGGTCCGCCTCGGCCTGTTCGTAATCATCGGCGCGCGCATCAATCGGCGCATCAAGATCGGCAAACAGCTCTGCCACCGGCTCGATCCGCTCATAGCTCAGCCGGGTGGGCGCAAAGAGCGCTTTGGCTTTTTCAATCTCACCCGCTTTCACCGCTTCGGTGAAGGCGCGGGTTTCCTCGACCAGAATATCTGTGTTTTCAGAAACATAGAGCTTGTACTCGGCAATCGGACCAACAAGGTCGAGCGGCGCTTGTTCGGCAAGTGCGGGCGCGGTGGTCGTGGCCAGAAGGGCAGCAAAAAGCGGCAGGGTTTTCATCGGTTGCATCCTTTCTCAGGTCTTGCTTGGGGTGCGGCCAATGGCGTCGATCAGCTGACGGCCAAGATAGTCATTGGGGACGTTTGAAAAGCCGGGCGGGGCAAAGAAGTAGCCGCCCCCAACGGGTTTGATATATTCTTCAAGAGGTTCGCCATTGAGGCGCGTTTGCGCGGCAATGAAGCCCTCGTTCAAGCTCGCTTGATAGGCGATGAACAACAGCCCCTGATCGAGCTGGCCCGAACGCGTCACCCCATTGGAATAGTTGAAGGGACGACGCAGCATCAGATGCCGTTCGCCGCCCGCATCGCGCGGGTTCGCCAGCCGAATATGGCTATCAAGCGGGGTCATTTCGCCCGCCGTGTCGGCGGCATAATCGGGGGTGTCGGCCTCGCTGCCACTGGGCAGATCCAGCGGCGCGCCGGTCACTTTGGTGCGGCCCATGATCCGCTCTTGCTCCAAAAGCGGCGCACGGTCCCAGCGTTCGACAAAATTGCGGATCACGCGCACCGCCATATAGCTGCCGCCTGCGGCCCAGCCCGGCCCCTGCACCCAAAGCACACGCTCCATTAACGCGGCATCCGCCGGGTCGGGGTTCGCCGAGCCATCGCGGAAGCCAAGGAAATTGCGCGCCGATTCCACCACACCGGGCGGTTGCGGCGCGATCACCGGCACATTGCCCTCTTGCTTCCAGCGCAGCACCAATTGGTCGGGCAGGTTCTTCAAGATATCGCGCAGCGCATGGATGATCGTGTCTTGCGTATTGGCGCAGATTTGCAGTGCAATATCACCGTGGCACTGATCGGCGTCGAGCGCGTCATTCGGGAAGGAGGTCATCCGCACCAATTGCGCGGGGCGATGCGGCGCCAGCCAAGGATGGCGTTCAAACAGCGAAGCCCCTAGGCCCAGCGTGATGGTGAGTGCGTCCGGGCGCAGCACCGGACCCAAAA
Organism: Rhodobacter sp. JA431; assembly: GCF_900217725.1. Classification (NCBI taxonomy): domain Bacteria; kingdom Pseudomonadati; phylum Pseudomonadota; class Alphaproteobacteria; order Rhodobacterales; genus Rhodobacter; species Rhodobacter sp. JA431. The sequence continues at coordinate 121,486 of NZ_OBMP01000001.1, forward strand.
TGCCGCTATCGGCAGGCGGCAGTTTCGGGTCGAGTTCGGGCACCGCGCCACCGCTTGTCAGAAAACGAATGCGCTCGGTCAGGCGGCGCAATAACCGCTCCAAATCCGCAGGCGTGTCTACAATGGCATCAAAGCTTGCCACCATGCCCCACGCCGGGCGGTTGGTTGCAATACCGGGCTGATGCAGCCCATAGGGCGAAACCCTATCCTCCGCCGAAGCAACGCCCTGTTGCGGTGCGGCTGTGACTTGCGCCGTCTCCGCCTGTGCCGCCCCCAAAGCGAAGGGACAGGTTGCAAGCCCCAAGCCCAGCCCCTTGAGCAGGGCTCGGCGGCTTTCGTTCATCTCGGACATTTTAAATCTCCAACGACAAGGCCCGGTTGACCCGTGAAAGCGCATCGGCCAAGGCACCAAAGGCAGTGGCGCTGGCGGCAGGGTCATAGGGGGTTGCGGTGACAGTCTCTTCCGCCGCGCCAAAGGCGGCCTCAATGGCTTGGGCCAATGCAGCATCCGCCCCGGCAATCAGCGGCAGTTCTGCGGCCATAGAGCGTTTGAGCCCGTCGAGCGCCGCGCCGAGCAAAGCGGCATCCGCCCGCGCATGGCGCGACAGCCCCGCCGCAATTTGCCCCTCGGCCAGAATACGTGCCTGTTTCGCAGCATCCGCCGCCATATCTGCAGGGGCAGCTTTCACGGCTTTGATCCGGGCTTGCAAAGCGCTTGCATCTTCGACCAAGGCCTCAGCCACCGGGGCAAGACCTGCAGCCGAGCCTTGGGAAAACAGCGCATATTCGATCCGAGTGAGCCCGATGAAGCCGGGATCAGTCTCGCCATCCACCAGCATTTCGGGATGTGGCGCGATACGGTTTGTCAAATCTGCCGCGCGCAAAGACACCGAGCCAAGCCGTGCCCAATCTTGCGCGGCGCTCAGCCATGCGGTTTTCGCACCATCCAAATCACCGGCCACCAATGCCGCATGCAAGGCTTTGGTAGATTTGGAGAATTTGGAACCTGCACGCATCAATTGCACTTGCCGCTCGGCCAAGGGGCCAACAAATTCGGCTACTGGCGGGGCCGTCCGCGCCGCTTCACTGGCTGCGGTGGGGAGCACTTCAAGGCTGCCGCGCGGGTTTGACAAAAGACCACAGGTGATTTCATAGCTGCCGGGTTTGAGCACTTCGGTCAGGCTGGCGGAAAAACCCGGAGCAATGTTTTCACGCTCGGCTACCACCATTACCCCATCCAGAATTTCCCATTCCAAGGGCCGATCCGAGGCGTTGATGATCTGGAAGGTCGTTTTACCGGCGGGCAGTTCAAGCGCGAAAGGCGCGCAGGTGTTGCCATCGACGGTAATCACCGTCGCATCGTCTGCAACCGGATTGATGCCCGCAGACACGCTCCAGAAAATCCCAATGCCGCCCATCGTCGCGATCACACCTGCGGCGATCAACGTGTTCGTCAATTTGCCCGACGGGGCCTGTTGGTCAGACGTGGTCATGGATCAAGCCTCTTGCGGTTGGGCAACGGGGGCGGGGCGCAGGAAGAACGGCAAGGTCAGCGCCAAGAACACCGCCCAAGCCAGCACTTCACCAAGGCCGGGGGTTTCGTGATAGCCAAAGAGCGCGGCAAGGATGGAGCCCAAGACCGAAGACATCGGCAACACTTGGCTAAGATCCCATGCGGGGGTGAGCGCAAGGTTCCACAGCCCCGCCTCATGCAGGCTGCGCAGCCCGCCCGAAAACAGCCCCGCCGCCACAAAAAGGATAAAGAGCCCCGAAACGCGGAAGAAAAGCCGCAGGTTGAGCCGCAAGCCGCCCGCGTAAATGCCCCAACCGAGCGCGATGGAAAGAACAATCCCGGCCAGCGCAGCCAAAGGTGCCTCTGGCCCCGGCGCTTGCTGGAAGATCGCGAGCAGGAAGAAAACCGATTCCAGCCCTTCGCGCGCCACCGCAAAGAACGACATCGCAATCAACGCCCAAACGGTGCCCTGCCCCGGACCCGCGCGCGCAAAGGCCGCCTCGACCCCGCTTTCCAGCGTGTCGCGGATCGAACGGGCAGCGGCGCGCATCCAAAACACCATCCACACCAGCACGCCCACGGCGATAAAAGCGACCACCGCTTCAAACGCCTCTTGCGCACGCTGCGGGAAGCCCGCCTGCATCGCCTGAAGCCCCGCGCCGACAAAAAGCGACAGCGCCACCGCAAAGAGCACCCCCACCCAGATCGTTTTGATCCACGCGCCGCGCCCGGTGCGCTTGAGATAGGTGGCAATGATCGCCACCACCAGCGCGGCCTCTAGCCCTTCGCGCAGCATGATCAACAAGGGGGCAAGCATGACGGCTCCGACATTTCTTACTTTTCCTGTCGGATACTTTTTCAAAGTGATTTAGTCAACAAATATATTTGAACGTGAGATTCATCGTTTCATCGGCATGTCGATAAGATCGGCGTGAAACAAAACGGGCGCAGCCTTGGCCGCGCCCGTCCAATCCTTCGCCTTTTCGCAAGCCACTCAACGCTGGATGATCGTCACAGGCAAGACTTCGATCTCCCCCTTCGGCGCAGCGGTCGAGCCGCAAATGAGTTGGTAGTCTCCTGCGATCATCTCTTGGGTGACGGCGGCGGCGGTGCCCGGGGCGATGCTCGTTTGTCCGGCGACCACCTCGCCATCGCGCAAGATTTGCCAATCGAGCGGCTGGGCGGAGCGATTGACGATATTGTAAGTCGCTGTGCCCGAACGCATTTTGAGCGCAGAGGGTGTACAACCGCTGCCATCGACCGAAATCGTGATCCCTGCCATCGTCATGGCGGTATTGCGGGCATGAACGTTCCACGCCATCTCAAACCCGCCGATGGCGAGCGCGATGCCAATGGCGATGCCATAGCTATAGGTATTTCCTATCCCGCGCCCTGCCGCCATCGTGCTGGCAGGTTTGGTGGTGTCCATCTCAGTCTTTGAAGTGTCTGAGGTCGTCATTCGTCAGGCCTCTTCATGGTTGGAAAATCGGTGCAGACGCATGAAAAGCCGATGCGTGCTTTTCTTGAGGATAGAGCGCATCGGCGTGCTGCCAAGGCTCGGGCGGCGCAACAGGCGGCTTTGCTCAGGTTTTGGGCGCCTGCGGTCGCAAAAACAGGCGCTCAAACTCGGCTAGCGGCAAGGCAGGGCTGACAACGAACCCCTGCCCCAATTCGCAGCCCATCGAGTCGAGCAAACGCGCCTCGTCCTCGGTTTCGATCCCCTCGGCCAAAGTGGCGCAGCCAAATTGTTGCGCAAGCCCGGTGATGGTTTCCACGATCAACTGCGCATTGGGATCTTTTTCGATGTCGCGCACGAATTCCGATGCGATCTTGAGCATCGAAACCGGCAGCCGGGTCAAGTAGGCAAGGCTCGAATATCCCGTGCCAAAATCATCAATCGCAAGCCGCACTCCCATCGTGCGCAGCCGCATCAGAGTTTCTACGGCACCGGGCATCCCATGCGCCAGTTGCTCTTCGGTCAGTTCAATTTGCAAGCCGAGCGGTGGCGCACCGGGGGCGCATTGATGCGCGTGCACCAAAGCATCCGTCAGCGCCTCGGCCCATCCGGGTTCGGCCAGATCCGCCGCGGTTTGGTTGATCGAAAGCTTGAACCCTTCATGCAAGGCCCCCGCATCGCGCCATTTAGAAAGCTGGGCAACGGCTTCACGCAAAACCCAACGATCCAGCATCGGCATTAGGCCAGCGCGCTCTGCCACGGGCATGAAATCTCCGGGCTTCTCCAGACCAACGCCCGGTCGGTTCCAGCGCAAAAGCGCCTCTGCCCCGTAAAGGCTACGATCTGCCAGACGAAAGAGCGGCTGATAATGCAGCACCAACTCGCCCCGTTCCACCGCGCGAGAAAGCGCCGTGCGCAACTCCAATTCGCGCAGCGCTTTCACCCCCATCTCATGTTCGTAAAGCACCACAGAGCCATGCGCGCGCTTGGCTTCATACATTGCCAAATCGGCGTTGCGCAAAAGCGTTTCCCGGCTGTCACCATGCGCCGGGTAAGAGGCGATCCCGATTGAGCCTGCAGGGTGGTATTCATGCAGCCCCGGCAAATCCAGCGGGCGCGCCAAATCCGCCAAAAGCGCACGCGCGAAAGCCTCTGGCTGATCGGCCAATGCGCCTTCCAGCAAGATCACGAATTCATCCCCGCCGATCCGCGCCACAAACTGTTGCCCGTCGACCGCGATCTGCAACCGCCGCGCCACCGCCTTGAGGAGAAGGTCCCCAATGTCATGGCCCAGCGAGTCGTTGACCGCCTTGAACCCGTCCAGATCAAGGAACAAAACCGCCAAGCCTCGCCCGCGCTGCTCGGCCGAAGCGATGCCGCCATCAATCCGCTCTGACAAAAAGGGGCGGTTTGGCAAACCGGTCAACAAGTCAAAATTGGCCAGCCGTCGATTGTCGGCCTTAGCCTGGCGCAATTGGCTCATGTCCGACAGAAACGCGACGTAGCCAAGCACTGTTCCAGAGGCATCGGCCAAACGCGACACCCGCCCCAAGCAGGGCACAATCCGCCCCTCTGAACTGCGCAGGGCTATCTCGCCGCTCCAGTCGGTGCCATTCGCGAGCGTATCGCGCAATTGCATCGCAAGCCCAGTGTCCCCGCGCAGCCGTGCGCCGCCCGTGTCGAACAACAAATCGACCAACGGACGCCCGTCAATTTGTGCAAAGCCAAAGCCTGCCAACTGCTCGAAAGCCGTGTTAACGCGCAAGATCCTTAGGTCCGGATTGGTCAGCGCAATCGCATCGCTTGCATACTCAAAAACCATATCGGCAAGCTCACTGACCCGCCGTTCCTCGGTCACATCCCGCGATTGAGTGACAATGCCCATGACCTGCCCGGCCGCGTCAAACAGCGGACGCTTTTCGACGCGCACCCGACTGCCAGCCTCAAACAGGCTGCCACTGGAACGCGTTTCTTCAAACGAAAAGGGGCTTTGCGTGGCGCGCACCCGCGCATCTAGCTGATCGTGCTTCAAAGCATCAATCAGCGGCATGAACTCGCGCCGCATATGGCCGATCACATCAACCGCATTGCGCCCAAGATGCGCCAGATAAGCGCTGTTGACCTCAAGCATCCGGCCTTCGGTATCTGCCACACAAAGGGGATCTGGCGAGGCATCCAAAAGGTGGCGATACAAATCCACCTCGGGCCCGATGCCTTCCCCGGCGGGGTCCAACACAAGCCACCATCTGGGCTCGGCCGCTGGATGGCTTTTGCGGCAGCGCAAGGCGCTGAGCTGAACTGCGACCGTCTGGTCCTTATCCGAAGCCACATGCAACACGAGCGCACCGAGCGGATCATCGGCGCTCAGTTGAGTGCCCTCATCCGCAGGCAGACGCGCCACAAGCCGTGCTGCTTGCTGGCGGGTCAACGCATGGCGCAGGGCTGCCGCGCCATCATCGCGCCACCGCGCCCCAAAGAACGCCTGTCCCGCCCGATTGGCAAAATGCAAATCCAACCCCGGACCGATGCACAAGACGGGCACTGGCATCAGTTCCAGAAGATCGCGCAATTCCTGCATTTCAGCACGTTGGCGCAGATCATGTTCCAGCAAATCCAGCATCGCCATGGATTGCTCGGCCACATGCACGCGCAGCCGCGCCAACATTCGGCCAACCCCATCGGCCATGCCAGCGTGGGCAACCAGCGTTTCAACTTGCTCGAATTGCGTATCGATCGAGGCGCCTTGACGACCAAACCTCCCCTCCTCCGCTGTGGTGCGAACCGGCCTTGCCGTCGAACCTTGCGCAGGGGGGCGTTCACTCATGTCACAGCGGGCTCCTCAGAACTGTTTTCGCGCCAGCGGGTGATCTCAATATGGCTGACCACCGCGCCTTGGATCGGATCATCAAGCGGGCGCACATGCATCACGAACCAGCGCGGGCAATCGGGCGCATCGCAAGGATATTCGAGCGAGAACCGGCTTAAGCGGCCTTGCAAAACCGCGCGAATGCCATCCACCGCACGGGTCGCGTAGCCACTATCAATGGCCGTATCGCCCAGATCGCAATGCCCCACATAATTGACACCAACCCCGGTATGCTCGCTTCCCGGATCACCGTTTTCAGCGGCAAAACGGGTCCATGCGGCATTGACGAGCATAATGTCGCCCTTGTGATCCAGCACGGCGACATGCTCGGCGAGACCGTCGATCACCGCCTGCAATAGCTGCAAGTTGCGCGTCTGGGTGATGTCCACAAAGGTCAGCACCACACCCTGTGCCGCAGACGACGGCACCTTATAGGGCAGCATCCGCACCAGATAATGGCGCCCGTTGAGCCCGGTCACCTCGCGCTCGGTCCGGGTCTGGCCCTTGATCGTGCGGCGCAAATCGTCGAGCAGCGCGGCATAGTCGAGCCGATGCGTGATATCACCCAAGGGTCGGCCAATATCCACATCGCGGATGCGGAACAAATCCACCGCATCGGGGCTAAACCGGGTCACCCGCAGATCGGCATCCACAAAGATCGCCCCCATCGCCATGATCCGCGTCAGGCTATCAAGGTCAGCGTTGGAGCGGTTCAGCAGGTCGATCTTTTCTTGGTATTCGGCGTTGACCGAGTTCAGTTCTTCGTTGACCGACTGCAACTCCTCGTTGGCCGATTGCAGTTCCTCGTTTGAGGCCATCATCTCTTCGTTGGTGGCCTGCAATTCCTCGTTCGAGGTCTCAAGTTCCTCGATCATCGCCTGCAGGCTCTCGCGCGTCATCGCGAGTTCGGCCTCCAGCATTTCAATGCGTGCGCCCACCTCGCGGTCAATGTCGATCGCGGGCACATCATCTTCGTCCGAGGGCACCGTCTCAAAGGAGAGCAGGTAAAGCTTCACATCGTCCGCGACCGCTTCTTGCTGCGCAGCCACTGGCATCACCTTCAGCCGCACCCAAAACGGCTCCGGCCCGGCGACACCCTCGGCCAAGTGCAGCGGGTCGGACATCGCTTCTTCGCCCAGCCGCGCGGCCTTAAACAAAAGCGCCGAGGCCACGGGCAGAAGCGGCTCAATCAGCATCCGCCCGATCTCAAGCGTGGCCACACCCTCGCGCAGCTTCATAAAACCGCTGATATCGCCATAAGAATGCAAGATTTCATGGCGTGCGTTGATCAACAAAGACGGCGGCGGCGCATAGGCTTTTTGCAGCGCCGCAAAACCCCGCTCCATCGCGGTTTGCGGCGCATTTTCGCTCCGGCTGCGCGGCGGGCGCGGGTTGACGTAAAGCCCGGTTTTCCGATCCGTGAGCGGCGCCGAGCCAGAGCGCTGCGCCTGCCAAATCCGGTGGCGCGCCGAAAGCACGGTGAAATCGTCTTGCACCTGCACCAGCGCCTCAGACCCACCAAGGAACAGATAGCCGCCGGGGCGCAAGGCGTAATGCATCCGCTTCAGCGCGCGCTCTTGCGCCTCGGGGCGCAGATAGATCAGTGTGTTGCGACAGCTAACCAAATCCATCCGCGTAAACGGCGGGTCGGAAAGTAGGTTATGGCGCGCAAAAACAATGGATTGGCGCAATTCAGGCCGCACCACAAACTGGCCCCCACGCGGCGTAAAGAACCGCTCCAAGAAGGTGCTGGGCAGATCGGCGGCGATGGTTTCGGGGTAAAACCCAGTCGCCGCCTGTTCAATATTCACCGGCTCCACGTCGGTGGCGAAAATCTTCAGCGTTGGCCAGCGCCCTGCCCGCTCAAACGCATCAAAGAAAAGCATCGCGATCGTATAAGCTTCTTCGCCCGTGGCGCAGCCCGCCGACCACACCCGCAAGGTGGAGCCCACAGCCGCCTCGGCCACCAAAGGCTCGATCACACGCTCAGAAAGTTCCGCAAAAGACTCAGGATCGCGGAAGAACGAGGTGACCGGGATCAGCATTTCGCGGCGCAAAGTGGCCAATTCGGCACGGTCTTGCGTTAGCAGTTCAAGGTAAGAGGAAAGCTCCGTGATCTGGCGCACGCCCATGCGCCGCTCAATCCGGCGCTGCACCGTGCCCGCTTTGTAATCGGTGAAATTCACCTCGCCCGAAAGCGAAAGAATTTCGACAATCCGGCCCAAAGCCTCCTGCGGCTCCAGCCCTTCAAACTGGCGCGGCAAGGCGGATTTGCTGTCAGCCCCGGTTTTCGGCCCATCGGCCGCATCCGCCGCAGCCGCCGCAGCCAAAGCCGGGCGGCGCACAAGATAATCGGCAATCCACGGCCCGATCCGGTCGATATTCATCGAACTGTCAATGAAGCCTGTCGCGATGGCCGAGCGCGGCATACCATCAAAGCGCGCATCGCGCGGGTCTTGCGCAATCGCGACCCCGCCCGCCGCATGCACCGCAGAAACCCCGCGCGTGCCATCAGACCCCGTGCCCGAAAGCACCACTGCCACAGCGCGGTCGCCATAGCCCGCCGCCATCGAGGTGAAAAACGCATCAATCGGCAGCGAGAGCACGCGGCGATCTTTGGGCGCAAGCCGCAAATGCCGCCCCTCCAGCGTCATGATCGTGGCCGGCGGGATCAGAAAGACCGAGTTCGGCGCAAGCGCCATCTCATCTTCCACCGTCACCACCGGCATTTTGGTATGGCGCGCCAAGAGCGAGGCCATGATCGATTTATGATCGGGCGACAGATGCTGGATCACCACATAGGCCGCGCCCGTGTTGGACGGCAGACCGGAAAACAGCCGCTCAAGCGCATCAAGCCCACCGGCAGAAGCCCCAATGGCAACGACAGCCTGCGGTCCTACAGCAGGATCTTCCATCATAAGAAGCGGAGGCTGCCCCACCTCGGCAGAAGGCGTTCCGGCCTCTCCCGATAGACCTTCCTTCCCCTGCCCAGTTGCGTTGGGTGCGGTGTCTTCCGGGGCTTCGGGAAGGGTCTCGTTCGTGTCGTCCATCGCCTCTTCTTTCCGGACTAGCCGCAGACGAAACCGCCGTGGGCTCCAGCTTTGCGCGCCTTCAAATTTTCAAGCCACAAGGGCCTGACCTACAAAGAGTTTGCGGGAACTTCCACCCTATGAGAGAGGCGGAACCCCAAATCTGTCAACTGAATTATCGCGCGCGAGTTGTAAGAGCCGCAATTCCCGCCACCCGGCGCGATAAGGTCAACAAATCCGCGGCAATTGTTCCCCCACCAGCATATCGACAATGCGCGATCCGCCAAAGGCCGTGCGCATCCGCACTTGCCCGGCGTGTTCGGCCACCGCCCGCCCCACAATGCAAGCCCTCGCGCCCTCGGGCCGCGCGCGCATCGCGGCAAGCACGGCCTCGGCCTGATCTTCGGGCACAAAGGTGACCAGCCGCCCCTCATTGGCGAGGTAAAGCGGATCAAGGCCCAAAATCTCGCACATGCCCACCACTTCGGCACGCAGCGGCAAAGCCTCTTCCTCAATCACAATGCCACAACCCGCCGCTTGCGCGATTTCGTTGAGCGCCGAGGCCAAACCGCCCCGCGTCAAATCCCGTGCCGCGCGCATATCAGGCGCGGCTTGCATCGCATCGGCCATAAGGTGGCCCAGCGCCGCGCAATCGCTTTCAATCGCGCTCGAAAGCGCCAAATCGCCCCGCGCGGCCAAGATCGTCGCTCCATGATCGCCCAGCACACCATTCACGACGGCCACATCACCGGGGCGCACAAGACCCGCCGCCATCTCACAGCCCGGCGCAATCACGCCCACACCGGCGGTGGTGACAAACACGCCATCGCAAGCGCCGCGCCCCACCACTTTGGTATCGCCCGTCACGATGCGCACACCTGCGGCCTCCGCCTCGCGCGCCATCGTCGCCACAATCCGGCGCAACAGCGCAATCTCGGTGCCTTCTTCGATGATGAACGCGGCCGAGAGCCACAGCGGCTTGGCCCCGCCCACCGCCAAATCATTGACCGTGCCGCAAACGGCGATCTTGCCAATATCACCGCCCGGAAATTCAACCGGGCTGACAACGTAACTGTCGGTGGTAAAGGCCAACCGCGCACCGGAAACCGCCAAAGCCTCCGCCGTTAGCCGCGCCTGATCTTCCATTCCCGGCGGCTGGAATACCGCCGTGAAAACCTCTTCAATCAGGTCCCGCATCGCTTTGCCGCCGCCGCCATGCGCCAACGTCACCCGCGTGTCTCTGAGTGCCATTTTCTTTGCTCCTGCACCGCGTTGGGGCGATTACTCCGCCGCCCGCGCGCCCCCATATTGCCAATAGGCCGCGCAAGCGCCCTCAGAACTTACCATCAACGCGCCCAGCGGCATTTCGGGCGTGCAGCCCTTGCCAAATTGCGGGCAGGCCGGCGGCTTCATGCGCCCCGTCATCACCGCACCACAAGCGCAGCCCTCGGCCTCTTCGACGACAGCGCGCACGCCCGCATAGCCGATGGCGAATTTCTCTTCGGCGTCAAAGGCGCGATAGGCCTCCCGGATGCGCAGGCCAGAGGCATCAATCTCGCCCAAACCCCGCCATTCAAACGACGGGCGCTTTTCATAAACATCCGCCATCGCGGCGATGCTGACCTTATTGCCATGCTCGGGCACCACGCGGGCATATTGGTTTTCCACCCGCGCCACGCCTTCAGCGATCTGGCGCAGCACCATCAGCACCGATTGTAAAAGATCGGTCGGCTCAAACCCCGCCACGACGATCGGCTTGCCATAGTCTTGCGCAATGAAATCATAGGGATGAATGCCAATCACCATCGACACATGGCCCGGCCCGATAAAACCATCAAGGCACATATGCGGGTCATCCAATAGCGCCTTAATGGGTTCCGGCACGGTGATGTGGTTGCAGAAGACCGAGAAATTCGTCAGCCCCTCGCGCTCCGCCGCCTGAATGGCAAGCGCAGTCGAAGGTGTTGTGGTCTCAAACCCCAGCCCGAAAAACACCACCTCGCGCGCGGGGTTGCGGCGCGCAATTTCCAGCGCATCAAGCGGGCTATAGACCATGCGCACATCCGCGCCCTCGGCCTTTGCCTGCAAAAGGCTCAGTTTCGAGCCCGGCACCCGCATCGCATCGCCAAAGGTGCAAAAGATCACACCGTCTTTTTGGGCAATTTCAATGCATTCATCGACCCGCGCACGCGGCAGCACACAGACCGGGCAGCCGGGGCCGTGGATAAATTCGACCCCCTCATGGATCAGCTTATCCAGCCCATAGCGGAAGATCGAATGCGTATGCCCGCCGCAAATCTCCATAATGTGCACGGGCTTTTCTTTACTGGCCCCGATTTGATCCGCCAGCTTGGCGATTTCGGCCAAAAGTGCCTTGGCCAGCGCCGGATCGCGGAATTCAGAGGCGAATTTCATGCCCGCCCCTCCAGCGCCGCATCGCCCGCCGCCATCTGCTCCAGCGCCTCTTGCGCCTCGCCCAAATCGCGCAGCGCGTCCAGCGTTTTCGCGGCTTCTTCTTCATCAATCAGGCTCATCGCAAAACCCACATGAATGAGCGCCCATTGACCGATGAGTCCCTCAAGCGGGCCCTCGGCCACGCAAGCCACATTCACCTCGCGCCGCACGCCCGAGACCTCGGCCATCGCGGCCATGCGCGCTGCATCGGTGATCTCAACGATCTGCCCCGGAATGCCCAGACACATCAGCTTTCCTCCTCTTCGGACACCCGCCCCGAAGGGTCGATGATGCCGTATCTTTCCAGCTTGGCGCGCAGCCCGACCCGGCTGAGCCCCAGTTCCGCCGCCGCGCGGCTTTTGTTCCAGCGGCAACGCGTCAGTGTTTCGCGCAAGATCCGCATTTCAATCAGTTCAACACGGTCTTTGAGCGTGCCAGAGGCCGTCATCACCTCTTCAGCCGAACGATCTGCGCCCTCTTCATTCGGAGCGGCCTGCAAAATGTGGCGCGAGATTAGATCAGCCCCAAGCGTATTTGACTGCGCAAACATCAGCATCCGCGTAACCTCGTTAGAAAGTTCGCGCAGGTTGCCCGGCCAATCGTAATTCTCAAGAAAATCAAGCGCCGGGCCATCAAAGCCTAGAACCGGCTTGCCGTGCCGCGCCGCCGCCTCGGCCAAGAAGTTCTGCGCCAAGATCGCCACATCTCCCCGCCGGGCACGCAGCGGCGGGATCGTCACCTCCCCGGTGGAGAGCGCATAATAAAGGTCCGAACGGAAGCTGCCCTCTGCCACCAGCGCGCGCAAATCGGCAGAAGCGCCGGTGATCAGCCGCAGGTTCGTGCTCGCGGTTTCCTGCCCACCAAGCGGGGTGACGGCGCCTTCGGTCAACATACGGATCAGCGCGAGCTGCAGCGCCGGGCTCGCCGTCTCGATCCCGGCAATGAACAGCGTGCCCCGGTCAGCCTTTTGCGCAAGGCCAATCTTGGCGACGCCACCGGGCAAAATCCCCCGCCGCGCGCCGAAAAGTTCAACCATTGCAAGCTCTTCTGGCATGCCCGTAAGGTTGAGTTCGTAAAACGGCTTGTCGGAGCGCAAGGACACATAATGCATCGCCCGCGCCATTTGCGCGCGACCAGAGCCCGGCTCGCCGCGCACCAAAACCGGCACATCGAAACTAGCAAATTGCCGCGCCAACGTCACCGCCTCGTTCATCGCCGAATGCGGACTGCGCAGGATCGTTTCAAACCCCATCCCTTCACGCAGCGCCCGGCGGCGCTTTTCCACCCGGCTTTCTTGGGTGGAGTTCAGCAGCCGCATCTCAAGCGAGAGGCGCTCGTTTTCGCGCGCCAACGCAAACATCCGCGCCGCGTTGCGAGCCGAGGCCAAAAGCTGCTCAGGATGCCAAGGCTTGGTCAAAAACTGGTGGATACCGGCTTCATTGATCGCCGTCATCATCGAGGCGCTATCGGTATAGCCCGTGAGGATCACCCGCACCGTTTCGGGCCAGCGCTCGCGCACCTCGGTTAGAAAATCAACGCCCGTGCGCCCCGGCATCCGCTGGTCGCAGATGATCACCTGCACCCATTCTTCTTCCAAGATCGCCAGCGCCTCAGCGGCCCCCTTGGCGGTGAGGATGTCAAAATCATCCTCCAGCGCGAGTTTCATCGCGCTGAGCGAATGCGGCTCGTCATCAACGAGCAATATCGCGGGGGCCGTCGCCGACATCAGCTTGCCTTGCGCGCAAGTCCGGCGCGCAGCCAATCCAGCCAAGCCTGCATCCCCTCGCCGGTGCGGGCGGAAACGCGCAGCACGTCAATCGCAGGGTTCACGCGGCGAATGTTGGCTTCGTAAAGATCGAGATCAACATCACAATGCGGGGCAAGATCGACCTTATTGATCAAAGCCAAACCGGCTGCCGCAAACATATCTGGGTATTTCAGGGGCTTATCTTCGCCCTCGGTCACAGACAAAATCGCAACCTTCGCATCTTCGCCCAGATCAAAGGCCGCCGGGCACACAAGGTTGCCCACGTTTTCAATGAACAAAAGCGCGCCAACCGGCAGCGGCATCAGCGCCAAGGCCTGTTCGATCATCGCCCCATCAAGATGGCAGCCCTTGCCGGTATTGACCTGAATCGCGGGCGCGCCGGTGGCCCGGATACGGTCCGCATCATTGGTGGTTTGCTGATCGCCCTCAATCACCGCCAAGGGGGCGCCCCCCAACATTTCGATGGTTTTCACCAAAAGCGTGGTTTTGCCAGAGCCCGGAGAGGAAACGAGGTTGGTTGCAAAAACACCCTTTTTCGCGAGGTTTTCACGGTTCCGCGCGGCGTAAGAGTTGTTTTTGGACAAGATGTCCGTCTCAATCTCGACCAAACGCGCCTGCGTCATGCCGGGCACTTCGGTGCCTGCCGGGCCGTGACCAAGGTGGATATCATGTGTGCACTCCGCCCCGTGGGCGTGAATGGTGCCATGATCATGGGAGTGGCTGTGCGATGCAACTGCGCCTGCCGCCGTAGCCAGCACCGCGAAGGGCGCTTTCGGAGCCGCCATCGCCTGCCCCGTCTTTTCCAGATGCGCCTTGAATTGATCTTCGACGCTATGGCCACCACAGCCGCAAACCGTGCACATCAGAGCACCTCCAGATCTTTGATCCGCATTTCGTCGCCACCTTGCACCAACAGGCGCGCGCCACCGCAACTGGGGCAGGTATCGAGACGATGTTCAACTTCTACTGTTTTTTCGCAGTCAAAGCACAAAGCTTTGCCCGGAATGTTAAGAATTTCGAGTTCGGCCCCTTCGGCGATGGAGCCATTCATCACCACGTCAAAGGCGAATTCGAGCGCGCCGATCTCTACCCCCGACATGCGGCCAATTTCGAGCCGCACCTTGGTGACCCGCTCAAACCCCTGCGTGCGGCCTGCGTCTTCAATGACCGAGCGAATGCCCTCAACAATCGACATCTCATGCATTGGCAGCCATCTCCAAATGCACGGGGAAGCACGGGTCCAGAATATCCACGACCAAGGCCGCCAGCTCGGCCTTATTTGGCGGCAGTGCAGCAAGGCTTTGGTCCAAAGCCCCCCCTTCGACCAGCAAATGATCGGTGGGGGTCACGCGCGCCAAACGCGCCAAGCGGCCCTCTTCGGCATCCGCGGCCAGTGCATAGGCGCCGCGTGCCGCCGCCACAACGGCAGTGCCATCTGGGCGCAATTCAGAGGGCAAGGGCGCCTCGGCCAAGCGATGCAAATCAATGATCCGCCCCAGCACGCGCCACAAAGGCCCCCGCCCCCATAGCGTTTCTGCTTGGTGCATTAAGGGCGCATCAGCCACCCGTCCTGCGGGCGAATTTTCTTGCGGGATCAAGGTCATCGGATTGGTCAGCGGCGGCAAATCGGCCACCGCATCACCGGGCGAAAACCGATGCGCAACCTCCGCCAGAAGCGGCGCAACCCCTTTGCCAGAAACGAGAAAAGCCGCAAGTCGCTCGGGCTTTGGCCCGCCCCAAATCCAGTCTTGCAACACGGCCCCACCTTCAGCCCAGTTCTCGGGCAGGGGGCGGGGCGGCAGGTCCAACAAGCGCGGCCAGATCAGGCAGATTTTGGCAAGGTGGTCGCGCAAAATCTCGCGCTGCGCCAATTCCGCTGTGCCGTGCAGCCCCAAAGCCAGCCGCGCGGCATGGCCTTGCGCCGCCCCACAAAGGTTGAAAAGACGCGGCAGCAGTTCTGCCGCCTCTTCAACCGGGCGCCCAATCAGCAATTGCGCCAATGGCAGCGGATCGGGCGGCGTGATCTCAGCCACCAGGCGCGCGCCATCCGAGGCCAGTCGAATACCGAGATCGGCGCTCACGCCGTGCCCTCCTCCGGCTTGTCGCTCGCAAGCCCCGCCGAAATCAACTGACGGCGGCTGGGTTGCACCAGCGCCTCGGCCCGGGCTTGTGCCTCGGCCTCTTCCACTTCCGCCGCTTCGACGGCAGCCAATTCCGCCTCCCGCGCGGCACGAATGTCGCCCGAGCGGGTGGTTTCGGCGCGATTTTCCTCTTTGAAGAGTTCCCCCATCACCGCGCGGGCGACATCGCGCGCCTGCATCTGGGTCTGGAAATCCCCCATAGCGGAAAAGAGCGCGCAAGCCTTATAGCCGCCCACCATTTCACGCCGGTTGTGGATGAATTCATAGGTGCCCGAGGGGAAGCGCAAATCTTCTTTGTCGCCCGGCGTCAAGGTGGACCAATCCTCTCCTTCGCCCGGCAGAACGATCAGGTTCATGAACCAAGGCGACATCAACACGCCCAGACCGCGCCCCTCGTAGGGCATAAAGCCCACCGCCTCGATCGAAAGGGCTTTGTTCACCAGCGGCACATCGCGCATTTTCGCGTGCCAAATCTCGCGGAAATCGGCGACCAAAAGTGCGACTTGGTCGTCAATGCGCTTTTGCTCAATCAGTCCCGGCGCGCCGGGGTCTGACTGCACAATGAACTGCTCTTTCGGCGCATCGCAATTTGGGCAGTGCCAATCTTCGGGAAGCGCCGCAAAGGGCGTTCCGGGCAGGACCTGACGAAAATCATCGCCTTGTGCGGGGTCATAGGGCGTCCAGCAGATTTTGCATTCCATGATCGCCTGATCAGAGATGCGGTCATTGGCACCCAGATAGCTGCCTTCAAACCCAGCGCGTGGGGCGGTCATCGAATGGCCTCCAGCACTTCGCGAATGCGGCCCGCGCTGTCTTCAAGGTCTTCGCGCGCGGCAAGCGCCACTTCGGGCATGGTCGTCACTTCAAACGTATCAAGGATCAGCGCATCCATCGAATTGAAGAACTGCACACGCCACACATGCGGCAACGCGGTCGCGGTGATCCGGCAATTGCCATAGCCGCGCGACAGGATCGTGACCGCACCTTCGCCCGCCGTTTCATCCAGCCAAACAAGGTCTTGCTCGGTATGGGGCAAGAGCGAGAGGTTGATCACATGCGGTTCGCCACCCATGTAACTTGCCGATTTATCGAGCAGTTCGGCCAAGAGCGCGGGGGCGTTCACAACGCCTTCGCCGCGCGGATGGCTGGCCCCTTTGGCGGCCCGGAACGGCTCAAAAGCGCGGCTGAGCGAATCTGCGGGCACGTTCGCCACTTCGATCCGGTCCACGCCCGCGCCTGCTACGTTCCAAACACCCGCAAAGACGGATTCTTGCACCATCAGCGCGGGGATGCCGCGGATTTTCATGGCGACTTCGCCCTGCCCCATCGTCTCGGCAATCAAGGCACGGTTTTGCGCATCAAGGCCGCTCAGATCAAAGCTTGCCATGCCGCCCACGGCCACGGCTTCGCAAGCCGCCGCAATGTCAGACAAGAGCTTCAGCGCGGGCGCCACGGCAGAGGTATCTTCGACCTCAGGCAGATGGCTTTCATAGGTGCGCATCCCCTCGGGCAATTGCATATAGCCCAGCTCTTCTTGCTCTTCGGGCTGCGAACCGGGGCCAAAGCCAACGGGGGGCAGATGGAAATTCGACACCATGGCTCAGCCTTTCGCAGTCAAAATGTGGGAGGTGCGGGCGATGTAATCATCCCAATCACGGATCTTTTCGATGCCGCCTAAGAACTCGCCTTCCCGGAAGAAGATGAAGGAGGGGGTTTTCAACACGCGGGTTTCCTCACGCAGGGTGGTCTCGATGCCATCGCCCACCACCGCGCAGTCAAAGCCGTTTTGAAAGGCTTGGCGCAGTTCGGGCAGCACCACGGCGGCATCGGGCGTTTCAAGGTTGCGCGCCGCATCACCGGGCACAAAGAGGCAATGCACGCCGGGGCGGCGGGTAAACTCGGCCAAATCCGAGCCATTTTCCAGCCGCGGATAGGCGAATTCTTCGGTCAGCCGCGTGACCAGCGGGTGGATTTTGCCCGATTTGGGCGCGGTATCGGGCATGGCAAAATCGTGCATGGGAACCTCAGGCAGTGGTCTTGCCGGCATCAAGCGCGGCTTGCAAATGGGGCGGAAGTTGCGGGCTGCGGCTTTCAAGGTCAGCGAAGGCATCGCCCAGATCGCCGCCCTCCATCAGGCTGCGCAAGCCCCCCAAAGCGGCAGAGATTTTCGCGGCTTCCTCCGCCGAAATGACCTCCCGGGCCGCACCCAAGAAGGCCAAGATCCAATCCCCGGGCTGCGCTTCAGGGGTGAGCGACAAATCCACGATGCCGGGAACGCCCTCTTCGATCACATCGCCGCGGATGCCATCCACCGCAATGAGTTGCACAGGCACACCAACGCACATCAGGCGCGGACCTTTGCGGCGCTGGGGAAGAAGCGGTAGTCGCCAATGCGGCAGGCGTCATCTTCGGCCGGGCGGCCTTGTTCATAGGCATCGCGGGCGAGCGACGGGTCCACCAGATCATTGCTCGGCGTCGCGCCCTCGGTGACGGTGATGCCCCAACTGGCGAGTTCGCGCACGGCCTCAGCCAAAGCATGGGGGATTTGCGCGGAAACGGCGGGGCGCAGGCTGCCGCCGTAATCTTCCAACTCCACCGGCTGGCAGCCGATCAGCGTCATATGTTCGGGGCAATAGCCCATCAGTTGCGCGGTCGCGATCACATCTTGGAAGCCGGTCTGATGCAAGCTCATTTTCTTCGCCCCCATGAAGGCAGGCACATCGCCATCGCGCATCGTCACCAAAGTGCCGGGCGTCAGGCCAAAATCCACCGCATCAAAAACCAAGAGCGCATCGGCCTCTTCCAGAAACGGCAGCAGGTAAAGCCCCTGCGTGCCGCCATCCAGCAGGCGGACATTTTCGGGCAAAGCATGGGTTTGCGACATGGTTTCAACGCAACGCACGCCAAAGCCCTCATCGGCCCAAAGCACATTGCCAATACCAAGAACAAGCACCCGTTCGGGCCTGATTTCTTGCATGAGTCCCCTCCCTGGACCTGTCTGCGACCGCGCGCAGATGCGCCGCGAAATCTGAGGCTGCAGACACACCTTCCCAGCGCCGCGCAAGCGCAGCGTTACCACCGTCACACAAAAAGCGCGGAGCAAATAGCGGGAAAGCGAGTCGCAAAGACCCCTCTTCGGAAACCTTGTTACCAAGTTAGCGCGACAATTGGAAGCATGATTTCCATGAAAAAGCCGGACGTGAGAGACACACGCCCGGCCCAAATCTGTTCTTCAGATCACTCGATCCGGTCGTCTTTGAAGGTCCGATGGCCCGAAATCATGGTGGAAACCATGGATTGACGGCTCATCACATCTTCGCGGATCGCGGCATAGATATGGATGATCGCAAAGACCACGATCGACCACATCCCAAGGTGATGCAAGGTGTGCAGCCTTTGGCTGTTTTGCACAAGCCCCAGCACCCAACCAAAAAGCGTATCTGGAAGGCTGCCCTGCCCCGCGCCCTCGGCATAAAGCGCCCAGCCGGTGATCATCATGAAGGTGATGCCCAACGTGATGAAGGTGAACATCGCCATATGCGCCAGAGGGTTGTGGCCGATGTATTTCTTCGGCTCTTCCTCAAGGAACATGTACCACTTCAACTCGAAGATGAATTCCTTCCAGTAGCGCAGGTTGAAGATCGGCACATAGAACATCTGCCGGGCGTGGCTGTTGCCCACAAAGGCCCAGTAGATCCGCGCCAAGAACCCGATCGAAAGCACGGTGCCCGCCGCGAAATGGGCAAAACGCATATAGCCCATCACGAATTGGTTCGTGGCTTCCGAAAACTCCATGCTCGGCAGCGGAGCCCCGATCAGGTAGCCCGTCACGCACAGAATGGTGATGCACAGGGCGTTGACCCAATGCCAGATCCGCACCGGCGCCTCATACACATATACAGACGTGCGGCGACGGATGCTTTCAAGGTCTTCAAGGGTGGCGTCCCCGGTCAGACGAGATGCCTCAAGCATCTCCTCCGGCCGGACCTTTGGTTCGTAGATCCTTTCGTCAGTAATCTTCCGCATGGCGCCCCCCTTTACCGCACTTTGACGGTGGTGAGCGGCGCGCCATCGGGCGACATCACATGGGTCGAGCAAGCAAGGCAGGGGTCGAAGCTGTGCAGCGTGCGCAGAATTTCCACCGGCTCTTCGGGACGCTCCATTTTGGTGTCCAGAAGCGAGGCCTCAAAAGCGCCGATATTGCCCTGACTATCGCGCGGCGAACCGTTCCAAGTGGTCGGCACGACGCATTGATAGTTCTCGATCCGGCCATCTTTGATGCGGACCCAGTGGCCAAGCGCACCGCGCGGCGCCTCGGTCATGCCCACACCTTTGGCTTCTTTCGGCCAGGTTTTCGGATCCCACTTTTCGACATTGGCAGTCGAGCTGTCGCCGTTTTTGATATTGGTGATCAGCTTGTCGAAGAAGTGCTTCTGCAAACGCCCGCAATATTCGGATTCGAGCGCGCGCGCCGCGGTGCGGCCCAACGTCGAGAACAGCGCCTCGACCGGCAGGTCCATCGTGCGCAACAAGCCTTCGACTTGGTTCTTGATGTCTTCGTGACCCTTGGCATAGCCGATGATGTAGCGCGAGAGCGGCCCCACCTCCATCGCATGGCCGCGCCAGCGCGGCGCCTTGATCCACGAATATTTCGCGCTTTCGTCGATTTCTTCGATATGGGTCCGGGTGCCTTTCAGGTTCGGGCCCAGTTCGAATTTCGGGTTCGTCTCGCCATCCCACGGATGCAGACCTTTGCCCGGCTCGCCGTAGTCGTACCAGGAGTGATCGACAAATTCCTGAACCTGCTCGGGGTCACGCACATCAACGTCATGCACCTCATTGAGGTTGCCATTGATGATCGCGCCGCGCGGCAGATGCAGTTGATCGGCGCTGAAATCATTCGGATGCTCCGGAATATCGCCGTAAGCCAGAACCGATTTCGACGACAGACCACCGCCATAGAGCCAGTTCTTATAGAAGCCGCCAATCGCCACAACGTCGGGCAGATAGACGTTCTTGTTGAACTCCATGCATTTGTCGATGATCGAGGAGACGAGGTTGAGCCGCTCCATATTGATCGCGCCAACCGCGCCCACGCCGTGCACGTTGATCGCGCAAGGCACGCCGCCCACAAGCCAGTTCGGATGCGGGTTCTTACCGCCAAAGATCGTGTGGACCTTGACGATTTCTTTTTGCAGATCAAGCGCTTCAAGGTAGTGCGTCGTCGCCATCAGATCGGCTTCGGGCGGCAGAAGATAGGCCGGGTTATCCCAGTAGCCGTTCTTGAACAGCCCCAACTGCCCGCTTTCGACGAACTTTTTGAGCCGGTTCTGCACATCGCGGAAATAGCCCGGGCTCGACATCGGGTGGCTCGGGCTGACCATCTGCTGCAGCTCCGAGGTCGCCTTCGGATCGGCGCGCAACGCATTGACCGGGTTCACCCAATCAAGCGCGTGCAGGTGGTAGAAGTGCACGATGTGGTCGTGAATTTGCAGCGCCAACTGCATGATATTGCGGATCGAGTTGGCGTTATCGGGAATGGTGATCCCCAACGCATCTTCCACCGCGCGGACCGAGGTCAACGCGTGGGTGCCGGTGCAGACACCACAGATCCGCTCGGTGAAGGCCCAAGCATCGCGCGGGTCGCGGCCCTTCAAGATCACTTCAAGGCCACGCCACATGGTGCCGGTGGACACCGCATTGGTGATGATGCCTTCATCGTTGACGTTCACTTCGCAACGCATATGGCCTTCGATCCGGGTGACCGGATCAACGACAACACGCTTGCCGGAATTGTCGAGGGTGAAGCCGTTCGGCGTTTGGGTCGTCATGGCTTACGCCTCCTCGGTCTTTTTCTGGGCGCGTTTGAGCGCGGATGCAGCGGCATGAACGGCAACGGCACCGCCCACAACAGCGGTGGTGGCAAAGCCGATCTGGTCCGCCGTCGCCTCAATGCCGAATTGCTTGATGCCGGTCACACGCTCATAGAAGCCGTGCTGATCCCAGAACCCGTCCTCCGAGCAGCCAATACAGCCGTGGCCCGATTGGATCGGGAAACTGACTCCTTCGTTCCAACGCACGGTCGAGCAGGCGTTGTAGGTGGTCGGCCCTTTGCAGCCCATTTTGTAAAGGCAATAGCCCTTGCGCGCGGCCTCGTCGTCCCATTGCTCGACGAACTGGCCCGCATCAAAGTGCGGACGACGGTAGCATTTGTCGTGGATACGCTGGGAATAGAACATCGCCGGGCGGCCTTGGCGATCCAGCTCCGGCATCCGGTCAAAGGTCAGCATATAGGTGATCACGCCAGTCATCACTTCCGCGATCGGCGGGCAGCCGGGCACTTTGATGATCGGCTTATCGGTGATGACCTTATGCACCGGGGTAGCTTGGGTCGGGTTCGGCGCGGCGGCCTGCACACAGCCATAGGACGCACAGGCCCCCCAGCTGATGATCGCTTTCGCGTCTTTCGCAGCGTGGCGCAGCTTTTCAACGAACGGCTTGCCGCCGGTGATGCAGAACATCCCATCTTCATTGAGCGGCGGATTGCCCTCAACCGCGAGGATGTAATTGCCTTTGTATTTCTCGATCGTTTCTTCAAAGGCGGCTTCGGCAGCATGGCCCGCAGCGGCCATCAGCGTGTCGTCATAATCGAGCGAGATCATCGACAGCACGACATCTTTTGCCAGCGGGTGCGCCGAACGGATGAAGCTTTCCGAACAGCAGGTGCATTCAAGACCATGCACCCAGATCACCGGGGTACGCGGTTTCGTTTCCATCGCATGGGCGATTTTCGGCACGAAGCTCGGACCAAGCCCCAGCGCCGCAGCGGTCAGAGAACAGTATTTCATGAAGCTGCGGCGGGTGATCCCCTGACGCCGCATGACATCATAGAAGGTTTCGATTTGCGACAATTGTCCCTCCCTTGCCTGGGGCCGGCCAGACATCCCAGGCGCGCCCTTGGTAGGCTTCTGATTGTGCCGATTGACCAAGGTAGAGCCATTAAGAACTGACAAAATGTCGCAGAAAAAATTATTATTTAAAAACAATGTCGTGTGATTTTGTCACCGCAAAATTCCGAAAGAATACTATCCGATTAACTTTCCACTTCGAAAGTTATGTTTCCAATTTTGCCGCCGCGACCAGCGCCTGACCGAAGGCGAGCCCCCCGTCATTTGCGGGAATCTGACGTTGCGTCAAAAGCGGAATGTCAAAAAGCTTTTCAGCCATAAGTTGTAACATCAGCGCGTTTTGGAAAACACCACCAGACAGCGCCACCGCCTGCGCCGCGCCGCTCTGCACAAACGCACGCGCACGGACCGCAAAAGCCTCGGCCAAAGCTTCATGCGCGGCATAGGCGAGCCCGGCCGCATCGCCCCCCTCGGCCAACTGCAAAAAGAGCGGCGCCGGGTCAATCTCTGCGACCTCCCCCGCGAACCGGATCTGCGGCGGGGCCTCGGCGCGGGCGGCCAAGGCTTCCAACCGCATCGCCGCCTCGCCCTCATAGCTTTGTCCCGCCGCGCACAGCCCCAAACAGCCCGCGACCGCATCAAAAAGCCGCCCCGCACTCGAAGAGAGCGGCGCATTCACCCCTTTGGCGGCCATTTGGCGCGCAATTTCGCGCGGCGCTTTGGGAAAGAGTGCATCCGCCCAATCTGACAGCCCCGCCGCATCAAGCCGCACCAGCGCATTGCGCCACGGCTGCATTTGCGCGCGATCCCCGCCAATCAGCGGCGCGGGCTTAAGCCAGGCGCGGCGCTCAAACCCTGCATAATCGCCCAAGAGCAACTCGCCCCCCCAAACGGTGCCATCGGGGCCAAGCCCCAAGCCATCGAGAATGATCCCGGCCACTTTGCCACCATCGCGCGGCCAAAGGTTTTCGCCCAACACCGCGGCCAAATGGGCGTGGTGATGTTGCACCTCGACAAGCTGCAACCCTTCGCGTTCGGCACGTTCCGCCCCGTGGCGGCTTGCGCGGAAATCAGGGTGTAGATCGACCGCCACCGCTTGCGGCTGGTGGTCAAAAAGCGCGGCATAATCGGCATCGGCCTGAAGATAGGCTTCCCATGTCAGCGCCTCATCCAGCTCGCCCAGATGATGGCCCAAAAGCGCTTGCCCGTTTTTGATCAAACACAGCGCCGCTTTCATTTGCCCGCCGTAGGCCACGACCTGAGGCGCATCTTCAAATCCCGGCGGGAGCGGCAGCGTGCCCGGCACCTGACCACGCGCGCGGCGCAACACCATTGGCGGATCAACGCGCAGCACACTATCATCCAGTCGCCGCGCAATTGCCCGGTCATGCATCACGAACGCATCGGCAAAGGGGGCAAGTTTCTCCCGCGCCTCGTCATTGCCCACCACCTGCGGCTCTCCCGAAAGGTTGCCCGAGGTCATCACGAGCACGCCCTGAAAGGCATCCAGAAGCAAGTGATGCAGCGGCGTATAGGGCAGCATCACCCCCAGTTCCGCCATCCCCGGCGCAACATTGGCGGGGAGCGTGCCAAGCGTCGGCATCAACACAATCGGCGCGGCGGGGTCTTTGAGCGCGCTCAGCGCCTGCGGAGAAACAGTCACGATCTGCGCCAGATCACCTTCCCGGCACATCAGCGCAAAGGGTTTGGAAGGGCGGCGCTTGCGGGCGCGCAATTCCGCCACCGCGCGCGGGTTGGCGGCATCACAGGCCAGATGAAAGCCGCCGAGCCCCTTGATCGCCAGCACTTCGCCCGCGTGCAGCCGTGCCACGGCGAGGGCCAGCGTATCGCCCGGCACCTCTTGCCCGCCCACCTCTAGCCAGATGCGCGGCCCACAGGTGGGGCAGGCGATCGGCTGCGCGTGAAAGCGCCGATCAGCCGGGTTTTCATATTCAGCCCGGCATTCGGGGCACATCTCAAACGGGGCCATCGTGGTGCGCGCCCGATCATAGGGCAGGCTTTGCAAGATCGTGAAACGCGGCCCGCAATGGGTGCAATTGGTGAAAGCATAGCCGCGCCGCCGCCCGTGGCCACGGATTTCCTCTAAACACTCTGGGCAGGTCGCGGCATCGGGCGTCACCCGCGTTTCCGCCCCCGGCCCGCCCGAGGCGATAATCTCAAACCCGTTCGGTAAAGCCTCAAATACGGCGACAGACACCTCGACCGCATCCACCCGTGCCAAAGGCGGGGCCCCGGTTTTCAGTGCGTCGGGCAAATCCCCCAAGGGCCCAAGCACGCGGATCAGCACCCCTTCGGCATCATTGAGCACTGCGCCGCGCAGCCCTCGTGCCTGCGCCAATTGCCAAACGAAGGGGCGAAACCCCACGCCCTGCACCTGTCCGCGCACACGGATCTGCCAGCCCTGCTCTTTCATCTTGCCTCAAATATCTCGGGAATCCGGGGGCAGCGCCCCCGGCTTTCCCGACAGTGTCAATGCACTGTGCAGACCATGCAAGGGTCGAAACTGCGCACGATATGCTGGACCGACACGGGCGTGTCTTCCCCCTCCATCACCGGCGCCCCAACCAGCGCGGCCTCCAACGGGCCGGGCACGCCCTGCGCATCACGCGGCGAGAAGTTCCATGTGGTGGGCGCGATGATCTGGTAAGAGGCGATCTTGCCACCCTCGATCCGCAGCCAATGGCCCAAAGACCCACGCGCCGCCTCCACCAGCCCCGCGCCGGTGCCGTTTTCCGGCAAAGCACCATGGTGCATAAACACGCCCGCTGGGTCGATTTGCGCGGCCCATTGCTCCATCAAGATCTGCGTGCGGGCAAGCTCCAGTAGCCGCGCGGCCACGCGTGCCAAAACGCCGCCGCCCGCCAGTTCTCGCGCCAGCGGATGACCATCAATCACCTGCCGCGCCAGAGCGCCCACCTCAAGCGGTTCGCCCTTCATGCGCGGCGCCTTGCACCACGTATAGGCCGCTTCGCGCATCGCCTCATCCGGCTCGGTCTGCCCCTCAAACGGATGCGCGGCCCCGCCCAGCATCCATGCATGGCTTAGGTCTTCAACAATCCCGCTCGGATCAACTGGGCTGAGCGTACCCGCACGCCAAAGACCTGGCGCAAACCCATGCCCTTCGGCCAACGGATAGGCTCCAAAGCTCAAATACCGCCCAGAGCCCCGGCCCAAATCGGCAAGCCCCGTCTCGGCTGCGATTTCAAGAAAAAGGCCCACATCGCCATGCTGCCAGCGCATCAACGCGTCAATGCTGCCCAGCGCAACGAACTCTTCGAGCGATCCGCCAAACACCTCCCGCTCAAGATATTTGCGGAACTGGCGCAGGCTGGTTTCGATGCGGAGCTTGTCACGTGGGCCGGGCGCGCGGGTCACGCCCCCCGGCTGCAAGGCAAGCGTATGCGGCCATTTTCCCGCCATCAGCCCCAAAATATGCATCAACTGCGTGCGCGCCTCAATCGCCGCACGCCCCGCCGCGCCATTGATCGCGGCAAAGCGCTCCACCGCCAAACGATACCATGGCTGCGCCGCATAAGCGGGCCGCGTGAAGTCGGGCATGAAAAACAGGTTGAAATGGAACAGGTGATCTGCGGCGTTTTCCACCGCGTGGATCAGAGCCGCCATCAGCGCCCCTTGCGGCGTCGGCACAAGCCCCGAAGCCGCCGCCAAAGCTTGTGCCGCCGCAGCGGATTGCGAGATCGAGCAAATCCCGCAAATGCGCGGTGTCACCGTTAGCGCATCGCTTGGTGCGCGCCCCTCCAGCATCCGCTCAAAACCCCGGTAAAGTGGCGCGTTGACTTGGGCCGAGGCCACCCGGCCCTCCGCCAGATCAAGCTGCACCTCAAGATCGCCCTCAACGCGGTTGAACGGCCCCACGACCAGCCTTGGTGTCTCGCTCATCGGCGCCCCTTCGGTTTGCGATGCGTGGGGGCCACCTCGACCCGCGGCGCCACGGCGTTTTTGGCGATCCGCTCGGGCGTGGCCGCTTTGGAAAGCGAAGCCAGCGCCATGAACCATGCTTTGGGCATATCGGAAGGAAGCCCCACCGGAATGCCCGCGACTTTGGGCGTTTCTACAAAGGGGTGGCGTGGTTCTTCAAACTCGGGCGCAGTACAGGCAATGCAGGGGTAGCCGCCGCGCGTGCAAGAGCCCTCCCCATTCCACGGGCGAATGTTGCAATCCCCCACCGCTTGTGTGCCCACGCAGCCAAGGTTTTCCATCATGCAGCCATGATCGGAAAGCTGCACAGCGGAGGCTTTATACTCGTAATATTCGTTCTTCGGGCAGCCGTGGTGCACAAGGTGCTGCGCGTAAAACAAGGGCCGTGCAAAATCATCGAGATCCGCCTCGCGCAACCGCCCCGCCGCCAAAAGCATCAGCGTTTCTGCCACCCAACCCGGATGCGTCGGACAGCCAGAGACATTCACCACCGGCAGGCCTGTCGGGTCGCGATAGTCCTCGGCCAAAACCCCGCCGACATGCGCACCTTCATATTGCACGCCAATCGCATCTGAGGGGTTGCCGCCCGCCGAGGTCATGCCGCCATAGGTCGCGCAGGTTCCCACCGCCACCACATGGCGCGCGCGGGGCGCCAAGGCCCGCACCCAATCCAGCATCGACCGCCCAGTGCCCGAAACCATCTGAAACCGGCCCGTGCCCATCGGGCCACGCGCAATCGCGCCCTCGATTGCCAAAATATCCAGCGGGGTTTCGCCGCTTTCAACGCTTTCAAGGAGCGCGCGCACCTCTGCCCCGCTTTGCAGGCTCAGCGCCGGATGCCACAGAAATTCCAGCCCCGCCCCCTCGAGCGTTTCCAAAAAATCGGGCGCCTCTGCGCAGAGCGCAGACATCGTACAGCCGCCGCAACCGGCGGCCTGAAGCCAAAGGATATTCATGGGTCTTCCTTGCCGGGGTTTGGCAAATGAGCAGGCAAAGGCTCTGCCCCGGGCTGCGCTGTGTGCCGCGGCACGATCCAATCAAGTGGCGCACTCTCTTGCCCGCTCGCCCCGAGCGGCAGATCAAAGCAGAAGCTCGCCCCTCCTAAGGGGCTTTCATTTTCCAGCCGCAACCGCCCGCGGTGTTCTTCGACAATCTTGTAACTGATCGACAGCCCAAGCCCGGTGCCCTTGCCCACCGCTTTGGTGGTGAAAAACGGATCAAAGATCGTTGCGGCAACCGCTTCGGAAACACCCGGCCCGTTATCTGCCACGCAAAGTTCACCGCGCGCCCCCGCACGCCGCGCCGTGATACGGATTTGCGCACCGCCCATATCTTCAAGCGCATCAGAAGCGTTCTGGATCAGGTTCATCACGACTTGCTGGATATGGCCGGGGCGCCCGCGCACGATCAGTTCAGATTCGCCCTCAAAACTCACATCAACCAGCGTTTTTGAGCCGCGCCGCACCCAGTCAGACGCCACTTGCGCCACCGAGACCAGATCGAAATCGACCATCTCGCCGCTGCCTTCTGCCGAAAGCCGGCGCAAATCCTCGACGATGTCGCGCACCCGCTCGGCCCCGTCACGCGCGCCCTCAATCGCGGTGCGCAGGTTCGTCACCTCGCGGTCGAGCTTCATTTCATCGCGCAGCTTGATCAACTCATCGCGTGAGGCGCCTTGCTGAACTGCGGCGAAATAGGTTTCAAACTTGCCCGCGTAGCGTTCCAACGCGTGGGCATTGGCGTAGACAAAGGAAATCGGGTTGTTGAGTTCATGCGCAACCCCCGCCAAAAGCCGCCCCAGCGAGGCGAGCTTTTCGTTGCGCACAAGCTGCGCTTGGGCCGTAATCAGCGCCTCATGGCTGCTTTCAAGCTGCGAATAGGCTTGCCGCAACTCCCCCAAAGGCCGGCCCGTCAGCACGTAGCCAATGATCCGTTCCCGCTCATCTCGACGCGGGCTGATCGACAGTTCCAACGGCGCCGGGCCATCGGGGCCGATCAACGCGACCTCCACGGTCACGGTGGTGCGCCGGTTCGTGGCATCGGCCATTGCGCTTTCAATCTGCGCGCGCGCAGCGGGTTCGAACATCTGCAAAAGCGCGCGGCCCGCCCATGCACCGGGCGGCTGGCCGGTCAGCGCATCGACCGAGGCGGAAGTTTCCAACACCTCCCCCGCGCGCGAGGCCACAATCAACGCGTCTGAGACCGAAGCGAGGATAGAACCCAGAAACGACCGCAAATCCTCTAACTCGTGGTTTTGCCGCTCTAGCCGTTCCTGATAATCGACAAGCTCGGCCCAAGTGCGGTCCACCGCCGAGAGCACCTCCACCCAAACATTATCGCCCGCTTCCGGTGGCAGCATCGCGCCAAGCCGGGCCGGGTCGAGACTGGGCAGGTCGTGGCGGGGCAAGCTTTCCTTGGTGGGCATGATGTCCTGCGCAGCGAAAGGCTCTGCGGATGTTGGTTGAAGTTAGCATATCCCCTGTCGGTGATCGCGCAAGGGGTGAGAGCACACAACTTTAGGCTTAACCGGCCCGTCCGTTCGGGAAATGCAGCCTAGACAATCGCGCCGGGCGGCAGGCAAGCAAGCTCAATGGCGGCAAGAATTTCTTGTGCCTCTTCGGGCTCAAGCTTGTCCCAAGCCATGCCCGCATGGACAGTGACGTAATCGCCAAGCGCGGGAGCCTCGATCATCGCGACAGAGATTTTCCGCGCGTTGCCCTCAAGCGTGACCTGCGCCATTTGCCCCTCCAACAGCGCCTCGATCTGAACTGGAACCCCAAGACACATGACCGCCCCCTATTCTGCCGCCGGACGCAATTCTTGCGCCGTGGGGGGGACGATCGTTTCGGCCCCACCTGTCTGCGCGGTGTCCCATTTTTCAAGCTCGGGCGAAGACAGAAGTGGGATCAAAAAGCCCCAAGCATCCGCGAGGTTAGAAAGCGCCTCGGGGCTAAGCCGTTCTTCAAGATCAAAGTTTTCTCCCCGCAGGCACAAAACGAACGAGGGCGGCGGGTCGTCATTCATCACCTGCCGGTAGGCTTCAAGCACCGATTCCGGACCAACCCCGTGGCTGGTGTGCGTCATGATCCGATGCGGCGCGGTGCGGGCAAAAACATAGGGCCCCGGCGTGCCGCGCCCGGCATCAATGAACAGCACGAAATCTTGGCCCACAAGGTCGAGCGCGTGTTCGACCTGAAGCTGAAAATCCTCGATCAAGGTGATATGCGTCCAGCCAGAGGCCGCAATCCGCGCCGCCATCCGAGGACCCAAGCCGTCATCGCCCCGGGTCTCATTGCCCCAGGCGAAAATCACCACGCGCGGGCTTACCCCGGAACGGAGCATGAGACACCTCCGTCCATGCCGCGCCGCACATCTGACAAAACGATCCCGTCGGCATCGACCAATTCCACCTGCAAGGGCATCAGTCCCAGTGCGTGGGTCGCGCAAGAAAGACAGGGGTCATAGGCCCGGATCGCCACTTCGATGTGGTTGAGAAGTGGCTCGGTGATTTCGTGCCCATCCAGATACTGCACAGCAACCTTGCGGATCGCCTCGTTCATCGCCTGATTGTTGTTGGTGGTGGAGACGATCAGGTTGCAATAGGTGACCAGATCATCTTCGCCCACCTTATATTCGTGGAACAAGGTACCGCGCGGCGCCTCGATCACCCCCACCGCATGGAAGCGCCGCTCCCCCTTATCGGCCATCAGATCGGTGGCACAGATCGTCGGATCGTCCAGCAGATTGCGGATCAATTCTGCCGCATGCAGCAGCTCCACCAGCCGCGCCCAATGATAAAACAGCGTCCCATGAAGCGGCTTGCCGCCCCCTACAGCCAGGAGCCGCTGGCGTTCAGCCTCTGCCCTCTCGGAGGTTAGAAGATCACAGACCTGAATCCGTGCCAGCGGCCCCACCCGGTACCAGCCCTCCTCCGAGCCGATCGCCTTGATATGGGGGAACTTCATGTAGCTCCAGGATTTCACTTCCTCCTCAAGCACATCCCGGTAGCTTGCGTCTTTCACACGGTCGAAGATGATATTTCCGGCCGCGTCGCGGGCGCGCAACGTGCCGTTGTAGTAATCGGCCGCCCCCGAGGCATTGACGAGGCCGAGCATGTTCCCAGCCACTTCGCCGAAGTGGTTGTAGAACGCGGGCTTCGTCTCATGCAGCCGTTCCACCATGCGAATGGCGCCCACCGTCCAATCGATCACCTGATCGACATCGGCGCGCAGCATTTCGCGGTCATCGCGCGACAGCGCTTTGTTCATGCCACCGGGAACCGCCCCTGTGCCATGCACCCGTTTGCCCGCGGTTGCGCGGATCACCTCTTGCCCGAAGCGGCGCACCAAAACGCCCTCGGTCGCGATTTGCGGGAAGTCTTCCAGAACGCCCACGATGTTGCGCCGGGTCGGTTCGCTATCGAACCCCAAAAGCAAATCGGGCGAGGCCAGGTGATAGAAATGCACCGCATGGCTTTGCACCATCTGCCCGTAATGCATCAGGCGGCGCAGTTTCTCCGCCGTGGGCGTAAGCAGGTCATAGCCCGCGATTTGGTCCATTGCCTTGGCTGCGGCCAGATGGTGGCTCACCGGGCAAATGCCGCACAGCCGCTGCACCGAGACCGGCACTTCCCAATAGGGGCGGCCTTCGATGAATTTTTCAAACCCGCGCACTTCGACGATATGCAGGCGCACTTGATGCACCTTATTGGCCTCATCAAGCAAGATCGTCACCTTGCCATGCCCTTCCACGCGCGTGACCGGGTCAATCGCGACACGGCGCAACTTGCGCGGTTCGGAGGCAGTTTCAAGAGAGGCGGCGAACATCGGCAGGCTTTCAGTCGTAGCGGAACAGGTCGTAATCAAGGCGCGGCATCCGCCCCCCGATCAGATCGGTGAGATATTTCCAGAGCGTGTCCCCAGACGGCGGGCAGCCGGGGATGAAATAATCGACCCGGACGACCTCGTTGACTGGCCTTACCCTGTCGAGCAGGAGCGGCAGTTCTGGGGCGTCCGGGACGCAAGGCAGCCCCTCGTCAATGTCGCGGTAGACATCTTCAAGCATCTCGCCCACATCGAGATGGTTGCGTTGAGCAGGCAGGCCACCATTCACCGCGCAGGCACCGAGCGCGATGAGTATCTGGCAGTTTGCGCGTAACTCGCGCAGCACATGTACATTTTCCGAATTCGCCACGGCCCCTTCGACAAGGCCAATATCGCAAGGCCCGCAGGTCTTGATATCGGTGAGGGGGGAGCGGTCGAATTCGACCAGTTTCACAAGCTCGGTGATGCGCGCATCAATATCGAGCAAAGACATATGGCAACCAAAGCAGCCAGAGAGCGACGCCGTGGCGACCCGCAATTTGCGCGTGGTCTCGGCGGTCTCGGGGCTGCGGTCCAGCGTGGGGGCTTGCATCGCTTAGCCCTCCTGCGCCGGTGCGGGATGCTCGATCTGATCACGGATCGAGGCCCCGTCATATTTGCGTCTGCCGATGGGGGCGGTGAAGCCGACCCGCTTCACCATAATCGCCCCCACCGGACAGACCTCTGCCGCCTTATCGGTCGCGGCGAAAGGCGTATCGCCCAGCAGACCGGAGGCAGCGTTGACCACAAGATGCGACGCGGGACCACGACCGGCGAGGGAGAAGACCTCTTTACCGTCGATGTCGCGGCTCGCACGCACACATAACTCACACTGGATACAGCGGTTCCGGTCGAGCATCACTTCGGGGTGCGATGCGTCGACGGGGCCGCGATCGGGGAAAAAGTGTTGGAAATGGTCGTTGAACATCTCCAGCTCATAGGCCATCGCCTGAAGCTTACAATTCCCCGATTTCTCACAGCCGGGGCAGAAGTGATTGCCCTCGACAAACAACATTTGCAAAAGCATCCGGCGGCGCTGGTTCAGCTCGGGCGTGTCCGAACGCACCTCTTGCCCCGGCATGGCCGCGATGGTGCAGGCAGAGCCGTTGCGCCCGTTCACCACCACGGTGCACAGCTTGCAGCTACCATGCGCGGAAAATTCTGGGTGGAAGCACAGATGCGGAATAAAGACCCCCGCCACCAGTGCGGCTTGTAAGATCGACTGGCCGGGCTCGAAATCCACCCGCTCGCCATCAATGGTGAAGCTGTTGCGGATGCTCATGCCACGCCCTCCAGATGCGCTTGCGCATCTTCGCGGCCCGTCACTTGGCGCGCGCGTTCGAGCGCCGCATCAAGATCAAAGGCCGGGGCGAAATCACCCGCCATCAGGCGGCGCTCGTAATCAGGGCGGAACTTTTGCAACGTATCGGCCACCGCATTTCCGGCAGTTTGGCCGAGCCCACAATGGCTTGAGGTCCGCATCACCGCGCCAAGGCGGGTGAGTTCATTCAGCTCATATTGCGCGCCAAGCCCCGCCGCGATCTTATCCATGATCGAGGCCGAAAGCGCACAGCCCACCCGGCACGGCGTGCAAAAGCCGCAGCTTTCATGGGCAAAGAAATGCATGAAATTGCGCGCCACCTCGAACATATCGCGCGAGCGGTTGAACACCATGAACGCGCCCGAGGTCGGCACATCTTCAAAGGCAATCCGGCGCCCAAATTCATGCGGGGCAAGCGTCATGCCCCCCGCGCCCGAAATTTGCACCGCTGCAACATCGGTCGCCCCGCAGTCATCGAGCACGGTCTGGATGCGCACCCCAAAGGGATATTCGTAAACGCCGGGCCGTGCCACATCGCCCGAAACCGAAATCAACTTGGAGCCGGTGGATTGCTTGGTGCCCAAAAGCGCATAGGCCCGCCCGCCGATGCGCATCACCTCGACCACTTTGCACAGCGTCTCGACGTTGTTCACCACGCTCGGCATGTCCTTATAGCCGCGCGTTACCGGGAAGGGCGGGCGAATACGCGGGCGGCCCGGCTTGCCTTCAAGGCTTTCGATCAGCGCGGTTTCTTCGCCGCAGATATAAGCGCCCGCACCCATCTGGATTTCGATATCAAAATCAAACCCCGGCACGCCCAGCACATTGGTGCCCAAAAGCCCGCGTTGGCGCATCCCGGCGAGTTTCACTTCCAAAGACGCGCGCAAATAATCATATTCGCCGCGCAGATAGATCACGCCGTGGCGCGCGCCAATCGCATAGCCGCCAATCGCCATGCCTTCAAAAATGCGTTCGGCAAAGGAATTGAGCAGCACCCGGTCTTTGAACGTGCCCGGCTCGCCCTCATCGGCATTGCAGATGATGTAGCGCGTTTCGGCCTCAACCTCGGCGCACAGCTCCCATTTCATCGCGGTGGTGAAACCCGCACCGCCCCGGCCGCGCAGATTGGAGCGGCGCAGGTCATCGAGTACGCCTTGGGGACCCAGCTCGATGGCCTGCGCCAGTGCCTTGCCGGGCACATAAGAGGTGCCCAGCAGGCTCTCGGCCCGGCGGATACGGTCCGAGATCGTAAAGTAGTGACTTGGCCAGTCTTCAAGCGGCGCACCATCGCGCATCAGATCGCAAATCTCGTCGATCCGCCGCGTGGTCAGCCGCACGATCTGGCGATTGTTGATCATCAGCGCCGGACCTTGGTCGCCCATGCCGGTGCAAGATGTGGTGTCGATGCTCACCAACCCATCGGCACTGACTTCGCCGCGCCCCACCTTCATGCGGCGCTGCATATGCTGGCGCAGCGCGACAGAGCCCAGCATCCGGTCGATGATGTTGTCGGAGAACAGCACCCGGTAACGGCCCACCGGGCGGTCATAAAGGAAGGCGTAGAATTGCACGACCGCATGGATGCGCGAAATCGGCATGCAGAGTTCGTCCGCCAAGAAGGCGGCAATCTCGGGCGAAATCCAACCCGCCTCGCGTTGCACCGCGCGCAGGATCTGAACGAGCCTGCGCGGATCCTTGCGATGCGCGGTCAGTATCTGGCCGAGCGTGTCATCGAGACCCTGCAAAATGGTCCTCCGCTTAGAACACCTTAAAAATGCGCCTTGGCGGGGGGGCGGTTCAAACGAAAACACCGGGCAAAATTCGGCCCGTCGGGGCCCTAAAAACGGAGCCGCGCGACCGCCAAAAGGCGTTAGGTCATGCGGGCTGACATTTTCGTCAGTTTCGGTCATAACGGCGGCCGCGCATTTGACCGAAGGCCCTGCCACTGACCGCCTCGCCCGCACAAAAGCGCCCGAAGGCAGCGCGTGAAAAAAGCGAAAGCACGCTTTATTTCACAGGGCTAGATGAAGGTGCACAGGCGCAGAGTGAACCGCCAAGAATATGGCACCGCTTCGGACCTATTCTCCTGTCAAACGGGCAGCATCGGCCACGGAAACACATTCACGAATTGCATTTTGGAGTGCGGATTGCGCAATTTTTCAATTACAGGTTGCAAGCCTATCAAGAATAAACGCCCCCAGGGCGAAAATCAGGTGTGGTTTACAACCTTCCACCAGGACCCCGAGGCCGGAAGCAAAGCTTCCACAAGGCCAAATTGTGCCATTTTTTTATAGAGATTCGAGGTGCGCGCTCGCCCTCAGACCGGGTGGATATGAGGGTGGGCGTGGAAATGCGGATGGGCATGGATTTCCGCCGGATGCAGCACCCCATCACGCAGCACCATCGCACGGGTGGCAAGCTCTGCCACGAACCCATCATCATGCGAAACGAGCACCATCGCGCCCTCAAAAGCCGCAAGCGCCGCGCGCAGCCGCGCACCGTTTTCGGCATCGACCCCATTCGTTGGCTCATCAAGCAGCAACACATCGGGGCGCATCGCCAAAAGCCCCGCCAAACAAACGAGACGCTTCTCCCCGCCCGAGAGTTTATGCGTGAACCGCTCCGCCAGATGGGCAAGGCCGAGCCCTTCGAGCGCTTCGAGCGCCATGGCGCGGGCCTCCGCCTCGGAAGCCCCAAGGTTCAACGGACCAAAGGCCACATCTTCCACCACGCTTGGGCAAAAGAGTTGGTCATCACTGTCTTGGAACAAAAAGCCGATGCGGCGGCGGGCGGTGCGGAAATCAGCCTCGCGCGCGCAGTCTTGCCCAAAAAGGACGACCTTGCCCGCCGCGGCACGCTCCAAACCAATGATGGTGCGCAAGAGCGTGGTTTTGCCCGCGCCATTCGGGCCGACAATGGCGAGCCGCTCGCCCATCTTCAAACTGAGGCTCGCATGGGAAATCACCGCCCGCCCCTCGCGGCGGATTTCGACATCGCTCAAGGTCACAAGCGGGATCATATCAGCCCCCAGATCAAGATCAGGAAAAACGCCCCCGGCAGGGCGATGGCGCGGATCAGGTCCGCTTTGCCAACGAGTGGCGCGGCCCCATGCGGGAGCCGACCGACATAATGGCGCAGCCGCATTGCCTCTTCCACCCGGTCAGCACGGGCGAGCGCGCGCAACAGCATCATACCAATCAGCCAGCCGTAAGCGCGCCATGTGTGTAGGTTGGTGCCGGGGCGAAAGCTGCGCGCGCGCATGGCTTGTTGCAGCCGCGCCATCTCTCCCCGGATCAGGGCAAGGTAACGCACCAGCCCAAGGAAAATGCGCACCAAAGGCTCGGGCACGCGCAAGTCCCGCAAAGCGCGGCCCAACTGCTCAGGCACGGTCTCGGCAAACAGGGCCGAGAGCAGCAGCACCGAAGCGGTGACCTTGGCCACCAGCGTCAGGGCGCGCAAAAGCCCCTCTAGGCTTGCGGTGAACGGGCCAAGGGCGAGCAGAGTTTTGCCCGGCAGCGCAAACGGCACGGTGATCAGCACAAGAAGCAGAAAGGCTTCCAGATGCAGCAAGCGTCGCCACGGCAGCGCGCGCCGCTCAAGCAGATAAAGGGCGAGCACAAGGACAAGCGCCGCCAGCGCAGGGACGAGTGCGGGAAGCGGCGCGATGCACAGGAGCGCCGTAAAACCCGCCAAAAGGCGCGCACGCAGATCCTTGGGCCAAAGGGTCACTTGCGCCGACCGCGCGCCCAAAGCGCCATGCCTGCCAGCCCGATGATCAGAAAAATCCCCGACATCAGATCTGTCATCCGCATCCGATTGTCCATCTGCTCAAGGCGCTCCATCAGCGGCGCAACTTCGCGGGCAACGGCGGCTTCAACGAGCGCGGTAACATCGGGCGCGGAGGCCGCCGGGGCTGGCGTGTTTTCATGTTGCGCAGGCGGTGCAACGGGAGCCGCGCCGAAGCGCTCGGGCCCCAAGGTGGCGCGGGCGACATGGCCATCGCCGGTGTTGAGCGTGATGATCACCGGCGCCGTGACCGCCTTGGGCGCGGCAAAAGCAAAGCCGCCCGTCGCATCGGTTTGCCCTTCGGCCAAAGCGGTCGCGCCCATATCGGCCTGCCACGTCACACCTTGCGGGCGCCCCCCGCCAATAAAGAAGCCATAGCCCGAAACCTCGCCCCCAACGACTTTCGCAAAAACCTTCATCCCATGCGCGGCGGCGGGGCTTGCGATGGCCAGCGTGGCGATGAGTGTCAGCGGCAGAAGGGTCAGTCGGGTCATGCGGGCAGGTCTTCGACAGAATGCAGGTTTGGATGTAGCGCGTGCGGCTCGACCCGCGCAAGGAAGGTGACAATCGCCCCGCTCACCCCCGCCTCGACAAGGGCCAAAGGCAGATAGGTCAGGCCCAGCACCTTCACCGCCGGGGTGAATTCGGGCGCAGAGAGGAACAGCGCCACAGCCACCCCCGCCGCCGTGCCCGCCACCGCCAAAACCGCGCCGAGCGCCGCCAAGGCCCCGGCGCGCGCGGGGCTGGTGGCAGAGCGGATCATTGGCCCCAACACCATGCCCACCAAAGCGCCGGGCAAGGCGATGTTGAGCGTATTGGTGCCAAGCGTCGTGAGCCCGCCCATGCCAAAGAGCGCCGCTTGCAAAGCCAAGGCGACCAAAACAGCGGGGAATATCCCCCAGCCCAGCATCACGCCCATCAGCCCCGAAAGCATCAAATGCACGCTGGACGGCCCAACCGGCACCGCCACCAAGGAGGCGGCAAAGAAGACGGCGGCCAAAAGCGCCACGCGCGGGATCGCCCGATCATCCAGCGCGCGCAGGCCAAGCGCCACACCGCCCGCCGCGAGCGCGCCCGTGCCAATCAGCACCGGAAGGGTCAGCAATCCGTCAGGAATATGCGCCATCTTATTGCCCCGGCGCCGTCGTATGTACCCAGATCAGCGCACCTTCCTCAACCGGGATCTGTTCGCCCGTGGGGGCGGTCATCGGCGCATCCGCCTCGGTCAGCGCGGCAAAGCCCCACCAGCCTGCAAAGGGCATGGCATAGGAAAAGGTGCCATTGGCGTCAGCCGTAATGACCTGCGTGACAAAGGCGTCATTCGGGGCGCTCAGGCTGCCGTCATTTACCCATTCCACCTCGATCTCGGCGAAAGGAAGAGGGGCATCCCCCTTCATCACCACACCAGAAAAGAGATTACCGGCCCAAAGCCCTGTGGGCCGCGTCAGCGGGCGAATTTCGACCGGCAGACCAACCATCTGATCCCAGCCCTCCCCGCTGGCCCAGCTATCCACCACCACCTTGGCATGATGCACGATCATCTTGCCCTCGGCTGGCTCCCAATAGGGCTGCGGGGTGACCCAGAAGACCGCCGCCCCCGGCTCTGGAAGATCGGCCTTAAGCTGCCACGCCATCGCGTCGCTCTGCGGGGCCTCGGTCAAAGCCGAGGAAAGATCACTTGCCACACCGCCCGCGACCACACCCACAGCGGCGGGGCGATCGAGTTGCATCACCGGCCCCCCTTCAAACGGATGGGTGAAGGTGAGACCGAGCGTCACCACCCCCCCTTCGGGCAGCACGTCGGCATCGGGCAGGATTTCTAAAAAATGCGCCTGCGCCGGGATAGCTGCGAGAGCCAGAAGCGGCAAAGAGGTCAGCGCGACGATGCGGACAGCTTTGGATGGCATGGACTTCCTCCGGGTCGTGTGATTTTTTGAAAGATTAGTCATACCGCAAAGGCACGCAAGCAAAAACCATTGCCTGACGCACGAATTTACAGGAAAATCAAAGCGGTAAGTCAGTGACCACTGGAAAGAAAGGGTTTCCATGCAGCGCATCACGATCACTTTGACCGATGAAATCGCTGAAGAGCTTGATCTTTTCATGGCACAAAGCGGCGCGGGCAACCGCTCGGAAGCGATCCGGGATCTGGTGCGGCGCGCGCTTGCCACCCGCCCCGACGCCCCGCCCGAGGCGCCGTGCTTGGCGGTGATGTCCTGCACGGTCGATCAATCGGTGCGCAATTTGGGCGCGCGGCTTGCCCAGCGCCGCTTGGATACGCATGACCGCACCGTCGCCGCGCTTTCGGTGCCGCTGGACCATACCACCTCGCTTGAAATCGAGGTGACGCGGGGCACGCTCGGCACACTTACCCGCGCGGCAGAGGCGCAATTTTTGGAACGTGGCGTGGCGCATGGGGCGCTTGCCCTTATTCCGGTGGGGCACGATGGGCCACGCCACAGCCATGCCCATCCGCATGGGGAGCATGGCCACGAACACGGTCACGAGCACAGCCACACTGTGGTGCAGACAAGCTTCCGCCCCGGCCCACCGGACGCGTCGTGAAACCGTTACACAAACGTTAACGGAGCGTCGCATAGCCCCTCTAGGGACAGCCTCACCCCAACCATATTGGAACAGGTGAGTCCCATGACCTTCAAATCTGCCCTGCTTGGCGCCACCGCGCTTTTGGCGCTGCCGACGCTGGCCTTTGCCGCCGATATCAGCTTTTCCGAAGTGCCCTTCGCCGCAGATGATGCTGCCAAACGCGCGGTGATCGCCTCGGACAAAATCGTTATCGACGGCACCGAATATGCCATCGGTTACAATGTTCTGGCCCGCACTGGCGACAAAATTGGCGAGGGCACCTTTGGCGCTTTGGTCGATGAAAACGGCGCGATCGTGACCGAAGAAGATGGTTCTGAGGCGCTTTCGGTCGATGCCGACTTCACCTCGCTCCTGCCGGTGGGCGACAAGCTTTACTCGATCACCCATTTCGAATCGCGCCCCGGTGCGATGTATGTCAGCGAATTGCACCAAGACGCCGACGGCAAACTGACCCCGGTTTCGACCAAGCCGGTTGAGTTCAAAGATCTTGGCGGTCTTTGGGTTCCCTGCGCGGGTTCGGTTACGCCGTGGGGCACGCACCTCGGTTCGGAAGAATACCCCGCCGATGCCGAAGCGATCGAAAAAGCCGCGTCGCTCGAAGACATTGATGACTACTACTTCCCGATGGTGCGCTTCTTCGGCGTTGACCCGGCGAAAATGGACATCGCGCAATTCCGTACGGTCTTTAACCCCTATGCCTACGGCTTCCCGACCGAGATCACCGTTTCGGAAGATGGCACGGCCAAAGCCGCCAAGCATTACGCGATGGGCCGCGTTGCGGTTGAGCTTGCCTATGTGATGCCCGACCAGAAAACCGCCTATATCTCGGATGATGGCACCAACGTCGGCCTGTTCAAATTTGTCGCCGATGAAGCGGGCGATCTGTCGGCGGGCACGCTTTACGCTGCCAAATGGGTGCAAACCTCGGCCGAAAACGGCGGTGCGGCAACGCTCGAATGGGTCGATCTGGGCCATGCCACGGATGCCGAAATCGCCGAAGCCATCGCTAAGAAACCGGCATTCTCCGACATCTTCGAAGCGACCGATCTGGGCGAAGGCGATACCTGCGCCGACGGCTTTGCTCCTTCGAACGCCGAAGGCGTGAAGCAATGCCTGAAAGTGAAACCGGGCATGGAAGCCGTGGCCTCGCGCATCGAAACGCGTCGTTACGCTTCGATGATGGGCGCGTCGACCGAGTTCCGCAAAATGGAAGGCATCACCTTCAACCCCGACACCAACCAGCTTTACGTGGCGATGTCGGAAGTGGCCAAAGGCATGGAAGCGGGCGACAAGCGTGACCTTGCGAGCCGTGACGCGATCCAACTGCCGGAAAACAAATGCGGTACCGTCTTCGCGCTGGATGTTGATAGAGACTACAACGCCACCACGATGAAAGCGCTGATCTCGGGCAAACCGATGAGCGAAGAAGCCATCGCCGCGGCGGCGGACCCGAACTGCGACTCTGCGCACAATATGTGTGGTGCGGCGGCCGAGGCCAATAGCTGCGATATCAACGGCATCGCGAACCCGGACAACATCACCTATATGCCGGGCACCAACACGCTGATCATCGGCGAAGACACCGGCTCGGGTCACCAAAACGACGTGATCTGGGCGATGAACCTTGGTTCGGGCGAACTGACCCGTGTGTTCTCGACCCCTTATGGCTCGGAAACCACCTCGCCCTACTTCTACCCGAACATCGGCGGCCACGCCTACATCATGGCCGTCGTGCAGCACCCCTATGGGGAATCGGATGAAGACAAGATGCAAGACGCCGCCGATGCGCGCGCCTATGTGGGCTATATCGGCCCGATGCCGGCCCTCGACGCGAAGTAAGACTTTGCAATGACGTGTGCGGGGAGGGTTCGCCCTCCCCGTTTTTCATTCCCCAATCCTGCGAGAGACCCGATGAAGACCCTGTCTGCCGGTGCGACCCTGATGCTGCTGGCCGCGACCGCCGCTGCCGAACCGATGACAGTGGATCTGAAATCGACCCTTTTGCACAACCGCACCGCCTATATTCCGCCGCAGTGCTACACGAAAACCGAAGATGAAACCGGCGCGGTACATAACCCCTGTTTCACCTGCCATGTGCGTTCGCGCGCGCCGCATTACATCAATGATGATGATCTGCAAACGGCCTATAGCTTCCCCGAACCGGCGCTTGAAAACCCTTGGACGAACCTATTCGTCGATCGCCACGCGGCTGTGGCGCAGGTGAGCGACACCGAGATTTTGGACTACATCCGGCAGGGCAATTACCTAGATGAAAACGGGCGCAACCTTTTGGCCGAGCGGCTGGCCGATCTGCCGCCCGACTGGGATGTGGATGGCAATGGCACCTGGGATGGGTTCACCCCCGATGTGACCTATAACTTCGATCGTGACGGCTTTGACATTGGCTCCGATGGGCAAATGACCGGATGGCGCGCTTTCGCCTATTATCCGCTCAACGGCGCCTTTTGGCCAACCAATGGCGCAACGGATGATGTGATGATCCGCCTACCTGAGGCTTACCGCCAAGCCGAAGATGGCTCCGAAAGCCGCATCGTTTACAAGGTAAACCTCGCCATCACCGAGGCGCTCATTCGCCGGGCGCCGGTGCCGATTGAACCGACCGATGAGCGCGCCTTGGGCGTCGATCTTGATAAAGATGGCACGCTGGGCCAAGCGCTTAACATCGCCTTTGACTGGGCCCCGAAAGAGGGGCGCACGATGTCTTACGTGGGCCGCGCACGGCTGCTGCAAGAAACAGGCGAAGCGCCTTTGGCGGCTGGACTTTATCCGCTTGGCACCGAGTTTTTGCACACGGTGCGCTATATTGATGTCGATGACGCGACCGGCCAAATCCGCATGGCGGCACGGCTGAAAGAGTTGCGCTACATGCGCAAAACCCGCTGGCAGACCTATTTCGACCGCAAGGAAGGGGCGCTGGCTGAATCGAAAGAACGGGTCGATTTTCCGGACCGGATCGCGCTTTTCTTTGGCTCTTCCGAAGAAGGCGTCACCAATGGCACCGGCTGGCGGCTGCAAGGATTCATTGAAGATGCGACGGGCGACCTACGCCCGCAAAGCTTTGAAGAAACCGTCTTTTGCATGGGCTGCCACGGCGGCATTGGCGCGAATGATGATGATACCTTTGCCTTCCCCCGCAAGCTGCCCGCCACGCTGGGCCATGGTGGCTGGTGGCATTGGAGCCTGCGTGGGCTTTACGATATTCCCGAGATGATCCGCACCGATGGCGCGCCCGAATATGCGCATTACTTGGCGCAAAATGGCGCGGGCGATGAGTTGCGCGGGAATATGGAGGTGATCAGCCGCTACCTGACCGAGACGGGGGAGTTGACCCCGGCGCCTGTCGCGGCGTTCCGCGCCGATGTCTCGCAGCTGCTCTACCCCTCCCCCACCCGCGCGCTGGCGCTCAACAAAGCGTATCGAGAGATCGTGCGCGAACAGAGCTTTGTGAAAGGCCGCGATGCAACGGTGGAGGTGCAGACAAACGTCCACCGCAGCGTCACGCAAGACCAACCCACTGGGATCACGCGGCCCGTGAAGGCGTGGTATCAGTAGGCTCAGGGCAAAAGCCGCTCAGAAGTCTTGATTGCGCAGGAGTTGTGCCGGAATGGCCAAGCCTGCGCCAATCGCGCCAAGGGTAAAGATCACCCGGATCATGCTCACCGCCGCATCGGTCAGCAAAACATGGGGCTCGGCCACATTGGGGGCGGTCAGCGCAAAAAGCCCCAAGAGCGCCTGCCCCAAAAAGGCCCCCGGCACCATCGGAATGCAACCCGCCAGCGCCACGGCATTGCACGCCGGGCCCAATTGGCGATGCAGGAACGAGACGGTGAAGCTGGTGACGATGGCTGCGGCAAAGGTCGCGCCTTCAAGGCTCCATGCAAGGTCTTGGCCAAAGGTGCGCACCGCCAGCGCCAGCGCCCCCGCCGCAGCGCACCAAGGCAAGGCGCGCACCCCGAAGTTAAAGAGCACGCCAAAGCCAGCAGCGGCCAAAGCCCCGAACAGCGCCTGATGCAGAAGATGCGGAATTAGCTCGATCATCTTAGCCCCCCATGCCCCAAAGCGATTGCGCGAACCACACGCCGACGGAGGCAAAGATCATCACCATCAGCACCCATACCGCCCGCGCGCTGCCCATCGTCGGGTAGCCATTCATGATATCGGTCTGCGCATTGGTTGAAGGCACGCCGGGCACCAAAAGCAGGATCGAAGCCATCATCGCCAGCTGCGCCGTATCGCTGCCCGTGGCCAAAGCGCCCAAACCACCAAGCGAGGCGGCGATGAAGGCAATCGCCCCAGCCACCAAAAACACATTGGTGCCCCGGTGCATCAGATGGTGGCGGATGTATTGGCCAATCGTCCCCGCCGCCAAAACCGGCAAAAAAGCCGCCCAGTCGATGCCCAAGAGCCGCCCAAAGGCCGCGCAAGCAAGCCCAACAGCGACCGAGATGAACCAAACCGGGTGGCGCGGTGTCACGCGAACGAGCCGCTCAAGCTCCGCCTCGACCTCTTCAACGCTCATCCGCCCCGCCTCGGCGCGCGAACACAACTCACGCACGGCCAAATCAAGCCGGTGGTTCACGCCAAGCCGCCCCACCTGCAGCATCCGGGTGATCGTGTTGCCCTCGGCATGAAGGGTCATAGAAATCGACGCATAGCCCGAGCGCAGGCCAACCGTTTCTGCCCCGAAGCCCTTGGCAAGCATGGTAATCCCACGATGCACCACGCCGACAGAGGCCCCGCTTTCCATCATCACGCGCCCCGCTTTCAGCGCCGTTGTCGCATAGCGCTCCAGCATGCGATGGCGCACCACCACAGGGTCGGTCGTTGCATCAGTCATGGTCATTACCCGCATTATCTTCGCCCTGCCCTATCAGCCGATATAGGGCCGGACAACCGCGCAAGATCACCTGCATGGCGGGTATGCCGCGATGCGGCAGCTTGGCGCGAAACAACGCGCCCTATCGAGCCACGGCCCGAGGGTTATGCGGCATCAGTATTCGTTTGTCGTAAGCTGCCAGTCCGCCTGAGAGGTGACCATCTTGCGTGGATACGGCCCCCCCACACTCGGCAAACGCGCCCCCAGCAGACGATCTTTCTTGAGACTGGTCACAGAGATCTTGTTCGACTGATTGCCGCCCAGCACATGATAAACGTCATCATCTTCGGAATAATAAAAGCCAACATGGCCGCTCGTCCCCGAACGCGAGCCGCGCCAGAAAACCAAGATCGCCCCGAAGCACGGATTGACGGTCTGACCAAAGTGCAACCAGTTGCGCGCAAGATAGGGATTGTTGGGCACAATCACATCGGGCATCGTCACCGCAACACAGGTCTCCACAAAGTCACCGCACCACGGCAAACTGGCCGGATCCCCAAGCGTTTTCCCATCAGACCGCAAAAAGGCCCGCAACTCGGCATTGTCGCGGCCTTCATGCAGCCCCTTTTTCCGCAGAGCCAGCGCCATCCACGGAAAATGGTCGAGCAAATCCTGACGCGGCGGTTCAGCAGAGGGCGTGAGGGCCGGTGCCGCTTGCTGGCCAGGCGTCGCGCGCAAAGCCGCGACGGTGGCCTCGTTCAAAGTGCCCGTCGCGGGCAGATTTCGGGAGGTCTGAAACGCCATTGTCGCCGCCAACGTGTTGCGCCCCCAGATCCCATCCACGATCCCGGGATTGAACCCATGCGCAATCAACCGTCTTTGAACCCATTCAAGAAAGGACATTTCGACACTCCCTAACCTACTGTTATATATTTTATTTCCTCTGTTTCGCCTGTTGTTCCGGCTAAGGCTTCCACCTCCCCGGCAACACCTATCAGTGTAGGGAGCGAATCATTTTTCGGTCCAACAAAATTTGTGACGGGGGTTTTAGGGGCGCGTTTGACGCCGCACCGCAGAGACTAAAAATCTTGACGCAAGGGGGGATTCCCCCACACGCTGAGAAAGAGAATGCCGCGTGGCCTTCTATTTCGTGGCGAGTTTTTCATGTTCGGGGGGGGCTGCATGACGCAGGCGCTCGCTTCCTATTCCGCGTCGGACGAAGCCGGACCCAAATGTCGGCTGATCATCGAGTCAATCGGGGGCGCTGCGCCAGCAAATGCCGCGGCAATCGCGCATGGGCTCGGCCTTTCTGTTCAAGAGGTCATGGCAGCCATTTACCGGGCTCCATGCGTGTTGGTGGAAGGCCTTCCCGAAACCTTGGCGGGGCAGATGGCGGGC
The DNA here is from genome assembly GCF_900217725.1 of Rhodobacter sp. JA431. Taxonomy (NCBI): domain Bacteria; kingdom Pseudomonadati; phylum Pseudomonadota; class Alphaproteobacteria; order Rhodobacterales; genus Rhodobacter; species Rhodobacter sp. JA431. The sequence goes on from NZ_OBMP01000001.1 coordinate 166,392, forward strand.
CTGTTACGCAACCTTGGCTGCGAGATTTCCATTTGCGGGGAAGAAGAGCCCTTACCTGCCGCAGCAGAACTCTTCGATGTCGCGCTTCATGTGTCCGACGCTGGGCGTTATCGTGAGATCGTTAAAGCTCTGGGCACGTTTCTGGGCATGACGGAAAGTGCGGCAGCACAGCTTATGGCCAATACCCCTTGCGTGGTCTTGGGACGTGTTAGTCCGGCAACGATCTCTGCCTTAGAGGAACGGCTCGGCCCCGGTGCGAGTTTGATCGTATCCAACCCAGACACGGCACAATATGACCTGTTCTTGGGCGAAACCGATACGGCAGTGCAGGCGCGGCTCTTGGCAGACTTGCGCCGCCGTGGGGTGCCGCTTCTTGCGGAACAAGGCTGCCTTGCCACCGGGCTTAGCCGCACCGAGGCCGATGCGATTTGGTCAGTGCATCACCGTATCAGCGCCCTGCGGATCGTGAATGCCGCTTTTGAACGGTTTGACCTTGTGTTGACCGGCGGCGCTCCAACCGATGCCGCGTTGGCGGCTTTGGCCGATCTGACAGAGGTTCCGCCCGAGATCGCCCCCCAACTTTTTGAAACGCTCCCGATCATTATCGCAGATGCACAACCTGCCGAACAGGTCGGGCCGATGCTGGAGCATTTTGGGGCAGCAGGGCTAGACGTCCGCGCAGAACTCGTGACCTTCCTCAATCTCGGGATCGAAATCATTGCGGCCCCGAACCCAGCCGATTTGGCGCGCTTGCTGCAAGACCTTGGATTTGATCTGCCCGACACCGGGCTGCGACGGTTCCCAATGCGCTTGCCTTTCGCACTGCCGGAACTGCAAGCGCGCATCCTGCGTGAGGCACTTTCCAGCGCGGGCGTCCATGCCGAGCTTTTTGATCCGGCAGAGGAGGTCCGCTGATGCAGCGCACAAAATCCAAACCTCCCCCGGAAGCGGAAGCCGAGACGCGCCACGCCGAGAGTGCTGGTTCTTATGCTCTGCAACACCACATGGGCATTGCCGAAGCGGGCAAACTGGCTGCGCTGCGCGGCGATTATGCCGAAGCCTTGCGACATTACCGGGAAGCGCTCCGCCTTTCGCAAGCGAGCCGCGCGCCAGAGGTGTTCTTTCGCCATTACACGCAATGCGTGCTGGAGGCTTTGGAATGTTCTGGCGCCCATGAACCGGTGATCGAATTTTGCGAAAGGGCCGATGCGCATTACACCGCGCAGGGGGCCCCGCTTGCGGTGCAGCAACGCGACCATGCCACCATTTTGGAGCGTCTCGGGGTGAACCTCGCCTGCGCGGGACACACCAAACCAGCAAGGCTTGCGCTTGAGCGCGCTTGCGCGCTTTCCACAAGCCAAGCGCCGCTAAAGGTGGCGGAAACGCTGCTCGCATGGCTGCAACGCGGCCTTGCCATTGAACAACGCCGCCTGCGCGACCTGCAGCGTCGCCACGATTATTTCACCGTCCGTCCGGGGAAAGTCTCGGCCGAGCGCGCAACCCCATTGCCCAAAAGCCGGGGACCGGCGCCAAGAAAGGAGGCAACCGGTCTTCCCTGATCCTGCACCCGCTTCATGCCGGGGCTTTCCAGAAAGGATAGCGACATGCCCGATATCGAAGATATGACCCCCGGCGAAGTTCTCGCCGATGCCAGCGTGGCCGAATTCATCAAGGCGCTTGGCCTGTCTATCGCGGAAGCGCAAAAGGCGCTGGACGAAAACTCGGTCGATCAGATGGGCGAATTTCTGGCGCCGCGCGACAATCTGGGCGGCAAGTCGCTTTATGAAATGGGGCTGATGCCCGCTTTCTACCACTACCAATATGCAGATATCGCCTGTTCGCTACAGTTGTCGCTACGGGTGGCCAAAGATCTGAGCCTTGGCGTGCATCTGGATGGTTCCTACTCCAGCACCTCGACCGAGAACGAAGAAAGTAATGAAAGCAGCAGTTCGACGGAAAGCGGTTCTTCCACCGCGACCCGGACCCGTTCGGCACAAATTAGCATTTCCAATACATCGACCGGCGCCCTCACGGTCGGTGGAGAGAATTATCAACTGGCGGGAACCACGGCGCGTGAAAGAGTTGAAGCGTTGTCAGATACGTTGCGTGGGCGCAGCGACATCAGCCGTGCCATCCCCCAAAGTCAGTGCACCCCAATCGACCCGGTACCCACCACCACGGCTCCTGCAGACAAGGTGATCTGCACCGCCAATGATGTGGCCTTCGTTGGCGCGGGCTTTGACCGGGGGTTGATCCGCATCCGCGCGAACCCAGATGCCGATGAAACTTATGTGCTCAACAATGCGACCAGCGTCACCGTTTCACGGTCCAATTCGCTGGCGAATTATGCGGCAAAGGTGCGCGACGCGATTCAGGGCGCGAGGTTCAACACACGCCTCATTGCACCGGGAATGCCGATGCATTCGGTTTATTTCGACGTCGACAAAGAATTCATTCGTCCGGCACATGATAGCTCACTGCTAAATTTCGCAGGCTACATGCGCGCGCGCAATCGGCCCGTAAAGGTGCGAGGCTATGCCAGCCGCACAGGCTCGGATCCCTACAATCAGCGCCTTTCGGAACGGCGGGCAGAGGCCGTTCGGGCGCGGCTCGTGGCAAATGGTGCACCAGCGGGAAATATCACCGTCGAAGCATTGGGCGAAAGCGAATGGCGCGCGATGAACGTGCCTGACGAAACCGAGATGCAAGCACATCGGGTGGTGCATCTGATCGTCGACGGACCCGACTATTACATCTGGGTGGACGGTGACGCCTCGCATCAGATGTCGAATGTGTCCCCCGATCAACGCGCCGGGGATCAAGGGAACGGCAATGGCTTTGTCTATCTTTATGAAGCGGTTGGGCTCTCCGATGTTGCTGGCAAAAAGGTCACGATCAAATCTGTTGATTTCACCTTGCGCGGCGCGGCTGTCGGAGGTGCGGCAGCAGAGAGTGCCGAGGCCTTTGCGCTCAATCTAGCCAATGATGTCAACGCCCATGCCAGCGTGCGCGTGCAAGCCAGCGCCAGCGGAAATGTCACCCATTTGTGCAACGAAGGCGACAGCTTCACGCTGGTGCTTATTACCTCCAGCTCAAGCAATATCGCGCTTTCGGGCAGCGAGGGGATCACCGTCACGCAAGAATTCTCACGCAGTTCGTCGGCCAGCATGGTGCAGCAAAACACCGGCAACCGAACGATCGCGGTCGGAGCCTCGCTGGATGTGCGCTACGGCAAACAGTTCGAGACCAATATCACCGGCAATTCCACCATCTCGGCCCGGCTTGTCTCGATCCCCGCGCCACCGCAATTCCTTGAGACGGTAAAAGAATTCCTCGCGCAGAGTGGGGGCTAAGCCATGGCCGTCGCCTCCAAAGTAACCCGGCAATTGCTTTCGGCGCCACTGCCCGAAATCGTTGAACGACTGGGCAGTTCGGTCGCGCAGGCGCAGTGGGCCTTGGATCGCAACTCCGTGGCCCTCGCCAGCGAGATGGCGCAAACCGAAGTGGAAGTTGGCGACAAAAGCTACAACCTGCTGACGCTTGGTTTCGTGCCCGCCTTCTACAGCTTCACGGAAGCAACAGTAGAGGCAAAGCTGTCTTTCACGATCACCGAGAGCAAGGAAATCTCGCTCAATGTCGGGGTTCAGGCGGGCGTTGGCGTGGGGGTTTTCATGGCGGCGGCAAGCGTCGATGTGGGGTACGCGCGCAAATATTCGGTTTCGGCGGAGGGCATGTCGTCCATTGCGGCGCGGCTGGTCTCTTTGCCGCCTCCAAACATGCTGAGCCAAGTCCTCAAGCGGGCTTACGAACAAGACATAGAGTGACGAGTTGAAACGCGCCTTCGGGCGGAAAGGAGCATATCATGGGTATTGGACAGGAACTGCTCAACGTCCCGATGGGCGACATGATCCGCGAAATGGCCTTTGCCATCGCAGATGGCCAAACCAAGCTGGATGCCAATTCGATCAACACCGCCGAGATGATGGGCGGCCTCACCACCGTTTACGACGAAGAAGGCAATGTCACCTTTGACGATAGCCGGGTGTTCTTTGGCTATGAATACATGACCCCGAAAGAAGCCATGGCCTACGCGATCATGGATGATGCGGTCAGCGGCAATGTGAAACCCGATCAGACCGGCGTGATGATCGACATGATGAAAAAGGTGATCACCGAAGTCGGCGGGCAAGTCAGTGATGACGGAAACCATGATGTCACGATGCCCAATGGCAAAGAAGATATCGAAATCCGCGTGCCGGTGCGGCATTCGATGATGGAACTCGGCTTTGCCCCCACCTTCTACCAATTTGTCGATACGATCATCGAAGTGAAGATCGCCATCAAAATCACCCGCGAGCGCAGCTATGAACACAAATCGCAGGTGAATACCAAAGGAAACAAGAAAACCACCTCCGTCACCGGCAAGTTTTTCACCAAAGGCGGAATTTCGATCAGCAAGGACAAAACCGTCACAACAAGCCAAGTCGACGCGACTTACGCCAGCAAATATTCCTATACCGCCGAGGGTGCCTCGATCCTGCGTACCAAATTGGTGCCGGTCCCTGTGCCAGCCGTGCTGGAAGAACGCATCCAATCTTTCATGCAAACCGAAGAGGCACGGCGCACCGCCGCCTTGGAGAAACGTCAACAGAGCCAAAATCCGTCAACCCCCTCGAACCCGTCGTAACCCTGTGAAGGAGACGCACCATGTCGGTTAGCACCGAAATGATGAATACCCCCTTCCCGGAAATGGTACGCCTACTGGGGATTGGGATTGCGGAAGCGCAGTATCAACTTGATCTGGTCTCGCTCAAGATCGCGCGGATGATGGCAGGCTATGCCCCCCCGGATGAAACCGATGAAGAACCCTCACTATTTGAGGAAGATGACAGCAAGCCTGACCGCGACCTGCTGGTAAAACTGGGAGACGGGCACGAATATTCGTTGCTGGAACTTGGGTTTACGCCCACCTTTTACCAGTTCGTCGACACCTTGATTGAATTGAAACTGTCGATCTCAATCTCGCGCGAAACAAACTATTCGCGCTCAAAAAAGACCGTGAAGGCGAGTGCGGCAGGCGGTTGGTTCGGGTTCGGCGGCGGCGCGACGATGCGGGCAAGCTCTGTCTCCTCAAGCTATTCGTCGAAATACCAATATAGCGCGGAAGGGTCGTCGCTTTTGCGCACCAAACTGGTGCCCGTGCCCCCCCCTGCAGTTTTGGAGGAACGGATCCGCGCGATGATTGCGACGTCGGATAAGACGGCATCGGGCTCAGGGGGCACGTAATGCCGCGCAGAAACTGGCGTGATCTGCAGGCAGCCTCGTCGGCGGCCCCAAAAACGCCGGGCCAAGGGGCCGCGACGCTGCCAAAACTGCAATTGGGCTCAGGCACGGACTTGACGCAGGCGGCCGCTCTTGCGCCCGATAGCCGTTTGGGCGCGCTTTTGGAGCAGCGCAAATCACTTGAAACGCGACTGCAAGGGCTCACCGGAATGCCGCAGACCCCGACCGATACCATCGGGCGTCGCTTTGATGTGGCCAGCTTTGCGGAGCGACGCAACGAGCATAACGCGTGGGTGCAAGCTCATGAGGCACGGCAAGCATCTTTACGCGAACGGCTTGCCGAACACCGCGACCGTACTGCGCAGTTTGGCCACCGCGCATACGGCACGGATCCAGAACCGATACGCCCCTCAAGCGCCAAGGATCGCTCTGCCTTTCCGTCCTCGGAAATCGCTGGGCTGCGCGCCTTGGGGCAGACGGATTTTGGTCGACGTATCAAGGATGGCCTAGCAGAACGCGCGGGCTCGGGCTTGGGGGCCTCTGGGCTTGGTGACATAATTGGAAAAGCACGCACCAACCTCGGCGATATTGGGTCAAGGCTGCGCTCTGGGGCGAATGATCTGGCCAGTCTTGGCTCTGACTTGCGCCGAGGAACACGCGACAAAATCGACGATTATGATCGGCAATTACGCGACCTAGATACGAAACTCGCCGCTGAGGGGATAAGCGCAGAAGAGCGCGCGCAGATCCGTCGCGACCTCGGCGGGGATAAGCTGGATAAACTCGATAAGACTGGCGGGCGCATGGATCGGGCAGCCAAAGCGCTGGAAGCACCGAAAGAGCTTGCGGGCGGGCTGGAGCGCGGTTGGGGCAAACGCAAAGATGCGCTGACCGCCCCTATGGATGCGCAAGGCCCATACGCCGAAATGCGCAAGCGCCGGCTTTCCAGCGAAACCGGGGGCTCGGGCGATCTGTTCACACGTATGGCTCGCAACCGCGCAGCCGCCCTGGAGCGCCGCCGTGCGGCAAAGTCAGCGGAACAGCGCGACGAAGCCCGCCGCGACCGAGCGCGCCAAGCCAAGGCGCAAAAGAAGGCGGAAGAGACCGGGGGGAGTAACCGCACATGAGCGACTTCGTTTCAGACACGATAGAAGGGCTGATCGTGGGGATGGCTGAAAGCCTACGTGCCGCGCAAGAACAACTGAACGCAACGCCCCCGCTTGATGGCTGGGGGCGCCCCACGCAGCAATACCGCATCCCGCATCTGGATTTCGAGATCAACTTCACCCTCACCCATGACGAGGCCTCGGGGCGTCAAAAGATAAAACGGATCGGCAAAACCGATGGCACCACGCATTCCGAAGGGAATGCGAAGATCTCAGGCCGTTTTGTGGCTGTTCCCGCCGGTGATGGGATGCCATTGCCTGTGCTGGCACTACGACGCGTGCCGGAGAAGAAGCAAAAACCGCGGCTCGTCGTTGTGGCGGGGAACACAGCGGGCGAGCTTTTGATCGGCGCACGGGTCGAACTTAACATCGACCAAGCTGCGTCGGCAGCGCTTTCGGAGGCTGCGGGGGTGCGCGGAATCCGTTTTTCAGACCATGTGCAGTTTGAAACAGCGGTGTTGGACACCGGAAATGACGGCACGGCCGATACTGTGGTTACCCTGTCCAACCGTCTACCGGATAAAGCCCTCGTCGTCATCACGGCAGCACTCGGCCCAGAGACCGCTAGCCTCGTCCTTGGCAAGGAGGGCTAGACGATGCGGGCAATCAAGGTTTCGGTGTTATTGGCCGATGGGGCCGGCAAGCCGCGCGCGGATGTTTCGCTGACGCTCGAAATGGCCGAATTGAGCGATCAGCTTTGGAAACCGATCCGCCGCAGTAAAACGAATGCTAGGGGCCAGTTCTCTCTGGCCATAAAGCCCGAGACACTCGGAAACCCGCAGCAACCACCGCTTTTGCGGCTTTGCGATGCGCAAAACCGGGTATTGGCCCAGGGCGGGCAACTCAGCTACGACGCCCGCTCGCAAACGCTTGAGATCGACTTTGGTCAACTCGAATACCTCGAAAAGGCAGCTTTTCCCATCGTGCTTATGCGCGGAACCGAGGCGGCGGCACCTCTGGCAGCGGTGCCGCTCCGCAGAGAAGGCGGTATCGCAGATCTTCTCTCTGGAAATGCCGCAGTGGAGGCCTCGGCGACACGCGCCCAACTCACTGATCTGCGGGGGAAGTTGAGCATCAGCGAAAGCGCGCGGAATGACCTCCAACGCAGCACAAAAGTGCTTGAGGCACAAATCACGACACTCACGCAAGAACGCGACGCGGCACGCGCTGCGGCAGAGGCCAGCCGCGCGGCAACCCCTCAGGTGCTCCCGCGCAAAGTCGGCACGCCCGCAAAAGTCGACGATGTGTTCAAGCAGTTCAACTCCAGCATGGTGGAGGCCGACAAGTCCCTGCAGGGCAGCCGGTTTCGTATTGGCAAGATCAAGCTTGATCTGCGCGGCTCGCTTTTGGCCGATGGCAAGATCGAATTGGGAGGCGAGCACCAGATTGATCCCGGTGGGCTGAGTGTGGAGCTGAACACGGATGAGACCACGCCCGACGCCGCGCAACCGCGCGTGCCGGATCTCTCGGGCCTCACGCGCGGTGCGGCCTTGCGGGTGCTACAAGCGCTTGGGCTTCGGTTGCGCGCCTCGACCCATGCGGGCAGCGGAGGCACCCCGGGGCAGATGGTGATGCAAACCCCTGCAGCGGGGGAGCAGGTGGTTTTGGGCAGCGAAGTGCTCGTTGTCTTTGCGGCAGTGGAGTGAAAGGTGCGCAACAATGTCTGATCTAAAATCACTGGTAACCGATGTTGTGGCTGCTCCCTTGGGCGATGTGATCGCCTCGGTCGGGCGCGGCGTCGCCGAGGCACAGCAGGCGCTGGATGAAGGCTCGCTCGCCACCGTCCTCGAGATTTATGCTGAAAGCGACGACGCGAAACTGCAGCTTTTGCAAGAGATCGGATACCGCCCCACCTTTTATACAATTCCTGAAGCGACCGGGGAGGTGAAAGTTTCTCTGACGATGGGCACGGGGGCTGCGGGAACCCCTGTCACCAGCACTGTCGGCACGGCCAAAGCCACTTCAAAGCGAGCAGCTCTACCAACCAAGCGCGAAACGCAGGTCTACGCTACGCCCGTCGATGCGGCCTATGCCAATCGCTTTGGCTATCAAGCGTCTATTTCGGCGACACTCAGCTTCAAGATTGTGCCCGTGCCCGCCCCCGAAGGCGCGGATGAACTGCGCCAAATGCCGGACCTGATGCACGATGCGGAGGGGAATTTGGCCCCCCGAACCGGGGCACAAGCTATCGCAACGCTCGCCAAGCTGGGGCTAGAAACAGTCTTCGTTGATAAGACCGGGCAAGAAGTAAGCGATCCAGACTTGGCGAAAAAGATCAGCGGGCAGAACACGGAGCCCGGAGCCATCTTGCGTTTGGGGGATAGGGTGCAGGTGAAGGTCTAGGTTTGAAGACCTTCGATTTCGGGGACTGAAGCGTGAGCGACTGCGTCCAAGAAGACCCGCGTCAGCGCCCGTTGCATACCTTGCGCAAGTGGATCACTCACGACCGGGCGCGCCATCCCCCCCCTTGCGGACGGCGTCAAGAATGCCCGGTTTCCAAACGTCGTTGTTGCGGGTAGATACGCCGACGGGGCCGTAAGGCCCTTCACGCTGGCCGCCGCGGCGAACACTGACCAAAGGCGCGCGCACCCATGTCTTTTCACGCTTCCAACTTGGCTGTCTTACCGTGACCCCTGCTGCCCGCCTGCAAGCTGCCCTTGATCTTATTTCTGACGTTGATCGCGCCGCGCGCCCTGCGGATGCAGTGATTTCCGCTTGGCTCCGGACCCGGCGCCAGATCACGGATCAAGATCGCGGTGTGATCTTGGATCTGCTGCAAGCGTTGCTGCGCCATCATGCGCGGCTTGGCTGGTGGCTTGAGCGGCATGGGCGCCGCGATACACCGCGCCATCGGCTGATCGCTTGGCTCACGCTGGGTGAGGGCAAAACGCCGGACCAGATGAAGCGCCTGTTCACGGGGGGCAAATTCGCGCTCTCTCCTCTGAGCGAGCAAGAATATACGCTGATGATTAAATTGCAGGGCGCCACAATTGAGCATCCCGCCATGCCCGAAGAGGTGCGCCTTGAATGCCCGGCTTGGGCGGCAGAACCGTTGCGCCGCCGCTTTGGCGCGGATTTTGCAACCGAAATGGCGGCGCTTCTGATCCCGCCGCCGCTTGATCTGCGCGTCAATGCGCTCAAGGCAGAGCGCGCGGCGATGCTACGGGAATTGCAAGGCATTGGCCTGCAGGCGGAGGCGCTCACGCGCACCCCCGATGGCATTCGGCTCGAAGAGCGGCTCTCGCTTGCGCGCCTGCCGGGGCTGAAAACCGGCACGCTTGAAATTCAAGACGAAGGCTCGCAGCTCGTGGCGCGCCTCGTTGATGCCCAACCCGGAGATCGCGTCGTTGATTTTTGCGCGGGCGCAGGCGGCAAGACTTTGGCGATTGCCGCGCAAATGAACAACAAAGGGCGGCTTATTGCCTGTGACGTCAGCGAGGGGCGGTTGAAACGCTGCGCCGAGCGGGCGCGCCGCGCGGGGCTGCAAAATGCCGAAACGCGGCTGCTCACCAGCGAAACCGACCGTTGGGTGAAGCGCCACAAGGCGAGTTTTGACCGGGTTCTGGTCGATGCGCCCTGTTCTGGCACCGGCACTTGGCGACGCAATCCAGATGCCCGTTGGCGCGCCTCGGAAGAACAGGGGCTTGAGGGCCTTGTTGCGCTGCAGGGGCGCATTTTGGCAAGTGCCGCGCGGCTTGTGAAGCCGGGCGGGCGGCTCGTTTATGTGACATGCGCCCTCCTACCAGAGGAAAATGAAGGGCAAGTGGCGGCCTTTCTTGTCACCCATCCGATGTTCTCGGTGGTGCCGCTTTGCGAGGCTGCGCCAGAGCTAACAGGCTCTGCGCATCCAGATTACCTCTCGCTTACGCCCGCACGGCACGGCACAGATGGCTTCTTTGCGGCCGTGCTGCAACGCGCGGCGGCACCTGTGGATGCGCCAGCCTAATCGGTTTGCCGCTCACTTTTTGGGTTTGGGAAACGGCACGCCTTTGGTGGTGAATTTCCGCCCCCCCGGCCCCGGTCGCGAAGAACTCCGCTTCGGCATCCCCTTGCCGGTCCCGGCGGGTTGATGCGCCGGGATCAACTGATGCGCCCCGGGCCCGATCAAATCAGCGCGGCCCATGGATTTGAGCGCCTCGCGCAGAAGCGGCCAGTTTTCCGGGTCGTGATAGCGCAAGAACGCCTTGTGCAAGCGGCGCTGCCGCCCGCCGCGCACCGTGCCCACCCTTTCAGACGCCCCACGCCGCACACCTTTAAGCGTATTGACCCCGGTGTGATACATCGCCGTTGCGGTCGCCATCGGAGACGGCAGGAAGGTCTGCACCTGATCCGCGCGGTAGCGATTTTTCTTCAGCCAAAGCGCCAAGTTGAGCATGTCTTTGTCGGTCGTCCCGGGGTGTGCGGCAATGAAATACGGGATCAGATAGTATTTCTTGCCCGCCGCCTTCGCCGCCGCATCGAACATTTCCTTAAACCGATCATAGGTGCCGATGCCAGGCTTCATCATCACATCAAGCGGCCCGCGCTCGGTATGTTCGGGGGCAATCTTCAGATAGCCGCCGACATGATGCGTGACGAGTTCCTTGATATATTCGGGGCTGCGCACAGCCAGATCGTAGCGCACGCCCGAAGCAACCATCACCCGCTTCACGCCCTTCACCTCGCGCACCTTGCGATACAGCCGGATCAGATCATCATGCGAGGTGTCGAGGTTGGGGCAGATGTCGGGAAACACGCAAGAGGGCAACCGGCACGCGGCCTCGATCTTGGGGTCTTTGCAGGCCATGCGATACATATTGGCGGTAGGGCCGCCAATGTCCGAAATCACGCCCGCGAAGCCCGGTGTCTTGTCGCGGATATTCTCGATCTCCCGCAGGATCGAGCCTTCCGAGCGGCTTTGGATTTTGCGCCCCTCGTGTTCTGTGATCGAACAGAAGGTGCAGCCACCAAAGCAGCCACGCATCACCGTGACCGAGGTTTTGATCATCTCCCAAGCGGGGATTTTCGCTTCCCCATAGCTCGGGTGCGGCGCGCGGGCATAGGGCAGTTCATAAACCGCATCCATTTCCTCTGTACTCAGCGGAATGGGTGGCGGATTGAGCCACAAATCCCGGTCGCCGTGGCGTTGCACTAAGGGGCGCGCATTGCCGGGATTGGCCTCGCGGTGCAAAACGCGAGAGGCGCGAGCATAGGCCTCGCGATCTTCTTCCACCACTTCAAAGGACGGCAGCCGGATCACCGTATTGCCGGGCACGCGGGTCGCGGCCTCATCTGCAGAGTCCAGATCATCGGCAGGCAGTTCCGTCGTGCCTTCGGGCACGGCGCGAAACAGCGCAACGCCCCGAATGTCATCCAAATCGCGCGCGCTTTCCCCGGCCGCCAGCCGGTTCGCAACTTCAATCACCGCGCGCTCGGCATTGCCGTAAAGGAGCAAATCCGCCTTGGCATCCGCCAAGATCGAACGGCGCACCTTGTCCGACCAATAGTCATAATGCGCGATGCGCCGCAACGAGGCCTCGATACCCCCCAGCACGACGGGCACATCTTTAAATGCCTCTCGGCATCGCTGAGTGTAAACGATGGTGGAGCGGTCCGGCCGTTTGCCGCCTTCGCCCCCTGCCGTATAGGCATCGTCATGGCGCAGCCGCTTGTCGGAGGTGTAACGGTTCACCATGGAATCGAGGTTGCCGCCCGTGACCCCCCAAAAGAGCCGCGGCTTGCCCAGCGCCTTGAACGGCTCAACCGATTGCCAATCGGGCTGCGAAATGATGCCCACCCGGAAGCCTTGGGATTCGAGCAAGCGTCCAATGATCGCCATGCCAAAGCTTGGGTGATCGACATAGGCGTCCCCCGTGACCAGCACGATGTCACATTCCTCCCAGCCCAGTGCAGCCATCTCAGTGCGGCTCATGGGCAGGAAAGGCGCGGCGCGCATGTGGGCGGGCCGTTGGCACGAAAGGGGGGCGATGGGATTATTGATGGAAGTCATATGCACGTATAGGTCGCCCGCAACGCGAATTCAATCTGACTCGCGTTGCACGCTGGCCCCGAGACCTTCTTTGCGCGAGGCAACTCTCTCGCGTCAGGCACCTCCCGACCATGACATTTGGGGCGCCCAAAGCGCCCCAATATCTTGCGCGAAGTTATCGCCGCAAAATGCCCGCCATCGGCGCGATTTTCGAGCCGTCGGTGAAGCGGTGCAGCCGGAACGGTTTGGGGTCCACAATCGGGGTCGATCCAAGGATCAAATCGGCACCAAGCCGCCCTGCCCCAGGCCCAAGACCGAAGCCATGTCCCGAATAGCCCGTAGACACGAAGAGCCCCGGCATGCCTCCCTTGACCCCCTCAGTCCCCGATATCACCGGGATCACGTCGGGCAGCACATCGATATAACCCGCCCAGCGCTGCACAATCTCGGCGTCGCGAAATGCCGGATAGGCCGATTGCACGAAAGCAAAGACCTTGTCGATCATGGCTGTATCCGGTTCTGGGTCCAGAATACGGTTTGTCTCAAAGGGGGTTATATCATCTGGCCCCCACCGCCGGGGCGTGCGCAGCCCTTCGAGGAAAGACGGGCCAATGCTCAAGCTCAGGCTGCGCCATTCATTGCGCAATGTGGGCAAGAAGGCGCGCATCAGCCGGAAGCTGTCTGGGGTGAGCTGATAGCTGCTCGCGGCGGCCGAAGCGATGGTATAGCCGCCGTCCGCGCGCCGACGCATCGCAAATTCTTTGAATTTCAGTGTCTCTTGAGGGCCATCGGGCACGGGCGAGGTGCGCATCACGGTGTTTTTGGTGCGCAATTGCGGCAGGTAAATACCCATATTGTCCAAGAACAAGCGCGACCAGACACCGCCCGCCACCAGCACCGCATCGCAGGCAATCCGGCCCTTTTCCGTCACCACGCCCGAAACCCGGCCAGCCGCAGTTTCGAGCACCCGCACCGCGCAATCTTGATGCACCGTGCCGCCCAAAGCCTGCACCGCACGGGCAATCGCCGGGGCCGCCAATTGAGGTTCGGCCCGCCCGTCATGCGGGTTCATCATCGCGCCACGAATGTTGATATCGAGCCCCGGAAAACGGCCCAAGGCCTCGTCCCGGCCCAGCATTTTCGCCGGGATCTGATATTCTTGCAAATCATCGACCCATTCGCGCTCTTCTTCGAGCGCGGTGTTATCGGCCGAGGTGAAGACGACGCCGCATTGGTCATAGCCGGTGCGCGCACTGATCCGCTGTTCAAGCCCTTTCCAGATCCGCACCGATTCCACCATCAGCGGCATTTCGCGCGGGTCGCGATGGCTGAGCCGGACCCAGCCCCAGTTCCGGCTGGATTGCTCGGCCCCGATCTTGCCCTTTTCGCAAATCGCCACCTTCAGCCCGCGGTCGGCCAACTCAAGCGCCGTGCTTACCCCTGCAATCCCGCCGCCAATGATCACAACATCGGCGCGCGCGGGCAATTGTGAATCGCTTTCAACAGGTTCAGGTCTCGGTCCTGGCATCGTCTTATCCTCTTTCGGGCGGCTCTGCGCCCGGGGTTTGAATCTTAAGTATTGGGCTCAAAAATGCGGCGGAAGCGGCGCGCCTTGCGTCAGTGCGCGCAGATCATCGCGCAGCCGATAGCCGCGCAGCGCCAGTTGCGGGGCAAAACTCATGTAGCGGGGTTGGAACGAGAGCGGCTCAAGCCTCAGATCAAGATCGGCGGGCGCTGTCCCGCGCGCCCAATCGGCCAAGACCGCCCCCAGCATCGAGGCGGTAGGCACGCCGCGCCCGGAAAGCCCGGTCATCGCCACCACGCCCGGCGCAAGTTGATAGAGCCGCGGAATGGTCAACCGCTGCATGTCGAGTTCGCCAAACCAGAAATACTCCCAGTGCAACTCTTCGCGCAGGCCGGGATGCAACCATTTCAGCCGCTCATTGAGCACCCTCACGGTATGGGCCGCATCGCGCCCACGCCGTCCCATTGGAAACATCGAGGCGACAAGGCGGTTTTGCGCACTGAATTTATAGACCAGAATATCGCCGCGTCCGTCATGCAGCGTGGTGCGCGCGGGCAAGATCGCGGCGCGGCTGTCTTCGGAAAGCGGCTGGGTGGCGGCCACAAAGACCCGCATGATCCGAAAAGTTTCTTCAAGCCGGGGCCAGCCCGCGACGGTATAGGCCCCGGTGGTATAGATCACCTTATCGGCCAAGACCGCGCCTTGCGCCGTTTTCACCCGCCATTTGCCAGCCGCGGGCGTGCAGTCGGTGACCTCCGCGCCTGTGAAAATCCGCCCGCCTTCAGCCATCACCGCCCGGCCCAGCCCACGCGCATAGGCGAGCGGGTTCAGCCCGCCAGCCTCGGCGTGATACCAGCCGCCATAAAACCGCGCGGACCCGGTGATCTTTGCCACCTCGTCGCGATCAAGGAGCCGGGTTTTGGCACCAACGGCGTTATATTCCTCGCCCCGCTTTTCGAGCGTTTTCATATGCGAGGGAAAAAGCGCGCCCTGCACATAACCGTTTTGTTCCCATTCGCAGTCGATCCCGTAGCGCGCGATCAAACCGCCCACCGTGTCATTGGCGCGGGTCTGACGCCGGATCAAACGCTCCGCCCAAGGTGCGCCCAGAAGCCGGCGCAGATCGGGTAGGCTGTAATGGGTGAAGGTGGGGGTGCAATGGCCCGCATTGCGCCCCGAGCCCCCAAAACCGATCTCTTCGCGTTCGAGAACCGCAACAGAGACACCCGTCTGCGCCAGTTCAAGCGCCGTGGTCAGCCCGGCATAGCCCGCGCCCACCACACAAACATCGGCCCGGATCTTACCTTGCAAGGTCTCAGTTTGCGGAGCCGCAGGGGCGGTTGCAAACCACAGGGTGTCTTGGAACGGGGAAAACCGGGCCATTTGCTTATTCTCCGGCGGTGCGGCTGTCGAAGGCGTCGCGCAGCCCGTCACCGATGAAGTTAAACCCGGTCACCGCCACGGTGATAGCCACACCGGGCACAATGGCCAACCACGGGGCGCTCGCAAGGTATTGCTGCGCACCGTTGAGCATGTTGCCCCAGCTCGGCAACGGCGGTTGGATGCCATAGCCCAGAAAGCTGATATAGGCTTCAAGCAAGATCGCACGCGCCACCGTCAGCGTGGCAGCCACGATGATCGGACCAATGGCATTGGGCAAAAGCTCGCGGAACATGATCCAGCTTTTGGATAGGCCGAGCATCCGTGCGGCTTGCACAAAATCACGGTCGCGCAGGGATTTGACCTCGGCCTCAACGATCCGGGCGACTTCCATCCAACTGGTGGCCGAGATGATCAGCGCGATCATCACAGGGCCGGGCTGGATAAAGGCCGCCAGCGCCAAGAGCAGGAACACCGACGGGAAGGATAGGAAGGCATCGACAATGCGCATCAGCACCGCGGCGACCTTGCCACCGTAATAGCCAGAGACCACCCCGACGACCGAGCCGATGGTGGTGGCAATCGCCATCACCGCAAAGCCCACCGCCATCGAGATTTGGCCTGCATGGAACAAGCGCGCGGCAATATCCCGGCCCAGCGGATCGGTGCCAAAGATATGCGCTCCGGTGCCGGGTGGCGCAAAGCGGGCGCGTAGGTCGATAAAGAGTTCATCATAGGCGAGCAGATAGGGCCCAAAGAAGCAGGCCAGCGTCAAACTGAGCACCATCACCAGACCGATCATCGCCAGTTTGTGGCGCACGAACCGGCGCAAAGCGCGCGAGCCCAAAAGAACCCGACGAGGCGCAGATGTGGAAAGCGTTGCGGTCATGACAGATCCTTTCGTCAATTGAGGCGAATGCGCGGATCAATCAGCGCAACAATCATATCGGCGGCGAGGTTGCCGACCAAAACCAACAGGGCCGAAGTCATCAATAGCCCCATCACCACCGGGTAATCCGAATAGCCAAGGCTATCGAGGAAGAGACGCCCCATGCCGGGCCACGTGAACACCGTCTCGGTGACAAGCGCGCCCCCCAGCACCATCGGCAATTGCAGCCCTGCCAAGGTGACCATCGGCACCAGCGAATTGCCCACGACGTGGCGCAAAAGCACGCGGCGCCGGGTGAGCCCTTTCGCGCGGGCGGTGCGGACGAAATCTTGGCTGATGACAGTGAGCGTGGAGGTGCGCATGTAGCGGCTCCAGATCGCCACATCGACAAGCGCCAAAACGCTTGCGGGCAGGATCAGGTGGCGCAAGTAGTCCAGCACCGACCCATCGCCCACGGTGTACATATTGCCCGCAGGCAACCAGCCCAGATTGAGCGAGAAGATGTAGATTGCGATAAGACCGAACCAAAAGGTCGGGATCGAAAGCGCGATCATCGCCAGAACGGTGAAGGTGTGATCAAAGATCGAGCCACGCCGCATGGCGCTGAAAATGCCGATCGCCGCGCCAAGGCTGATCGAGATCGTGGTGGCCGTGCCCATCAGCAAAAGCGTGGCAAACAGATGGCTACCGATCACCGCCAGAACCGATTGGCCATCGCGATAAGATGTGCCCCAATCGCCGCGCACCATATGCCACAGCCAATCGAGATATTGCATCACCAAGGGGCGATCGAGCCCCATCTGCGCGGCGATCTTGTCGATCTGCTCTTGCGTCATGCCGGGGCTGAGCGCGAATTGCGACAAGGGTCCACCGGGTGCGAGGTTAAGAACCATAAAGCCGATGCAGGAGACCAGCAGCAGCAGGATAAGACTCTGGCCGAGCCGGGAGAGGAGATAACGCAGCATGAGGGGTGCGCGCCTTTCTTGCGGAGGGTCAGGGCAATTCGAAAACGGCCGGAACCGGTGCCGATCGGCAAACCGGGCAGGTCGACGGCAACATCAGTTGCCGCCGAGAAGATCATTTAGGGCCGAGGGCCTATGATCAGACGCGTTTCCAGTCGCGCACGTTCCACGTGTCGATCCGGTTGTTGACGTTGGGCGCTGGCCCTTCGACATCGTCTTTCCAACCTTTGACCACCGCATATTGGAACATCGGCAGGAACGGCAGGTCTTCGCGCATCACCGCTTGTTGCTCTTGATAGATTTTGCGGCGCTCTTCGGGCACGAACATCTTCGCCCCCTTTGCGAGCAATTCATCGACCTTTTCGCTTTGATACACGAAGGTATTTTGGCCAGCCCCGCCTAGCGCCGGGCTCATCGTCGACATGAAGTAATCCGAGCTGTCGGGGTCCGCGCCCGCGAGGCAGTTAAGCCCGACGATCACCGAGTCAAACTGCGATTTCATCCAGTAATCGCCCCACATGACCGCGGGCGGGAAGTTTTTGATCTCCATCGAGACACCGATCTCAAGGAAGGTCTGCTGAATGAATTGCTGGGTTTGCTCACGCAGGTGGTTGCCCGCCGTAGTCGAGTTGGTGAAAGCGAGCCGCACCCCGTCTTTTTCGCGGATACCATCGGCCCCGGGGACCCAGCCTGCTTCGTCCAGAAGCGCTTTGGCCTTCTCGATCGAAAACTCATGCTTGGGCAGGTCCGGGTTATAGTAGAAGGATTCCTGCGGCATGTAGGTTTCGGTGGGCGTCGGCACGCCATAATAGAGCGCGTCGATGATCGAGCCTTTGTCGAGCGCCGCATAAAGCGCCTTACGCACCGCCGGATCTTTGAATTGATCGCGCATCATATTGAGGCCGAACGATTCAAACGTGCCGGTGCCCGCGACTTTGATCACCTTGCCGTCCAGCCCCTCGGCCTCGGCCAAATGGTCGGGCGAGATATATTGCAGACCGACCACGTCGATATCGCCCGATTTGAACTGCGTATACATCACGTTCAGGTCGGGAACGTATTTGATGATCAGCGTCTCAAGATAGGGACCATCCATGTGATAATCCGGGTTGGCGACCAGTTCGATATGGTCGCCGGCCATGCGCTCTTTCCACTTATAAGCGCCGGTGCCGATGGGCGCGTTCATGAAGGGGGCGGTGTTTTTGTCTTCAACACCGTCGAACGCGTGTTTCGGGATGATGTAGGTGGAAGCCAGAATGCCCGCCATCGGCGCGAAAGCTTCGCTCATTTCCCAGGTCAGCTCAGTATCCGAGACCACGGTGATGTTGCGCATGAATTTGTAACCGGTCGAACGGAACGAGCGGAAATCCGGGTCCATCGTCAGTTCGAGCGAGAATTTCACGTCAGCCGCCGTGAAGGGCGTGCCGTCATGCCATTTGACTCCTTCTTTGAGCTTGATGCGCCAGGTCAGACCGTCTTCCGAAATCCCGCCATTGGCGACAGTGGGGACTTCGGCCGCAAGGATCGGGAAGAAATTGCCAGCCGGGTCGAAATCAAAGAGCGTATCGAAGATTGCGTAATAGACGCCTTCATCCACTTCGATATGCGGCATCAGCGGGTTGAACACGGTGGGTTCTTGCGAGAAGGCCAACACCAATTGCCCGCTCGGCGCAGCATTGGCGGCGAAGGCTTGGTCGCGCCCCAAGATCGCGGGGCTCATCACCCCCACAGCACCTGCGGCGCCCAAGAGCATCAACGCCTGACGGCGCGTCGGCCCGGGTTTCGCGTGTTTTTCGTTGGTCATGTCCGATACTCCCTGTCGGATGCGCAGGATGGGGAGGGGCGGCAAGCCCGCCTGCGCTTCGGACCCGCCCATTTGGCCAAACCCGCTAGGCGGGCTTGGTCATTTTTTAGAACCCGCTGATGATCTCGATCTTCGTTCCGTCGGTGAAACGGTTGAACGAGAAGGGTTTGGGGTCCACCACCGTGGGCTTGCCCGCCACCAATTCAGCCGCGAGCCGCCCTGCGGCGGGGCCAATGCCAAAGCCGTGGCCCGAAAAACCCGTGGCCATGTAGAAACCGGGGATGCTGTCCACGCCCGAGATCACCGGGATCGCATCAGGGGTGACGTCAATCGCCCCCGCCCAGCGCTGCGCGATTTCCGCTTTCTCAAACACCGGGAAGGCTTTGCGCAGATTGGACAGTGCCTTGTCTTGCAACGAGAAAGAGGGTTCTGGGTCGAGCACGCGGCAATATTCAAACGGACTGGCCTGATCGAGTGACCAGCGGTTCGGGATACGCGCCTCGTCAAAGAACCGTCCGCCGACCCGCAGCATCAAGGACCGCCATTCCGCCCCAAAGGCGGGCAGGAAATCGCGCATGTAGCGGAAACTATCGGGTACGATATCGACGATGTTGCGGAACCCATCGGCAATCGTATAGCCGCCGTCCTGGCGTTTGCGGACCGAAAATCCGTTGCTCCAGATCGCAGCCTCGGGCCCGCCGTCCAGCGGCTTGGTGCGGATCACCGAGTTCTTCACCTTCAACTGCGGCAGCCGCAACCCGGTGTTGCGGGCAAACAGGCTCGACCAAGCGCCGCCCGCCAAAACCACCTGTTCACAAGCGATTTCGCCGCGTTCCGTCACCACGCCACAGACCGCGCCTGCCTGCGTTTCGATCCCGCGCACGGCGCATTCGGTCAGCACATGCGCGCCTCGATCACGGGCGGCTTCTGCAATCGCCGGCGCGGCCCATTGCGGCTCAGCACGACCATCTGCGGCAGTATAAAGCGCACCCTTGACCGGAAATTTCGATCCCGGAAATGTTTGCGCAACTTCTTTGGCCGAAAGCATCCGGCTATCAATCTGGTAGTCTTTGAGGTTGTCGAGCCAGCGTTCATGCTCGGCAAATTCCTTATCGGTGGCGCAAGCGAAAGCGATCCCCGCCCGCTCATAGCCCACGTCGCGCCCAGTACGCTCATTCATCCACGGCCAGATGCGCAGAGCCTCGGCCATCAGCGGAATCTCGCGCGGGTCGCGCCGGGTGATCCGCACCCAACCCCAGTTGCGGCTCGATTGTTCGTGGCCGATGCCGCCTTTTTCACATAGCGCCACCTTGAACCCGCGTTCGACAAGTTCAAGCGCGGTAGAGCAACCGATGATCCCCCCGCCAATCACCACCACGTCGACTTTTTTCGGCAGGTCGGCATCGCCGTGGAACGGGTTGACATATGGGCCGGGCATCTCAGAAGGACTCCTCAAGTTGACAATTCACGCAAAACTCAGCGACGCTTGCCTCATTGGGCAGGTCGATCAGCATTTCGATGATGCGCGCGAGATCTTCGGGCTGGGTCATCGCCGCAGCGGCGCGGTCGCTCAGCCCCAGCCCCATATCGGTGGCCACAAAGCCGGGGCAGACGGCGGTGGCGCGAATGCCATCTTCAAACCCTGTGTGGCGCAGCGCATGGGCAAGCCCGACCGCCGCGAATTTGGTCATGGCATAAGCGCCCGAACGCGCGCCTTTCACCCGTTTGCCCGAAAGCGAAGCCAGAACAATCACCCGACCGCGTCCATATGATTTAAGCCCGTCCCAGCAAGCCTTGGCGAGCCGCTGCGGCGCTTGCACGTTGATCGCCAACATGTCTGCCATCTCTGGGTCGGAAATCTCGATCACGTTTTTGGGCACCATCACCCCGGCATTGGCGATCACCGCATCAATCCGACCAAAACAGCTTTGCGCGGCCTCTGCCCAATTGGTGGCGGCCTCCGGACTGCGCGCATCATAGCTGAAAAGGTGGACTCGCTCTGGCGCCGCCTGCGCCCAATCCGGAAGCACGGGCGCGCGCATTCCGAGCGACACGCCCCAACCCGCTTCAAACAGGTGCTTTGCGATCGCGGCACCAATGCCACGGCTTGCCCCGGAAATCAGCGCGACACGCGCATCGGTCAACTGCATTTCGTCCTCATGTTCAGGTAAGCGCGCTTGAGCATGCGCATGAATTGGGCGCGATCTTCGGGGGCGATGAAGTCGAAGAATTCCTCTTCTTGCGCGCGGATGATCGCGCGCACTTCCTGCGCCAACGCCTGCCCTTTTTCGGTGATGAAGAGCGATTGCGCACGCTGATCGGCCGGGTCTTCCTCGCGCCGGATCAGCCCAGCAGCGACCATGCCTTCAATGATCCGTCCCGTGGCGGGTCGGTCGCGCATCAACACCTCAGCAATTTGCGATGGTCGGATGCCGGGATAATCATCCACCAGCAAGATCGCGGTGATCTTGCCCTTGCCGCGGGCAATTTCCAGATGCGCCATCCGAGCATCCAGATCACGCGAAACGACGCTATCTAGGCTCCGAATATACCAGCTGAACGCCCCTTCCAGAACGTCGATTTGCAGCCCCCCGATGGTGACCTTGAGGTCATCTTCCACTGCGTTTTCAGGCAGGCTCGTCATTGCAGAGTTGTCATCCGTATTCATTGGTCACCTCATCTTTTGGCGCTAACGGCAGCGCCACAATAAGTAAGTTGCATTTCACAACCAAAGTGGTTGTGTTTTACAATTACTGCACAAAAGTTTCGCATTTCTCGGCGCAAATGGGTCGGCATGCGTCGCTTTGTGACAAAAGAAAAAGGACGGCCGGAGCCGTCCTTGGAAAATCGGAGCCGCGCCACCTTAGGCAGCCTTGGCACCGGGAATCGCGGCAACAAGCGAGCGGGTATAATCGTGCTCTGGCGCATGAAAGATGCGCGACGGCGGACCGTATTCGACCATCTTGCCACGATGCATCACCAAAATCTCGTCGCTGATTTGGCTCGCCACGCGCAGATCATGCGTAATGAAGATCATCGCCAGCTTCCGCTCTTTGCGAATTCGGTCCAAAAGTTCCAACACTTGCGCCTGTATCGACACATCAAGCGCCGAAACCGCTTCATCGGCCACGATCACCTCAGGGTCGAACATCAGTGCCCGGGCAATACCCACACGCTGTCGTTGTCCGCCACTAAATTCATGCGGATAGCGATCATAGGCAGAGGCATCGAGCCCAACCTGCTCCAGCAGGTCTTCCGCCTTGGCGCGTGCATCGGCATGGGTGAGCAAACTATGCGCGACCGGCCCGACCGTCAGCGCCTGACCGATGGTGAAACGCGGGTTGAGCGAGGCGAAAGGATCTTGGAAGATCATCTGGATGCGGGCGCGCAACGGGCGGAATTCTTCTTCCGTCATCTTCGCGACATCCTCACCCTGAAAACGGATCTCTCCCCCATCAGCCTCAATCAACTTCATCAGCACTTTGCCCATTGAGGATTTCCCCGAGCCGGATTCCCCAACGATTCCGAGCGTTTCGCCCTTGTGCAGATCAAAGCTGATGCCGTTGACGGCATGCACCTCGCGCATCCGGCCCAGAAAGCCGCTGCGCGTCCGGTAGGTCTTTTGCAGATCCTTGACCTGCATCACCACATATTTCGCGGTCTCGCGGGCACGATCTTCTTCGCGCAAAGAGGGCACGGCCGCGATCAGTTTTTGCGTATATGGATGTTCGGGGGCGTTCAGCACCTGCTGCGCGGTGCCCTGTTCGACCATGCGCCCCTTTTCCATCACGATCACCCGATCCGCGATTTCGGCCACAACGCCAAAATCGTGGGTGATGAACATCACGCTCATGCCCTTGCGCTGCTGAATGCGCCGGATCAGATCAAGGATTTGCGCCTGCGTTGTCACGTCAAGCGCAGTGGTCGGCTCATCCGCAATCAAGATGTCGGGGTCAAGCGCCAATGCCATGGCGATCATCACCCGCTGGCGCTGCCCACCGGAAAGCCGGAACGGGTACTGATGCTGGATCAGCGTCGGTTCGGGCAAGCCCACCTCCGTAAGCATCTCAAGCACCTTTGCCGCACGCCTTTCGACAGTGCCGATCGCATGGGCGTCCAGTACCTCGCGGATCTGATCGCCCACCGTCATTAGCGGATTGAGCGCCGAAAGCGGGTCTTGGAAGATAATCGAGACGGCGCGTCCGCGCAGTTTGCGCAACTCCGATTCCGGCAGCCCTAAAAGCTGGCGCCCACGAAACGCGATTTGCCCGTCGGTGACACGCATCACATCTGGCAGCAAGCCCATCACCGTATTAGCGGTGACAGATTTCCCGGACCCGGATTCGCCAATGATGCAAAGGATTTCGCTTGGCTGCAGGTCGAAACTTACGTTTTCGACCGCAAAGGGGCGATCAAGATTTCCGGGCAGCGCAACAGTCAGATCGCGCACGGAAAGGACCGGCGTAGCGCCGGGGGAGGTGGTGGTCATAGATATCTCGTCGTTTATGGTTTTTGTTACCCGACCAGAAGGCCATGACGAAGGACAGAGAGGCAAAGCTGCTCCGCGCTTTACCCGCCTGAAAGGGCCAAAGAAGACCACATTGGCGCATTACGGCGATGATTTAAGCGCTAATGTTCATGAATTGGGCATCCATGAGCCAAGCGCAGCGGATGAAGTCTATGTCGTAAAGCACACTTTTGGCAGCAATCATATTGAGGCGGTCGGCGCTCTGCTGGATACCGCTAAAGTCCTTCAGCGAAGCGTAAATTAAGGACTGCCCTCTTCCCCTGCCGAGCCCTTACATTTTGCGCAAATATCCTTGGGGCTGAATGATGCAAAAAGGGAGGCAAACAGCCCCCCTTCTCGGTTTCTCATCTAGATCAGTGGTTCGCTTAGCTGGGCGACATGCCGCGCAGGCGTTCCGAGCGGCGGCGCAGAAGTTCCACCACAGTGAGCAGCGATACGGACAAGATCACCAGCAGCGTGGCCACCGCCAAGATCGCCGGGCTGATTTGTTCGCGGATCCCGTTCCACATTTGCCGCGGGATCGTTTGCTGGGTGTGGTCCGCGATGAAGAGCACGGCCACCACCTCGTCAAACGAGGTCACAAAGGCGAAAAGCCCACCCGAGATCACGCCGGGCATGATCAGCGGCATTTGCACTTTGAAAAACGCTGTGCGCGGGTTGGCCCCAAGCGAGGCCGCTGCCCGTACCAGCGATTGGTCAAAGCCCGACAGCGTCGCCGTCACGGTGATGATCACGAAGGGAATCCCCAGCGCGGCGTGGGCAAGGATGATGCCCGCATAAGTGCCCGCAAGGCGGCCCCATTCGAACCCATCGGACCCGACCGTCGGCACCCATTTGCCCGAGTAGAAGAAGAACATCCCCGTCGCCGAGATGATGATCGGCACGATCATCGGCGAAATCAGCACGGCGGTGATCTGCTTGCGGAAGGGCATTTCCGGGCGGGTCAGGCCAAGCGCGGCGATGGTGCCCAGACCGGCAGCCAAGATCGTCGCGAAAACACCGATGATCACCGAGTTCTTGGCGGCCTGCATCCACGCGGCATGTTGCCAGAAGTCGATCCAGAACGACATGTCACGCGGCGCATCCGGGTTGACCATGCCAAACGTGATCAGCTTGTCGTACCAGCGGATCGAATAGCCCTCGGGATCGAAGGCGATCATCTTGTCGGTGAAGGTGAAATAGGGCTCGGCGTTGAAGCTCAGCGGGATGATCACGATGATCGGCGCGATCAGGAAAATGAAGATCCCTGCGCAAAGCACGATGTAGGTGTAGTGCCAGAGCTTTTCGAGCGGGCTTGCATAGACGGGAAGTGCCATAGGTGTCGTCCTCTCAGCCGAGCTTCATCTTGTCGATGCCGACGAGCTTGTCGTAGATCCAGAAGAAGATCAGCACGACAGCCAGCAATTGCGCGGCAAGGGCGGCCGCGAGCGACCAGTTGAGCGATTTTTGCATGTGGAAAGCGATCATGTTGGAGATCATCTGACCGTCTGCGCCACCGACCAAGGCCGGGGTGATGTAGTAGCCCATCGCGAGGATGAAGACCAAAAGTCCCCCTGCCCCGATGCCGGGCAGCGTTTGCGGCAGGTAAACCCGGCGGAACGCGGTCCACGAGGTCGCCCCAAGCGAGCGCGCCGCACGCACATAGCTCGGCGGGATCGTCTTCATCACCGAGTAAAGCGGCAAGATCGTGAAGGGCAGCAAGATATGCGTCATCGCGATGATCGTGCCCATCTCGTTGTAGATCATCTGAATCCGGCCCTCGTCATCGACGATACCAAGCCAAACGAAGATATCATTGAGCACCCCTTGGCTTTGCAACAGCACCATCCACGAGGTGGTCCGCACCAGAAGCGAGGTCCAGAAGGGCAGCAGCACCAAGATCATCAAAAGCATGGCTTTGCGCATCGGCAGCGTCGCCAGCAAATGCGCGATCGGAAAGCCCAAGAGCAAGCACAGCGCGGTGATCTCGATCGACAGCACCAAGGTGCGGAACATCAGCTTTTTATAGATCGCCTGACCTTCGTCCACGGCGGTGATCGCACCGCTTTCATCGCGGGTCAGGTCGTTCGCCGCAAGGTAGAAGTCAATCGTGAACGGGTTCGAGGCCGAGCGCATCGCACGCCAGACATTCGGGTCGCCCCAATCCTTGTCGGCATCAATGAAGGCCTCTTTATAGGGCGGCTCCATCTTTGCGGCTTTGCGCGCGCCACCTGTGAACAGAGAACGCGTGCCCGAAATGTCATAGTTGATCCGCGTGCCTGCCTCGCCAGCGGTTTTCTGCTCGCGCATCAAGATCAGGTCCGAATGCAGCGCGGCATAGGCGCTTTCGTCGATCTCGGCACCTTTCGGATGCTCTTTGAACCACTGCACCAAGGCCGGTGCGTTTTTCGAAAAGCCATCGTTATAGACGGATTTGAACAGCATCTGGCCAATCGGCACGATGAAGCTGATCGTGATGAACAGAAAGAGCGGCGCAACGAGCATGAAGGCGCGGCGGCGTCGCACAGCCAGCGAAGCAGCAAGCGCGGCCTTGAGCGGGCGGCCATCGGCCGTCGTCAATGGGCCGGTTGAAATATCAGTAGTTGCGTCGGTCATTCGGTTCCCCGGTCATGAGCGGTCACACCACCGCGGGGGAGCGGCGGGAAGGGAGGAGGAAGGTCGGGCGGGGAAACCCCCGCCCGGATAGCTTCAGCGGATTAGCTGGCGAGCCAAGCGTTGAACTTCTCGTTCAGCTCGGTGTCGTGGTCGGCCCAGAAGGTCGGGTCGGTCCAGATCGGCGAGGTCATGTTCGCCGGGTTGGTCGGCATGTAAGGCGCCATTTCGGTCTTGCCGTCTTGATAGAGACCAACAAGAGCGTTCGACGATTTACGCGCCGGACCGTAGGAGATGTATTTCGCTTGATCGGCCAGACGCTGGGTGTCGGTCGAGAAGGCGAGGAACTTCATCGCATCTTCCATGTGCGGCGCATCTTTCGGGATCACCCACAGGTCATAGTCCATGTAGGAGCCATCCCAGATGGTGCCGAACGGTTTGCCTTCGGCAACTTCCGCCGCGAAGAAACGACCGTTGTAGCCATTGGTCATGACGACTTCGCCATCGGCCAGCAGTTGCGGCGGTTGCGCACCGGCTTCCCACCAGACAACGTCGTCTTTGATGGTGTCGAGTTTGGCAAGCGCACGGGCCACACCTTCATCGGTGCCGAGCACGTCATAGATGTCTTCCGGGGCCACGCCATCAGCGTAAAGCGCCAGTTCCATCGTGCGTTTGGCCGCTTTCAGCAGGCCGCGTTTGCCCGGATATTTCTCGGTATCGAAGAAATCGGCAATCGTGGTCGGCGCGGTGTCGAACTTGGTTTTGTCATAGGCGATAACCGTGGCCCAGACGATGTTCGCAACGGCGCAATCTTGAATGGCGCCCGGAACGAAGTCTTCGGTCGCGGGGGTGCCATCGGGCGCCGGCGGCAAGATCGCCGGGTCGATTTCGGCCAGCAGGCCTTCGTCACACATCTTGATCGCATCCGACAGTTCCACGTCGGCGAGGTCGATCGAAACGTTGCCCGCTTCAGCTTGCGCTTTGAGCGGCGAAGCCGGGTTGTCAGCGTCGATCGAGTTGATCTTGATGCCGGTCATTTCGGTGAAGGGCTTGTGATAAGCCTCAACCTGGCTGACCGTGTAAGCACCGCCCCAGGACACGACGTTGAGCTCCTGCGCTTGCGCGGCAGCTCCCATAGCGACAAGCGCCGTGCTCAGGATCAGAACTTTTTTCATTGTGTTACTCCCTTGTTGATTAGTTGGTGGCCGCCTGCGGATGTTTCCCCGCTTTGCAGCCGATGCGGCGGGGCCGCCGCATCGCATGGATGGTTTCTCTGTCCCTATCTTCTATTCTTACATCGGATCGAGTGCGCGCGCATCGGCCGGGTGCCAACCGATTTGCAGTTTTTCGCCGGGGCGCAATTTGGTTTGCCCAAGCGTGTTACGCGATTTCATCACGAATTCTTCGCTGCCTGCAACCTTCATCCGGGTGCGGAAGATGTCGCCCATATAGATCACTTCGAGCACTTCGGCGTTAATCATATGCGCGCCTTCGGGCATCATCTCGGGCTTGAACTCGACACGCTCGGGACGGATCGACACGAGCGTTTTTTGCCCTTTGTGACGAATGTTCACCGGCGTGGCGTCGATCAGTTCGCCCGTCTCCAGACGCACAAGACAGGTTTCGTCGGTCAGTTCTTCAACGGTGCCGGGGAGCTTGTTGTTTTCACCGATGAATTGCGCGACGAAGCTGTTTTTGGGGCGTTCATAAAGCTCATCCGGCGGCGCAAGCTGCTGGATACGGCCATCGTTGAACACCGCGACGCGGTCCGACATCGTCAGCGCCTCGCCTTGGTCGTGAGTCACGTAAACCACAGTAATCCCAAGCGTTTCATGCAGGTGCTTGATCTCGAACTGCATATGTTCGCGCAGCTGTTTATCCAGCGCGCCGAGCGGTTCGTCCATCAGCACGAGGCTCGGGTCGAACACCAGCGCGCGGGCGAGTGCGATCCGCTGTTGCTGGCCGCCCGAAAGCTGGGCCGGGCGACGGTTGGCAAAAGCCCCCATCTGCACCATGTCCAGCGCGCGCATCACTTTGACTTCGCGCTCAGACTTGCCCATGCCACGCACTTCCAGCGGGAAGGCAAGGTTTTCGGCAACCGTCATATGCGGGAAAAGGGCATAGTTTTGGAACACCATGCCAATGCCACGCTTATGGGGCGGCATTTCGTTGATATTGGTTCCATCGAGCAAGATGCGCCCGTGCGTCGCCGTTTCAAACCCAGCCAGCATCATCAGGCAGGTTGTCTTGCCAGACCCCGAGGGGCCAAGCATCGTCAGGAATTCACCCTTGGCGATTGACAGGTTCAGGTCTTTCACGACCAGCGTTTCGCCGTCGTAGCTCTTCTGGACATGGTCAAATACGACGAAACCTTCGTCGGTCGGTGCAGCAGTCAATGCGGGCTCCCCGTGATTTTTGTGGTTCGTTTGCTCCCGTGGCGGCAACTAAAACAGCCACTTTTGAATAATTCAACAGTCATTTCCGACAGATCACAAAGCGCGGGCAGACGCGACCGGTTCGGTTACAAAACCGTCAAAATGCGCCATCTTGCAGGTAATGCGCGACCAGTTCGCGCAGACCAAACGATCAATTTGACGGCGTTTTAAAAACCTTGCTGCAGGCGCGGAATAGACCTTTTCGACAGGTTCCCCCGCCCAAACGACCCGTGCGAGCCGTGGCAATGCGCGAATCAGTCGCATCCTTGCGGCTTGGTCAAGCCCTTTGAGCCCCTGTTTGCCCGGCCAGAAGCTCTCCACCCAAAGCCCTTCCGCAGAGATCAGCGCATGATGCGGCAAGAGCAGGTGGTGATAGCTCACCCCCTCGTCATGCCGCACCACCCCGCGCATTTGCCGCGCCCCGCCCCATCCGCACGCCGCCATATGACCCGCACGGGCGAGCGCCCCATCGGGCCCTTCGGGCACATAAACCCCATGCAACGCCGAAAGCCGGACCGGTCGGGCATTGCCCAACCGCCCGGCTGAAATCTCAACAGGCAGCAACTTCGGGTTGTTTTGCATTGTTTTTGGGCAAACATGCCGTTTTCCCGCCCAAAGCACAGGCATAGGCGGACCGGCGCGCGTATTGACGAGATCACCCGGCTTCAAAAGCTCCACAGGCACCATTCCTCCCGGCGTCGCAACCCGCGTGCCCGCAACGAGACAAGGAATGCCCATCGCATGCAACACCGGCGCCGAGGACACACTTGCCGGAGAGACCCCCAAAAGCGTGACCGTGGTGCCATCTGGGAAGCCCAGCACCGCATTGCCCGAACCGTCATCACCGACCGTCACGTCCCAGGTGTTCACCGGGTTGGCGCTAAGGTCTTGCAGCGCGCTGACATCAAGCTGGTCAGTGGTGAGCCCCCCCACCACGCTCATGTCGAAATCGGCGATGAAATCGGCCCCGTCGCCATCGGAGAAGACGTAGGTATCCGCCCCCGTCCCGCCGGTGAGCGTGTCTGACCCCGTGCCGCCGATCAGCGTGTCATCGCCATCATCACCATAAAGCGCATCGCCATCGGCCCCGCCCCAGATCAGGTCATTGCCGGTGCCGCCAGAAATCGTGTCATTGCCCGCATCGCCCGACAGCGTCTCAGCATCGCTGCCGCCGGTGATGCTGTCATTGCCATCCCCGCCCGAAATTTCGTTGGCCCCGGCCCCGGCAACGATGGTGTCAGCACCGCTGCCGCCATCCACCGTGTCATTGCCGTCCCCAGTCGAGATGCTGTCATCCCCCGATCCGCCAAGGATCGAGTTCGCCCCCTGCCCTGCCTGAATCGTGTCATTGCCATCGCCGCCATCCAGCGTATCGGCACCCGTCGTCGTCGAACCGATCAGAAGGTCATCGCCTACCCCGCCCGACATGTCGTTTGACCCAGAGCCCGCGACAAGCGTGTCATTCCCATCGCCGCCTGAGAGCGTGGTGTTGCCGGTGCCGCCATGGATCGAGTCATCCCCCGCTCCGCCATCAACCACATCATTGCCGCTGACGGTCAGGATCGTGTCATTGCCGTCGCCACCGGTAACGGTATCGGCGCCGGAACCAGTGGAAATGGAGTCACCGAAATCGGAACCGATGATGACGTCGCTGCCGCCCCCGGCATCGACATCGACACCGTCCAAGGCGCTGCTGGCATCGAAACTATCGGCAAGATCGGTGCCGACGACCTTTTCGATCTCCCAGAAGTAATGGACGGTCGGATCGCCGTCATAGGTGATCGTGCCGGTTTCCCATCCGGTCCACGTGACCGTCGCACCCGCCCCCGACAGAATGATCGTGT
This sequence comes from Rhodobacter sp. JA431, assembly GCF_900217725.1. Taxonomy (NCBI): domain Bacteria; kingdom Pseudomonadati; phylum Pseudomonadota; class Alphaproteobacteria; order Rhodobacterales; genus Rhodobacter; species Rhodobacter sp. JA431. The sequence goes on from NZ_OBMP01000001.1 coordinate 196,768, forward strand.
CGCTATCGGTGCCGCCCTCACCGCCGTAAATCGAGGTGGCACCATCCCCGAAGTTGAGCAGGAAGGTGTCGGCATCGTCGTCGCCATGAAGCTCATTCAGCCCGGTGCCGCCGGTCAGCGTGTCATCGCCTGCCGCGCCATGCAGCGTGTCATTGCCCGCGCCGCCATCAACATAGTCATCGCCCGTATTGGCCCAGACAGAGTCGTCGCCATCGCCGCCGTAGATCGTGTCATTGCCGTCGCCGCCGTCGATCGTGTCATTGCCAGCATCGCCATAAACAAGGTCGTCACCGGCCTCGGCATGCAACTGGTCGTCGCCGGCACCGCCGTAAATCGTGTCGGAGCCGCCGCCTGTAAAGACGGTGTCATTGCCGGTGCCTGCATCGACATAGTTTGCATAGGTCTCGGCGCGCACGCCGCTTAGGTCATCAATGTAATCGTTGCCGTCGCCACCATAGACGGTGTCATTGCCGAGCCCCGAATAGATCGTGTCGTCGCCAGTGCCGCCCAGAATGAGATCATGGCTAGAACCGCCGATGATACTGTCATTGCCCGCCGCACCATCAAGCGTTAGCCCCGAGCTATCTGCCGAGGCATTGATCGTATCCCCGAGGCTGGAGCCGTAGATTCCCTCGATGTCATAGAAGGTGATCGTGTTTGAGCCTTGGGTGACGTTGCCGTCTTCCGACCCGGAATAGATGACCGAGACGCCCGCCACGCCGCTGAAGTAGCTGAAATCGAGCGTATCGTAATCCGACCCGCCCGCCGTGGTGGTGTTGCCCCCGTAAACGGTGTCATGGCCCCAGTTCGCCTCGAAATAGAACCGGTCAGCATCGGCATCGCCATAAAGCACGTCATCGCCGTAATCCCCGGCCATACTGTCGGCGCCATCGCCCCCACGGACCGTATCGTTCGCGTCGCCCGCAATAATGACATCTGCGCCCGCGCCGCCGTCGATGCTGTCGGCGCCCCCGCCCCCCTCGATCCAGTCATTGCCGGTGCCACCAAGAAGCGTGTCATTGCCGTCTTCGCCAAAAATCGTATCGTTGTCGGCGCCGCCATCGACATAATCATTGCCATGCCCGGAATAGATCGTGTCATTGCCCGCATCGCCATAGATCGTGTCGTTCCAGACATAACCGGTCGAGCCCGCATAATCGTCGATGTAGTCATTGCCATCCCCGCCGTGGACCTCATCGCCGCCGGTGCCATATTCGATGCTATCATTGCCCGAGCCGCCGTCGATCGTATCGGAGCCCGCGCCGGTATTGATCGTATCGTTCCCCGCGCCCGCAAGGATCGAGTCGTTGTAATCTCCGCCTTGGATGTTGTTCGCGGCATCTGGGTCAAAGCTCATCGAGGCGAGCGAGGTATAGGTAGGACCATCGGTTACGTCAGGCGTCGCCGTCACATGGTAAGTAACGCCCGGCACCAGCGGGGCCGAAGTAATCTCCCCCACGACCGTGCCGTTGATCTCCAGCACATACATGGTGATGGTGGAGCCATCGGGAGCGGTAAACTCCGCGGCCCACTCGGCATAGACTTGGCCGGAAAAAAGCTGTGTGCCGGTCGCATCATAGACCGTGGCATTTTGGGTGGAGTCGTTGCCAACCTCGTTGTTGAGATTGTCCCCCTCAAGATTGGTACCTTCATCCTCGATGACAAAAGTACGGCGAGACGTGTCATAATCCCACGTCGGGTCAATCATGAAATTCGACCCGGTCGTGAGGCTAGAACCGCCTCCCTCGATCAGGATCTGCGCCCCATAAAAGCCCTGTATCGTGTAGGTCGCCAAGTCGCCTGCCCCAAGTCCATCGCGCCGCATGCGCGGAGTCACCCATGGGAAGGATCGGATGAGACGGTAAAGGCCGGGTTAATTTCCACAGGCCGGGGTTTGCCATTTAAGGACGAATCCAAGGCAATTCAGAAACGATCTGGTCACGAAAGGTCAGCCAAAGGCCAGAAAAGGAAACAGTGCCCGTGCTTTTGGCGGAAACGGCGCACAGGCGCAGCGGGCCGGGCGAAAAGACAAGGCCCGGGGCTTGCGCTCCGGGCCTATGGCCATCCGGCCAGTGGTGCGGTTGAAAAGACTCGAACTTTCACGGGAGTTACCCCACAGCGACCTCAACGCTGCGCGTCTACCAATTCCGCCACAACCGCACGTTCTGGCTTGGTGAGGGGCATTTAGCCGAGCCCGTCAGGAATGAAAAGCCCCATTTTGCCGCTTTGAACAATTCTGGCGAAAAAATTTTCAACGGCGGGAAAGTTGCGCCCGCCCCAAAAGCCTGGCGCCAAAAGCAAAGGGGCGCCGAAGCGCCCCTCGCACGTCCTTCAAAGCCCTCTATCAGGGCTGCGCGGGCAGTTTCGAGCTGCCTTCGGCCACGAAGTTGGCCGCGCCCGCCGCGAAGCTTGCCAGACCCGCGATCCCGCCCGAGGCCGATTTGGTCGAAATCGTGCCGCTCGGAGCAGAGGCCGGAATCGCCGGCGCGGTGGGCGCAACGCTCGGCGCCGCGGTCACCGGGATCGGCAGCACCGGAATCGCGCTCGCGCGGCCATTCAACGCCATCGAGGCTTTCTTGATCAGGCTCGCACGGTCGCCTTGCTCGGGCAGGAAGACCGGGGTTTGGCCGACCGAAAGCGCGTTGGCGCCAAGCTCATACCATTCAAGCGCCAGATCGGGATGCGCAGCCATGCCCACGCCCGAAGTCAGGTGGTGGCCAAGCATTTCGGCATAGACCATCTGGCCCGCACCGGTCAGCACCAGCGCCGAAGCAATCGCCATCTCGGGTTCGTCCAAGCCATAGCCCATCGACAGGCAAACCTTCGATGTCGAGATCAGCTGATCTTCCGCCATGCCCGATTGCCCGATCCAGCTTTGGATCGACGAGACCACATCATCACGCGGCGTGGTGCCGAGCTTGGCGACCTGATCTTTCAGCGCCGCGCTGAAGCCACGGCATTGATCGGCGATCTGCTCGGGCGTGAAGCCTTGGATCTGGCCCGCCAGCACCTCGCCATCGGCCTTGGCCGCGGCAGAAACGGCGCAGAACTGCTCGCCCAGCGCAAGCGCCGGATCAGACATCGCGGCAACCGTCTGCGGGCGGCCATTGGCGCCCGATTTTGCCTTCACACCAGAGCAATAGCTGACCAGCGTCACCTTCGGCGGTGCCATGGCCGAGCCAAAGTTCGGCATCACCGGAGCGGGCGCAGGGGTGGTCGCTGCCGCGAAGCTCGGCATTGGCGGAGCCGCCGGCGCGGTCGGCTGCGCGGCCATCATGGTGTTGGGAAGCGCAGCCCCCGGGCTCGGCATCGGCAAGGCCGGGTTCGCCGCCATCGTGCCACCGCCCTTCACCTCACACAGACCATGACGGCAGGTGAAGGAGGCGGGCGTCGCCCCGGCAACTTGGAAGTCGTTGCGCTGATAGCCCTGCGGCGTCGAGGCAAAGACCCGCACCGTGCAGGCCGGACCGTTGCACCAGAAGCCCGAGCCGGTGACCGAAGTGTCGATCATATAATCGGTGCGCCCATCGGCGTTCATATCGGCCAGTTGCACGAAGCCCGCACGTTGCAGCAGTTGATCGGGTTCGACATTGGTGTTGCGCGCAATCTCAAACACTGCTTCCGAGACTTCCGGCGGAAGCCCCCCGATGGTGCCGCCCGAATAGCCCGCATAGCCGGTGTTGGCACCGCCGCCCATCATCTCGTCACGCTGGGCAAGCAGCATACCGCGCACACCTTGGGGGCTGCGCGCGATGATGTTTTGCACCTGCGGCCCGCCCAGTTGGGCGCGGTTATAGGCGGTCACAAGGATGTTGCGTTCCATCTCGGTCAATTGCCCGGTGGCCGGATAGCCCAGAAGCACCTGATATTGCGAAATCGCAGACCGCGATTTGCTGCCCAGCACACCATCGGCGGTGCCGACCGGATAGCCAAAATAGTTGAGCGAGTTTTGCACTTCGCGGTTTTGTTCGCGCTGCGCGGAAGACATGGTGGAGCGGCGTGTCGTGGTGCGGCGCGTCGTGTGCGAGCGGTTCGCTTCATTGACGATGGCCGCCCCGATCATCCCGCCGATCAGGCCACCGACCACATCGCCCCCGCCCGCGAGAACCGGTGCCCCGGTCAACCCAACACTCAAGGCCACGATGCTCGTGAGAAGATGACGCGATTTCATGCTTTCCTCCAATTCCGGGGCCTAGCCCCTGTGCGGCCCCATGGCACCGCAGCTGATAAAACCTTTGTGAGTGTTCGCCCGAATCGGGCTTGTGGCAAGATTTTTGTGTGCTTAACACCCAAAAGGACAGGAGGCGGCCATGCCCGAATGGATAAAATCCGATACGCCCGTGGGCTATGCTGAGGCTTTAGCCTTTATGGAGGCCCGCGTCGCCGCCATTGCGGCAGGTGAGGCAGATGAAGCGATCTGGCTTTTGGAACATCCGCCGCTTTACACAGCAGGCACCTCGGCCAAGCGCGAGGATTTGGTCGATCCGGATCGGTTCCCGGTCTATGAGGCCGGGCGCGGTGGGCAATATACCTATCACGGGCCGGGACAGCGCATCATCTATGTGATGCTTGACCTCAACAAACGCGGCCGCGATGTGCGCTGTTTCGTGCGTGCGCTCGAAGCTTGGGTGATTGCGGCTCTGGCCGAGTTCAACGTGAGCGGCGAAATTCGCGATGGCCGCGTGGGTGTTTGGGTCAAGCGCCCTGAAAAGGGCCTGCAAGCCGATGGCAGCCCGCAAGAAGACAAGATTGCCGCGATTGGGGTGAAGCTGCGCCGCTGGGTCAGCTTTCATGGCATCTCGATCAATGTCGAGCCGGATCTGAGCCATTTTTCCGGCATCGTGCCCTGCGGCATCCGCGAACATGGCGTGACCTCGCTCGTGGATCTTGGGCTCCCTGTGACGATGGATGATCTGGATGTGGCGCTGCAGGCCACCTTTGAAACAGCCTTCAAAACCGAATGCGCCGCCGCGCCCCCATCTGCCTGAAAGCACAGTTAAACCACCCGGCACGACGGTTGCATGACAGCGCGACGACAGAGGCGTTGACCTTCGTGACGCAATTTGAACAGATAGGACGCGCCCCGACTCTGGGGCGAAAGGAAGTATGTGTCTCGGCACCCCTAAGGTAACGAAGTTTTGTGCATACACATGGAAATGTAATAATGTGAGATGCGCGACCTTATGCCCTGTGGTAAGGGGGAAACCGGGCACAAAGACTGCCTTACGATCCCGGGCGCTCCGGGCAAGCAAACAGACCAAGGAACCAGCGATGAAGATCAGCCTCTATGCCACCCTCGCCGCGCTCGCTCTGGCCACGCCCGCGCTCGCCGAGGGCGATGTTGCCGCCGGTGAAAAAGAATTCACCAAGTGCAAAACCTGCCACTCGATCACTGCGCCCGATGGCACTGATATCGTCAAAGGCGGCAAAATCGGCCCGAACCTTTATGGCGTGATCGGCCGTCAAGCCGGCACCTACCCGGATTTCAAATACAAAGACTCGATCGTTGCTCTGGGCGAAAGCGGCTTCGTCTGGACCGAAGAAGAAATCGCCACCTACATGACCGACCCGACCAAGTTCCTCAAAGAGAAACTGGACGACAAAAAAGCCAAGTCGGGCATGACCCACAAGCAGTCGAAGAAACAAGAAGACATCGTCGCCTATCTGGCGTCTGTCGTCGCCGAGTAATCGACGCTACAGAAATGACGGGGCCCGGTCGTGCATCGACCGGGCTTCTTTTATGGCTGCACGGCGGGCGCCAAATGGGGGCCAGATTGCTGCGCGCAACGCCTTCCCAAGAATACAAATGCCGATATCCGCATAAAACAGGCGGAACGCTTTCCCGGTTTCTTCTTTGTGCGCAGACGCATCTTCGCCGCTTGCAACGCCTAAGCCCTGCGCTGTTCGCCCCGGCTGCGGCCCTGCCCCGACAGCCTTCTTATTTCCCGGATCGGCTTGTTCCTGCCCGCAGCAACTGCGATTTAAAGGGGGACGAATACGGAGCCCCCTCATGCCGCCTCTTTTCACCCAAACCCATCTGCTTGGCCTTGCTGGCGGGCTGATGATCGGCTCTGCCGCAGCGCTTTTGCTTTTGGGCAACGGTCGCATCCTTGGTGCCTCGGGCATTTTGGGGCGGTTTGCCACGCGCACCACCACTGGCGCCGACTGGCGCGATCACGCCGCCTTTGTTGCCGCGCTGGTGCTGGTGCCGGGGCTCGCCGCGCTGATCTGGGGCGTGCCACAGTTTGAGACGCTCGCGCCCTTGCCGCTCTTGGTCGTGGCGGGGCTTGCCGTTGGCCTTGGCACGCGGATGGCGAATGGCTGCACCTCGGGCCACGGCGTTGTTGGTATGACGCGGTTCTCGCGCCGCTCCATCGTGGCAACGCTTGTCTCGCTCGCGGTGGGCTTTGTCACCTTCCACCTCGCCCATCATGTTTTCGGAGTGCTGTGATGACCCGCTTGATTTGGACGGCCTCTGGCGCGCTGTTTGGGCTGGGCCTTTGGCTTTCGGGAATGACCGAACCGGCCCGCGTGCAAGGCTGGTTTGATGTTGCGGGCGCTTGGGACCCGACGCTCGCTTTCGTTCTCACCGGCGCTCTGATCCCGATGCTGGTTGCATGGCGCATCGCCGCGCGGCGCAAACGCAGCTTCACCGGCGCGCCCCTACCTGCTGCTCCCGAAACACAGATTGATACGAAACTGGTTGGCGGCTCGGCGCTTTTTGGCTTTGGTTGGGCGCTTGCGGGCCTTTGCCCCGGCCCCGCGCTCGCCGCGCTCGGATGGTCTGGTGTGTCGGGCTTTGCCTTTAGTGCCGCGATGGTCGCGGGCATGGCACTTTGGAACCTGATCGGCGCGCGCCGCCCGCGCGCCGTGGCCGCCTAATCAGCTCAGGCGCTCTTTCACCTTCGGCCCCACGGAACCGAAATCCATCTGACCGGTATGGGCCGCTTTCAGTTCGCCCATCACCCGCCCCATGTCGCGAATCGAGGTGGCGCCCAGCTTCTCGATCGCCGCAGCAATCGCCGCTTCAACCTCTTCTGGGGTGAGTTGGCGCGGAAGGAATTCCTCGATCACAGCAATCTCGGCGAGTTCCTTCTCGGCCAATTCCAGACGCCCGCCCTCTTCATAGGCGCGTGCTGATTCTTGGCGTTGCTTCACCATCTTGCTCAGAATCGCCATGATCTCGGCATCGCCGACCGTCGCGCCCTCGCCCTCAGAGCGCAGCGCAATTTCGCGGTCTTTGATGGCTGCGTTGATCAAACGCAAGGTCGACAGCCGCGCCGCCTCCTTGGCCTTCATCGCCTCTTTGAGCGCCGATGCCAGCTTCTCGCGCATACTTGTGATCCACCCTTGATTGATCCAGCCGACACTCTAGCTTGAAGCTTTGCGCGGCACAACTGCGGCAAATTATTGATTTCATTGAATTTCATCATTTTCCCAAAAGCCTTGACGCCCTCACCGACTGCCCGTAGGTTCGGCCGGATTTTTGCCCGGGAGTCGCGCCATGCCCACTAGCCACCAGCCGTCGGAAAAACCCACCGCGCTGATCGCAACCGCTGATGGGCAGTTGTTTTACGGTCAGGGCTTCGGCGCGACCGGCGAAACGGTGGCCGAATTGGTCTTCAACACCGCGATGACGGGCTACCAAGAGATCATGACCGACCCGAGCTATGCGGGCCAAGTCGTGACTTTCACCTTCCCCCATGTCGGCAATGTCGGCGTCACCCCGGAAGATGATGAAACCAACGAGCCAGTGGCGGCAGGTCTGGTGGTCAAATGGGACCCGACTGAACCGTCGAACTGGCGCGCAGCCGAACATCTTGTTGGCTGGCTTGAAAAACGCGGCCGCATTGGTGTGGGCGCGGTAGATACCCGTCGCCTGACCCGCGCGATCCGCCAGCAAGGCGCGCCGCATGTGGCGATTGCCCATAACCCTGATGGCGTCTTTGACATTGAAGCGTTGGTGAAAAAGGCCCGCGACTGGAAAGGCCTTGTGGGCCTCGACCTCGCGAAGGAAGTCACCTGCGCGCAAAGCTACAGCTGGAACGAAATGCGTTGGGCTTGGCCGGAGGGCTACAAGACCCGCAGCGAACCCGGTTTCAAAGTCGTGGCGATTGACTACGGCGCAAAGCGCAACATCCTGCGCTGCCTTGCCTCAGCCGGTTGCGATGTGACGGTCCTGCCCGCCACCGCCACCGCCGAAGAGGTGCTGGCCCATAACCCCGAGGGCGTGTTCCTTTCGAACGGTCCGGGCGACCCGGCGGCGACGGGCGAATATGCCGTGCCGATGATCAAGGGCGTGCTGGAAACCGAGCTTCCGGTCTTTGGGATTTGCCTTGGCCACCAAATGCTGGCGCTCGCGCTTGGTGCAAAGACCATCAAAATGAACCACGGCCACCACGGCGCGAACCACCCGGTGAAAGACATCACCACCGGCAAAGTGGAAATCACCTCGATGAACCACGGTTTCGCGGTCGATGCGCAAACCCTGCCCAAAGGCGTGGCGGAAACGCATGTGAGCCTGTTCGATGGCTCGAACTGCGGCATCGCGCTGGAAGATCGTCCGGTCTTTTCGGTGCAATACCACCCCGAGGCGAGCCCTGGCCCGCAAGACAGCTACTACCTGTTCGAGCGCTTTGCCGCTGCGATGGCCGCACGCCGCAGCGCCTAAACTACGCCCCAGCACAAACCCGAAAGACCGGCCCTGCGCCGGTCTTTTGCATTTTAGGTCCGTCGTTCGCCGCAATCGCACATCCCGCCACACCCCAAAGAATAGCGCGCTACCCTTTCGAATTAACGAAGCCTTAACCAAAGGCTTGGTATCCCTAAGGAATGGTTAACCGCGTAGCAGCGAAAGGGACAAGATGGCCGAGCGGGCGATCATACCTGTCGATTTTGGCTCAACGGCGCGTCGGGCAGCTGTGCGTGAAAAACTCGAAACTGCGCGCAGCGCCGCAGATACGCCCGATCAGCTTTCGAGCTTACCCGCAAAGGGCGACACACAAAAGCCCCCGCCGCCCCGCCCCACGGCAGACCGCGCTCCACTTGGGCAGATCTTGCTGGAAATGGGCGCCGTCGCACCGGGGGATCTGCTCAAGGCCATCGCGATGCGTGCACGGCAAGATGTCCGGTTGGGGGATATTTTGCTGAGCCACGGCTGGGTAGAGGAAGCCGCGCTCATGGCGGCGCTCTCACGACAATGGCGCACCTCCGTCATAGACCTATTCGCGCAACCGCCCGACCCGCGCCTGATCGACATCGTCGGCCCGGAACTGTGCCTCCGCGAGCGGATGGTGCCGTGGTGCGAGATCGGCGGCGTGACGCTGATTGCAACTGCGCGGCCCGAAGATTTCACCGCCCTGCGCGCGCGATTGCCCCACCGGCTTGGCCCATTTCGAATGGTGCTCGCGCCCGAGGCCGATGTGCACAAAGCGCTTTTGGCAAGGCGGCAAACCGCCCTGATCCGACGCGCGGAAACCAAGGTGGAACCGACGCAAAGCTGCCGCGCCCATAACGAAGCACGCGCCGCAAGGCTGGCCCTTGGGGCGCTTGTCGCACTCGCACTAGGGCTGATGGTGATGCCCATCGGCGTCTTCGGGCTTTTGTTCCTTTGGGCGATCATGACGCTCTTTGCGACTACCGGCCTAAAACTCGCGGCGTTTCTAGCGCATTGGCTTGCTACCCGCAGGTCATCAGCCCCGCAAATAACACGCCCGCCGCATCGGCTGCCGATGATCTCGATCATGGTGCCGCTATTTCAGGAACGCGATATCGCGCCCCGGCTGATTGCAAGACTTGCGCGGCTGCACTATCCGCGCGAATTGCTTGATATCGTGCTGGTGGTCGAGGAAAGCGACAAGACCACCGCCGAGGCGCTACGCGATGTGCGACTGCCACGTTGGATACGGATTGTGACTGTGCCCAACGGGCCGATCCGCACCAAGCCACGCGCGCTCAACTACGCGCAGAACTTTTGCCGCGGCAGCGTGGTCGGCGTTTATGACGCTGAGGATATGCCCGAGCCCAATCAACTGCATATCGTGGCGCGCCACTTTGCGGAGACCGGTCCAGACGTGGCCTGCCTGCAAGGCCAGTTGGACTATTACAACCCGCAAACGAACTGGCTCGCGCGCTGTTTCACCATTGAATATGCGGCATGGTTTCGGGTGTTTCTGCCGGGGTTGGCGCGGCTTGGCCTTGTTGTCCCCTTGGGCGGCACCACGCTTTTCTTTCGCCGTGAGGCGTTGGAAAAGCTGGGAGGATGGGATGCGCATAACGTCACCGAAGACGCCGATCTAGGCATCAGGCTCGCGCGCCACGGCTACCGCACGGAGTTGATCCCCACCGTCACCCATGAAGAAGCGAATTGCCGCCCCCTGCCTTGGGTCAAGCAACGCTCCCGCTGGCTTAAGGGCTATGCGATGACTTGGGCCGTGCATATGCGCAATCCGCGCCAGCTTTGGTGCGACCTAGGGACAAAGCGCTTCATCGGCCTGCAAATCCTTATTCTTGGATCACTCTCGCAATATCTGTTGGCGCCGCTGTTGTGGAGTTGCTGGGCAATTCTGTTTGGCATTTGGCACCCGGTCGCGGCGCTCCTCTCACCGGAGCTTGAGACGCTCTTGCTCTTCGCCTTCGTCATGACGGAGTTGATCAATATCGGGGTGGGCGCTTGGGCGGTGCGTGGGGGGACGCACCGCCCATTGGTAAAATGGGTTCCCACGCTCCAGTTTTATTTCGCACTTGGTGCCATCGCGGCATGGAAAGCGCTTTATGAGGTGATCACCCGGCCCTTTTACTGGGACAAGACGGCCCATGGCCTGTTTGACGGGCTGCGCCACATGTCAGCTCCGGGACTTCGCTCGACCCTTGTGGCAGAAGTCGCCACACTCAACACGCCAACCGAACCGGTGCGCGTCGCGCGTGCCCCGCTCATTGACTAAGGCTTAAGGGACTACGGCTTAGGGGTGCTCGCCGCGGCTTTCTGCATCCAGCTTGAGCCGCGTTTCAAACGCTTGCGAGATATGCGCTCGCAACGCCATGGCGGCGGCATCTTCATCGCCTGCGCCAATCGCATCGACAATCGCTTGATGCTCATCAAGCGCACGCGTCCCGCGCCCCTCGGCGGCCAGCGAGGTGGTGGCCAAAAGCGCCATGGAACGATGCACAAGGTCCAATTGCTGCACCAGATAGCGGTTGTGCGAGGCAAGATGCAGTTGCCGGTGGAAGCGTTTGTTCGCCCGCGCCAGCGCCACCGGGTCATTGAGCTGCCCACGATCCATATCGATCATTTCTTGCAGCACGCGAATTTCTTCCGGCGCAGCGTGTTTGGCCGCCAAGCGCGCGGCCAAGGCCTCAAGCTCAGCGCGCACCACGTAAAGCTCAGCCAACTGATTATGATCAAGCGAGGCCACAATCAACGAGCGGCCATCGCGCGCCAGCATCGCCTGCGTTTCCAGCCGTTGCATTGCCTCACGCACCGGGGTACGGGACACGCCAAAGCGCTCGGCCAGTTCAGATTCAACAAGCCGGTCGCCGGGCCGATAGAGCCCCGCGTCGATCGCTTCGAGAATGAGCGTGTAAGCATCCTTCTGCATTGGATCTTTGGCCTTTCGCTGCTGGCCCCATTGTATGCCGCAGTATGCGGAAAGTCGAGGCGCCGACAACTTAGGCGTTGCGCCGCCCCGTGACAACCCGCCACAGTCGCAAATTCTGCCCATTGCGTCGCATCGCTTGCGCAATTAGCTTCGCGCCATGCTTGCAGATGCTTTTTCCCATGTCGCGCACTGGGTGTTCGACCTCGACAACACGCTCTACCCGCCCTCGGCGCGGCTGTTTGACCAAATCGAACGGCGGATGACCGATTTTGTGGCCCGCACGCTTGAGGTGCCGCATGAAGAGGCGAACCACCTGCGCGACCATTACTGGCAACTTTACGGCACCACGCTCGCCGGTTTGATGCATGAACATGGGCTGGAACCCGGCCCCTATCTTGATGAAGTGCATGACATTGACTTTGGCGTGCTAGAACCCGACCCGGATTTGCGCGCCGCCATCGCCGCGCTGCCCGGCCACAAGATCGTCTTCACCAATGGCTCAGCTCCCTATGCCGAGCAGGTGCTCAAAGCCCGCGGGCTGGCAGGCCTGTTTGATGGGATCTTTGGCGTTGAACATGCCGATTATCACCCCAAACCGCAGCCTGAGGCCTTCGCCGCTGTCTTTGCGAAGGCGGGTGTGGTTCCTGACCGTGCAGCGATGTTTGAAGATGATCCGCGCAACCTTGCTGTGCCGCACGGGCTCGGCATGCGTACGGTCCATGTTGCGCCGAGCCCGGCCCCCGCGCCGCATATCGAGCATCACACTGCCGATTTGCCAAAATTTTTGAAAGCCTTGCGCGCGCAGCGGCACCGCTAAGCAGCTTGCGCGTCGCTTTTCAGCCCGTTCAAGCGAACACAATGCCGTGCAGATTAAAATAATTCTAACCACGGCCTCCGCGGCAACTTGACGCGAATCTCCCTTTTCGCGTATGCAAACGCATACCGCCGTCAGGGAGACGGCGAAGGGAGACTTGCCATGACCATGACCACCGCCGACACCGGCATGATGTCGGCTGCCTCGCACGGCCACGACGAGAAAAAAGACTACACTTTCGCGATGTACATCATTGCAGCCGTCGTGATCGGGATCATCGCAACCCTCGTCGTCACGATGGGCCTTGGCGGTCTGATCCTGTTCGGCGTTGGCGCGACCTGGTTCATGCTCGCCCTTCTCGTGGTGATGACCGCGGGCGGCTGAGCGCCTTTTGACAGTTTCGCAAACGGCCCGGGCTTGCCCGGGCCTTTTCATTTTCTGCGACCATTTGCGACATGGCCCGAATCCAAATCAAGATTCAATTATTCATATATTGATCATGCATAAATACCCGCATTGCGGGGGAAAGGATCACTATGAGCACGGCACAAGCGACTTCGGGCAAAGGCGGCGCCTTTGTGATGTATTTGGTGGCGCTGATCATCATCGGCGGCGCGGTGGCGGGCTTCATGATGGGCGGGGTCTTCTTGATGACCGTCTGGTTCGTGATCCTGACCTTCTTGATGCTGGCTCTGATGGTGTTGATGTCCATTTCCTGACGCGACACGCGCTTCTTTCATGCGGACAGATTGAATTCAGGTCCACCTCGGGCCATCTTATGGCGGGACATCAAGGGAGACCGCCATGACCGATGCCACTGCGCCGCGGCAACAGACTGATATTGTAATTTCCGGCGGCGGTGTCGCGGGCCTTGTGGCCGCCGCCGCCTTTGGGGCGGCTGGCTTCACGACGATCTGCGTTGATCCCGCACCCCCTGTCACCGAAGAAGGCGCGGCCGGGGCGGATATGCGCACCACCGCCTTTTTGCACCCCTCACGCGTGATTTTAGAACGCGCCGGGCTTTGGGCGCGGCTCGCCCCGCATGCGGCGCCCTTGCAAGTGATGCGGATCATTGATGCGGGCGGCGAAACGCCTGTCGCACGGCTCACCCGGGATTTTGACGCGGCGGATCTATCTGACGAGCCCTTTGGCTGGAACTTCCCGAACTGGCTGTTGCGGCGCGAAATGGTCGCCCGGCTCGCCGAATTGCCGCTTGTCGATTTCCGCCCCGGCGTGGCGACCACCGGGCTTGTCACCCGTGACAGCGGTGCGGAAGTCAGCTTTTCGGATGGCACGCGAGTCACGGCCAAGCTGGTGATTGGCGCGGATGGGCGCAATTCCTTCATCCGTGAAGCGGCAGGGATTTCCGTCAAAACAACGCGCTACGGGCAAAAGGCGCTGGTTTGCGCGGTCACCCATGAGCACCCGCATGAAAACGTTTCAACCGAGGTGCACCGCTCAGGCGGCCCGTTCACGCTGGTACCGCTGCCTGACCGCGATGGCGTGCCCTCTTCCGCCATTGTCTGGATGGAGCGCGGGCCCGAGGCGGAGCGACTGGCAGAACTGCCTGCCGCAGAATTTGAAGCGGCAATGACCGAACGCTCGACGGGCGTTTTGGGGCCGCTCACACTCGTCACGCGCCGCGCGCTTTGGCCGATGATCACGCAAATCGCCTGCCGCTTCTCGGCCCAGCGCGTGGCGCTGATTGCCGAAGCCGCACATGTGATCCCGCCCATTGGCGCGCAGGGGCTGAACATGAGCTTGGCTGATCTGCGGTGCCTGCTTGATCTCGCCGAAAAAGACCCCGGCCATCTGGGCGAAGAAGCGATGCTGAGCGCCTACCATCGTCGCCGCTGGCCCGAGGTCAAGGCGCGCGAGGTGGGGATTGACCTCTTGAACCGCGCCTCAATGCTCGAACCGCGCCCGCTGCGCGATTTGCGCGCCGGGGCCTTGGGCGCGCTTTACGCGCTCAAACCCGTGCGCAAGACGCTTATGAAAGCGGGGCTCGGCGTGCGCTGACAGGGTGACAGGGGGCAGCGCCCCCTTACACGCTCACCACTTCCCGCAGGGCCTCACGGCTTAGGCTTTCTTTCGTGCCTTCCATCGCCACCGCACCGCGTTTGAGCACGTAGAACCGATCCCCCAGATCATGGGCGAAATCGAAATATTGCTCCACCAGCACAATCGCCATGCCTTTGGTATCGCGCAAATATTTGATCACACGGCCAATTTGCTGGATGATATTGGGCTGAATACCCTCGGTCGGCTCATCAAGAAGCAGCAGTTTCGGCTTCATCAGCATCGCGCGCGCAATCGCCAATTGCTGTTGCTGCCCGCCTGACAAATCGCCCCCGCGCCGATTGAGGAACTCTTTGAGGATCGGGAACAGCTCATAAATCTCATCCGGGATAAACCGTTCCGAGCGCGGCAGCACCGCAAAGGCCGTTTCCATATTCTCGCGCACCGTCAACAGCGGGAAGATCATCCGGCCTTGCGGCACATAACCAAGGCCACGCCGCGCCATCGCTTGCGGTGGCACCTTGCCCACCGCCTGCCCATCGAGCGTGACCGACCCGCCCGAGCGTGGATGCGCCCCGGCAATCGCCTTGAGAAGCGAGGTTTTGCCCACGCCGTTGGTGCCCATAATGCAGGTCACCTCGCCCGCCCGGGCCTCCAGATCAATGCCATAAAGGATCTGCGAGCCGCCGTAATGAAGCGTAAGCCCTTCGGTTTTCAGCATCTTATCGCCCCAAATACACTTCGATCACTTGTTGGTTCGCGGTGACATGGTCAAGCGAGCCTTCGGCCAGCACAGACCCTTCGTGCAGCACCGTCACCTTGCAATTGAGCCGCCGGACAAAGTCCATATCATGCTCGACCACCACCACAGCATGGGTTTTGGCCAGATCGACCAGCAGGCTTGTGGTCTGCTCGCGCTCCGCCAAAGTCATGCCCGCGGCGGGTTCATCCACCAGCAAAAGGCGCGGTTCTTGCGCCAAGAGCATCCCGATTTCGAGCCATTGCTTTTGCCCATGCGAAAGCTCACCCGATTTGCGGGCCAGCGCCTCGCCCAAACCTACCTGCACGGCGAGTTCTTCGACCCGCGCATGATCGGCACCGGCGGGTTTCCAGAACAAAACCCGCCACGGGCTGCGATGCGCCTTCAGCGCCATCATCAGGTTTTCCGCCACGGTCTGATCTTCAAAGACCGTGGGGCGCTGGAATTTGCGGCCAATGCCTTCGCGGGCGATTTGCGCCTCGTCGAGTTTCAGAAGGTCGATCGAGCGTTCGCCCCACAGCACCCTGCCCTCGTCCGGTCGGGTTTTGCCGGTCACAATATCCATGAAGGTCGTCTTGCCGGCGCCATTCGGCCCGATCACCGCGCGCAACTCCGCCGCACCGATGGAAAAGCTGAGGTTGTTGATCGCGCGGAACCCGTCAAAGGTGACTGAGATGCCGGAAACTTCCAGAAGACCGCTCATTCCTGTGCCTCCCGTTCTTGCAGCGCGCCATCATCGGGCCCAAGCGGGGCGCCGCGCCGTTGCGGCGGGCGCAAACCGTCGAACAGATCAACCAGACCCGAAAGCCCCTTGGGCGCAAACAGCGTGACCAACACGAAGCTCAGCCCCAACAGCACCTGCCACCAATCAACCCATTTGACCGTGTAAAAGCCAAGGTTGAGGTCAGGCGCACGCCCTCCGGTGAACCATGTGGAAACGAGCGACACAAAGGCCGCGCCAAGCACCGCGCCCCAAAGCCGCCCCCGGCCCCCAATCGCGACCCAAACGGCGAGGTAAATGGAGGCGATGGGCGCAATTTCAGCCGGGTTGATGATGCCCGCTTGCGGGTAATAAAGCGCGCCCGCAATGGCGGCGATCAGCGCGGTGAGGGTGAAGACGAAAAGCTTATAGCCCTCGACCGGGTAGCCCAAAAAGCGCACGCGCGCCTCGTCATCGCGGATCGCGCGCATCACCGAACCGAATTTGCCAGACACGGTGAAAGCAGCTGCCAAATAGCCAAGCCCCAGCGCCAGAGCGGAGGCCCAGAGGAACCAGACCGACAGCCGGTCTTGCCCCGCCCAAGCCAGCCCGGGGATGTTTTGCAGCCCCGAAAGGCCGTTGTTCCCGCGCAGACCAGAGTCGTTTTGGAAGAGGTAAAGCGCAAGCGCGAGCGTCATCGCTTGGGTGAGGATGGAGAGGTAAACCCCCGTCACCCGCGAGCGAAACGCAAGCCAGCCAAAAACCAAGGCCAACAGCCCCGGCACAATCAGTACCAGTGTAAGTTGGAAGGGCAGCGATCCCGCAAAGGCCCAAATCGCGGGCAACTCAGACGTGCCCACGACGCCAAAGATCTGGCTGGCGATGGCATCAGAAAGTTCTTGCGGGGTGAGCGGCAGGCCAGCGCTGGATTGCAGCACAATATCGCGCGTGCGGGCATACATGAGCCACATCCCAACCATGTAGCCGCCAAGCCCGAAAAAGACGAAATGGCCAAGCGACAGGATCCCCATATAACCCCAGACAAGGTCCATCGCGATGGCGATCAGGCACAGGCAAAGCGTTTTACCCAGCGTCTTCACCATCGAGGTGGAGATCAACTCTGCCCCATAGGCGTTCGACAGGAAGGTGATCACCAGCGTGAAGATCGCCAAGGCCGAGAGAAAAATCAGAACCGAAGGGTTCTTGGAAAGAAAACCTTGGGTCATGCGCGGGCCTCCACCGACCGGGAGGCCAGCCCCCCGGTTCCCCCGAGATATGTGCAGCAAGATGAAAGGGCGGGTGTGCGTTGCATGATCAATCCCCCGCCGCGCGGCCTTTGAGCGCGATAATCCCGCGCGGCCGGAACTGGATGAAGATGATGATGAACAAGATCATATAAGTCTGCGCGGCAAGCGTGTTGGAAGGGTTGAGCGCCTCGATCCCCTTTTGCAGCCCGCCCACCAGCGAGGCCCCGGCGAGCGTGCCCCAGATGTTGCCAACACCGCCCACAACTACCGTCATGAAGCTTTGCACGATGTAATCGGCCCCAAGTTCTGAGGTGACCTTGGCAAAAAGCCCAATCGCGACGCCCGCAATACCGGCAATGCCCGAGCCCAAGCCAAAGGTAAGCATGTTGATCTTGTCGGGGTTGATCCCCATTGAGGCCGCCATTGAGGGGTTTTGCGTCACCGCGCGCACCTCGAGCCCAAGCCTTGTGCGGCTCATCACGAACAAGAAGAGGCCCAGGAAGATCAGCGCCAGCACAAAGATCGCAATGCGGATATAGCTGATCCCCACGATGTCATTGAGCACCCAAGCCCCATCGAGCCATTCGGGGGCGGTCAGTGGGCGCGCCTGCGTGCCGAAGATGTTTTTGAAAAGCTGCTGCAGCGCGATCGAGATCCCGAAGGTGGCAAGCAGCGTTTCCAGCGGGCGGCGGACCAGATGGCGGATCACCAGCCGCTCCATCGCCACACCTGCCGCAAAGGTCACCGCAAAGGCCAAGGGCAACGCAACCAATATCGAGAGCGTGTAATCCGAGATATAAAGCTGCACCACATAGCCGGTGTAAGCGCCCATGGTGATGAATTCACCATGCGCCATGTTGATGACCCGCATCACCCCAAAGGTGACAGCCAAGCCAATCGCCGCAAGGAAGTAGATCGAGGCAAGCGAGAGCGCGTCGAGCGCGAGGTCCGCGCCCTGCATCGCCTCCACCTTGAAGGACACCGATTTCAGCGCCGCCGCGGCCGCGGTGGTCACCGCAGCATCGGGTTCGGCATAAATCTCGGCGTAGCGGTGCGCGGCAACGGTTTCAGCAACCTCTGCATCCGTCGCGGCAGCAGGCACCAGACCTGCGGCTTCCAGCGCATCATAAGCTTCATCGCGGCGCGCGGGGGTGTCTAGCTCGGCGAGCGGAATGCCCGCAACGGCACCATTTTCGATATGCGCTTCCAAAGCGGCGCGCAAATCGGCGCGGGTCAGGCGTGCGGGGGCGCGGTTTTCGGCCACCAAGAGATCATAGGCTTCTTCGGCGGTGAAACCGGGCTTTCCGGGGCGAAGCTCTTGCGCCACGTTACCCTCCGGCGCGCCCTCAAAAGCGCGCCGAGTGGTTGCGAGAAGCGGGTTCAGGCTTGCACGGAAATCAAGCCCCAGATCAGCCCCAAAGCTTTCAATCGCGGCAACACGGTCCGCCGAGCTTTCGCCATAGCGAATGGTCAACAGCCCCAGAAGGCGTTCCTTCTCGGCCTTAATCTCTGCATCCGGTTCAGTCGGGATAGAGGCCGCCAGCGGCGCAAGATGCTCGGCGCCGCCATCGCGCGAAAGCGCCACCAGCGCGGCACGGCGTTTGGCAATATTTGCATCCGAAAGTTGGAATTCGATCAGCGCAGCGGCAATAAGGCCGCGCACCCCGGCATTCGGTTTGATCTCAGAAATCTCTTTGCGCGGCGCTTCCCCCATGAGCGCGCCCGTCACCGGGTCGCTAAGCAGGTAGACACTGCCCTTACGCTCCACAAGGAAAATGCCGTTGTCGGTTTTTCGCTCCCCCAACCGCTTGTCGGCCCAGGCCTCAAGGAATTCGGGCGCACCGGGCCCCGCCGCGCCAATGGCCGCGATGATCGGACCAATGGTTTTGCGCGAGGGTTTGGCGATGGATTTCGCGTTTTCGGCAATCACCGCAGCAAGCCCAGTAAGGGGCGCTTCAGCCGTGACGGGCGACTGGGGCGGGGCCTCTTGCGCATGCACGGGCATCGCAAGGGCAAAGCTGGCGGCCAGCGCCAGAAGCAAGCGTCGCATGGGAGATCCGGGGTTGGGGAAGGGGGCCGAAAAGCCCCCTTCGATGAGCGTTTGAAATCAGATCAGTAGTTGGATTTGATCTGCACGCAGGTCTCGGTCTCGGTATTGTACATCCCGCAGCCAAGCGTTTGCCAATCCGATTTCAACACCGCCGATTCCGGCAGGAAATCGGTCCAAGCATCGCCCGGCACCGGGTCGGTTTCGCTGATGATGTCGAACTGACCATCTTCCAAGATCTCGCCGATCAGCACCGGCTTGGTCAGGTGGTGGTTCGGCAGCATGGTCGCGGTCGAGCCGGTGAGGTTCGGGAACTCTTGCCCGATCATCGCAGCGGCCACGGCGTCGGTCTCGGTCGAACCGGCTTGCTCCACCGCATTCACCCACATGTTGAAGCCGATATAGGTGGCTTCCATCGGGTCGTTCGTCACGCGGTCCTCGCCCATTTTCGCCTTCCACGCGGCGACGAATTCGGTGTTCGCTTCGCTTTCGGCGCTTTCAAAGTAGTTCCACGCAGCCAGCTGACCGACGAGGTTTTTCAGATCGCCCTCGCCAAGGCCGGAAAGCTCTTCTTCGCCAACCGAGAAGGCCACAACCGGGATATCTTCGGCGGTGATGCCCGAAGCCGCGAGTTCTTTATAGAAGCCGATGTTGGCATCGCCGTTGATCGTCGAGATCACGCCGACCTTTTTGCCATCCGCACCAAGCGCTTTCACGTCGGCGACGATCTTCGACCAGTCGCTGTGGCCAAAGGGGGTATAGTTGACGAAGATGTCCTCCGCCGCGATGCCTTTTTGCTGCAGATAGGCTTCGAGGATGTTGTTCGTGGTGCGCGGGTAGACATAGTCGGTGCCGAGCAGCGCGAATTTCTCAACGCCAAGCTCGTCAAGGAAGTAGTCCACCGCCGGGATCGCTTGCTGGTTCGGCGCGGCGCCGGTGTAGAACACGTTTTTGGAGCTTTCTTCGCCCTCATATTGCACCGGGTAGAACAGCAAGCCGTTCAGTTCTTCGAGCACCGGCAGAACCGATTTCCGGCTGACCGAGGTCCAGCAGCCAAAGATCACGTCCACATCATCAACGGTGATCAGCTCACGCGCTTTTTCCGCAAAGAGCGGCCAGTCGGAGGCCGGGTCCACGACAACCGCTTCGAGTTGCTTGCCCATCAAGCCTCCCTTGGCGTTTTGCTCGTCGATCAGCATCAGGACCGTGTCCTTCAGCGTGGTTTCCGAAATCGCCATCGTGCCCGAGAGCGAGTGCAGAACGCCCACTTTGATCGTGTCGCCTTCGGCCGCGGCCATGCCAGCGGTGAGCGCAAGGCCGAGCGCGGCCCCCGAAAGCAGTTTGCCAATCCCTGTCATACGGTCCTCCGTGGGCGCCAAAAGGCAGCGACGCCCCGTTCATTGTTCGTGTTGATTTTCGTGTCGGGTCACACCCGCGTGACAGAGAAGACCGAAGGCGCTGCGGCGCGGCAAGTTGGCGATCAAGCAGGGAAGAGGCCAAGACCAGAATTTGCGCGTAATTTAAGCAAATGCCCGAGCCTTGCGCAAAGCTCGGGCGAGAAATTAACAGATTTGGCACAGCCCTTGCGTCGCTACGCAGGAATCGGCGCAAGCTCCAATCCGCCCTCCTGCACCAGAAATGCGACAATTTGGTCGATTCCGGAGCCGTTTTTAAGCTGCGCCATCACATAGGGGCGCGCGCCACGGGCGCGTTTGGTGTCTTCCTCCAAAAGCACCGGGTCCACGCCGACATAGGGCGCGAGGTCGGTTTTATTGACCACCAGCATATCGGAGCGCGCGAGCCCCGGCCCGCGCTTGCGCGGAATGTCCTGCCCGGCGGCAGTGTCGATCACATAAATCGTCAGATCGGCGAGTTCTGGGCTGAAGGTAGCGGCAAGGTTATCCCCCCCGGATTCCACCAAGACCAGATCGAGGTCGGGAATCTCTTTTGTGAGCTCCGCAATCGCTGCGAGGTTGATTGAGGCATCTTCGCGAATGGCGGTATGCGGACAGCCCCCCGTTTCCACGCCCCTGATCCGCGCGGCGGGCAGCACTTGGGCGCGCATCAGCGCTTCGGCATCTTCGCGGGTGTAGATGTCATTCGTCACCACTGCCATCGAACACCGCTCCGCCAAGGCGCGACACAACTGTTCAGTCAGCGTGGTTTTGCCAGAGCCGACGGGACCACCGATCCCAACGCGCAAAGGTCCATTGCTCATGTCTTGAAGATCCTTACATCCAGCGTTTCATGCGCGGCTGATTGAAGTTCAGCCCGAAAGGCGGTTTGGGCCAGATCCGCGGCCGTTGCCGTGGCCGCCCGTTGTGCGATTTGGGCAATTGGGCCATGTAGTGCCGCCAAAACCCGTTGCCCCGCCGCTTGCCCCAACGGGACAAAGCGCACCCCGGCAGAGACAAGGTTCGAGGCGAAGGAATGTTGGAAAAGCGTGATCACCTGCTCTGTCGGAAGGGCCAAGTCGCGCGCAGCTTCCGCAACCGCCAAGGGCAAAGGCATCGCATTTGTGCTGCCCCCGGTCATTTCGGCCCGCGCCTTGGCAAAGGCCGCGCCTTGTTCTTCGGTTTCTTTCAGCCGCTCGGCGGTGCCAGCCAATGCGCGCGCCAAATCGGCCAGCGCGCCTAAATCTTCGCCGCGCAGCCCGCAGGCCAAAAGCACCGCATCATTCCAACCCGCGCCATGCTCCAAAATGTCCGTCAGCCACTCCAACAAGCTAGCCTCTGACGTGACCTCCCCTTCACTGACCGCCTGCTCCAGTCCGTGGCTATAGGCAAAGGCCCCGGTTGGGAACGCGGGCGAAAGCCATTGCACAAGGCTTAAAAGCGCCAGATCAGGAGTGGACATGGAACCCGCCGTGGCCATGCGCGTGGCTGTGGCCGTGATCATGCCCCCCATGGTCGTGGCCCATCGTGCGGCCCGTGCCATAGGCGCCACTTTCCGGGCGAAACGGCTCCATGCGTTTTTCGACCTTGGCGCCGAGGCCTTTCAGCATCGCCTCCAGCACATGATCATCGCGAATGACCAGCCGCCCCGCTTCAATCTGGCAGGGCGTATGGCGGTTGCCGATATGCCACGCGAGCCGCGTCAGATCGCCGGTGATCACCAAGACTGGCTCCAGCCCACAACGCACCTCGATGCGCCGACCATCCTCAAGCGCGAAAGCTTCGCCGCCAGTCAGGTTCACCACCTCGGGCAAATCGACCAGAAAATCGGCGCCAGAGGCCGCGACCAGCCGTTTGCGGCGCAAAAAACGCCCCTCGTAATCCAGCGCCACATAGTCCGCCGCGTCAGACCAGCTTCCCGCAGCCAAAACCTTCGTGGCGCGTTGCGTGATCGTCATGGTTTTTCTCCGCCTTTAGAGCTTTCTTAAACATGAATCGGCAAGCTGAGAGGCGTTCACCCAGCCCGGGAGCCCGCCATGACCGCCACTGCCGCCCCCTCACCCGCCGAGGAACTCGCCCAAATCCGCGCCGAAATCGCGCGACTGCGGCTGCGCGAGGCAGAGTTGAGCGAAATCGTGCTGCGCGACACCGCCTTGCCGAAGATCGCCACCATGCACAAGGCCACACTTACAACCCGGCGCGAGCGTGTGTTTGATCCCCGGCTTCTGCCTTCTGAGATCCGCCTCGACCCGGCTTACAGCCGCGAAAAGGTTCGCCGCGTCTTGCGCGAAGGCCCCGCCACGGTCACTGTCCCCCTTGAGGCCGCCGAGGTGCCCGCGCGCGCCACACCGCGCACGCGGTTCCTCGCTAGCCTTTAACCCCCTTAGAACAGGAAGTAGCGCTGCGCGAGCGGCAGGCTTTCTGCCGGTTCGCAGGTCAGCAACTCGCCATCGGCGCGCACCTCATAGGTTTCGGGGTGCACCTCAATGTGCGGCGTCGCGGTATTGAGCTTCATATCCGACTTGCCGATCTTGCGGGTATTCGCCACCGCCAACACCTGCTTTTCAAGCCCAAGGTTGCCCGCAACGCCCTCAGCCTCTGCCGCAGCAGACACAAAAGTCGCGCAGCTCGCAAAACGTGCTTTGCCAAAGGCCCCAAACATCGGCCGCGTGTAGAACGGCTGCGCCGGGATCGAGCCATTCGGGTCGCCCATTTGCGCCGCCACGATCGCGCCGCCCATCAGCACCATTTCAGGCTTCGCGCCAAAAAAGGCCGGATGCCAGAGCACCAGATCGGCGCGTTTGCCCACCTCGACCGAGCCGATGTGATCGGCCATGCCATGGGTGATGGCCGGGTTGATCGTGTATTTCGCCACATAGCGGCGCGCGCGCATATTGTCGTTTTCACCGACCTCTTCAGCCAAGCGCCCGCGCTGTTTTTTCATTTTATCCGCGGTTTGCCAGCAACGAATGATCACCTCGCCCACACGGCCCATGGCTTGGCTGTCAGACGAAATGATCGCCATCGCGCCCATGTCGTGCAGAATATCTTCTGCCGCGATGGTTTCTTTGCGAATGCGGCTTTCAGCAAAGGCCACGTCTTCGGGCACCTTATTATCAAGGTGGTGGCAAACCATGAGCATATCGAGATGCTCTTCAACCGTGTTTTTGGTGTAAGGCCGGGTCGGGTTCGTCGAAGACGGGATCACGTTTTGCGCCGAGACGACCTTCAAAATATCGGGCGCGTGGCCGCCCCCTGCCCCTTCGGTATGGAAGGCGTGGATCGTGCGGCCCTTGAAAGCGGCGAGCGTGTTTTCCACAAAGCCCGACTCATTCAGCGTGTCGGTGTGGATCATCACCTGCACATCCATATCGTCGGCAACGCTCAGGCAATTGCCGATCGCCGCAGGGGTGGTGCCCCAATCTTCGTGCAATTTCAGTGCCGAAGCGCCTGCCTTCACCTGCTCCACAAGCCCTTCGGGCAGCGACGCATTGCCCTTGCCCGCGAGCGCAAGGTTCATCGGGAAGGCTTCAAAACTTTGCAGCATCCGCGAAATATGCCACGGCCCGGGCGTGCAGGTGGTGGCAAGCGTGCCATGCGCGGGACCCGTGCCGCCGCCCAGCATCGTGGTGATGCCAGAGGCGAGCGCATCTTCGATCTGTTGCGGGCAGATGAAGTGGATATGTGCATCCATCCCGCCTGCGGTCAGGATTTTCCCTTCCCCGGCAATGATTTCCGTGCCCGGCCCGATGATCAGCGTCACCCCCGGCTGGGTATCGGGGTTGCCCGCTTTGCCGATGCCCGCGATTTTGCCATCGCGCAGGCCCACATCGGCTTTGTAAATGCCGGTGTAATCCAAGATCAGCGCATTGGTGATGACGGTATCCATCGCCCCGCCCGAACGCGGCGTTTGGCTTTGGCCCATGCCATCACGGATCACTTTGCCGCCGCCGAATTTGACCTCCTCTCCATAGGTGGTGAGGTCTTTTTCCACCTCAATGATCAGATCGGTATCGGCGAGCCGCACCTTATCGCCCGTGGTGGGGCCAAACATATCGGCATAGGTTGCGCGCGAAATCAGGCTCGGCATCAGAGATCCCCCATCACTTTGGCGTTGAAGCCGAACACCCGGCGGTTGCCCGCAAGCGGCACAAGGCGCACTTCGCGCGATTGGCCGGGTTCAAACCGCACGGCGGTTCCGGCTGCAATATCAAGGCGGTAGCCGCGCGCGGCCTCACGATCAAAGCTCAGGCCGGGGTTGGTTTCGGCAAAATGGTAATGCGAGCCCACCTGCACCGGGCGGTCGCCCGTATTGGCCACCATCAGCGTGATCGTCTCGGCGCCTTTGTTCAGTTCAATATCCCCATCGGCGGGGAAGATTTCTCCGGGAATCATCGGCTTACCTCAGCGGATCGGGTGGTGAACGGTGACAAGCTTGGTGCCATCGGGGAAGGTGGCTTCGACTTGGATCGAATGGATCATTTCCGGGATGCCATCCATGCATTGATCGCGGGTGATGACCCCAGCGCCCGCCTCCATCAGATCCGCAACCGAGCGCCCCTCGCGCGCGCCCTCGACCACGAAATCCGAAATGATCGCAATGGCTTCGGGGTGGTTGAGCTTCACCCCACGCTCCAGCCGATTGCGCGCCACCATAGCGGCAAGGCTGACCAGCAGCTTTTCCTTTTCGCGCGGTGTCAGGTTCATCGCTTTTCCTCAGGTTTGCCAGACGCGCGGCGGCGGGCTGCCCCGGCGCAACGCATTCATCAGTTTCAGAATTTGTTTGCGCAGCGGCCAGCCATCTTCGGCCAAAAGCCGCACCACGCATTTGCCATCAAAGCCCGAGGCCGCCGCCTCGACACCCGGTTCGTTGAGCACTGCCCGTGCCGCGCCCACTGCATCTTCAGCCCCCGGTGCGCAAAGCACTAGCGTTGCAAAGGCACGAGCCGGGCCCAAGAGCGCAGAGCGCGGACCTTTGGCAAGAATGTTGGAATTGAGCAAGAAAGGCTCAAAAAATACTGGTTTTCCGGCGCGCTCAATTCGGCGCATGTCGGAAAACTGCAAGTCCCGCACCACCTCGCCCATTGCGGCGCGGCCCAGAACCACCGCCTCGAGCAGCAAACAGCCCGCATCAGAGGCGAGTTGAACAGTGGTTTCGCGCGCCAGATTGGCACGGTCAAAGAGAATGGTTTCTTGCGGCAGCCAATCCAGCCAGCCCCCCGGCCCGACCTGATGCAGAACTTGCACTTTGGCAGCCCCGGCATCGGCGCGATAAGCGCGCTCGGCCGCTTGCGTTGTGGCCACCGCCCGCGTGCCGCCTTTAAGATCAAGCCCATAATGGAGTGTATCGCCCGAGGTCAGCCCGCCCGAGGTGTTCAGAAACACCACCTCCGGCACGCCGCGCACATGCGGCAACAGCGCCTTGGCCGAGCCTTGCTGGCGGAGCGTGGTGAGCCGCCCAGCATCAAACCCCACGGCGGCATGGCCGTGGCTGCGCTGATGGCGGACGGGGCGCGCGGTGTCGAACATCAAAACCTCCGGGCCGATCTGACGCAAGGGAGGGGGCAGCGTCCATGCCCCGCGCGACAGCAGGGGCCAGCAAGAAGGCGGCCAGACCAAACGCGCCCAACTTTACAGCCACTTGCGCAAAAAATACGCAACAATGAATCACCCCAAGGGGCCGGGGCGCCGCTCCTCGCTCAACATCACATTGGCCTCGATCTGCCCCGCCCCCGGCAAGGTCATGATCCGGCGCCGCAGCACCCGCTCAAAATCCGCAATGTCACGCGCCACCACTTTTAGCCGATAATCGAACCGCCCCAACACGTGCTGCACCACCTGCACCTCTGGGATGGCGCGCGCCGCGCGTTCAAAATCTTCGAAAGAAATCCGCCCTTTGATCGCCAGCTTCACGCCCAGAAACACGGTCACCCCAAAGCCCAAAGCGGGCAGATCCAACACCAGTCGCCGCCCCGCCAAAACGCCCGCATCTTCAAGCCGTTTCACCCGACGCCATGCGGCGGGCTGCGAAAGACCAAGCCGCCGCCCCAACTCCCCGGCCCCAAGCCCTGCATCGGCGGAAAGCGCCCGCAAGATCGCACGATCGGTATCATCCAGCGCGATCATAGTGGCAGCTCCGCACTGTCTTTGAGCGTAGAGATCAGCATCAGCGAATCCATATCCGCGATATGCGGGAGCGCCAGAATCTGCGCGCGGTAGATTTCTTGATAATGCGCCATATCGCGCGCAATCACATTGAGCCGCACATCGGTTTGCCCGGTAAAGGTCTGTATCTCAATCACTTCGGGCACATCGCGGGCAGCCGCGATGAATTCATCAAAGGCGCGCGGATGCGCCTTTTCCAACGTGAAACGCAAGGAAACCTCGACTTCCCAGCCGAGCTTGCGCCAATCGATCACCGCCTCTTCCCCCCGAATAACCCCGCCCGCGCGCAGCTTTTCCAGCCGCCGCCACAGGCTCGCGGGCGTCACCCCTGCCCGCTCGGCCAATTCTGCACGCGCCAACCCCGGCGCGGCCAGCATCTGCCGCAAGATCCGCCGATCCACATCATCTACTTGCATGATATTTTCGCCAATCAAGTTTCTTGAGCATGACTTTTACCGAATGACCCCAATTTTTACAAATAAAGAACGCATCCTCTTTGCAGGCTGCCTATTGTTGCGGCATCGGATAAATGGAGGAACGCCATGCGCGTCTATTACGATCGCGATTGCGATGTGAACCTGATCAAGGACAAAAAAGTCGCCATCGTTGGCTACGGCAGCCAAGGCCACGCCCACGCGCTGAACCTGCGCGACAGTGGTGCGAAAAACGTTGTCGTCGCGCTGCGCGAAGGCTCCGCCACGGCGAAAAAATGCGAAGCTGAAGGCCTGACCGTGATGGGCATCGCCGAAGCCGCCGCTTGGTGCGACGTGATCATGCTCACCATGCCCGACGAGCTCCAAGCCGAAACCTACAAAAAATACATCCACGACAACATCCGTGAAGGCGCCGTTTTGGCGTTTGCCCACGGCCTGAACGTGCATTTCGGCCTGATCGAGCCGAAACCCGGCGTTGACGTGGTGATGATGGCACCGAAAGGCCCGGGCCACACCGTGCGTGGCGAATATGTCAAAGGCGGCGGCGTGCCCTGCCTCGTGGCCGTCGACACCGACGCGACCGGCAAAGCGATGGACGTTGCGCTTTCGTACTGCTCCGCCATCGGCGGTGGCCGTTCGGGCATCATCGAAACCACCTTCCGTCAAGAATGCGAAACCGACCTGTTCGGCGAACAAGCCGTGCTCTGCGGTGGCCTTGTCGAACTGATCCGCATGGGCTTTGAAACCCTCGTGGAAGCCGGTTACGAGCCGGAAATGGCCTATTTCGAGTGCCTGCACGAAGTGAAGCTGATCGTCGACCTGATCTACGAAGGCGGCATCGCGACGATGAACTACTCGATCTCGAACACCGCCGAATACGGCGAATACGTTTCGGGCCCGCGCGTTCTGCCCTACGACGAAACCAAAGCCCGCATGAAAGCCGTGCTGACCGACATCCAAAACGGCAAATTCGTCCGCGACTGGATGCAAGAATGCGCCGTGGGTCAACCCTCGTTCAAAGCGACCCGCCGCAACAACGATGCGCACCAAATCGAAAAAGTCGGTGCCGAACTGCGCGCCATGATGCCTTGGATCGCCAAAGGCAAAATGGTCGACAAAGAGCGCAACTAATTCAGTTTTCCTCCTTGAAAAGAACGGGGGCGGGCCATGGCTCGCCCCCGTTTGCTATGTCATTAATGCGCGGCCACAGCGCCAGTACGCATCGCCTCATCGCGCAGCATTCGCGACGCCTCCATAAAATCCGCATGGCGCACAACGCAAAGCGGCGCGGCGCCTCGACCAAACAGGCCAGCCGCCGGATCCTTCCAGTATTTGTCTTGCGTGATGTTGTGGGAAACAGGGTCGTAGCGATCGCGTTCGCCGGTGCCAAGCGTGCCCAAATTATTGAACCCGCGCACAGTGATATGACCGGCTCCGCGCTTTTGGCGCAGCACCATCGTATGCATGGGCCAAGCGGCCAATCCCGCAATCAGCACGTCGCCCACCTCGACCATGCCATGCAGGGAATTGCGATCCGGAATCAAAACCGCACGGCGGCAAAACAAGTGCCCATAGGCTGTGGTGGACACCGAGGTGTGCACACCACTGCCATTGGCTTTGCATCCCGGGCAATGCAGGCGCGTGAACACGCCCACAATCTCATTCGCCCGCATCTGCGAGGCCCCAAGCGCCATCTGCGCCCAATGCATCGCCGCCATATGGCAGGTGTACCCAATGTTGCCAGCCCCTGGATGGGCAACATGCCAAGGGTCTGGGGCGATCTTCGATAGTCTGGAAAAGGCCAAGGCCGTCATCTCTGGGATCCTCCATCCTCCGATTTCGCTTCCCAGCATAGCTTAAAAAATGCCGATTCTGCGTGCGGACGGGCAAATCGAACGAGGCTTTATCATCGCGACATCGGGGGAGCCTCGCGCCCCCAAACCGGCAAAAATCACTTATTCAATGTTAATCGGGGCGAACCTCGTCAATTTGGCGACAAAACCAGCCTTTTTCTGCATCCGTTCCGCGCCATGTATAAAGATAGAAGCGGACCACAAACCCGGAGAGACCATGAGCGCTTTGTGGAAATGGAACCTGCGCCAGATCTCTCGGCAGATCTGGGTGCCGATTGCCGCCTTTGCCGCCTTGGGGCTGGCCACGGCAGCAGGCGCGGTTCTGGCCAAACCCTTCCTACCCGCTGATCTGGGTCTGAAGATTGGCGCAGACTCGGTCGGCACGCTGTTGCAAATCCTTGCGTCATCAATGCTGACGGTCACCACCTTCTCGCTCTCAATCATGCTTTCGGCCTTTGGCTCGGCGGCCGGGTCTGCCACACCGCGCGCGATCAAGCTTTTGCAAGAAGATGACGTTTCGCGGTCGGTGCTTGCCACTTTCATGGGGGTGTTCATCTTTGCGCTCGCAGGGCTGATCGGACTACAAAGTGGCGTTTATGATGCCTCCGGTCGGCTCGTCCTGTTCATCGTCACGCTCGCCGTGGTGACGGCGGTGGTGGTGCAACTGGTGCGCTGGATCGGGCATTTGGCCGATTTCGGGCGGCTCGGCGATACGCTTGCGCGGCTCGAAACCGCCGCAACGGCAGCCTTGCAAGAAAGGCTCGCCAACCCGTTTTTGGGCGGGCACCGGCTGAGCCTGACCGAGGCTGCCACACCTGGCCATATCATTCGCGCGCCCACCACAGGATATTTGCAAACCCTTGATATGAAAGGGCTCGAACAGGGTGCCAAATTGGCAGGCGTGCGGCTTGCCATCACCGTTTTGCCCGGCCACTTCGTGCATGAAAGAGCCCCCGTTGCCCATGTTTTGGGGGACAAAACGCTGGATGAGAAGACCGAGCGCTTCATTGCTTCGCGCTTCGTTGTGGCGGAAACCCGCACCTATGAGCAAGACCCGCGCTTTGGCATTTTGGCGCTCTCAGAGGTCGCCTCGCGCGCGCTGTCGCCTGCGGTGAATGACCCGGGCACGGCGATCGGTATTTTGGGGCGGCAGGTGCGGGTGCTTGCGCACTGGCACATCCGCCCCGAACCGGAGCTGATTTACCCCAGCCTCTCGGTCGCGGAACTGAGCCTTGGCGATATGATGACCGATGCCTTTGCCGCGATTGCGCGCGACGGGGCCGGGCTGATCGAGGTGCAGATCCGGCTGCAAAAAATGCTGATGGCGCTATACGATATTGATCCGGCGCTCTTCGGCCCCGAGGCGCTAAAACTCTCTGATCGAGCGCTGGCGCTGGCCGAAGCAGCACTCGTTTTGGACGACGATAAGAACACCTTGCACGCGCTTAATGCGCAATTGCATGCGCGGCGCCTACCGGACGACCCTCTTGGCCGCGCTACCTGAGCCCGGTTGCGGGAACAGGCGTTTTGCGGCAGGGTCGCGACAAATCGCAGGAGGGGCGGATGAGCGAACTTGATCAAAAGCAACTGGAAGCGCTGGAAGTTGAGCGCGCCAAGATCTTCACCCCCGGCTGGTTCGGTGATCTGATCTCGGGCCGACTGAGCTTTGGCGATACGTTCTGGCTCGGCCTCTTTGGCGTTTTGATGTTTGTCGTCCCCGCCGTAGTGTTGGTTGCGGGGTTGCTCTACGCCCAAGCCACCGCTGCGATGATCCCGTTTTTGAAAGTGATCTCTGGGCTTTATGGAATTTGGGCCCTCGCCGTTTCGCAAGCGCTGCTCCGTATCGGGGCGCGTGGCGGCTGGCCCATCACAGGCATGGCGCTGGCGGCGGGCATGGCGCTTTACGCACTTTACACCGCCGCCACGCTTTAAGTCTTAGGCCGTTTCGCGTTCCACCGCCGCAACGATACCATCAACCGTCTGCGCCAGCAGATCGGCGTCTTCGCATTCGGCCATCACCCGAATGAGCGGCTCGGTACCCGATTTGCGGATCAAAATCCGGCCCTTCCCAGCCACTGAAGCCTCGGCCGCCGCAATCACTTTTTGAACATTCTCGGCCTCAAGCGGCGCCTGACCCGCCTGATACCGTACATTTTTCAACATTTGCGGCACGGTTTCGAATTGCGTCGTCAATTCAGAGGCGCGCGCGCCTGTCTCGGCCATTGCAGCCAAGAATTGCAGCCCCGCCATCAGCCCATCGCCCGTGGTCGCGTAATCGGTCATCACAATATGGCCCGATTGCTCCCCTCCAAGGTTGAAGCCGCCCGCGCGCATCCGCTCAACCACATAACGGTCGCCCACAGCCGTACGCTCAAGCCCCAAACCGCGCCCTTGCAAGAAACGTTCAAGCCCAAGGTTGGACATCACCGTCGCCACCAGCGCATTGCCGCGCAGCTTGCCCGCCTCGGCCCAACGCGCGGCGAAAAGCGCCATGATCTGATCGCCATCGGCAACCATGCCGTTTTGATCAATGATCATCACCCGGTCGGCATCGCCATCCAGCGAAATGCCAAGATCCGCCCCATGCGCCACCACGGCTTCTGCTGCGGTTTGGGTATAGGTCGAGCCGCATTTATCGTTGATGTTCAGGCCATTCGGCTCCACGCCCACGGGGATCACATCACAACCCAGTTCCCACAAAACCTGCGGGGCCGCCTTATAAGCGGCACCATGCGCGCAATCGACCACGACCTTCAGCCCCTTAAGGCTATCACGCGTCGGGAAGGTCGTTTTCGCATATTCGACATAGCGGCCAAGGCCATCATCAATCCGCTTGGCGCGACCAATGTTTTGCGGTTGCGCGAGGCGAATTTCGCCGGCCACAATCGCTTCAATCTCGGCCTCGGCCTCATCGGACAATTTGAAGCCATCGGGGCCGAAGAACTTGATACCATTGTCTTTCGCCGGATTGTGGCTCGCCGAGATCATGATCCCCAAATCAGCCCGCATCGAGCGCGTGAGGTAGCCCACAGCAGGCGTCGGCACCGGCCCCAAAAGCAGCACATTCATCCCGGTAGAGGTCAGCCCAGCGGTCAGCGCGTTTTCCAGCATATAGCCCGAAAGCCGCGTGTCTTTGCCAATTACCACGCGGTGGCCGTTGCGGCCATCACGGCGGAAATAGCGCCCCGCCGCAGCGCCAAGGCGCAGGGCCAGTTCGGCGGTCATCGGGGCGGTATTGGCTTCCCCACGCACCCCATCGGTGCCAAAAAGCTTCCGCGTCATTGCTCGTACCCTTTTGTTATTGCGTTATAAAGGCGGATGCCTTGGGCGATTTCGGCAACATCATGGACCCGGTGCATTTGCGCGCCTTGGGCAAGCCCCGCAAGCGTCACCGCCAAAGTGCCCGGCGCGCGGGCATCTACCGCCTCCGCCCCACCGATGGTGCCAATGAACCGTTTGCGCGAAACGCCCAGCAAGATCGGGCAGCCGAGCGCGTGAAACAGGCTCAGCCCGCGCAGCAGCACCAGATTATGCTCGAGTGTTTTGCCAAAGCCGATGCCGGGGTCGAGCATGATGCGTGCACGCGCGATTCCGGCGGCCTCGGCCACGGCCAAACGCGCGGCCAAATGATCATAGACATCCAGAAGAACGTCATCATAGCTGGGCGCGGCCTGCATCGTGGCGGGCGTGCCTTGCGCATGCATGAGGCATAGCGCGGCGCCAGTGGCCGCGACCGTCGCCGCCATATCGGCATCGAAAAGCATGGCGGAGACATCATTCACCAGCCCCGCGCCCGCCTCGACAGCCGCCTTGGCAACCGGGGCTTTGCGCGTATCAATCGAGATAGGCGCGCCGTAGCCTTGCGCACGCAGGGCCCCAATGACCGGAGCAGTGCGAGAGATTTCTTCCGCCACCGGGACTTCTACAGCACCGGGGCGGGTGGATTCGCCACCGATATCCAGCATATCGGCCCCGGCTTGCGCCAAAGCTTGTGCTTGGGCAAGCGCGGCTTCGGGCGCATCGAACCGCCCACCATCCGAGAAGCTATCGGGCGTGACGTTCAAAATGCCCATGACCGAGGGGCGCTCAAATGAGACCCCGGCCAGTGGCGCACGCGGAGCGGTGAGGCGACCCAGCACATCTTCAGGCAGATCAGCGGCAGCTATCAGCCCTTGGCTGCCCGCGCGGGTCAGCACCTCGACATGGGTGAACCAGCACCAGCCACCAGCCAGCGTCAGCGCCCCCGCAGGGCGGCAAGGATCGGTTTGCGCAATTGGTCGATAATAGAGCGTCATGCGCCTGTCTTGGCGCGCAAGACCGCCAATGGCAAGGCTAAGGAAGCGTTAACGCGCGACAGTCTGAACCGGCACGCGACTTCCCGCCGGGGCTGAAACATCGCCGTGAAGTTCCAACCGCACGGCTGCCAGTTGTTCGGCGAGCCAGATGATCAGATTGCCCGCTTCGCGCACCGCGCCCTTGGGGCCATCGACGGCATCCAGCACGATTTTCGAGGGCGCCCAAACCAGCATTTGCCCATGGCGCATCGCCCAATCAATCTCGGTCCGGGTCGCCACCACCACGCAGCGCGGGTCGCGCGCCGCCAGCACCCAAGCGTTTTGCTCAATCGCCAAAAGGTCAATCCGGCGCTGGGTCGGGCGATGGCCGGTTTCGGGTGGCACGCCTTCGGGCATACCCACCGCCAGAATCACCGGCGCGCCCGAAGCCGCGAGCGCATCAAGTCGGGCCGAAAGATCCGGCGCGGCAATCACATCATTGGAGAGATAAGCCACCACCGGGTGCAGTGCGGCATCATCTTCATGCAAGGCTTGCACCGGGGCCGAGGCGCGAGCACGCACGATCTCCACACCCAGCGCGCCGGGGCCACGGTCGAGCTTTTCGATCCGCACGAAAACCCGCATTGCACGCGGCTCAAGCAAGATCCGCTCCGCCACACGTTCGGCCAATGTTTCCAAAAGGTTGAGTCGTTCGGCGGCAAGCTCCGCCGCAATCGCTTCGGTGATCCGGTCATAGGAAAGGATTCGGTCAACATCGTCGTCCAGCGGACCGGACGCTGGCCGCACCTCGACCACAACGTTGAAATTCAGCCGCTGGCTATGGCCACGCTCTTGCTGAAACGCGCCGATATCAGCCTCGACCACATGATCGCGCAAGCTGATCCGGTCGCGCGGATCGGCAGGGGCCGAGGCAAGCGCGCGCTCCTCGGGATGGGCGAAGGCAAGGGAAGTGTCGGATGTCATCGGGCCGCCTTTTTGCCCCCTGATATAGAAAGGGGGCGGACCGAAGCCCACCCCGAAACGTCATTTGCGACCGCTCTTGCGACCTCGCGCTTAACCGCCCGCCGTCTGCGCGGGGCGTTTATAGAAGGTATGCGCCCCAATCCGCACGGTGCGTTCAAACCGGCGCGACCACGAAGGGCGCACGGCGCGGGTGTGGAAGAAGGTGGCACCATCGGTCAAATTGCGCGGCGCGCCATCCAGCATCGCACGTGCAATGCGCGCAGCACGATCCCAAGCGGCGCGGTCGCGAATCCGGTCCGAACGGCCATCGCAGGTCCAGCTGAACTGGCAGCCACGCGAATTGCCTTGATTGACCACGCCACAGACCGAACGCGGGAACCGCGGATCATCGACGCGGTTCAGCACCACTTCGGCCACGGCCACTTGCCCGGCGATCCCCTCGCCGCGCGCTTCGTGATACAGCGTATTGGCAAGGCATTGAAACTGCTCGCCGCCTTTCGGCGCGGGCTGCGCTTCCAGCCAAGCGGCTGTAATTTGCGCCGGCGGGTCATCTTTTTTGCGCGCCCAAGGCCAGAGCGACGCTTTACGCGGGGCTCTCGGCGCGGTGGTCAGCGCCTCGGCCCGCTCTGCGGAAACCGTCTCAAGCGCCACACGTTCTTGGAACAGGAGCGCCATCAGGCCCTGCTCCGCGATCTCCGTCGGATCATTCGACTGGCTTACCGTCGTATCGGCACGCGAGCCTGAGGCGAGAGCCAAGAGGATCATTGCGCCCCCCGCCCAGCTTTTCAGCACTGACATGGTCTTCTTTCGATAAGGTCAAACGCCCCGGCCTAAGCCGCGACCGGGCGGGCTTAGCGAAAGGAAGTTACCTTGTCTATAAAGCGAAATGGCGCGGGCAATTTCCGCCCACAAAAGTGGCGGAAATCCGCGCAAAATCAACCGCCCCTCGCAGTTTTCTCACAGAAATGCGACTAAAGGTAACGCGACGCGATTACCAGAGTCTTGTTGGCGTTAACCTTATTTTCAGCGGTTTTCCGCCTCAGAATCGATTCCGTGGCGCCAGAAGGGCGAAATGCGCAGCGGCGAGTCGTGCAACTGGCACGCGAAAAGGCGAACAGGAAACATAGTCGAATCCCGCCGCGCGGCAGAACGCGATTGATTCGGGGTTGCCGCCATGCTCGCCGCAGACCGAAATCGTCACATCGGACCGCGCCGCCTTCCCGCGCGAGGCGCCCATCAGCAGCAATTCCCCTACCCCTTCCACATCCAGAATATGGAACGGGTCTTCGGCATAGACATGCTGATTGACATAAGCCGACATGAAGCGCCCGGCGTCATCGCGTGAAAGACCATAGGTCATTTGCGTGAGGTCGTTGGTCCCGAAGCTCAGAAAATGCGCGTGTTCGGCAATTTCACCGGCACGCAGTGCGGCACGCGGCGTTTCCACCATCACGCCAAGACGGTAGGCGAAATCAGCTTTCATTTCCGTGCGCACGGCAGCGGCCACCGCGTCGATGCGGGTTTTGACGATTTCCACCTCACGCGCCGCAGAAACCAGCGGGATCATCACCTCAGGCACCACCGGCGCACCACGACGGCTGGCCTCTACCGTCGCTTCAAAAATCGCGCGGGCCTGCATGTCGTAAATCTCGGGCACCGTCACGCCAAGCCGCACCCCGCGCATGCCGAGCATCGGGTTAAACTCAGAGAGCGCCTCAACCCGACGCGTGACCTCTGAAAGCGGCCGCCCCAAAGCCTCGGCCAGATCGCGCAGCCCTTCGCGGTCATGCGGCAAGAATTCGTGCAACGGCGGGTCAAAGAGCCGAATACAGACCGGCTGGCCCGCCATAATGTCGAAAAGCGCGCTGAAATCGGCCTTTTGCATCGGCAACAACCGTTCCAGCGCCACGCGGCGATCATTGGCCGTATCGGCAAAGATCATCTCGCGCATCACCGTCAGCCGGTCTTCATCAAAGAACATATGCTCGGTGCGGCACAGCCCGATCCCATCGGCATCAAACATCCGCGCGGTGCGGGCATCATCGGGCGTGTCAGCATTGGCGCGAATGCCAATGTCGCAGACCGTTTCCGCCCAGCGCAAAAGCGTGCGGAACCCATCATCGAGCGCAGGTTCCAGCATTTCGGCTGCGCCCACCAACACCTCGCCATTGGTGCCATCGACGGTGATCTGATCGCCCTCATGGAACATCCGCCCACCGGGGCCGCGCAAGCTGCGATCGCGCCACGAGATTTGCACATCCGAACAGCCGACGATGCAGGGCAAGCCCAATCCGCGCGCAATCACTGCGGCATGGCTGGTCATGCCCCCACGTTCGGTCAGAACGGCAACGGCGGCATGCATGCCGCGAATATCCTCTGGCCCGGTTTCACGGCGCACCAACACGCAAGGCTCGCCGCGCGCGGCGCTGGCCTGTGCGGCGGTGGCAGAAAACACGATCCGGCCCACAGCGGCACCGGGGCTGGCGGCAATGCCGATGGCGAAGCGATCACGCGGCCCGCGCGGGTCCACCTGATAGTGCAACAGTTCCGAAAGCGCGCGCGGCTCCACCCGCAACAGCGCATCTTCGCGCGAAATCACCTCATCCTCGGCCAAGGCCACGGCAATTTTCACCGCCGCACGGGACGAGCGCGCCACCCGCACCGCGTCAATCACCGCGACGCGGCCCCCTTCCACGGTGAATTCGATCTGCATTTCTTCGCGCAGCCGCTTGCGGCAGATCGCGCCGTAATGGCGCAATTCCTCAAAAACCGCTGGGGCGAGTTCTTCCAGCGCCCCACCGCGCGGGTCGCGGGTCAGGAAAAACGTGTCTTGCGCCGCCGCCCGGCCCTGACTTTGGCCGCGAAACCGCCCCATGATGCGGGGCATACCGGTCACGCTATCGACAAATTGCATCGTGCCCGAGCCACAAACGCCGGGGCCAACCCCCAAAGCCATGCGCTGCACCAAAAGGCCAAGCGCGGCATCCGGCGGCGCGCCTTTCGCCTCGCGCAGAAGCCTTGCCGTTGTGCCCTCCCATGCCCGCGCCATCGAGCGCAGCACTTCGGCCAATTGC
Organism: Rhodobacter sp. JA431; assembly: GCF_900217725.1. NCBI lineage: Bacteria > Pseudomonadati > Pseudomonadota > Alphaproteobacteria > Rhodobacterales > Rhodobacter > Rhodobacter sp. JA431. The sequence goes on from NZ_OBMP01000001.1 coordinate 234,130, forward strand.
CGCGCCGCATCTTGTGGGAAGGGCGCTTCCATCTCGGTCTCGAAAGCGGCCAGCGCCTCGTTCAGCGCGCCGGGGCCGGGGCCCGCATCAAACATATCGGGGTCTAGGCGCGCGACATGCACCGCGTAGCTTTGCACAAAACGCAGATAAAGCGCATCGGCGGCCTCTTGCCCGTGGCTGTCGGCAAGCTTGCGATGCATCGCATCATTCATGCCGACATTGAGCACCGTGCCCGGCCCGCCCCATTCCGGGTTGCCGGGGCTGGACCGTACCGAGACCAAGAAGTCCTCGCCAAAATGCGCCACCATCGCGGCGGTATCGGGCATCACCCCCGCCGCAATCGCCCGCACGGTTTCAACTGGCAGCGACAGCGTCTCGGGCACCGGCATATCCAGCCGAATAAGCCGTTGCAGGCATTTGGCACGCCAACCGTGCCGCGCGGCCTTAACCTTTGCGGAAGGCGTCAGCGCGACAAACTCGGTCACATCGGCGTTTTTTGACATTCTGGCACGTCCTTGGCCCGCTTTTTGCAGGATAGGCAGATCGCCGCCCGGCGCAAGTATGAACGGAAGGTAACAGCCCGCCGACAAGCGGCGGGCCGGGGCTTAGCCTTCAAGCTTCGTCAGATCCGCCACAGAGAGGCAAATCTGGCGGATGCGCGAGAGCAGATTAAGCCGATTGCGCCGGACAATGGCGTTTTCGGCGTTGATCTGCACAGCGGTGAAGAAGGCATCAATCGGCGCGCGGAGCTTGGCCATTTCGGCCATCGCCGTGGCGAAATCTTCCGCTGCCATCGCGGGCGCAAGCGCGGCTTCGGCTGCGTCAAGCGCGGCAAAGAGGGTTTTCTCTTCCGCGGCCTCGGCAAATTTGACATCGGCGCCGTAGCTGTATTCCACCCCATCCTTCGCCTCGGCTTGGGTCAGGATGTTGTTGGCGCGTTTGAAACCTTGGATCAGGTTGCCGCCATCTTCGGTTTTCAGGAAGGCGCTCAGCGCCTCGGCGCGTTTGACGACAAGCGTCAAATCATCCGAGCCCGGCATGGCCAGCACTGCGTCGATCACGTCGTGGCGGATGCCTTCGTCTTTCAGGAAGACTTTGAGACGGTCGTGGAAGAAGGAGAGGAGGTCGGTGGGAAGGTTCTCAAGCCGCTCAAGAACTGCCGCGAGTTCCTCTTTCAGCGAGCCCAAAACTTTGGTTCTTTCAGCGAGAAGAACCGCATCCATTTCTACCGCCGGGACCAGCAAACCCCGCTCAGAGTTCTCAAGCCCAGTTCTATTTTCGATTTCTGCTATTTCCGCCTGAATTTGCTCAACCGCGTCCGAAAGCGGACGCTGCAAAATGGTCACAAAAGGACCTCGCGCTTTTTGAAGTAGGTCAAGAAGCGAGAATTTACCTTCGTTCTCCCTATCCAAACGGATCACCCCCAGCGCGGCGCGGCGCAGGGCGAAGGGGTCTTTCGAGCCGGTGGGCTTTTCATCAATCGCCCAAAAGCCGGTGAGCGTGTCGATTTTGTCAGCCAGCGCCACGGCGACGGTCACGGGCTCAGACGGCACCTCGTCGCTCGGACCAAGCGGCGAGTAATGGCCTTTGCAGGCATTTGCCACGGCGTCGGGCAGGCCCGCTTCGCGTGCGTAATAGCTGCCCATCAGGCCCTGAAGTTCGGGGAATTCGCCTACCATCGCGGAGCGCAGGTCGGATTTTACCACCCGCGCGGCCTCTGCCGCCAAATCGGGCTGCGCGCCCACGCGCGGCGCAATTTCGCGCGCCAAAGCCTCGATCCGGTCGATGCGAGCTTTTTGGCTGCCAAGCTTGTTGTGGAAGGTCACATTCGCGAGCCCCGCGCCCATGCCCTCCAGCCCCTCGGATTTCACCAGCCGCAGGTCATGCTCCCAGAAGAAGCGCGCATCAGACAGACGCGCCGAAAGCACCTTGAGGTTGCCCTTGAGGATGGTTTCGCCGTGATCCGCCGTTTCGCGGTTCGCCACGGTGACAAAGCCCTCAATCCGGCCCGTTTTCGGATTTTTGACCGAGAAGAACTTTTGGTGTTCCTTCATCGAGGTTTGCAGCACCTCGGGCGGCAGATGTAGGAAATCTTCCGCAATCGCCCCCATCAGCGCGACCGGGAATTCAACCAGCCCCGCAACCTCATTCAAAAGACCTTTGTCTTCCACGAGTTCCAGCCCCTGCGCAAAGGCCATTTGGCTTGCGTCATGCCAGATCATTTCGGCGCGCTCAGCGGAATCGAGCACCACCTTCGCGGCTTTCAGTTTTGCGGCGTAATCCTCAAACCCGGTCACGGCAAAGGGTGCAGGGGCCATGAAACGGTGGCCCGCAGTGGTGTTGCCCGCCACGATGCCATCAATAGTGAGCGGCACCACGGTGCTGCCCGCTTCATCGGACAACAGGCACAAGATCGAGTGCAGCGGGCGCACCCAACGCAAGCTGCCCGCGCCCCAGCGCATGGCTTTGGGCCAAGGGAAGCTGCGGATCACTTTTTCCAGCACTTCGGAAATAATTTCGGGCGCTTGGCGGCCCGGCTTTTCCATCACCGCAAACCAGACCTCGCCTTTTTTATCGGCGCGTTTTTCCAACTGGTCGAGCGTCAGCCCGGTGGAGCGCAGAAAGCCCTCAAGCGCTTTTTCCGGCGCGCTGACAGAGGGGCCTTTGCGTTCTTCGCGAAGCGTGGGGCTTTCAGAGGACAACCCATCCAGCACCAGCACCAGCCGCCGGGGCGTCGAAAACGCCTGCGCGCTGGCATAGGTGAGCCCGGCCTCTACCAGCCCGTCAGTGACAAGCTTTTTGAGGTTGTCGCGGGCCGCGCCCTGCATACGGGCGGGGATTTCCTCGGAAAAGAGTTCAATCAGAAGCTCGGGCATTTACTCGGTCCCCGCAAGGTCGCTTGGTTGTTGCCAGACGAAGGCCCGGCCATCGGGATAGACAGCGACAACACGATCCACGCCGGGGGCGATGTCGCGCGCGCTAAGGAAAGCAATCGCCACACCGGTGGCAAGATCCGCCCCGATCCGGCGCGCATCATAGCAGCCAAATTCGGGCGGCGCGGCCAAAGGATGGGCGGCGTCATAGACGGTGAAAGTCTCGGTCAGAAGGCCAAGGCTCAAGGGCGTGCGGAAACAGGCGCGGAAATCGACCGGAGCACTGTGCTCGCCCACTGCCTGCCAGTTTTCCGACAAGATCGGCTCGGGCTGCCCGGTGATGAGCGAGGTCAGCTCCACCGCCTGCGGCACGGCCGCCATCGCCGCCCCCGCGAAACCAAGGCCCGCCAAAGTCAGGGCGAAGGGTTTCACGCCTGAGCCTCCGCCACATAACCGCCCGCTTCTGTTTGCACGAAAGCATCGGCGCATTTTTTGGCAAGCGCCCGGACCCGGCCAATATAGGCTTGGCGTTCGGTGACCGAAATCACGCCGCGCGCGTCGAGCAGGTTAAACAGGTGACTTGCCTTGATGCATTGGTCATAGGCCGGATGCGCCATGACGATGCGCTTGCCGGTGTTGGGATCATCTGCCGGGAACGACAGGATCTTTTCACATTCGGCTTCAGCATCTTCAAAGTGGCGCAGCAACATTTCGGTCGTGGCCGCATCGAAGTTGTGGCGCGAATATTCTTCTTCCGTTTGCCGGAACACATCGCCGTATTTCAGCGGGATCGGGCTGTCGGGGTCGTTGAAGGGCATGTCCATCACATGGTCGATGCCGAGCACATACATCGCCAGACGTTCCAAACCATAGGTCAGCTCGCCCGAAACGGGGTGGCAATCATGCCCGCCGACCTGTTGGAAATAGGTGAACTGGCTGACTTCCATACCATCACACCAGACTTCCCAGCCAAGCCCCCAAGCGCCCAGCGTCGGGCTTTCCCAGTCGTCTTCGACAAAGCGGATGTCGTGCAGGTTCAGGTCAATGCCAATGGCTTCGAGCGAGCCAAGGTAGAGCGCTTGCAAATCCGGCGGGCTTGGTTTGATCAGCACTTGGTATTGATAATAGTGCTGCAAACGGTTCGGGTTTTCGCCGTAGCGGCCATCGGTCGGGCGACGCGAGGGCTGGACATAGGCCGCCGCCCACGGGCGATTGCCCAAGCTGCGCAGCGTCGTGGCCGGGTGGAAGGTGCCTGCGCCCACTTCCATGTCATAAGGTTGCAAGACCGCACAGCCCTTTGAGGCCCAATAGGTCATGAGCCGCAGGATGATTTCCTGAAACGAGCGGGGCGCTGCCATGGTCTGTCACCGATCTGTTCTCTAAGCTGCCCCCTCTTAGGCAAGGGGCGGCAGGCGGTCAACGGGGCCACCGGGCCGCAGCGGCGCCCTCGCACGATTTATCCGGCTTTTAGGGGGTGACGGGGGCGCGCTTCGTGCCTAATTTGCCGCAAAAGTTTCACAACAGGATTTTCGGGGATCAAATGCAGGCAGGAAAACGGGCCAAGCTGATGGCAAGCGCGCTGGGTTTGGCGGCAGTTGTTTGGGCAACCGTCGCGCAAGCACAAGAGGCTTGGGTGCAAATTGAGGCCCTGCCGACGCTCGATCAAGCCGAGGGGCGGCTGCGTGATCTCTCTGCCAGCTTCCCCGATTTGGCGGGCTTTGCGCTAACCGGCGGCTGGTATGGTGTGGCGCTTGGACCCTATGCCACCCCCGAAGCGGCGCAAGAAGCACTGCTGAACCTACGGCGTGCACGGCAAATCCCCGGCGACAGCTATGTGGCCGACCCGAACACCTTCCGGAGCCAATTCTGGCCGGTGGGCGCGAATTTGACCGCACCGGTGCCGCAAGTCGCCCCAACGCCCGAAGCGCCGCAGGAACCTGTCGCCGAAGCGCCCGAGGCCCCTGCCCCGCAAACAGCCGAAGTCGCGCCGCAGCCCGAACCCGTTGTGGAACCGGTCGCGGAACCCGAACTCCCCCCCGAACCGGTGGAGACGCTCGCCGAGTCGCGCCGTTTGGAAGCGGCGCTGAGCCGCGAAGAGCGGATGGATATTCAGCGCGCGCTGCAATGGGTCGGGCTTTATAACAGCGGGATTGATGGCGCCTTTGGCCGTGGCACGCGCAGCTCCATTTCGGTCTGGCAAGAAACGCAAGGATTTGAGCCCACCGGCGTTCTGGCCTCTGCCCAGCAAGCGCATCTGCTCGAAACCGTTGCCGCAGAGCGCGCGGCCCTTGGCATCGCCCCAGTCGATGAGGTCAAAGCGGGCATCGCCATCGACCTGCCGTTGGGACTTGTCGAATTTGACCATTACGACCCGCCGTTCGTGCATTTCCGCGAAAAAAACGGCTCGGGCGTGCAGGTGATCTTGATCTCGGAACCGGGCGACCAAAACACCCTTTTCGGCCTTTACGATGCGATGCAAACGCTTGAAATCGTGCCGCAAAACGGGCCGCGCGAACGCTCCAAATCAGGCTTCTCGCTGGTCGGCGAAGATGCGCGCATCCATTCGGTGACCGAGGTGAAGCTGTCCAAAGGCATGGTGAAGGGCTTCACGCTGGTTTACCCTGCCGATGAGGGCGCGCGGATGCTGCGTGTTCTTGATGCGATGAAAGCGAGCTTCCGCGCGGTGGGCGATTCTGCGCTTGATCCGACTTTGGGCCAGCCGATGGGCGTGGGCCGTGCCGATCTGATTGGCGGGCTCGACGTGCGTCACCCGGAATTTGCCCGCTCTGGCTTTTTCATCAATGAAAACGGCGCCGTGTTGACGGCCGGCGAAGGTCTTGGCACCTGTGGCAAGGTCACGATTGAGGGGCTGCCCGCCACGATTGCCTTCAGCGATGCTGGGCTGGGCGTGGCTGTGCTGACGCCCGAAGACAAACTCGCCCCCGCAGCAGTCGCCGCCTTTGAGACCGAAACCGTGAACCGTGGTGCCTCAATCGTTGTGGCAGGTTTTTCTTACCCCGAGGCGCTTTCGGCCCCGGTGCTGAACTTTGGCACGCTGTCGGACCTGACCGGTCTTGCCGGTGAAGCGGAGCGCGCACGGCTCGCGGTGCCGACACTTGCGGGCGATGCGGGCGGGCCGGTGCTCGATTCGATGGGTGCGGTGCTCGGCCTTGTGCTGCCGCGCGGCGATGCGACCACGCAATTGCTGCCTTCTGAAATGACCGTGGCGGTGCAAACCGCAGCGCTGGTGCCGGTTTTGGCCGAAAACGGCTTTGCCCCGGTGGCGGCAGATGCCCAAACCCACCTTGCCGCCGAAGACCTTGCGGCCTTGGCCGGAGGTTTCACCGTCCAGATTGAGTGTTGGAAATAAGGGGACTTTGCAAACTCGGGTGAATTGGACAGTAAATTTGCCCGATTTTGCAGTTTTGGCCTTGCGCCGCGTTGCGGCACCGCTAGGTTTTCCGTCAACCTTTCGTCACACGCGCCTGTGGGACGTGCCGGTTTTCAGGGAGACCTAAATGTTCAAAAAAATCCTTGTCGCCAACCGCGGCGAAATTGCCATCCGCGTGATGCGCGCCGCCAACGAACTGGGCAAGAAGACGGTCGCGGTCTATGCCGAGGAAGACAAGCTTGGCCTGCACCGCTTCAAAGCCGATGAAGCTTACCGCATTGGCGAGGGGCTGAGCCCCGTAGGCGCTTACCTGAGCATCGACGAGATCATCCGCGTTGCGCAAGAGGCGGGTGCGGATGCGATTCACCCGGGCTATGGGCTTTTGTCGGAAAACCCTGATTTCGTGGAAGCTTGCGCCAACGCGGGCATCACCTTCATCGGGCCCAAAGCCGAAACGATGCGCGCGCTTGGCGACAAAGCCTCCGCCCGCAAAGTTGCGATTGCGGCGGGGGTTCCGGTGATTCCGGCCACCGAAGTGCTGGGCGACGATTTTGACGCGATCAAAGCTGAGGCCGCCGAGATCGGCTATCCGCTGATGCTGAAAGCCAGCTGGGGCGGCGGCGGGCGCGGGATGCGCCCGATCAACGGCCCTGATGAGCTGGTCGAAAAAGTCCGCGAGGGCCGCCGTGAAGCCGAGGCCGCCTTTGGCAATGGCGAAGGCTATCTGGAGAAAATGATTACCCGTGCGCGCCACGTTGAGGTGCAGCTTCTGGGCGATACGCATGGCAACCTTTACCATCTGTTTGAGCGTGACTGCACCGTGCAGCGCCGCAACCAAAAGGTGGTGGAACGTGCCCCGGCCCCCTATCTGAGCGAAGAACAACGCGCCGAGGTCTGTGCGCTTGCGCTCAAAATCGGCAATGCCGTGGGCTATCAAAACGCCGGCACTGTCGAATTCCTGATGGATATGGAAACCTCGAAATTCTACTTCATCGAGGTGAACCCGCGCGTGCAGGTGGAACATACCGTCACCGAAGAGGTGACCGGGATCGACATCGTGCAAAGCCAGATCCGCATCGCCGAGGGCGCAACCTTGGCCGAGGCGACGGGCGTAACCGATCAGGCCGATATCTCGCTTTCGGGCCATGCGCTGCAATGCCGGGTGACGACCGAAGACCCGCAAAACAACTTCATCCCCGATTACGGACGGCTCACCGCTTACCGCTCTGCCACAGGCATGGGCATCCGTTTGGATGGCGGGACCGCTTATGCGGGCGGCGTGATTACGCGCTACTATGACAGCTTGCTGGTGAAGGTCACCGCTTGGGCGCAATCGCCCGATCAAGCGATCCGTCGGATGGACCGGGCGTTGCGCGAATTCCGGATTCGCGGGGTTTCCACCAACATCGATTTCGTCATCAACCTGCTCAAGCACGAGACCTTCCTCGACATGAGCTATACGACGAAGTTCATCGACACGACGCCCGAGCTGTTCCAGTTCCGCAAGCGGCGCGACCGGGCGACGAAAATCCTGACCTATATCGCGGATATCTCGGTCAACGGGCACCCCGAAACAGCGGGCCGCCCTGAGCCTTCGCCCGATGCGCGCGCGCCGCGTGTTCCCGAACTGCGCGGCCCGGTTGTCCCTGGCACGCGGGATTTGCTGGAGGCGCAAGGCCCGAAAGCCGTCGCAGACTGGATGCGGGATCAAAAGAAGCTTTTGATCACCGACACGACGATGCGCGACGGGCACCAATCACTTTTGGCCACCCGGATGCGCTCGGCCGATATGATCGCCGCCGCGCCAGCCTATGCGGCGAACCTTTCGGGGCTTTTCTCGGTCGAGTGCTGGGGCGGCGCCACCTTCGACGTGGCTTACCGCTTCTTGCAAGAATGCCCGTGGCAACGCCTGCGCGACATCCGCGCGCGCATGCCCAATATCATGACGCAGATGCTGCTGCGCGCCTCGAACGGGGTCGGCTACACCAACTACCCCGATAACGTGGTGCAGTTCTTCGTACATCAGGCGGCGAAATCGGGCGTTGATGTGTTCCGCGTGTTTGACAGCCTGAACTGGGTCGAAAACATGCGCGTCGCGATGGATGCTGTGGTGGAGGCTAACAAGGTCTGCGAAGGCACGATTTGCTACACCGGCGATATTCTGAACCCCGACCGCGCGAAATATGACCTGAAATATTACGTCGGCATGGCAAAAGAACTGGAAGCCGCCGGCGCCCATGTTCTTGGCCTGAAAGACATGGCGGGGCTTTTGAAACCCGCCGCCGCGCGCGCGCTGATTAAAGCGCTGAAGGAAGAGGTTGGCCTGCCGATCCACTTCCACACGCATGACACCTCGGGGATTGCAGGCGCGACCGTGCTGGCCGCTGCCGATGCGGGCGTGGATGCGATTGACGCGGCGATGGATGCGTTTTCGGGCGGCACCTCGCAGCCCTGCCTTGGCTCGATTGTCGAGGCGATGCACCACACAGACCGCGACACCGGACTCGACATTGGCGCGATCCGCCACATGTCGAACTATTGGGAGGCCGTGCGCCACCAGTATGCGGCCTTTGAAAGCGGGCTCGAGGCCCCAGCCTCTGAGGTCTATCTGCACGAAATGCCCGGTGGTCAGTTCACCAACCTCAAGGCGCAGGCGCGATCGCTGGGGCTGGAGGAGCGCTGGCACGAAGTCGCGCAAGCCTATGCCGATGCGAACCGCATCTTTGGCGATATCGTGAAAGTCACGCCCTCGTCGAAAGTGGTGGGAGATATGGCGCTGATGATGGTCGCGCAAAACTTGTCGATGGCCGATGTGCTTGACCCGGCGAAAGACATGGCCTTCCCGGATTCGGTGATCGACATGCTCAAGGGCAACCTTGGCCAACCGCCGGGCGGCTGGCCCGAAGGGATCGTGGCGAAAGTGCTCAAGGGCGAGAAACCCTCGACCGAACGCCCCGGCAAGAAGCTGCCCTCGGTCGATCTTGAGGAAACCCGCGCCAAGCTTTCGGCCGAACTCAACGGCTTCACTGTCGATGACGAAGATCTGGCGGGCTATCTGATGTATCCCAAGGTCTTCTTGGATTACATGGGCCGCCACCGCCAATACGGCCCGGTGCGCACCCTGCCGACGCCAGTCTTCTTCTACGGCATGAGCTCGGGCAAACAAATCTCGGCCGAGATCGACCCCGGCAAAACGCTGGAGATTCGCTACCAAACGGCGAGCGAAACCGATGAGAAGGGCGAGGTGAAGGTCTTCTTTGAACTCAACGGTCAGCCGCGTGCAGTGCGTGTGCCGAACCGGGCGGTGAAGGCCACGACCCAAGCCAAACCGAAAGCGGATCCGGCGAACCCCGGCCATATCGGCGCGCCGATGCCGGGCTCGATTGCCTCGGTTGCGGTGACGGTGGGGCAAAAGGTGCATCCGGGCGATTTGATGCTGACGATCGAAGCGATGAAGATGGAGACCGGTCTGCATGCCGACCGCGCCGCTACGGTGAAGGCGCTCCATGTCAGCCCCGGCGCACAGATCGACGCCAAAGACCTGCTGATCGAGTTGGAATAAGCAAAAGGGGGCACTGCCCCCTTACCTTCAGAAAAAGAAAACGGGGGCCATTTGGCCCCCGCTTCCATTTCGGCACATTGGGTCGAAAGGTCAGATCGAATCAAAGAAGGCATCCACTTCCTTCTTCGCTTCCTCTTTCGTCTTGCCGTATTTCTGTTGCACGATGCCTTCGAGCTTTTCACGCTCGCCCGCGACCTGTTCGATCTCGTCATCGGTCAGTTCGCCCCATTTGGCGCGCACCGTCCCCTTGAGTTCCTTCCACTTCCCCTCGATCACATGCGTGTTCATGGTGGTCTCCTCTCGGTTTGCGTTGATGCGAAGGCTTCCCCTCGCCTGTGACAAACCAACGCGGCCCGCCCGAACCCGGTTCCGATAGTTTTTCACATTGCGGCGCATTTTCCTCTTGCGGGCGCCCGCGCGATTGCCTAAATCGCCTGCACCGAAAGGCAGCGCGGGCGTAGCTCAGGGGTAGAGCATTACCTTGCCAAGGTAAGGGTCGTGAGTTCGAATCTCATCGCCCGCTCCATTCGGAACCGGTCGCAAGACCAACCCAGGCCGCAAGGCCATCGCCAAGGATGCGGGCGTAGCTCAGGGGTAGAGCATTACCTTGCCAAGGTAAGGGTCGTGAGTTCGAATCTCATCGCCCGCTCCAGACGAAAACCCTCCCTTCGGGGAGGGTTTTGTCTTTTCAGCTTCACGCTTAACAAGCTCCGCGCAAGGCCCTATAAGGCGCTGAAAGCAAAAGGAGCGCCCGATGCGGACAGCGACGATCACCCGCAAGACCGCCGAGACGGATATCTCGGTCACCGTCAATCTGGACGGCACCGGGGTTTATGACAACCGCACCGGGGTGGGCTTCTTTGACCATATGCTGGATCAACTCTCGCGCCACGCGCTGATTGACCTGACCATTACCGCCACGGGTGATTTGCACATTGATGACCACCACACGGTGGAAGATGTGGGCATCGCGCTTGGCCAAGCCCTTACGAAAGCCTTGGGCGACAAGCGCGGCATTCGTCGTTACGGCCATTTCGTGCTGGCGATGGACGACTCGCAAATTGCCACCGCGCTCGATCTTTCGGCCCGGCCCTTCTTGGTGTGGAATGTCGATTTCCCGACGCAAAAGATCGGCACCTTCGACACGGAACTGGTGCGCGAATTTTTCCAAGCGCTCTCGACCCATGGCGGGATCACGCTGCATATCGACAAGGTGCATGGCATCAACAGCCACCACATTGCCGAAGCGGCGTTCAAATCGGTCGCCCGCGCGCTGCGTATGGCGGTTGAGCCCGATCCGCGCATGGGCGATGTGCTGCCCTCCACCAAGGGGGCGCTGTAAATGAGCCTGACGGTTCTGGTCGATTACGACAGCGGCAACCTGCATTCCGCGCAGAAGGCCTTTGAACGGATGGCCCGCGAGGCGGGGCACGGGACGGTGGTTGTCACCTCCGAACCTGACGTCGTGGCCCGTGCCGATCGGATTGTGCTGCCGGGCGATGGCGCTTTTCCGGCCTGTCGCGCAGCGCTCATTCGCCATACTGGGCTTTTTGAGGCGATCGACGAGGCAGTAACCCGCCGCGCTGTGCCGTTTTTGGGCATTTGTATCGGCATGCAGATGCTCGCGACGCGCGGCCTCGAATTTGAACCGACGCCGGGCTTTGACTGGATCGGCGGCGAGGTGGTGAAGATCGCCCCTACCGATCCGAGCCTGAAAGTGCCGCATATGGGCTGGAACGATCTGGTGGTCGATCACGCCCACCCGGTGCTTGAAGGCGTGCAAACCGGCGATCACGCTTATTTCGTGCACTCGTTCCACTTCACAGTGACCAATCCGGCCGAGCGGCTCGCCCATGCCGATTACGCAGGCGAGATCACCGCGATCGTTGGGCGCGACAATATCGTGGGCACCCAATTCCACCCGGAAAAATCGCAGCGCACCGGGCTGCGATTGATTGCCAACTTCCTGAACTGGAAGCCCTAAGCCTGCGGCGCAGGTTAATTCGGGCCGGGCGGGTCTTCCTGCGCCCGCGCCTTGGCGCGCTGGTTCAACGCCTCTTGCACCGCAAGCACCGGATCTTCCGCCAAAAAGAAGATCTTTTCAAACAACGTGCCACCATAAAGCAGCCGCCGATAGGCCCCCTCTCCAAGATCATCGAGATACCGTGCGGCACTTGTTTGGGAGTTCACCTTGGGGTGAATCCGGTCCCCTGACGCCAAGGCAATCGTCTCGACAGAGCGGCGCAACGCTTGTTCGGTGGCGGCGCTCCATTTCCCATCAATGGGCGCGAAATAAAGATCCGCGCGCTCAAGCTCGCGCTGCACCTCGATACGATCTGCGTGGCTCAAGGAAGAGAACCCAGCCCAAAGCGCATCTGTCCCCGCTTGCGACACCGCAACGGGGACCAGTGTGGTCATGGCGCCGACAAGCACCGGCCCTGCCAAAATCATACGTAAATTCATGACTGCCCACCCTTCACTTTTCCTGACAGTCGCCCCCGATCGCGGCAAACCCCGGCGCGATCTGCGGCAAGATTTCAGCAAAAGGCTGCAATTTTCCTAAAATCCCTCGGAACCTGCTACCGCGCGGCCACACCTCGGCCTTGCAAAGTAAACAAGACTTCCAAAGCGCAAGCCGTCCCGCTATTGAGGCCGTGAGTACGAGGAACGCTGCCATGACCGACCCGATCCGCCCGCAACCCGGTATTCTCGACATCGCCCTTTACGAAGGGGGCGCCTCGCATGTGGCGGGCATCAGCGATGCGATTAAACTGAGTTCGAACGAGAACCCGCACGGGCCCTCTGATAAAGCGAAAGAGGCGTTTCAGCGCTGCATGCACAAGCTGCACCGCTACCCCTCGACGGATCACGCCGCGTTGCGCCAAGCGATTGCCGAAGTGCATGGCCTTGATCCGACCCGGATCATTTGCGGCGTTGGCTCGGATGAAATCATCCGCATGATCACCAATGCCTATGCCGGCCCGAAGGATGAGGTGCTCCATACCGAGCACGGCTTCTTGATGTATTCGATCGCAGCGAAAGGTGCGGGGGCAACCCCGGTTGCCGTGCCCGAGCGCGAGCGCACGATTGATGTCGATGCGATCTTGGCCGCCTGCACGAAGAAAACGAAGATCGTCTTCATCGCCAACCCGAACAACCCGACCGGCACGATGGTCGGGCTGGCGGAACTGGAGCGGCTCGCCACCGGCCTGCCGAAACAGGCGATCTTGGTGATCGACAGTGCCTATGCGGAATATGTCGAGGGCTATGATGGCGGCGCCGAACTGGCGCATCGTCTGCCCAATGTCATCATGACGCGCACCTTTTCAAAGATTTACGGGCTAGGCGGTCTGCGGATCGGTTGGGCCTATGGGCCGCAGGCGATCATTGATGTGCTGTCGCGCATTCGCGATCCGTTCAACCTGTCGACCGCGCAGTTGGAAACCGCAGAAGCCGCTGTGCGGGACCAAGATTGGATCACCCACTGCCGGGGGGAAAACACCCGGTTGCGGCACTGGCTTTCGGAGGCCTTGGCCGAGCGTGGCGTACCGAATGACACCTCGATGGCGAACTTCGTGCTGGCGCGTTTCGGCTCGGAAGCCGAAGCGGTGGCCTGTGACGAATTCCTCAAGAAAGACGGCCTGATCGTGCGGCGCGTGGCAAGCTATGGCCTGCCGCATTGCCTGCGCATCACCGTGGGCGACGAACCCTCCTGCCGCCGCGTGGCGCATTTGATCGGCGTCTTTAAGGCGGGCGGCACGGTATGAGCCATTACAACCGCGTCGCGCTGATTGGTCTGGGCCTGATTGCTTCGTCTATGGCCCATGCGATCCGCGCAAACGGTCTGGCTGATGAAATCGTGGGCCATGCCCGCTCTGCCGAGACGCGGGCAACCGCTCTGGAGATCGGGCTTGTTGACCGGGTCTTTGAGACTGCTGCCGAGGCGGTCCAAGGTGCGGATCTGGTGGTGCTGTGTGTGCCGGTGGGCGCGATGGAAGCGATTGCGCGCGAAATCGCCCCGCACCTTGCCCCCGGTGCGACGGTCACCGATGTTGGCTCGGTCAAGCAAGCCGTGGTCGAAGCGGTGGCCCCGCATTTGCCCACCCATGCACAATTCATCCCCGGCCACCCGCTCGCGGGCACCGAACATTCCGGCCCGCGCTCGGGCTTTGCGACGCTTTTTGTGAACCGCTGGTGGCTCATTACCCCGCTTGAGGGGAATGACCCGGTGGCGGTGACCCGGCTGAAAGACTTCCTCACCGGGCTTGGCGCCAATGTCGATGAGATGGACGTGACCCGGCACGATCTGGTGCTGGCGGTCGTGTCGCACACCCCGCACCTGATCGCCTATACGATGGTGGGTGTGGCGGACCATCTGCGCCGCGTCACCCATGAGGAAGTGATCAAATATTCCGCCTCGGGCTTTCGCGATTTCACCCGGATCGCAGCCTCGGACCCGACGATGTGGCGTGACGTGTTCTTGACGAACAAAGAAGCCACCCTCGATATTTTGGGCCGCTTCACGGAAGAATTGTTCATGCTGCAACGCGCCATTCGCATGGGCGATGGCGAAAAGCTTTTTGACTACTTCACCCAAACACGGGCGATCCGCCGTGGCATTATTGAAGCGGGTCAAGATACTGCCGCGCCCGACTTTGGCCGCAGCCCGACCACGACCGACCCCGCGAAAAAGTAACGCCGCTTAGCGCAGGCGCGGCGTTGGGCCCAGTGGCAAACCCGCAAAGAACATCAGCCCGCCCGCAAAGCTGAGCGGTAAGCGGATCACGCCATCTGCGCTTTGATTGGCCAGCCCTTGGGCAAAGGCTTGCACCATCGGCAACCGTTCTTGCGGCACCAGTCCCGCCCCTTGCGCAAGTGCGAGCCAGTTTTGCCAATCCGATACCGCCAAAGTAAGCGTGCCTTCGGGCTCGCCTGCGGGCGAGAGGGTCAGCGCCCCGGAAACCGCCAAGCGATGCCCGCCCCATGAAAGCGCGACCTTTTCGAGATCAAGCACTTGCAGAATTGGCGGGGTATCCTTCAACACCGCAAGCGGCTCGGCAAACCCAAGTTGCCCCGCGACGGAGAGCTGTTCTACCGTGGCCGGAAAACCCGCCTGCGGCGCGAGCGTGGCGATGAGTTGCGGCGGCAAAGTAAGCGCCTCTGCTCCGCCTTTAATCTGATAGCGCCCCTCCGCATCCCCAGCTTGCGCCACAAGCTCAAACGCGGTAACCGAAAATGACGGGATCGACGCGACCACCATTTCCAAACTGGCATTCGTGATCCGCACCGCACCACCACGCAGCGGCAGATCACGCCCCGCACCAAAGGACACACGCGCGAAGGCCTGATCTGTCGTGAGCGTAAAGGGCACCCCGCCCACGGTGATATCTTGCAGCGCGCTTAAATCGACGCGCCACGTCAGCGGCGCCCAAAGCGGGGCTGAGAGCGTAAGCTCAGGGATAGTCCACGCAAAACCTTGCGCTGGATCGGTCAGGCGCACCCCCTGCGCACGCGCGCCAATCGCAAGTGGGAAACCCTTCGCAGAAACGTCCTCAACGCTGCCCTGCCCTTGCGCCGCGATTTCGGCAAAGCCCGTCCGCGCGCCTGCAACCAGCGCGGCGCTCCCCCCCCAACTGACGGCCCCGGCCAGCCCCGCTGCCACAATCGCCCAAAGCCAGATCCGCATCGCCACCCCTTCCCAAAACTGCCCAATCACTTTATGCCCCGCCGCGAAGGAGAGCCAGCACATGACCAAGCCCAATGACCATACCACTCCGCTGTGGATCTTTGGCTATGGCTCCTTGGTCTGGGACCCGGGCTTTACACCCACCGAAGCGGTCCCCGCGCGGCTTGATGGCTGGCATCGCAGCTTTTGCATGCGCTCGATCCATTTTCGCGGCACCGTCGAAAAGCCCGGTCTTGTGCTCGCGCTTGATGCCCAACCCGGCGCGCATTGCTGGGGCGTGGCTTTGCGCGTGGCCGAAGAGGACCGTGAGGCGGTTCTGGCCGAGACCCGCGCGCGGGAATTGGTTTCGGACGCCTATCTGGAAAAGCGCCTTCCCGTCACCTTGCAAGATGGCCGTGAAGTCGAGACCGTCACCTATGTGATCGACCGCGCCGGGCCGCAATATTGCCAGATCGGGGCCGAGGAACAGGCGCAGATCATTGCCACTGCCGTGGGCGGGCGCGGGCCAAACCGCGATTACCTCTTTAACACCGCAGCCCATCTGGCCGAATGGGGGCTTGAAGATGAGGACCTTGTGGCGCTGGCAACACGGGTGCGTGCGCTGATCGGCTGACCCTTGGCAGGGGGCGGTCTGCGGCATATCCTCTTGCTAAGAGCAGGCAAAGAGGCATATCATGCGCGCACCGGCCCGGCCCCAGGCCCCGCAGTTCTCGCAACCCGTCCGGCAAGTGGCCTCGATGCTGGCCGTGCTGGCGCTTGTTGGCGCGGGGGGCTGGTTCGCTTACGGGCCGATTTCCGCAATCTTCCAATCCAACCCATGGCTCAACGGGGTGATTTTCGCCGTTTTCGCGGCCGGGATCGTCACCTGTTTTTGGCAGGTCGCGCAATTGATCAAAGCGGTGAGTTGGATCGAAAGCTTCGCCGCAGATCGCCCCGGTCGCCCGCAGTATAAAGCGCCACAAATGCTGGCCCCCCTTGCCGCGCTCTTGGGCGCGCGCGGCTCAACCCGTTCTATCGCCACCTCCGCCGCGCGCTCGATCTTGGAATCGGTCGGCACCCGGATTGATGAAGCCCGCGACATCACGCGTTATCTCTCTAACCTTCTGATATTCCTTGGCCTTCTGGGCACCTTCTACGGGCTCGCGACCACTGTGCCGGGCGTGGTGGAAACGATCCGCGCGCTCGCCCCGCAACCGGGCGAAAGCGCAACAGCGGTGTTTGAGCGGCTGATGGGCGGGCTTGAGGGTCAGCTTGGCGGCATGGGCACGGCGTTTTCCTCCTCGCTCCTTGGTCTTGCGGGATCGCTGGTGGTGGGGATGCTCGAACTCTTCGTGACCCATGGCCAAAACCGCTTTTACCGCGAGTTGGAGGAATGGATTTCCTCGATCACCCGGCTGAGCTTCGCAGCGGCAGAGGGCGATAGCGGCGAGGGCTCGGCAATGGCCGAGATCCTTGATCACATGTCCGAGCAGATGGATGCGCTGCAAACGCTTTTCACGCGCGCGGAACATGCCCGCGCGCAAACCGAAACGCAGCTTGCGCATCTGTCCCATGCCTTTGCCGATTTTGCGGGGCAGATGGCGGCCGATCTAGAAAACCGTGCCACGCAAAGCCAATCGCTCGCACAAATGGCAGCGGGGCAAGACCGGCTCGTGACCGCGCTTGAGGCGCTCACCTCGCAAGCTCGCGCCGCGCAAGAGTCTGAGGTGGATGGCGAAATGCGCATGCGCCTGCGCTCGATCGACATTCAGATGTCGCGGCTTTTGGAAGAAATGGCCGCGGGGCGGCAAGAAAGCATGGCCGAATTGCGCAATGACTTTGCCGCGCTGACCCGGGCGATCCTGTCGCGCAGCCGTTCGGAGGGCTAAATGGCACTTTCGGCCCGCCGCAGCGCGCGCTTTTCCACCAACGTCTGGCCCGGCTTTGTCGATGCGATGGCCGCGCTGCTCATGGTGTTGTTTTTCGTGATCTCGATTTTCATGATCGTGCAATCCATGTTGCGCGACACGATCACGACCAAAGATCATGAGCTATCCGCCTTGGCAGCGCAGGTGGCAAGCTTGGCGCAGGCGTTGTCGCTTGAGGAGAGCAAGACCGCCGAACTCACCGGGCGGTTGGAGGCCGCAGGGGCACAGATTTCGGCTTATGAACTGCAAGTTTCGGGTCTTTTGGCCGATGCCGAAGCCGCGCGCGCACAGATCGCCGCGCAAGGGGCAACAATTGCCGAGCAAGAAGCGGCACTCGCCGACCGCAACACCCAGTTGGCAAATCGCGCCGCACAAATCTCTGGCCTTCAGGCCGATCTCAAAGCCTCTGAAACCGCACTTGCCAGCACGCGGCTCGACTTAGAGGCCGCGCGCAAGAAAGCCGAAGAAACGCTGACCCTGCTTGCTGCCGCCGAAGCCGCAAAAGCCGATCTGGAACAGAAACTGGATGTGCAACTGAGCGAAGCCGAGAAAGAAGCCGCGCTCAAAGCGCTTGCCGAGCAAAAGCTGACAGAGACCCGCGCGGAGGCCGACCGCAATGCCGAACAGGTGGCGCTGTTAAACCAGCAAATTGCGGCGCTGCGCGGCCAATTGGCCGATCTGCAGGCGGTGCTAGATGAAGCCAAAGCCAAAGACACTGCCGCCAAAGTTCAGGTGGAAGCTTTGGGGAGCCAGTTGAACGCGGCCCTTGCCCAAGTCGCCGCCGAACAAAAGCGCCGCGCCGCTTTGGAAGAAGAAGCCCGCAAACGCGCCGAAGCCGAGGCGAAAGACCTTGCCCGCTACCGTTCTGAATTCTTTGGCCGCATGTCGCAACTGCTTGATGGCCGCGCGGGCGTGCGGGTGGTGGGCGACCGATTTGTCTTCTCCTCGGAAGTGCTGTTCGAACCAGGTTCTGCCGATTTAGCCCCCGAGGGCCAAGCGCAAATTGCCCGTGTCGCCGAGACTTTCCGCGAATTGGCCAATGAAATCCCGCCAGAAATCGACTGGGTGCTAGAAGTCGATGGCTTTACTGACGACACGCCGCTTTCTGGCCTTGGCGAGTTCAAAGACAATTGGGAACTGTCGCAGGCCCGCGCGCTATCGGTCGTGCGCTTTCTCATCACAACCCAAGGCTTTGAGCCCAAGCGTCTTGCCGCGGCGGGCTTTGGCGAGTTTCGTCCGGTGGCGGAGGGCACAAGCGAGGAGGCCCGCGCCCAAAACCGCCGCATTGAACTTAAGCTGACCGAGCGCTGATCAGGCCGCCAGATCGTGGCGCAAAATCGCCGCCTCTGACGGGGTCAGCGCGCGCCGCGCAAATGCCCCATAGCTGAGCGGGTCGTTTTGCGCCCCGGGACAAAGCTGCAACAGGCCGTTGCGCTGCGCCGGGTCGATCATATCGAAGGCAGTCGAGGCCGGATGGAAGCTTTCGGTCTCCACCCCATTCCCCCAAAGCACCTGATGGCGCTCAAACATCAGGTGAATGTAATGCACCTCGGGCAGGCTGTGCTCGATACGCACAGAACTGCCATTGACCAGATCAAGCGCCTGCACCAGCACTTCGCTTTCATTGAAAAGCGCACGCGCAGCAGGGCCTTTGATCAGCATGCGGTGTTGCGGCGAAACCAGCAGATCCCCCTCGGGTCGATCCATGCCAAAAGCACCCGCCCTAATCCGCACCGGGCGCAGATGCGGCAAAGCATAGAGCCGCGCCCCACTCATCCGCCGCGAACCGATCCATTGCAGCGCCTGCACGCCGTCATCGCGGGTGAACACCTTGTCCCCCGGGCGCAGGGCCTCAACCGGGCGTTTGCCATCGGGCGTGTCGATTAAGGTGCCCGGAGTAAAGCAAATCACCCCCGGCTCGGGCAGACGCAGCGCCTCGGGCCGCGTATCGACGGTGCTTTCCACCAGCCACAAATCCGTATCGCGCGGCGGCACGCGGCCCGAAAACATCAAAAGCCGCGCCTGCGCCTCAGGCAATTCGATCAAGGTGACAACATAAGCCTCGATCCCATCGGTGATGGTGAAACTTTGATCGGGAAGATCGGGCGTTCTGTCTCGCGCCAAAAGCGCATCAGCCCCGGCGCCGCCCTCGTCCATCGCAGCGCCCAAAAGCCTGCGCACCACACGCGCCGCGCGCAGCCGCACATCGGCTGCGCCCTCCGCTCCCGTGAGTAACAGCGGTGCCGAAGGGCCATCGACCCTTACCGCCTCGCCCGTCCAGCGCCAACAGGCCCCCGTCGAAAGGGCCTCTATCGGCGCCGCGAAGGTGCCATCAATCTCCGTCTGTGCCCAAGATATGACGAAGGTTCCGAGATAACCCGGTTGCATTGCCTGTATGTCCCGTGCCGTTTTTATATGGGCCTTCTGACCCTTGATTATTGATCACGGTAACACGGGTGATTCGGCTTGAAAATCCCCTTTGTCTTCAAGGGGCATAGGCCAAAAGGCAGAAACCGGCTTAAAAATTCAGCCGAAACCGCATTGAGCCCACGACCTGCCCCTCGGGCTGGCCCTTAAACTCTTCGGAAAGCCAAGTGGCACCATAAAAGACACCAAGGCTGCCGATCCGGGTGGTGACACCCGCGCGTACCCGCTTGCGCACCGGCTCAAACGCAACGCCATCGGCTTCGGGGAAATAGTAGCTGTCAAAGACATGCGCGATATCGCCGCCAATCACAAAGCTTGTGCCACCTTCTTGCTGGCCAGACACCCCGACATAACGCTGCCCCGTCACCTCATCGCGCAGCCACAGCGCACCGCGCTCCCGCGCGCCGAAAGCCAGATCGGCCCCCACGCGCACGAGGCTTTCATCCCCCGCGCGCACCGCCATGAAGGGGCGCAATTCCGCCCCGCCCAGCGCGATGGGATGCGCCACTTCCGCCGTCACCACCGGATAGACATGATCGGGCAATTGGTTCAGTGCCGCGACCGGGCGGCTGATCGACAAAGATTTGTGGATGAAGTCTTGGAACTGCGAGAGCCCGTTCGAGGGCCCGATCCAAACGAGCCCCAGCCCCAAATCTGCCTCAAGCCCCGGGCGCGGCGCGAAGGGGGTATGCACCGACCACATCGACTTTGCGACGTAGCGCCGATCCCCCGCAGCGGGTTTATGCAAATCCGCAGGGGCCACAATCGCGCCACTCAGCCGGTATTCCAGCACCTCAAAAGGTTTCGCGGGCAGGGTGTCTTCCCAGCCCGGCCCCCGCAGCCATGACATCGTGTAAGAGCCACTTTGCCACCGGTCTTGCCCGTCGCCGATGGCGTCATTGTTCAGGAAATGCCCGAACCCCAGAGTTTGGCGCGGCTCGGCCTGCGCGGCGGAGTTAAGGCCGCTGCAAAACGCCCCTGCCAAAAGAGAAACTGCGGCAATATCGCGTAGCGTGGCACAAAGTCGGGGCAGCATGTCAGTCCTGTAATCTTGTCTTGGCCCAAGGCGGGCGTGGTTAATCACTCGTTACCGCGTCTTCGCAAGGGAATTCGGCAGAAATGGGGCATACGCCGCGGCGCTGCGCCTTGGCGCGGCGAAAAAGTCACGCTTTGGCGAGGCGTTAGGCCGGGCTAGCCGGCCGCGATCAACGCTTTCGCGCCCCCGCCCGAGGCATTGAGCGCATCTTCAGGCGCCAATCGCACCATCAGGCCGCGTTTGCCGCCATTGATCACCACAAGGGCCGCGCCCAGCGCGCTTTCTTCAAACGCCACAGGCACGCGCTTCTTTTGCCCAAAGGGCGAAATGCCCCCGGCATGAAAGCCCGTCAACCGCTCGGCCTTATCAGGGGCCATCATCACCGCCGCTTTGCCGCCAAAGGCCGCCGCCACCTTTTTCATCGAGAGTTGTGCATCAGACGGGATCACCGCACAGGCAGGCCTGCCATCCACCTCAACCATCAGCGTTTTAAGCACCTGCGCCGGGTCCGCCCCAATCGCCTGCGCGGCATGCAGGCCGATTTTGTCTTGGCCCGCCACATAGTCATATTCGAGCCGCTCAAACGGGATTTTCGCGGCTTCTAGCGCGCGGGTGGCGGGGGTGGCTGTGCTCATGACATGCTCCTTTGCGCCGTTCTGCCCCGCGCCCCTCATGCGGTCAACGGGCGAAATTCCGTTGCGTCGCGGCGCGCCCTTCCCCGTTGCCTCACGCGGTCACCCCGATAAGTTTGACCTTAGGGCAAGGGAGAGGCCCAAGGAGGACAACATGCAGATCGAAGGCAAAGTCTTCGCCATCACCGGCGGCGGCTCGGGGCTGGGCGCGGCTGTGGCCCGGATGGTCGTAGATGCTGGCGGCGCGGTGATTTTGGTCGATATCAATGCCGAAGCAGGCATGGCCACCGCGGAGGAATTGGGTGCCAAGGCCCGCTTTCGCCGCGCAGATGTCACGCAAGAGGCGGATGGCCAAGCCGCCATCACCTTGGCGCAAGACACGTTCGGGCGGCTTGACGGGCTGGTCAATTGCGCAGGCGTTGCGCCGGGCGAAAAGATTTTGGGCCGCGAGGGGCCGCATCGGCTCGAAAGCTTTGCCCGCGCGATTTCAATCAACCTTGTGGGCACGTTCAACATGCTGCGCCTTGCGGCAGAGGCGATGGCGCGCAACGCCCCCGGCCCCGGTGGCGAGCGGGGCGTGATTATCAACACCGCCTCGATCGCCGCTTTTGACGGGCAGATCGGCCAAGCGGCCTATGCGGCCTCTAAGGGGGGCGTTGCCGCACTCACGCTACCCGCCGCGCGCGAATTGGCCCGCCATGGCATTCGCGTTGTCACCGTGGCCCCGGGGATTTTCCATACCCCGATGATGGCGGGGCTTCCGCAAGAGGTGCAAGACAGTTTGGGGGCCTCGGTCCCCTTCCCGCCACGGCTGGGCGACCCTGCAGAATATGCCGCTTTGGTGCGCCATATTTGTGAAAACCAGATGCTCAATGGCGAAGTGATCCGGCTTGATGGCGCGCTGCGCATGGCCGCGAAATGACGGAGGCAAAGATGGACCCGATTGTGATCGTTGGCATGGCACGCACGCCGATGGGCGGCTTTCAAGGCGCATTGAGTGATGTGACCGCCGCCGATTTGGGGCGCGTGGCGATTGAGGCTGCTGTGGCCCGCGCAGGCCTTGCCTCTGAAGCGGTGGAAGAGGTGATCATGGGCTGCGTTTTGCCCGCAGGCCAAGGCCAAGCGCCCGCCCGGCAAGCCAGCCTTGGCGCGGGGCTGCCGCTGTCTGCCGGCTGCACCACCATCAACAAGATGTGCGGCTCGGGTATGAAGGCCGCGATGTTCGGCCATGATCTCTTGGCGGCAGGCTCGGCGCAAGTCGTGCTCGCAGGCGGGATGGAGAGCATGAGCAATGCCCCTTACCTGTTGACTAAAGCGCGCGGCGGCTACCGGATCGGCCACGGGCAGGTGATGGATCACATGTTCCTTGATGGGCTTGAAGACGCTTATGAACAGGGCCGCCTCATGGGCACCTATGCCGAGGATTGCGCGGAGAGTTTTGGTTTTACCCGCGAGGCGCAGGATGCCTATGCGATCACCTCGCTCACCCGCGCGCAGGCCGCAATTGAAACGGGGCATTTCGTGGGCGAGATTGCCCCGGTCACGCTTTCCACTCGCAAGGACGAGACGGTGGTGGCGGAGGATGAACAACCCGGCAAAGCGCGACTCGATAAAATTCCCACCCTCAAACCCGCCTTCCGCAAGGATGGCACGGTGACGGCGGCAAATTCCTCCTCCATCTCCGATGGCGCGGCGGCGCTGGTGCTGATGCGCGCCTCTGAGGCGGAAAAGCGTGGCCTCACCCCGCTTGCACGTGTGCTAGGCCATGCCACCCATGCCGATAAGCCAAACCTCTTCCCCACCGCGCCGATTGGCGCGCTGAAAACGCTTTCGGCCAAGCTTGATCTTGATCTGGCCAAGGTGGACCTTTTCGAGGTGAACGAGGCTTTTGCCGTGGTCGCGATGGCGGCCATGCAGGCGCTTGATCTGCCGCATGATAAGGTCAACATCCACGGCGGGGCCTGCGCACTTGGCCACCCAATCGGCGCCTCTGGCGCGCGGGTGCTGGTGACGCTTCTGGCCGCGCTGAAAACGCATGGGCTGAAAACCGGCGTCGCAACGCTGTGCATCGGCGGCGGCGAAGCAACGGCGATGGCGGTGGAGTTGATGTAACGCATGACAGCCGGGGGCTTCCCTCCGGCCTTGCGAGGCAGGCCTGGCCGATTCTATCCCGCATCCCTGCCAAGCGGCAATGAAATGTCCGCCACCCCGCGCGATCAAGCAATATTGCAAGGCTTCGCCATTGGCATTCGGTAACACCCTGCGCTAGAAGGGCTGCAATTCATGCCGCCCGGAGGATCCCATGCCGCATTATCGTTCCCGCAAATCGACCCATGGCCGCAACATGGCCGGTGCCCGTGGCCTGTGGCGCGCGACCGGGATGCAAGATGGCGATTTCGGCAAGCCGATCATTGCGGTCGTCAACTCTTTCACGCAATTCGTGCCCGGCCACGTCCACCTGAAGGACCTTGGCCAGATGGTTGCGCGCGAGATTGAAGCGGCAGGCGGCGTTGCGAAAGAATTCAACACGATCGCCGTCGATGACGGGATCGCGATGGGGCATGACGGCATGCTTTATTCGCTCCCCTCGCGCGAGGTGATCGCTGACAGCGTCGAATATATGGTCAATGCCCATTGCGCCGATGCGATGGTGTGCATTTCCAACTGCGATAAAATCACCCCCGGCATGCTGATGGCCGCGATGCGGCTGAACATTCCGGTGATCTTCGTGTCGGGCGGGCCGATGGAAGCGGGCAAGATCAACCCCGATGTGATCGCCCATGACATCGACCTGATCGACGCGATGGTCGCTGCCGCCGACGACAAATACACCGATGAGCAAGTGGCCGAGATTGAGCGCGCCGCCTGCCCGACCTGTGGCTCCTGCTCGGGCATGTTCACCGCAAACTCGATGAACTGCTTGGCCGAGGCGCTGGGTCTGGCGCTGCCGGGCAACGGCTCGATGCTCGCCACCCACGCCGACCGCAAAGAGCTGTTCTTGGAAGCGGGTCGCAAGATCGTTGAGATCACCAAGCGCCATTACGAAGGCGAGGAAGCGGGCCTCCTGCCGCGCGACATCGCCACCTTTGAAGCGTTTGAAAACGCGATGAGCCTTGATATCGCGATGGGCGGCTCCACCAACACCGTGCTGCACCTGCTCGCCATCGCCTATGAGGGCGAGGTGAATTTCACCATGGACGATATCGACCGCCTGTCGCGCAAAGTGCCGGTTTTGTGCAAGGTCGCGCCCGCCGTCTCGCATGTGCATATGGAAGATGTGCACCGCGCCGGTGGCATCATGGGGATCTTGGGCGAGATGAATCGCGCGGGCCTGTTGCATGCCGATTGCGGCACCGTGCACAGCAGCTCGATGGGCGAAGCCATCGCCACATGGGATGTGATGACCGCCAATGACCCGGCGGTGGATAGCTTCTATCGCGCCGCGCCGGGTGGTGTGCGCACGACCGAGGCGTTCTCGACGCAAAACCGCTATAAAGAGGTGGATCGCAACCGCGAAACCGGCGTGATCCGCTCGGCTGAGCATGCCTATTCCAAAGATGGCGGTTTGGCGGTGCTCTTTGGCAATATCGCGCTCAACGGCTGCATCGTGAAAACGGCAGGCGTGGACGACTCGATCCTGAAATTCTCGGGCAAGGCCAAAGTCTTTGAAAGCCAAGATGATGCCGTTTCCGGCATTCTGACCGGCAAGGTGACCGAGGGCGATGTGGTGGTGATCCGCTTTGAAGGGCCGCGCGGCGGGCCGGGCATGCAAGAAATGCTCTACCCGACGAGCTACCTCAAATCCAAAGGCTTGGGCAAAAAATGCGCCCTACTGACCGATGGCCGTTTTTCGGGTGGCACCTCGGGCTTGTCGATTGGCCACGTTTCGCCCGAAGCCGAAGAAGGCGGGCTGATCGGCCTTGTTGAAACCGGCGATATGATCGAGATCGACATCCCGAACCGCACCATCCAACTGGCCGTAGCCGATGATGTGCTGGAAGCGCGCCGCGCCGCCAAAGGCCCGCTGCCGTGGAAACCCGCCGCGCCGCGCACCCGTGCCGTGTCGACCGCGCTCAAGGCTTACGCGCTTCTGGCCTCTTCGGCGGCGAAAGGCGGCGTGCGGATTTTGCCGAAATAAGGCTAAGCCTACGAATGATGAAAAGGCCCCGCCAAAGCGGGGCCTTTTGTTTTGGATAACGGGCAATGCGTTACTGCACCTTGCTCCAGTTTTGCTTGGCGCAAATGAGCCCCCCGGCCACGCAGCCCGAAAGCTTCATCGATGCGCCCGAAAGCGCAATTTTCCCGATGTAAATTTTGTTGTTCGAGGGCCGCCAGACCTTGCCCTCATATTTACCGCCCCCCGCAGGCACCATGTCGATCACGATCTGCTTGCCGACATTCGGGGATTGATATTCCCCATCCGCGTTGAAGCTTTTGACAATCGTGCCGCAATAGGCCGCGCCGCAGGGCGCAATCTTCACATGGGCATAGGCCCCGTCATCCGGCTGTGTCTTCCACAGCCCTTCAATCGGGTCGGCCAGCGCAGCCCCGGCGAAAAGGCATAACACCCCCGCCATCAAAATGGATTTCATTCCTCTCTCCTCCCGCTTTCGCTGGGGCCATTGCGCCATCAAAGTGGTGTCCGCGCAAGCCCGATATCGCGGCGCGACGTGGCGTTGAGACGTCTTGGCAAGCGCCCCCGCGCATGGCAAGAGGCGCACAACCCCGCCACAGACAGGAGCCCGTGATGATCCTTTACCCGGCAATCGACCTTAAAGATGGCCAATGCGTGCGGCTGCTGCATGGCGAGATGGATAAGGCCACGGTCTTTGGCGATGACCCGGCAGCGCAAGCGGCAAAGTTTGAGGCTGCGGGCTGCGAATGGGTGCATCTGGTGGACCTGAACGGCGCTTTCGCGGGCGCGCCGGTGAACGGCGCGGCGGTCGAGGCGATCTTGGCGCGGATCAAAGTGCCCGCACAGCTTGGCGGCGGCATCCGCGATATGGCGACGATTGAACGCTGGCTTTCCAAGGGCCTCTCGCGCGTGATCTTGGGCACCGTGGCGGTGGAGAACCCCGCGCTCGTGCGCGAGGCGGCGAAAGCCTTCCCCGGCCAAGTGGCGGTGGGGATTGATGCGCGCGGCGGCAAAGTGGCCACCAAAGGCTGGGCCGAGGAAACCGATGTGATGGTGACCGACCTTGCGCAAAGCTTTGAAGATGCCGGCGTGGCGGCGATCATTTACACTGATATCATGCGCGATGGCGCGATGACTGGCCCGAATATCGAGGCGACCGAAGCGCTGGCGCGGGCGGTTTCGATCCCCGTTATCGCCTCGGGCGGCGTTTCGTCGCTGCCCGACCTGATCGCCCTGCGCGACACCGGCGTGATTGCGGGCGCGATCTCGGGCCGCGCGATTTATGACGGCGCACTCGATCTGACGCAGGCTTTGGCCGCATTGAAAGCGTAAAAAGGCTGGGGGCGCTGCCCCCAGACCCCCGAGATATTTGGACAAAGTCGAAGACCGGAAGCTTTTCCGTTTCAACTTTGCGCAAATGTCCACGGGGGCGCGAAGGGTCCAGAGCGCCCCTTCTTCTTGGCTTCCTGCACGCTGCCCGCTAGTAAGGCTGCAAAGGAGTCTCTCCATGCTCAAAACGCGTATCATCCCCTGCCTCGACGTGGCCGATGGCCGCGTGGTCAAAGGCGTGAACTTCGTCAACCTGATCGACGCAGGCGACCCGGTCGAGGCCGCGAAGGCCTATGACGCGGCAGGCGCGGATGAGCTCTGTTTTCTTGATATTCACGCCACGCATGAAAACCGTGGCACGATGTTCGATCTGGTGACCCGCACCGCCGAGCAATGCTTCATGCCGCTGACGGTAGGTGGCGGGGTGCGCACCCATGAAGATGTGCGCGCACTGCTTTTGGCGGGGGCCGATAAGGTCAGCTTTAACTCCGCCGCCGTCGCGAACCCCGATGTGATCGCCGAAGCCGCCGACCGCTTTGGCGCGCAATGCATCGTTTGCGCGATTGATGCCAAAACCGTCGAGCCGGGCCGGTGGGAGATCTTCACCCATGGCGGGCGCAAGCCCACGGGCATTGATGCGGTGGAATTTGCCCGCACCGTGGTCGCCAAAGGCGCGGGGGAGATTTTGCTCACCTCAATGGACCGCGACGGCACCAAGGCGGGCTTTAACTTGCCGCTCACCCGCGCGATTGCCGATGCGGTGGATGTGCCGGTGATTGCCTCTGGCGGCGTGGGTACGCTTGATCACTTGGTTGAAGGCGTGACCGAGGGCCATGCAAGCGCTGTGCTCGCCGCCTCGATCTTCCATTTCGGCACTTACACGATTGGCGAGGCCAAAGCCCATATGGCCGCCGCCGGCATCCCGATGAGGCTTTCATGACCACGCTTTCCCGCCTTGCCGCCACGGTTGAATCGCGCAAAGGCGCGGACCCGGACAGTTCGTGGACCGCGAAGCTCTTCGCCAAAGGCCCCGAAAAATGCGCCGAGAAATTTGGCGAAGAAGCGGTGGAAGCGATCATTGCCGCCGCCAAAAACGACCGCGAGAACCTCGTTTATGAAGCTGCTGATGTGCTTTACCACCTTGTGGTGATGCTGGCCGCGCGGGATATTCCTTTGGATGAGGTGCTGGCCGAGCTTGAACGGCGCGAGGGCACCTCGGGTATTGCGGAAAAAGCCGCGCGCGGCTGAGCGTCGCGCGCCAGCCCCTTCAAAAGACTTGCCGAATCCCCCCTTCCCTCGCAGGCTGCGTGAAAGGGGAAGGGGAACCGCATGACAGCTAAAGGCTATTGGATCGGCCATGTGACAGTGGACGATCCCCAAGGCTATCAGGCCTATCGCACCGCCAATGCCGCCGCGTTTGAGAAATATGGCGCCAAGTTTTTGGTGCGCGGCGGCGAGATGGAAGTGGTTGAGGGGGATCTGCGCCCGCGCACCGTGGTGATTGAATTTCCGTCACTCGAAGCGGCGCGCGCGTGCTACCTCAGCCCCGAATATCAGCATGCGCTGTCACTGCGCACGCCGATTTCGGAAGCCGATCTTTGCATTGTCGAGGGCTGGCTCGGTTAGCCGATCTGCCCGCGCTGACCGCCGGTTTGCGCGCGATCCATGAGCAGGTGATCCAAAATCACACAGGCCATCATCGCCTCGGCCACCGGCACGGCACGAATGCCGACGCAGGGGTCGTGGCGGCCTTGGGTGACCACTTCTACCGCCTCACCCGCCGTGTTGATCGAGCGGCGCGGCGTCAGGATTGAGGAGGTCGGCTTCACCGAGAAACGCACCACAATCGGTTGCCCGGTGGTGATGCCGCCCAAAATCCCACCCGCGTGGTTTGACAGATATTCCGGCCCGTTCGGCCCCATCACGATCTCATCGGCGTTTTCGGTGCCGGTAAGCGCCGCCGCGGCCATGCCTTCGCCGATTTCCACGCCTTTCACGGCATTGATCGTCATCATCGCGGCGGCCAAATCGCTGTCCATCTTAGCATAGATCGGTGCGCCGAGCCCCACAGGGCAGCCCGTCGCCACCACCTCAACCGCGGCCCCGACCGAGTTTTGGCCTTTGCGCAGCGCCGAAAGATACTCGGTCCACTCCGCCACCGCGCTCGCATCGGGCAGGAAGAACGGGTTGTTCAAAATCTCACCCGCATCGAATTTGCTGCGATCAAGGTGCTTTTCACCCATCTGCACCATATAGCCGGTGATGGTCAGTTCCGGCACCAGCGCATTCAGCACCGCCTGCGCCACGCCGCCCGCCGCGACACGTGCCGCCGTTTCGCGTGCGCTCGAGCGCCCGCCGCCGCGATAATCGCGGATACCGTATTTCTGGTGATAGGTGATATCGGCATGGCCGGGGCGGAACTGCCGCGCAATCTCGCCGTAGTCTTTGGAGCGTTGATCGGTGTTTTCGATCATCAATTGGATCGGCGTGCCGGTCGAGCGGCCTTCGAAAACGCCCGACAAGATACGCACCCGGTCGGGCTCTTGCCGCTGGGTGGTCATTTTCGATTGGCCGGGGCGGCGACGATCCAAGAAGACCTGGATGAACTCTTCGGAGATCTCGACGCCGGGCGGGCAGCCATCCACCGTCGCGCCAAGCGCAGGCCCGTGGCTTTCGCCCCAAGTGGTGACCCGGAACAGATGACCGAAGGTGTTGTAGCTCATGACCGCCTCCCTTTGGCTTTGCCATAAGCTATGGGGCCGCGCGGATAAAGGCGGAAAGTGGCGCAGCCGCGCGCGCAAGGCCCCGCCGCAAAGGAAAAGGGCGCCCACAGGCGCCCTTCCCTAAACGATCACGCGAATGCTTATTGCAGCGCCGCGTCGGTGATTTCGAGCGTGTAAGCGCCCGAGGGTTCTTGGGTGATGACCGGGTCAGAGCCGCCGCCCAGAAGCGTCGCCACCGTGCGCTCATAGTCCGCCACATCCAACGCGCCGTTCGAGCCAGCGGTCAGTTTCGCCACTTCGCCCATCATGCGCTTTTGATGCTGTTCGGTTTGCGCGCCGGTCTCGTCATTGTCGAGCACGATCATCGCGGCTTCATCCGGGTTCGCTTCGGCGTCTTTCCAGCCCTTCATCGAAGCGCGCACGAATTTGACCATCGTTTCTTTAAATGCCGGATCGGCCAGACGATCTTCCATCACGTAAAGCCCGTCTTCGAGCGTGGCGACGCCCTCGTCTTCATATTTGAAGGTCACAAGGTCATCGGCCGAGATGCCCGCGTCGATCACCTGCCAATATTCGTTATAGGTCATGGTGGAGATACAAGCCGCTTGCTTTTGCAACAGCGGATCGACGTTGAAACCTTGCTTGAGCACGGTCACGCCGCCCTCAGAGCCATCGGTCGGGATGCCGAGTTTCGACATCCAGCTCAGGAACGGGTATTCGTTGCCAAAGAACCAAACGCCGAGCGTCTTGCCTTTGAAATCCTCGGGCGAGGTGATGCCATTTTCGGCGAGGCAGGTCAGCATCATGCCCGAATGCTTGAACGGTTGAGCGATGTTCACAAGCCCCAGCCCCTTTTCACGCGCGGCCAAAGCGGCGGGCATCCAGTCGACGATCACATCGGCGCCACCGCCCGCAATCACCTGCTCGGGCGCGATATCAGGGCCGCCGGGCAGGATTTCGACATCAAGCCCTTCTTCTTCATAATAGCCTTTTTCGGCGGCGACATAGTAGCCCGCGAACTGGGCTTGGGTCACCCATTTGAGTTGCAGTTTCACCGATTCCGCTTGCGCGCCACCGGCCATCAGCGCAAGGGCGGCGGCCCCCAGCATCAGTTTTTTCATGGTTCACACTCTCTCTGTTGGACCCGAGCTTTGCGCCCGGTTGGTTGATTTCTTTACTTGCCGCGTTGCGACGGGTGCCAGAAGGTTGCGGCCTTCTCGATCATGGCAATAAGCCCATAGAACCCCGAACCGGCCAAAGCCGCTACGGTAATTTCGGCCCAGACCAGCGGCAGATCAAGCTGGCCCACAGCGGTGGAAATACGGAACCCCATGCCACGGGTGGGCGAGCCAAAGAACTCCGCCACGATCGCGCCAATCAGCGCAAGCGTGGTGGCGATTTTCAGCCCGTTGAACAAAAACGGCAGCGCGGCAGGCAGGCGCAATTTCACCAGTGCCTGCGGGTAAGAGGCCGACCAAGTGGCCATCAGATCGCGGCTGAGCGCATCAGTCGCGGCGAGGCCCGCGACCATGTTCACCAAGACCGGGAAGAAGACCATCACCACCACCACGGCAGCTTTGGATTGCCAATCAAAGCCAAACCACATCACCAAGATCGGCGCGATCCCAACGATGGGCAGCGCAGCGACGAAATTGCCCACCGGCAACAGCCCCCGTTGCAAAAATGGCGAACGGTCCACCAGCACGGCCACCACAATCGCCGCGCCGCAGCCAATCAGATACCCCGCAAGCGCGCCTTTCAGGATTGTTTGGCTAAAATCGCCCCACAAAAGCGGGATATTCGCGCCAATGGCGGTGGCAATATCGGTGGGTGCGGGCAAGATCACCGGGCTCACATTGAGCCCCCGCACCAGCCCCTGCCACAGCACCAAAAGCGTGATGCCAAAAAGCGTGGGCACCAGCGCCTTGACCCAGCCCGCTTTCGGGTAGCGGTTGGCCAAGAACGAGTTCGCGGCCCATGCGGCGCACCAGAAGACGATGGCCCCCCATCCGACCGCGCTCATTGTGCCATCCCCTTGCGTTTCAGCGTGATGCGCTCCACCACCCCAACGACCAGCACCAAAAGCGCGGCCAGAATGGCGGCGCCAAAGAGCGCGGCCCAGATTTGGATCGTTTGCCCGTAATAGCTGCCCGAGAGCAGCCGGGCGCCAAGCCCCTGCGTCGCGCCCGCAGGCAGTTCGGCCACGATTGTGCCGACAAGTGCTGCGGCGATGCCCACCTTCAGCGAGGCAAAAAGATAGGGCATCGAGGCAGGCAGGCGCAGCTTCCAAAAGCCCTGCGCATCCGAGGCATTATAGGTGCGCAAGAGATCAAGCTGCATCGCATCGGGCGCACGCAGCCCCTTCACCATACCCACCAGCACCGGGAAGAAGCTCAGATAGGCCGCGATAATCGCCTTCGGCAGCATCCCCTTAATCCCGAGCGAAGCGAGCACCACAATCACCATCGGCGCAATCGCCAAGATCGGGATCGTTTGGCTCGCAATCGCCCAAGGCATCACGCTCATATCCATCGCGCGACTGTGCACAATGCCGACGGCCAGCAAAATTCCCGCGATCGTGCCCAAGCCAAAGCCCGCCATCGTGGCCGAGAAGGTAATCCAAGCATGATAAACCAAGCTACGCTTGGAGGTGATCTTTTGCCCGGCGATGCCGTCCCAAAGCCCCTTGGCCACCTGATGCGGCGCGGGCAGAACCGGGCGGTCTTGGGTCAGCGTATCGGAGACCATTTCCGAGAAGCTGACCTCAACGCCCGCGCGGGCAGCTTGATCATAGGTCCATTGGCTGTTGAGCCTAACGGCACCCGCATACCAAATCACCACAATCGCGGCGAGCACGGTGAGAATGGAGAGAAGCTTAGCCATGCCACGTCCCCCGAAGACCGATCACAAGCGCCGCGAGAGGCAAGACCATCAACCCGCCGCTGGTCAGCATGACATCGCGCGCATCCGAGCAGTTTCCAACGCTCATCCCAAACTGCGCGCAGTGCTGATTGAAGAAATCTCCTGCCGCAGCTGCGAAAAATACGGCGAGGGGGAGCGCCCCAATCACCCCGAAACCCGTGAAGAGCCCGAAAAGGAGGAGGTGCCCCCGTCCTCTCCCCGTCTGCGTTCCGCGCAAAACCTTAATCATAGGCATGCCCCGCGCGCAGGCCCTCGCGCACCCGATGCGCAATCGCCAAAAACTCTGCGCTGTCGCGAATATCGAGCGGGCGCTCTTTCGGCAGCGTGCTTTCGATCACATCCGTGATCCGGCCCGGACGCGGCGACATCACCACGATCTTAGTGGAGAGATAGACCGCCTCGGGGATCGAATGGGTGACAAAGCCAATCGTCTTGCCCGTTGTGGCCCAAAGCTTGAGAAGCTCCTCATTCAGCCGATCACGGACGATCTCATCCAGCGCGCCGAAAGGCTCATCCATCAGCAAAATATCGGCATCAAAAGCCAGCGCCCGCGCGATTGAAGCGCGTTGCTGCATGCCGCCCGAAAGCTGCCACGGGAACTTTTTCGCAAAGCCTTGCAGGTCCACCAGCGAGAGCACTTTTTCAACACGTGCCTCTCGATCTGCCTGCGTATAGCCCATGATTTCCAGCGGAAGTTTCACATTTCCCGCAATGGTGCGCCAAGGGTAGAGCCCGGCGGCTTGGAATACATAGCCATAGCTGCGCGCCTTGCGCGCCTCCTCCGGCGAAATGCCATTCACCGTCAAACTGCCCGAAGTCGGGTGTTCCAGCGCCGCGATGCAGCGCAGGAAAGTGGTTTTGCCGCAGCCCGAGGGGCCGATGAATGAGACGAAATCGCCCCGCTCAATCGACAGGTTCACATCTTTGAGCGCCTGCACGGGGCCGTCATTCGTCTCAAAAATGAGGTTGAGGTCTTTGGCGTCGATCACTGGGCTGCGCATCGTTGGCTTTTGTCCTTTTTCTTAGACGCCCGAGGCCGGAATGCCTGCCCGCACCACCGGACGCGGCGCAGAGAGTTCCTTCCACGTAGAGAGCGCCTTGTTGACCGCGCCCATCGGTTCGCGGGCAACAAACTCACCATGCCCTTCGCGGCTTTGTACCTTACCCTCGGCCACAGCAACCACGCCGCGGCTCAGCGTATAGCGCGGCAGGCCTTTGACCTCTTTGCCCTCAAAGACGTTGTAATCAATCGCCGATTGCTGCGCACTGGCGGAGATCGTTTTCGAGGCTTCCGGGTCCCAAACCACCAAATCGGCATCGGCGCCAACGAGCACCGCACCTTTCTTGGGATACATGCCCATGATCTTGGCAATATTGGTCGAGGTCACGGCGACAAACTCGTTCATCGTGATCCGGCCCGTGCCGACGCCATAGGTCCAGAGCATCGGCAGACGGTCTTCAAGCCCGCCGGTGCCGTTCGGGATTTTGGTGAAATCGCCAACACCATAGCGTTTTTGTTCGGTGGTGAAGGCGCAGTGGTCGGTGGCCACACAAGACAGCGTGCCCGAAGCCAAACCGGCCCAGAGGCTGTCTTGGTGCTTTTTATCGCGGAAGGGGGGGCTCATCACGCGCCGCGCGGCATGGTCCCAATCTTGGTTGAAATATTCGCTGTCATCGAGCGTGAGGTGCTGAATAAGCGGCTCTCCCCAAACGCGCTTGCCGTTCATTTTCGCGCGGCGAATGGCTTCATGCGCCTCTTCACAGGAGGTATGCACCACATAAAGTGGCACGCCTGCCATATCGGCGATCATGATCGCGCGGTTGGTCGCCTCGCCCTCCACCTGAGAGGGCCGCGAATAGGCATGGCCCTCGGGGCCGTTATTGCCCTCTGCCAACAGCTTGGTGGACATTTCCGCGACGATATCGCCGTTTTCAGCATGCACCATCGGCACCGCGCCCAGTTCGGCGCAGCGCTTGAAGGAGGCGAACATCTCATCATCGTTCACCATCAGGCTGCCTTTATAGGCCATGAAATGCTTGAACGAGGTGATGCCATGCTCCACCACTTTCGGCATTTCCTCAAACACTTGCTGGCCCCACCAAGTGATCGCCATGTGGAAGGAATAGTCGCAATGCGCGCGGGTGGATTTGTTGTCCCAGACCTTGATCGCATCCAAGAGCCCCTGCCCCGGCGCGGGCAGCGCAAAGTCGATCACCATCGTGGTGCCGCCCGCCAAAGCCGCACGGGTGCCGCTTTCAAAGTCATCGGCCGAATAGGTGCCCATGAAGGGCATCTCAAGATGGGTATGCGGGTCAATCCCGCCCGGCATCACATAGCAGCCCGTAGCGTCAATCACCTCATCGCCCACAAGGCCTTGGCCAATGGCGGCAATCTGCCCGCCTTCCACCAAGACATCGGCCTTATAGGTCAGATCGGCAGTGACGATGGTTCCGTTTTTGATGACTGTGCTCATGGGACACTCCCTGAAGGTCCGGCCTTCGACTTTGTTCAAATATTCTTGGGAAGCTCCGGGGGCTGCCCCCCGGATGCTGGTTATTCGACGACTTCGGCAGTCTCAAGCACTGCATGCAAGAGCACATCGGTGCCCGCCGTCGCCCATTCGGGGCTGATGTCTTCAGCCTCGTTATGGCTGAGCCCATCGACACAGGGGCACATGACCATCGTGGTCGGCGCAACTTTGGCCGCCCAGCAAGCATCATGGCCCGCGCCCGAGACCAAGTCGCGATGCGTATAGCCCAGTTTTTCCGCCGCGCTGCGCACCCGCTCCACCAGTTCCGGCGTGAAGGTCACCGGGTCAAAATGGCCCACGGGTTCCACCGCACAGCCCACGTTCAACTCGGCGCAAATTTCGGCCGCGCGCGTCTCAATCTCGGCCCGCATCCGGTCAAGTTTCTCTTGATCGGGGGTGCGAATATCGACGGTAAAGACCACCGTCCCCGGCAGCACGTTGCGCGAATTGGGGCTGAATTGCATCTGCCCCACGCCGCCCACGGCATTGGGCTGGGCCGCCATCGCCACCTCTTGCACCATTTCCAGAATGCGCGCCATCGCAAGGCCCGCATTGGTGCGCATGTTCATCGGGGTGGAGCCGGTATGGGCTTCTTTGCCGGTGAGCGTGAATTCCAGCCACCAAAGCCCTTGGCAATGGGTCACCACGCCAACGGTCTTGTCTTCGGCCTCCAAGATCGGGCCTTGCTCGATATGCAGTTCAAAATAGGCATGCATCTTGCGCGCGCCGACTTCTTCCTCGCCCTTCCAGCCGATGCGCTCCAGTTCCGCGCCAAAGGTCTTGCCCTCGAGATCGGTGCGGCCATAGGCGTACTCAAGCGTATGCATCCCCGCAAAAACGCCCGAGGCGAGCATAGCGGGCGCAAACCGCGCGCCTTCTTCATTGGTCCAATTCGTCACGACAATCGGATGCTTGGTCTTGATGCCGCGATCATTCATCGTGCGCACCACTTCAAGCGCACCCAACACGCCAAGCACCCCGTCAAATTTGCCCCCCGTGGGCTGCGTATCAAGGTGCGAGCCCACATAGACCGGCAGCGCATCCGGGTCTTCACCCGGCCGCGTCATAAACATCGTGCCCATCTGATCAACACCCATCGTCAGCCCGGCCTCATCGCACCATTTCTTAAACAGCGCGCGGCCTTCGGCATCGGAATCGGTAACGGTCTGGCGGTTGTTGCCGCCTGCCACGCCGGGGCCGATCTGTGCCATCTGCATCAGGCTGTCCCAAAGGCGTGCGGAATCGATACGGAGGTTTTCTCCGGGTGCAGACATCTGTTTTCTCCCTGCCGGTGCGGGGCTTATGCCCTCTGGCCGAATCTTTTCTGACCGATTGGTCAGAGGAAACAGGCCATGTTCAACCGCCCCGGTCAATGACCTTCCCATGACGCAGCGCAGCATATCGCTGCGCAATCAGTCGCATGCGCAAAAAATAGGCAAGGCAGGCCACAAGCACAAAAAACCCCGGCAGATTTGCCGGGGTTTTGTGCATTTAAAGGGGGATAGCCACCTCAGTCGAGTGTTTCGAGGACGTCTTTGAGGGTGCCGATGAGGGTATCGATATGGGTTTTTTCGATGATCAGCGGCGGCGACATGGCGATGATGTCGCCGGTGGTGCGGATCAAGATGCCTTTCTCATAGGCTTTGAGGAAGGCGCTGAAGGCGCGCTTCGTCGGTTCGCCCGCGATCGGCTCCAGTTCCACCGCGCCAATCAGCCCCTCGTTGCGGATGTCGATCACATGGCGGGTGCCTTTGAGCGAATGCAGCGCCTCTTGCCAGTAAGGCGCAAGCTCCGCCGCGCGCTCGAACAGGCCCTCTTCTTTATAGGTCTCAAGCGTCGCCAAGCCCGCCGCGGCGGCCACCGGGTTGCCCGAATAGGTGTAGCCGTGGAAGAGCTCGATCATATGCTCGGGGCCTTGCATGAAGGCATCATGCACCTCGGCCGAGGTCAGCACCGCGCCCATCGGGATAACGCCGTTGGTCAGGCCCTTGGCGGTGGTCATGAGGTCCGGCGTCACGCCGTAATGCTGCGCGGCAAAGGGCGCGCCCAAACGGCCATAGCCAGTGATCACCTCGTCAAAGATCAGCAAGATGCCGTGCTTTTGGGTGATCGCGCGCAGTTTCTCAAGATAGCCCTTGGGCGGCAAGAGCACGCCCGTTGAGCCCGCCATCGGCTCCACAATCACCGCGGCGATGGTTTCCGCGCCATGCAGCGCAACAATCCGCTCCAACTCATCGGCGAGGGTCGCGCCATGCTCCGGCTGGCCTTTCGAAAAGGCATTTTGGCCCGGCAAATGCGTATGCGGCAGGTGGTCCACGCCATTGAGCAAGCTGCCAAACATCTTGCGGTTGGTGACAATGCCGCCCACCGAAATGCCGCCAAAGTTCACCCCATGATAGCCGCGCTCGCGGCCAATCAACCGCGTGCGGGCACCTTCGCCACGCGCGCGGTGGTAAGCAATGGCGAGCTTCAGCGCGGTTTCGACCGATTCCGAGCCGGAGTTGGTGAAGAACACATGCTCCATCCCCTCGGGCGCGATGTCGATGATCCGGTTGGCCAGCTCAAACGCCGCCGGATGGCCCATTTGGAACGCGGGGGCATAATCGAGCTCCACTGCCTGTTTGGCGATCGCTTCCGAGATTTTCGGGCGGCAATGGCCCGCGTTGCAGCACCACAGCCCCGCGGTGCCATCCAGCACTTGGCGGCCTTCGGCGGTCGTGTAATGCATGTCTTTGGCACCCACAAACATCCGCGGCGCCTTTTTAAATTGGCGGTTGGCGGTAAAGGGCATCCAGAATGCGTTCAAATCATTGGGCGTCTTGCGGTCGAGCGCCATGGGTCTCTCCATGCGAGTGAGGGGGTGGGGCATCCGGGCGGTTTGACCACACGGTCAGGCGCAGGCTAACATCGGCGCGCGCGGCGTCAAGCGGGGGTGAGCGGCGGCGCGCAGCCGGGGGCACAAAGCCCCCGTTGAAAAGTAAAATGGAAACAGGGGCAGGGTCAGAACAGCATGGCGGAAGAGACGGCAACCGGGGCCAGCAAGGGCGGGGCGCGGCCCCGCACGCGCATTCAACAGCGCAACACCGAGGCGATCTTGGAAGCGGCTTTGGAGGTGTTTTCGGCGCAGGGCTTCCGGGGCGCGACGCTCGACCAGATCGCCGCGGAGGCCGGGTTGTCGAAACCCAATCTGCTTTATTATTTCCCCTCGAAAGAGGCGATCCACCTCGCGCTTTTGACCAGCCTTTTGGATGATTGGCTCGCCCCCCTGCGGGAAATGACCGGCGCGGGCGATCCGCGTGAAGAGCTGATGCGCTACATGCGCCGCAAGCTTGCGATGAGCCGGGAGATGCCGCGCGAAAGCCGGCTCTTTGCCAATGAGATTTTGCAAGGCGCGCCGCGCATGGGGGCGATGCTGGGCACGGAGCTCAAAGCCTTGGTCGATGAAAAGGCCGCGCTCATCCGCGCCTGGACGGAGGCGGGCCAAATCGCCCCGGTTGACCCGCATCACCTGATTTTCTCGATCTGGGCACTGACCCAACATTACGCCGATTTCGACGTCCAAGTCCGCGCCGTCCTCGGCCCCGGTCACGACCCGTTCGCAGAAGCCGAAACCTTCCTCACAACCATGTTCGAAAGACTGCTGAAGCCCTAGGGCTTAGTCTTCTTCTGCCGGGCCAAAGCCGCCGGTCGAAAGGCTGCGCGGCGCGCGATGTTGGCGCAGGCTCGCGATCAATTCCTCGATCTCAGCGGAACAACTAGGGCAGATCACATAGGAGACCGCCTCGGGATGCTGGGCCCCCAAATCCTCGGGAGGTGCCCACACGCCCTCAAGATCCGTGCGCAATGGATGGTGCACTGCGCCACAAAAAGAACATTTCTGCGCATCTGCGGCGCGGTCCGCATGCCAATGCGGCAAGGGCTCTTCGAAGCTGCGCGCATCCCGCAGATCATGCACCAAAAGCACCCGCTCGCCCCGCATCGGCTGGATTGTCAATTGGAACCGGCGCAGCATCTGCGGGCTATCGCAACGGTAATCAAGGCGAAGCGGCCGCGCCTCTTCCCGCACCGCAGAAATCAGATCCGCCAAAGCACTGCGTGTGGTTGCACCTGCGACGTGATCCAGAAGCCGCGTCGACAAAACACCATTCGCGCGCGCACCCGATCCCGCATTGGCCAAGGCGAAATCGTCCCATTCCCCGCCGATCCAGAGGATGCGGAGCAGGTCGTCGACAACATAATAAACCTGCTGGAACTTCAAGACAAAATCCGGGTGCGAGAACCCGTGCGGGCGGCACGGTATGCCACCCGACTGTCACACGCCGGTTCGCCCGAAGGCAAGTCCTGTCTTCCGGGTCAGCGTGTTTTCGCTAGGCCCGGTGAAGCTGATGCACATCCGCGCTGGGGCGCAAAGCGCCAAGAGCGGTCTTGCGAATATCCTCTGCCGTGAGCCCCGCCCAGGCATACATTTCAGCGGGAGACCCATGATCGACAAAATGATCGGGCAGCGTCATGGTGCGGATCGCGCGGCCTTTTTCGAGTTGCCCAGTGCGGGCAAGGTAATGCAGGACCATCGCGCCAAAGCCGCCCATCGCGCCTTGTTCAAGCGTGATAAAGACCGGGTGGCTGTCGATCAGGCGATCGATCAAATCGGTGTCGAGCGGGCGCGCGAAGCGGGCATCGGCCACAGTGACGGAAACGCCATCCGCAGCAAGCATCCCTGCGGCTTTGAGCGCCTCAGACAAATGCGCGCCATAGGAAAGAAGCGCCACGTCGCTGCCTTCTTGCAGAACCCGGCCTTTGCCGATTTCAAGCACTTCGCCGCGTTCGGGCATGTCCACCCCACGGCCCTCGCCGCGCGGATAGCGTAGTGCCAAAGGCCCGGCATCATGTTCAACGGCGGTGACGATCATATGGCAGAGTTCCGCCTCATCTGCGGCGGCCATCACCGTGAAATTGGGCAGGTTCGCGAGCATAGACACGTCATAGGCGCCCGCATGGGTCGCCCCGTCTTGGCCCACAAGCCCGGCGCGGTCGATCATGAAGCGCACCGGCAGATTTTGCAGAGCCACATCATGCACGATCTGGTCATAGCCGCGCTGCAAGAAGCTCGAATAGAGCGCGCAAAAGGGTTTGAGGCCCGAGGCCGCCATGGCCGCCGAGAAGGTCACGGCATGTTGTTCGGCAATCCCCACGTCGAAGACGCGATTCGGGAAGCGCTTGCCCATCACATCAAGCCCGGTGCCAGTGGGCATCGCCGCCGTCACCCCCACAATGCGCGGGTCTTGCGCAGCCTCTGCCGTCAGACGCTCACCGAA
Source organism: Rhodobacter sp. JA431 (assembly GCF_900217725.1). Lineage (NCBI taxonomy): Bacteria > Pseudomonadati > Pseudomonadota > Alphaproteobacteria > Rhodobacterales > Rhodobacter > Rhodobacter sp. JA431. The sequence goes on from NZ_OBMP01000001.1 coordinate 274,599, forward strand.
AACAGCGGTGTAGTTCGGGGCATTCGCGACCGATTTCTTCTGCTTGCCGGTCTCGATATCGAATTTCGAGACACCATGCAGCTTGTCTTCGGCACCTTCCGCGGGCGCATAGCCTTTGCCCTTGGTGGTGCACACATGGATCAAAACCGGGCCAGAGGCACGGGCACGCGCCACGCGCAGCGTCTCGACCAGCTCATCCATGTTATGGCCATCAACCGGGCCAATGTAATCAAAGCCCAACTCTTCAAAGAAGGTGGCCCCGCCGGGCATAGCGGTGACGATCTGGCGGGCACGGCGGGCGCCGTCGCGCACCGGGCCGGGCAGATGCATTTCGATCCCTTCGGCGGCGGCTTTAAGCGCAGCAAAAGGCGCCTGACGACCGATCGTGTTCAAATACCGGCTCAGCGCGCCCACCGGCGGCGCAATCGACATGTCGTTGTCGTTCAGGATGACGAACATCCGGGTTTTGAGGTGGCCCGCGTGGTTGAGCGCCTCATAGGCCATGCCTGCGGTGATCGAGCCATCGCCGATAATCGCGACCGCATCGCCCACCGGCTGGCCCACTTCACGGCCAACGGCAAAACCAAGTGCGGCGGAAATTGAGGTCGAAGAATGGCCCGCGCCAAAGGGGTCATGCGGGCTTTCGGAGCGTTTGGTGAAACCCGAAAGGCCCCCGGCTTGGCGCAGGGTCAACATTTTCGAGCGGCGCCCGGTCAGGATCTTATGCGGGTAGCATTGGTGCCCCACATCCCAGATCAACTTGTCACCGGGGGAATTGAAAACGGCATGCAGCGCAACGGTGAGTTCGATCACGCCCAGCGATGACCCAAGGTGCCCCCCCGTCTGGCTCACGATCTCGACGGTTTCGCGGCGGACCTCTCCGGCGAGGGCGGTCAGCTCGGCAATGCTCATCGGTTTGAGATCGGCCGGACCGGTCACGCGGTCAAGATACGGGGTGCGGGAAGGGGTGTCGCTCATGGCTGCGTCCTCCGATGAGCTGGTATTGATCAAAAATGGTGCCGTGTGGTGTGCCGCACGGCACCAAGGTGCCTGTGTTCACAGGGAAGGGATCGGGGCCATGTGGGGACCCCAACATTCCCGAGCCAAGGCCCGGAAACGGGAACCGGCCGCCAATGCACAAAGGCAAAGGCGACCGGAAAGCTTGATCAGGCGATCTCGGTGACCGACACAACCTCAAGGGCGGTGTATGGCGACGGAGCCTGTTTCGAACGTTCGGGCAAGAACATGCCAACGAAGTACGAGAAGAGGAACAGACCAAGCAGGAAGCCCACGAAGATCGAGGCAAGCGCGGCGCCCCAAGTCATCTGACGGCCAATCCAAAGACCCATCTTGAACTTGTTGCCTGCAGAGAAGTCATACGGTTTATCAAACATGATCACTTCCCCTTAGTTGACCGGCGCATAGCCGTGGGTTTGAGCCCAGACATACCAGTTGTCGACGACGGTGCCCGAAAGCAGGATCCCGATGCCGCCCGTCAGGGTGACCATAACGGCCATCCAAAGCGCCCAGCGGTGGATACCTTCCATGGTGGCGTTGAAGCCCATGGTCCAGCGCCAGAACAGAGCCGCACGTTCCGAAGCGGTGCCGCGGTCACAGATCTGTTCGAGTTCGCGTTCCCCACCGAAGCGGCTGACGGCAAGGATCGTTGCGCCGTGCATGGCGAACAGCAGAGCCGAGCCATAGAGCGCCGCGATCGAAAGACCGTGGAACGGGTTGTAGAACAGGTTGCCGTGGTCGAGCGAGAACTGGTTGGTCCAGTCTAGGTGCGAGAACACGCCGTAGGGCACTGCGTGGCTCCAGGAGCCCATCATGATCGGGCGCCAGAAGGACAGAACCGACCACAGCCACATCGCCGAGAGCATCGCCCAAGCCATGTGTTTGCCCATGCCGAGTTGTTCGGCGCGGGTGTAAACGCGCACCCACCAGGTGATGACCGAGATCGCCATGAAGATCGAAGCGATCTGCCACACACCACCTTCACCGAGCGGCGCAAGGGCAAGGCCCCATTCTTCCGCCGGCGGCTCAAGGCTGAAGAAGAACAGGTCGCGCATGAACACGGCCGGGTTGAAGCCCGCCTGGTAGAAGAACCAGAAGCCGATGGTCATGAACCACGCGATCCCGAAGGCAAGCGAGACGGTGCCCGCGATGCCAAGGTAGATCGGACCGATCTGAGCGTTGCCCATCCAGCCCAGAATGGACATGAAGCCAGCGCCAGTACGTTCGGAAGTGTCGACCTGTTCGGTGAGCCCGAGTTCGGGCTCCCCCTTCACTTGCACCTGAGCAAAGTAGTTTTGATACTCAACCATTGATGCCTCCCGCGACGTCGACCCAGAAGGGCATGTTGACCCACCAGTACCACCAGTCACTCCACAGATCGAAGTAGATGGTGCCAGTCACGAGCATGCACATGGCCGACCAGAACACCGCATTGAGAGCGAGCAGCAGACCGACGCGGTGAATGCCGAGCGTGCCGAGCGAGTAGCCAATGAGGTCACGGAAATAGGTATCTTCGTGATCAGGCGAGCGCATGGTTTTGCCCTTCACCGGGTTGGCAGCCGAGAGCACGAGCGCGCCGTGCATGGCCAAGGCCCAAGCGGTGGTGAAGAACAACGAGATCCCCAGCATGTGGAACGGGTTGTAGTGGAAGTTCCCGTAGGTGTAGCCGGTGTTGGACACCCAATCGAGGTGGGTCCAGATCCCGTAGGGGAAAGCATAGCCCCAAGCACCCATCATCACCGGGCGGATAACCACCAGGGTGACATAGGCAAAGATCGCCATCGAGAAAGCGATCGGAATATGGTAGCCGATGCCGAGTTTTTTGGAGATTTCCACCTCACGCAGCGCCCAGCTGCAGAATGCGCCGATGGCGCAAACGGTGATGACCTGCCACAGCCCACCTTCGGCGAGCGGTGCCATGCCAAGGCCCACGTCAACCGACGGAGGCACGATGGAAATCAACTGCGGGTTCCACGTGCCTTGCAGCGCAGCCCCCCACAGAATGAGAATTGTACCGAGAGCGGCGAAGAAGATGGCAGTAACCCCGAAGAACCCCACGTAGAAGGGTCCGACCCAGAAGTCGAAGAGATTCCCGCCAACTAAGGTGCCGCCCGGCACGCGATATTTTCGTTCGAAGCTGAGCAAAGCCATGCCCGTGTCTCCGCTGTTGCGGGACGGTCCTTAGCCCGGCGAAAGGCTCCGGATCGTGCCGATGGGTTGCGTCTTGCGGTATGATCGCGGGCGGGACGGCATGCGCCCCGCCCGCGATGCTTTCTAGCGCTTACTGGGACGCAGCCACGTAGCCATGTTTGGCCGTGGCAACCGTGAGCCAGTTGAAAGCGGGGGTCGAGAGCAGGATCAAGTGGATCAGCACCGCGAGAAGGAACAGGAACACGCCCTGCGCCACGAACACGCGACGGGGATCGAAAACGAGCCAGATTTTATAGAACTTGGACATTTTCAGATTCTCCTCAGAACCACGGACGCCAGATGAAGACCGCCAAGTGAGCGAGAACCGCAACGGCGACGAACGCCGAGAGACCGCTCATGTAGACGGCATGCAGTTCCTGCGCCTGCTCGTCGCTAAGACCTGTGAAGCTCAGGTCGTTCTTATCAGCCATAACAACCTCCGGATTGGCAGACTGACGCCGCAACCCCTGCGGCCGGGTAGACGAAATGGCACCATGCCATCTCGCATTTCCGCCATGACCGAGGCTCATCCCCGCTCATGGAGAACTTTCATCCGACCGGTGGGCGCAACCCGTCGGGAATTCCTTGCCGCCTTAGGGGCGGAAAATCTCGGGCGTGATCTCGGTCGCCTCGCGCCAGGCGCGGGCAAACGGCCCCATCTCGGGCAGACGACGATCACGGACCAGACGGTTCACCCAGCCGACCAGCGCGAACGGAACCGCGACGATCAAGATGAGCGAGAAATAAAGCGTGTACTCAGGACGGGGGGCACGGTGCGCATGCGAAACCCCGTGTGCGCGGATCTCTTGGGTATTCATTCAGTTCCCCCCTTCTTCCGATCAAGACCACCAAGGGCCTCAACCATTTCCAGCACTACGCGTTCTGCCCCCTGATCAAGGGCAGCTTTCTCGGCCGCGTCCCGCAGAGACTTGGCCGCTGAAATCCTCGTAAGAACCGGATGCTCGCTGACGATCCGGTCGAGCGCCACCTGTGCATCTGCATCCCAGGGCATGTCACGACGCAAGGTGGTAGGCGTTGCCGCGGAGCTGTCCATTTCGGAAGCGAGCGGCAGGATATTGAACAAAGCGTCGAACAGTCCGTTGCAGATTTCTTGCAACAAGTAGACGCTCCCTGTGTAGCCCATGAAGGGGGTGCCCGTCGCGCGGCGGATTGCCGCCCCGGGGAAGGAAGCGGGCACAAAAGAGGCCGAGGGGCCATGCCCACCCTTGGTTTCGGCGAGATAAATCTTCTCGTTGATCGAGCCAAACACCACCAAAGGCCGGGTTTGGCGGATCAAACCGCGAACTTCCTCGTTATTTGTCTTCTTTCCGGCCACTCTTGGCACGGAAAATGCGCAAGGCAGGCCCAAATCGCGTTCAAGATAGGCTCGGATACCGCGCGCATATGTCTCATTCGCGACGACACCGAACGAAGCAGTGCCAAAGAAGTCCTGCGTGACAGAACGCCACAGATCCCACAACGGCTTCAGAGTCGTGTGTTTTTCACGCTCGATGAAGGGCTCAGGATCGATTCCCAAGAGCTCGCCAAGGCTGCGCAGGAACTTGGTGGTGGCCTCAAGCCCCATCGGCGCTTGCAGATACGGCTTGCCCAGCTTCTCGGCCAAGTTGCGACCAAACTCGCGATACATGACGATGTTGACATCGGCATTCACGAGATTGCGCATCTCAGACAAATGCGCGCCGAGCGGGAAGACCATATTCACCTCGGCCCCGATGCCTTCGACAAGGCGACGGATCTCCGCAAGGTCGGAGGCCATATTGAAGGTGCCATACATCGGCCCAAGGATGTTGACGCGGGGCTTCGCGCCTTCCGGTCTCACCCGCTCGCCGGGCATACGCCCTTTGGTCATGCCAAATTCGGTGAAGAGCCAAGTCATCGCGCGGTCGGCGCATTGCCATTGGTCTTCGTCAATCGTGCGCGGCAAGAAGCGCTGGATATTGGTGCCCTGCGGCGTCACGCCGCCACCGATCATTTCGGCGATCGAGCCCGTCACCACCACAGCTGGCAGATGCGGGTCGAGCGTTTTCCAAGCCCGACTCATCGCCGCTTCGGTGCCTTCGCGGCCCAGTTCTTCTTCGCCAAGCCCGGTGACGACAATCGGCAACTCATGCGGCGGCAGCGCGTCGGTATAGTGCAACACAGACGTCACGGGCAGGTTTTCGCAGCCCACAGGACCGTCGATCACCACTTGCAGACCTTTGACGGCACAGAACGCATAAACCGCGCCCCAATAGCCCCCTGCCCTATCGTGGTCGAGGATCAGCATCAGATCATCTCCTCGGCTTTGGCCACGCGGGCGGCTTTTTCTTGTTTCTTGCGCTGGCTTTCGCGGAAATCAGGGTGCAACTCGGGCTGGTCTTCCCAGATCCCGGCGGTGTCTCCCGTGCCCACGCCCTCAAAGAAGGCTTTCATCGAGGCCATGCGCTCGCGGTTGCCCATCGCGGTGTTGATCACCTGCGCAAGGCTGCCTGCCCCTGCCGGCCCCATGAGCGGGCGGGCGGAGATAAGGTTGGTGAAGTAAAGCGCGGGCGTGCCCGATTCTTTCGCCTTTTGCACCACAGGCGTGGTTCCGATCGCGAGATCAGGCTCAAAGGCTTCCATCGCGGCATAATCGTCTTCAAGGCTGGCGCGGTATTTAACGACCGTGCCACGCGCTTCGAGCCATTCTTTGTCCGCAGCGCTCCACGGCGTGCGGCCAAGCGCGGTGCCAACGTACGGCACATCAGCCCCAGATTCGATCAAGAGACGCGCGACCAGCAGTTCCGAGCCTTCATAGCCCGAAAGCGTGATGCGACCTTTGATCGGCGCATTGGCAATCGCCCCTTTGATCGCGGGGCCAAAGGCGTTTTGCGCGGCGGCGATTTGTTCGGCGGGCACGTTGTAGGCGGCCCCGATATTGGCGAGCCAATCCATCGTGCCGTCATGCCCCACAGGAGCAGAGCCCACAATCGTCCGGCCAGCGGCCTGAAACTCACGGATCGAAGCGCTGTAGAACGGGTGGATCGCGGCGATCACCTTGCTATCAAGCGCGGCGTAAAGTTCGCGCCAATCGCGCACTGGAACGGTCGGCCCCACGGCGAGGCCCATCGGCGCGAGCATGCCGCCAATCACCATCGGATCAGCCGGGAACATCTCGCCCAAAAGCGTCACGGTCGGGCGGTCCGCCCGGCCAGAGGCGGGCGCTTGCACGGGGCCAGCCATCGCCTCTTGGCGTGCATAGTTCAGCATCGCGCCGGACAGAACGTCTTTCGCTTCAGCATGGGTCGGCACGCCAAAGCCGGGCACGTCGATCCCAACCACGCGGACTCCATTGATCTCGCTTGGCAAAAGCCGCAGCGGCACGCCAGAGGCTGTGGGCACGCAAAGGTTCGCCACAACCACCGCATCATAGCGTTCCGGGTCGGCCAGTTCATGCACCGCCGCCCGAATGTCTTCGAACAACTTGCCCGTCACCAAAGTTTCAGAATCGAAGGGCACATATCCCACCGAGCGTCGCGCGCCATAGAAGTGGGAAATGAAGCTTAGCCCATAGACGCAGCAAGCCGAGCCGCAAAGCACGGTCGCCACGCGGCGCATCCGCAGCCCGACCCGAAGCGAGCCGAAGGCCGGACACATAGTTTGCGGGCGATCATGCGGCCCTTGCGGATAGTCAGCGGCAAAACGATCGAGCAGTTCAGCATTGCCCGCAGCGCGCGCGTCAGCCTCAAGCCGTTCAGCGCCTGACGTGCAGCCGCCTTCGCCCTGGCCATATGCGCCTTGGCTCTCAGACATCGTCGTAGATCACTTCCAGAGATTGCTTCGGCGCGGCGTTGGCGCCACGCAGGTCTTCTTCGGTGGCGGGCACAAGATCAACATCCCCGCCCTCGTCACTCGATTCAAAAAGGTTCAGCAGTTCATCTTGGCTCAGCGGATGCGGGCGCAGCGGCGGCGCATCGGCCACGTTCTGTGCAAGCTCCGCAAAGAGCGGGCCCCAAGAGGTCGCATTGGTGCCAACGATCTGATAGGCCGCCGATTTGCGGCGCAGTTCTTCATCCGCCGGGATCGCCGCCAGAATCGGGATATTGGCCGCTTTCGCAAAGGCTTGCGCCTCGCCGGTGCCGTCATCTTTGTTGATCACAATGCCCGCCACGCCGACATTGCCGCCAAGTTTGCGGAAATACTCGACCGCGTTGCAGACGTTGTTGGCCACATAAAGCGACTGCAGGTCGTTCGAGCCAACCACAATCACCTTTTGCGCCATGTCGCGCGCAATCGGCAGACCAAAGCCGCCACAGACCACGTCGCCCAAGAAGTCGAGCAGGACGAAGTCAAAATCCCATTCGTGGAAGCCAAGCTTTTCGAGCGTTTCAAAGCCGTGGATGATCCCCCGACCACCGCAGCCGCGCCCCACTTCCGGCCCGCCAAGCTCCATGGCAAACACGCCGCCCGATTTGAAGCAGACATCGCTCACCGTCACCTCTTCGCCCGCCGCCTTTTTGGCAGCGGCGGTTTCGATGATGGTGGGGCAGTTTTTACCGCCAAACAAAAGCGAGGTGGTGTCCGATTTCGGGTCACAGCCAATCAGCAACACGCGTTTGCCCATCTCGGCCATCATGTGGCTGAGGTTGGCGAGCGTGAAGGACTTGCCAGAGCCGCCCTTGCCGTAGATTGCGATGATCTGCGTTTTCTTGGTGGGCGGGAAGTCGGGTAATTCCATCGTCGGCTCCTCGGCGGCCTCGTTACGCAGCCGGTCGTCGTATCCCTTCAGGTTGGGCGCGTCGTTCATGCCACATCCCTCCAATCCAGGATCATCTTCAGGCAGTCAGGGTCTTCAAAGGCGGTTTGATAGGCCTCAGCCGCTTCCGTCGCGGGGCGACGGTGGGTGATGAGACCATCGAGCGAAAGCGCACCGCTTTCGATCAGCGCACGGGTCGCGGAAAGGTCAGCGGGCTGCCATTCAGCGGCGATGCGCAGGCGCATCTCTTTCATGAAGGCCGGCACAAAGGCGAAGCTGACGGGCACGGTGTAGAAACCGCACAGCACCAATTCACCGCCCTTGGCGATCCGCCCCACAAGCTGGTCAATCAGACCGGGGGCACCAGAGGCATCATAGATCGCCATGTAATCGCGGCGGGGATCGTCTTCGGGGTCAAGCACCTCATAGCCCACCGCACCAGAGCGGCGCGCGGGATTGGTTTCCCACACCATCGGCGGCTTGCCACCGGCGGCAATGGTGAGGCGCGCAAGCAAGCGGCCCAAGGTGCCGTGACCCACGATCAGATCAGGAAGCGCATTGTCGAACCCTGCAAGGGCGTGGCGGGCGGTGGCGGCAAGCGCCAGCAAAGCCCCTTCAGCGCCCATCCCCGCATCAAGGCGGCAGACCCGTGACGAGGCGGTGACCAAACGCTTGGACGCCCCACCAAAAAGTCCGCGCACCCCGCCCGAGAAGCAGTTTGCCCCAGGAACGAAGACGTGATCGCCCGGTCGGAAGCCGGTGTCGGGGGCGGCTTCAACGACCTCTCCGAAACTTTCGTAGCCAGGAACGAGAGGGTACCCCATGCCCGGGAAGGGTGGCATGGTTCCGAGCCAGAACAGCTTTTCAGTACCAGTCGAGATGCCCGAGTAGGCGATGTCGACGACAAGGTCCGTAGGACCGGGGTCGGTCAGTCCAGCGGTGCCCGTCGAGATCGCTTTCGGACCGGACATTATAACGACTTTAGTTTCCATCTCTCACTCCCGGCGAGATCGGGCCGGAGAGTCGGGCAGATCACGCCTAGGTGTATGATTAAACTTACACGCCGAACTGTCAATTTGATTAGACACTTTTGCGCAGGTGAAATGTGCGACTTTCTGCCCCCATCCGGGGCAGATCAGCCGCGCTCCGCCTCGATCACCGAGGTGATGAAGGGGCGAAGGCTGCGGGGCTTGGTGACTTTGACAAAGCCCGCCGCTTCCAACATTTTCTTTATTTCTTCGGGGTTTCTGGTGCGGCCAGAGCTCATCGCCATGGTGTAGAAGGCGAAATATATGTCACAAGCCGGGTCCGGTTTGGCACCGCCGCCGATCGCTTCCGACACGACAATCCGGCCGCCGGGCGGTAATGCATCATGCACTTTTTTCAGCAGCGGCTCGACGACATTGTCAGGATGATCATACAGAACCCGCACCAAAGAGATAACATCCGCCCCTGTCGGGATCGGGTCATCGCGGAAACTGCCGGGCGCAAGGGTGAGTCGCGGACTGAAGGGCTCCGCCACCGCCAGCACATGGGGCAGATCGAACAAGGTCAGGTCGAGATTCGGGTGCAGTTTCGCGGCTTGGCGCAGGAAGGTGCCGGTGCCGCCACCCACATCCATCAGCCGCTTGGCGTTTTTCAGATCGACCAGGCGCAATGTGTCATCAGCCACAATGCGCTGACTGTCCGCCATGAGTTGGGAATAGCGCTCCGCCAGCCCCGCATCTTCTTGCACGAGCGGGCCAAAGACATAGGGCCAAAAGCCCGCGAGCTCGGGCTCGATGTCGCCTTTAAGAAAGGCAACCGGGTCGGCAAGGTCGCGGTACAGCACCGGATGGTGGCGCACCATGGCCTCAAGCCCCGGCACGGTAATGAAGGCCGCGCCGCGCGGCGCAAGCTCCCACATCCCGCGGCGGAATTTCACGAGCTTGAGCGCAGCGCCCGCCTGCATCAGCACGGCTAAGCGATTCTCGGCCAAACCTGTCCGGTCAGCGAGTGCAGGCAGCGGCCAAGAGGCCTCGGCCAGAATGTGCAGGATGCGAAATTCGACGATCGCGAGCAACGCTTGGCTATGCACAAAGCCCGCCACCACATCGAAAAGCGCCCGCCCTTCGCGCCGCGTGACACGGTTAAAGAGTGGCGTGCGTTCGAAAATTTCATGCAAACGCGGGGAAAGCGCGATCCGGGTGAAAAAGCTCACCCGTCCCGGCTCGGTCACCTTATGGCCGGGTTGGCCGGGAACCGAAGGCGCCTGCGCCCCCGGCGCGGACGCCTGCTTTTCGGTCGCGGCGCTGACCTCGTCCTTCGCCACGGCTCAGCTCCGATCGGCGGCGGCCGGGATGTCCATGATCTTCTGGGCGTAAAGCTGCACCAACTGAGCAAGTTTGGCTTCGCCCGGGCAAGACGGGATCGAGGCAATGGCGCCCGCCAGAATGTCTTGCAAATGCTTGGTCGCGCCCGCGATCCCCATGGTTTGCACGGCAGTCGGGCGTTGGTGGGTGCTGTCTTGGCCCGCAGGCTTGCCCATCACCTCAGCCGAGACGAGCGCATCTTTCAGGTCATCGGCGATTTGGAAGGCAGAGCCAATCCGCATCCCCAGATCAAACCACGGCTCGGGCTCCGCTCCTGCCGCAATCGCGCCCATTTGCGTGGCAGCAATGAAAAGCGCCCCGGTTTTGGATTGGTGATAAGCGGCCAGATCGACCTTTTCTTCGCTTTCCCAAGCTTGGCCCGCGCAGATGCCCCCACAAGCGCCCGAAAGCTGGCCCAGTTTGGCGATCAGCTTCAGCGCACGGTCGGGCGAGTGCGGGCCAACGGCGGCCAGCACTTCAAAGCCGCGGATCAGCAGGCTATCGCCTGCAAGCACCGCCAGCGGCTCGTTATAGGCTTTGTGAAGCGAGGGCTTGCCCCGGCGAATATCGGCATCATCAAAGGCGGGCAGATCGTCATGCACGAGGCTTGCGCAGTGCATCAATTCAAGCGCCACAGCGGCGGCATCGGTCACGGCGGGCATATCGTCGCCACAGGCCATCGCGACCGAAAGCAAGATCGTCGGGCGGATACGCGCGCCGCCCGGGAATACGGCATAGGGCAAAGACGTTGCCAAGCGCGGCGGGCAATCAGCCAGAGCTTCGGTCGAAAGCGCATTTTTCAGCGCCGTCTCGATACGGGTATCCATGGACATTACGGGGCCCTCCGCTGCGTCATTGAGCACATTGGCATTCGCCCCTCTATGTGTAAACTGAAACTTACACCGGTGGGGATGGGACAAAATTGCACTCCCCCGGGACATGTTTTTGGAGCGCGGAATGCAAGGCGATACGGGCGTCGTGGTAATTGGCGCCGGCATGGGGGGGCTCGCAGCGGCCCTCGGTTTGGCGGCTAAAGGCGTCCGGGTGACGGTTGTGGAGGCGGGCGACCTGCCCGGCGGCAAGGCGCGTGGCGTGCCGACACCTGGTGGTTTGGCCGATACCGGCCCGACAGTATTGACGATGCGCCATGTTCTGGATGCGATCTTCGCCGAATGCGGCACCCGCACCGAAGACGAGTTGACGCTGATTCCCCTGCCCCGTTTGGCCCGCCATTTTTGGCCCGACGGCGCTATGCTCGACCTCTTCACCGACTTTGATGCCAATGTCGAAGCGATTGAGGCTGCCTTTGGTGCCAAGGAAGCTGCGGCATTCCGCCGCTTCGATAAAGTCACCCGCGGCATGTGGGAGGCGTTCAATGAGCCGGTGATTGCCGCGCCAAAGCCGAGTCTTGGGCGAATCATTGCCGCGACTCTGGCGCGCCCGAAGCTGTGGCCCGCCCTGCGGCCCGGTCTGTCGATGCTTGATCTGCTCAATGCGCATTTCAACGATCCGCGTCTGGTGCAGCTTTTCGGCCGCTATGCCACCTATGTCGGTGGTCGCCCGGCGCAGACACCCGCCGTTTTGTCGCTCATTTGGCAAGCCGAGGTTCAGGGCGTTTGGGCAATTGCCGAGGGGATGCATGGTGTCGCTGCCGCTCTTGCGCGCGTGGCCGAGCGGATGGGCGTGCAATTCCATTACAACAGCCGCGCCAAACGCATTGTCCGCAAAGAAGGGCGCGTCACGGCGGTTGAAATCGAAAACGGCACCTCGATCCCCTGCTCTGGTTGCGTTTTCAACGGCGATCCGGGCGCGTTGCGCGATGGGCTATTGGGCGATGCCGCCCGCGCCTCAATGGAAGATACCAAGCGCCCCGAGCCAAGCCTTTCGGCGTGGGTCTGGGCCTTTGGGGCCAAACCCAGAGGCGTGGAGCTCGCGCATCACAACGTCTTCTTTACGGCCGATCCGGAGCTAGAATTTGGCCCCATCGGCGTGGGCCGGATGCCCGAAGAGCCAACGCTTTATATCTGCGCGCAAGACCGCGAGATGGGCACAGAACTCCCCGAATGGGAGCGCTTTGAGATCATCATGAACGGGCCTGCGGGCCACCAACCTTTCCCGCAGGAGGAATCGCAATGCAGGGCACGCACTTTCCCGATTCTGGAGAGCATGGGGCTGACCTTCGAACCGGAGCCGGAGGGCCCGGCGCTGACAACACCGGCGCTTCTGTCACGCCGGTTCCCGGGGTCGCAGGGGGCGATTTACGGGGGCTCGCCGGAGGGGACGCTGGCAACATTCCAACGGCCACTGGCGCGGACGGATCTGAAGGGGCTCTATCTGGCGGGTGGGGGCACCCATCCTGGAGCGGGGGTTCCCATGGCGCTGACTTCCGGGAGGCACGCGGCACAGGCCTTAACCTCGGACCGGATTTCCGCCGCGAAGTAGGGCCGAACGGCTACGCTTGGTGGTATTGCGACGGCATTTCCGACGATGGCACCAAGGCGTTTTCGATGATCGCCTTCATCGGCTCGGTGTTTTCGCCGTGGTATCGCTGGTCGGGCCGCAAAGAACCGCAAAACCATTGCTGCATCAACCTTGTGACTACCGGGCGCGAAGGTCGTTTCACGATGACCGACCGCGGCCGCTCTGCCCTGCGCCAGACCCGTGACACGTTTGAAGTCGGGCCCAGCAAGGTGCATTGGACCGGCACAGAGCTGGTGATTGATGTCGATGAATGGGGGGCGCTGCCGAAACTGGGCAAGCTCAAGGGGCGCATCGTGCTCACCCCCGAATCGGTCACCAATGCGGAAGTGAAACTCACCCCAGATGCGGGCCACACCTGGCGCCCCTTCGCGCCGATGGCCAAGGTGGAGGTCAATCTGGCCCCCGGGCATAGCTGGACGGGGCATGGCTATTTTGACGCCAACTTCGGAACCCGTGCGTTGGAAGAAGATTTCTCGTTCTGGACTTGGGGGCGCTTCCCGCTGCGCGACCGCACCGTATGCTTTTACGATGCGGTGCGGCTTGACGGCACCAAGGTCGCGCTCGCCGTGCAATCCGACCATGCGGGTGTGGTGCGCGAAATCGAGACCCCGCCGCCGCTGGTCAAGATGAAACGCACGCCGTGGTTCGTGCGCCGCGAAACCCGCTGCGATCCGGGCGCGACGCCGAAGGGGGTGTTCTCGCTTTTGGAAGCGCCCTTCTACTCGCGCGCGCTGATGGAAACGACGATTGACGGCGAAGTCAGCGTCGGCATGCACGAAGCGCTCGACCTGGTGCGGTTCCGGCAGCCAATCATCAAGCCGATGCTTGCGGTGCGGGTGCCACGCCGCGCAGGCTGGAAATTCAAAGACTAAGCAAAAACAAAGGGCGCACCTTAGGTGCGCCCCTGTCTTCTGAAGGGCGCGTTCAACCGCGCCCTTTTTGCATTTTAGTCGAGCTGCACCGCAGGCTCATGCGGGTTGCGCCGCCACACGCTCCAGTTCAGCGCACCAGCGATCGTGGTCCACGCCACATAGGGCAGAAGCAGAACGCCTGCGACCCAGTCGATTTGCCAAAAGAGCACGGTCATCGCAAAGACCGAAAGCCACAGCCCCACCAGCACAACCATGCCAGCGGCCAAGCGGTGCAGGCCAAAGAAGATCGGCGTCCACAGCGTGTTGAAGCCGATTTGCAGCCCCCAGACCGCCAGCGCCAAGCCGACATCAGGGTTTTCACCGGCTTTCGCGGCAACAAGGGCCGCAGCGATCGACATCAGGATGTACAGCGTCGTCCAAGCCGTGGGGAACACCCAATTGGGCGGGGTCCATTCTGGCTTATTGAGACTGTCGTACCAATTGCCGGGCTTGAAAACGGCCCCCGTCATGCCTGCGGTCAGGCACGACGCGAGGAAAATAAAAAAGAAAAGCAGGTTCACGGGAAGCCTCCGTTTGGGAAGGGTGAGGTCTTTAGGTAGAAAACGCGAAAGTGGCGACCCGGTTCCACCCAGATCGCCACTTTGGACGTTTTGCCGCAGTTTTTTGACGCGTGAGGCTTAGGCCAGCCCGCGATCACGCGCTTTCAGCGCCATCATCGCGCCGATCAGCTTATCGGCACGGTCCGGGCCTTCGGGCTTGCGGGCCGCCGCATCGACCAAGAAAGCCACCTCGGGCTCGGGTTTCGCATGCAACCGCGCCGAACGCGGCAAAAGCGAAAAGCCGAAGGACGAGAAGACGGAGCCCACCATCAAGAAGATCTTGCGACGCCCCGAGGTATAGGCACGGCTGGTCACGCTGTCATGGCCTTGGCGGACCACCTGATCGCCGATGGCGGCATAAACGCGGCCTGCCGCCAAAATGCCGGGGCGGCAATCGGCGGGCAAACACCGCACGCCCGTGGCGGCGCGCCAGTAAAGCCAGTCGGCACGGGTGATAAGCTTTTCGGTGCAGCGACAGATGCCGGGCAAGGGTTGCGGATTGGCCAGAAATTCTTCCGGGTCGATCCCCTCTTCGGCAAGCCAATCAAGCGGCAGGAACAGCCGCCCGGCACGGGCATCTTCCCCCACATCGCGCGCGATATTGGTGAGCTGCATCGCCAGGCCGAGGTCGCAGGCGCGCGCGATCACATCGGGGTCACGCACCCGCATCAACACGCACATCATCGCCCCCACCGCCGAAGCGACGCGGGCAGAATAATCCTGCAATTCGGACAGGTTTTGGTAGCGACGCCCAGAGGCATCCCATTCCAGCCCCTCAATCAGCGCTTCGGGCAGTTCACGCGGCATGTCGAATTCTTCGACCACCGAAGCAAAAGCCCGGTCAGACGCGGCATCACGCGGATTGCCCGCGTAAATCCGGTCTAGCCGCTCCTTGAGCGACAGGACCGCCGCGCCTTTATCGGCAGCGGCGACCTCGTCCACGGCATCATCAGCCACCCGACAAAAGGCGTAAAGCGCCAACGCCGGGTCACGCACCCGCGCGGGCAAAACCCGCGAGGCTGCGTGGAAAGAATAGCTGCCCGTACGGATCAGCTCACGGCAAACTGCCATGTCTTCCGGTGCGATCATTTCCGCCCCTTGCCGCGCGGCCGCTTGGGCGCCCGGGCCGGTTTGGCCGCCGCAGGCGCAGCAGGTTTCGCAGCCGCAGGCGCGGCCATCGGTTTTTCAGCCGTTTCCGCCATTTCCGGTTCAGGCTTGGGGGCCGGTTTCGGAGCCGCCGCTTTGACCGGAGCCGCAGGCTTAGCCGGGGCAACCGGAGCCGCCGCAGGTTTGGCCGCTGCAGGCGCAGGTTTCGCAACCGGGGCCGGAGCAGCTTTCGGCGCTTCGACCTTCACCGCTGCCGGGGTCGGCGTCGGTGCGGGTTTCGGCGCTTCGGCTTTCACCGGAGCCGCGGCAGGTGCGGGCGCCGGTTTCGGCGCCTCTGCTTTCGGAGCGGCTGCCGTCGGTGCCTCAGCTTTCGGCGCGGCTTTCACCTCGCCCTTAAAGCCCGGAGCGGCACCGATCATATCGGCCACCAATTCGCCCGAGCCAATCACCGAGGGCACACCCGCGCCGGGGTGGGTGCCAGCGCCGGTGAGGTAGAGCCCATCCACCTCTTCCGAGATGTTATGCGGACGGAACCAAGCCGATTGGAAGATGCGCGGCTCAAGCGAAAAGCCCGCCCCGAACGGCGACAGATACCGGTCGCGGAAGGTCTCGGGGGTAAACACCACCTCTTCGGTGATCTTGTCGGCGACGCCCGGCAGCAGCCGTTCTTCGATGACCTTGAGCACCTTGGCCTTATAGGCCTCCATATCGCGCGACCAATCCACGCCATTGTCATGGCCCAGATGCGGCACCGGCGAGAGCACGTAGAAGGTATCATCGCCCGCAGGCGCGGCGCTCGGGTCGGTCACGGTCGGGCGGTGGACGTAAAGCGACATGTCATCAGCCAGCTTGCCGGTGATGAACAGGTCGTTCACATGCCCCTTGTAGCGCGGACCAACGACGACCGAGTGATGGCCCACGTCTTTCCACATGTTCTTGGTGCCTTTGGTACCGAAGTACCAAACGAAAAGCCCCATCGACCAACGTTTCTTATCGAGCTTCTCATCGGTCCAGCGCCAACGCGTGGTGTTGCGCAGAAGGCGTTTGTAGGTGTGGCCAGCATCGGCGTTCGACACCACCACCTCGGCGGGCAGTTCGGTGCCATCGGCAAGCCGCACGCCATAAGCTTTGCCCTGCCGCGTCACCATGATCTCATCGACCTCGGTGTTGAGCATGACCTTGCCGCCGTGGCTTTCGATCACCTTCACGCCCGCATCGGCAATCGCTTGAATGCCGCCCATCGCGTAATGAACGCCGAATTTCTTCTCAAGCTGGCTGACCAGGATATACATCGAGGTGACATTGAAGGGGTCGCCGCCGATGAAAAGCGGGTGGAACGACAGCGCAAAACGCAAGTGATCGTCTTTCACCATCATCTTGGCGTGGCCATAGACCGAACGATCCGCGCGCAGCATCCCGAAGGTCGGCAGAACCTTGATCAGGTCCCACAGCTTGTGCATCGGCTTACGACCCAGATTTTCGTAGCCGAATTCGTAGCGCGCCTTGGCATCCCACATGAAATGGCGGAAGCCCTCCACGTCACGCGGGCTGATCCGCTCGACCTCGGCCTTGACCTTCTCATCGTCGCCGTAAGCCGTGTAGCTTTCCCCATCGGGGAACAGGATTTTGTAGAACGGGTCCATCTCGACCAGTTTTACGTCCTTGTCGAAATCACGCCCGCAATCCGCCCAAAGTTCACGCAGGCGGTCTGGCACGGTGACGATGGTCGGACCGAGGTCGAATCGATAGCCCCCTTTGGTGATCGACGAGCCGCGCCCGCCGGGCCGGTCGAGCTTATCGACGACCGTCACGTTCCAACCCTTGGCGCTCAGCCGCATGGCGGCCGCCAACCCTCCGAGACCGGCGCCGATGACGACGGCGCGGCCCTTGCCTTCATTGTTCATGGACATGGTCTTTTCAGTGGAATTCCGTTGCATGCGCCAAATGATAAGGCGTCAATCTCGATTTACAACTGACATGGTCGCACAGCGACAAAACGTCTGTCCCCCTTCCCATCATGGGGGGGGTATGTAAATATGCATTTACACTTGGGGAAATATGGGGAGAGGGGTGCCTCATGGCCGTCGCAACACTCAGCCTGTTTCGCTTTGAAGGAACCAGCCATCTGCCGTGGCTCATGTCACAGATGGTTTTCGCCCGCAGACCACTCCATGCAGAACCCCGTTTGCGCTTCTTTAAGCTGTGCGGCTCGGGCACCGGAGAAGGCTTCACCCCCAAGCCCAATTGGCACGTTTGGGCCATCATGTCAGCCTTCGCCAATGAAGAAGATGCCCAAGGCGTCATCCATGACAATCCGGTCTGGCAAAATTGGCGCAAACACTCTGACGAGCAGTTGTTCATTCACCTGTCGCCGACTTCGTCGCGTGGCAGTTGGGGCGGGCGCAACCCGTTCATCCCCGAACCTGACGTCGATCCCGGCGAAGGCCCGGTGGTGGCGCTGACCCGCGCGGCGATCAAGCCGCATATGGCGACCCGTTTCTGGTCGCGCGTGCCCGACATTTCTCAGAAAGTCGGCACCGACCCGAATCTGATCTTCAAGATCGGGATCGGGGAAATCCCGCTGTTCCATCAGGTCACGTTCTCGATCTGGCCCGATGTGAAGGCAATGTCGCAATTCGCGCGGGGCGATACCCCGCACGGACGGGCCATCCGCGCCGCGCGCGAACAAGGATGGTTCACGGAAGAACTTTACGCCCGGTTCCGCCTGCTTGGAATCGAGGGCACATGGTTGGGCAAGAACCCGCTGGACGCCCGAAAAGACTTGGAAAGGGAAGCTGCATGACATCCGCTGTCGCTCAAATTCATCCCGTAGCAGAAGGCGCGCGGCAACGACCTGTCTTTCCCTTTTCGGCGATCGTCGGTCAGGAGGATATGAAACTGGCCCTCCTCCTGACCGCGGTCGATCCCGGCATCGGCGGCGTTCTTGTTTTTGGCGACCGCGGCACCGGTAAATCCACCGCTGTGCGCGCGCTGGCTGCGCTGCTGCCCGAGATTGACGCTGTGCAAGGCTGCCCGGTCAACTCGCCCAAAGTGGACATGGTGCCCGAATGGGCGACGGTCCATTCGACCGAGATCGTGCGCAAGCCGACCCCGGTGGTGGACCTGCCGCTTGGCGTTTCCGAAGACCGCGTTGTCGGGGCGCTCGATATTGAACGCGCTATCTCGCATGGCGAAAAAGCCTTTGAGCCGGGCCTTCTGGCGCGGGCAAACCGTGGCTACCTCTACATCGACGAATGTAACCTTCTGGAAGATCACATCGTCGATCTGCTGCTCGACGTGGCGCAATCGGGTGAAAACGTCGTCGAACGCGATGGCCTCTCGATCCGCCACCCGGCGCGCTTTGTGCTCGTGGGCTCGGGCAACCCCGAAGAGGGCGATCTTCGTCCGCAGCTTCTCGACCGGTTCGGTCTTTCGGTCGAAGTGCTCAGCCCGCGTGACGTGGAAACCCGCGTTCAGGTGATCCGCCTGCGCGATACCTATGACGCCGATCCGATCAAATTCCTTGAGGAATGGCGCCCGAAGGATATGGAAATCCGCGAGCAGATCCTGAAAGCGCGCGAATTGCTGCCCAATGTCGAAGCGCCCAATACCGCGCTTTATGACTGTGCGGCGTTGTGCATCGCGCTTGGCTCGGATGGTCTGCGCGGTGAGCTGACGCTTTTGCGTTCCGCCCGTGCTTTGGCCGCGCTGGAAGGCGCAGGCACCGTCACCCGCGATCACCTGCGCAAAGTGGCAGGGATGGCGCTGTCGCACCGTCTGCGCCGTGATCCGCTGGATGAAGCTGGCTCTACCGCCCGTGTGGCGCGCACTGTTGAAGAGACGTTGCCCTAAAATGGACCAAGAACACCTCCGCTCGGCGCTTGCAGTGCTGACGGTTGATCCGGCAGCGATGGGCGGTTTGTGGCTGCGGTCACGGGCTGGCCCGG
Organism: Rhodobacter sp. JA431; assembly: GCF_900217725.1. Classification (NCBI taxonomy): domain Bacteria; kingdom Pseudomonadati; phylum Pseudomonadota; class Alphaproteobacteria; order Rhodobacterales; genus Rhodobacter; species Rhodobacter sp. JA431. Next base: position 293,898 of record NZ_OBMP01000001.1, read on the forward strand.
TGCGCACGACCTTTACCGACACATTGGCGCAGCTGCCTTTCCCGATGCCGCTGCGCCGCTTGCCGCCCAATGTGGACGACCAAGCGCTTTATGGCGGGCTTGATGTGGCCGAAACGCTGCATACCGGGAAACCGGTGCTGCGTGGCGGCCTGCTGGATAGTCCGCGCGTCTTCGTTTTGCCGATGGCCGAGCGCTGCACGCCCAAGCTGGGCGCGCGGCTCGCGCAGGCGCTTGATCAGCGCCAACATGCGCTGGTCGCTTTGGACGAGGCCGCCGAGGCCGAAGAAGGTCTGCCGTTTTCGATTGCGGATCGGCTGGGCCTGTTTATCGACCTGACCGAGACCCGCTCGATTGACCCGGCGGCGATCATGCCCGATGCCGAGCAAGTGGCGCGGGCGCGCGATCTGCTGCCGCAAGTGCAGATGCCGCATGACCGTGTGCGCGAAGTGGTAGAGGGCTGTCAGAAGCTTTACATCATGAGCCTGCGCGCGCCGATGCTGGCGCTGGTCGCAGCGCGGATCATTGCCGCGCTCGATGGCCGGATCGTGGTGGAAAAGCAAGACGTGCTTGCCGCCGCGCAGTTGACCCTCGCACATCGCGCGATCCCGCTGCAGGATATGGAAGACCAACCCCCGCCACCGCCGCCCCCCGCACCCGAGGATGATCCTCGGCCCGAGCAGGACCGCGAGGAAGAGAGCGATCCAGGCGAGGGGTTACCCAGTGAAATTGTGGTCGAGGCGGTGCGGGCGATGTTGCCCGACGATCTGCTCAAGACCATTGATCTGCGCTCGCGGCTGAAAGCGGCGAATGGCGGCGCAGGCTCGGGTGAAGAGCGCATTGGCAACCGGCGCGGACGCCCCCTGCCCTCGCGCAAAGGTCGGCTGGAAGACAATGCCCGGATCGACCTTGTCGCCACGCTGCGCTGCGCGGCGCCTTGGCAAGGGCTGCGGCGCAAATCCGCCCCGCCCGCGCGCAAGCAGCAGGTGCTTTTGGTCGATAGCTCTGACATTCACTTGCGGCGGCGCAAGGAAATGTCCGACCGCGTGCTGATCTTCACCGTGGATGCCTCTGGTTCAGCGGCGATGGCACGGCTTTCCGAGGCCAAGGGCGCTGTCGAATTGTTGCTGGCGCGAGCCTATAGCCAACGCGATCACGTTTCGCTGGTAAGCTTCCGGGGGGAAGGCGCGCAATTGCTGCTGGCCCCCAGCCGCTCGCTCACGCAAACGAAACGGCATCTGTCGGGTCTGCCCGGTGGTGGCGGCACGCCGCTTGCGAGTGGGCTTGAAATGGCGATGTCCACCGCCAAGCAAGCCCGTAGCCGTGGCATGACGCCGACGATTGCGCTCTTGACCGATGGCCGGGGCAATATCGCACTGGATGGCAGCGCCAACCGCGCACTCGCCGAAGAGCAAGCCACGCAGATGGCCAAAGCCATTCGCGCGGCGGGCACGCCTGCGGTGATCATTGATACCGCGATGCGGCCCAATCGGCGGCTGCAAGAACTGGCGCAAAACATGGGCGGTCATTACATCGCCCTGCCCCGTGCCAATGCGCATCGGATGGCCGATGTGCTGGGGGCGGCTTTGGAGGCGTAAGCGATGGACCCGCGCAACCTGCCGGCAAACTGGCCCTTTCGGTCTGCCGCGCAGATGGTGCGGGTCGAGCGCATTGATTGGTGGGTGGTCGACACTGGCCCCCGCGACGCCCCCGTTTTGCTGCTCTTGCATGGGCTTGGCGCCTCTGGCCACAGCTTCCGGCGCACCATTCCGGGCCTTGCCAAACATTACCGGCTGATCGTGCCCGACCTGCCGGGCCACGGCTGCACCCGCACCAAAGACCGCGACCGATTGGGCCTGAGCCGGATCGCCGAGGATTTGTGCTGGCTATGTGACGCGATGGGCGTGCAACCCGGCGCAGTGATTGGCCATTCCGCGGGCGGGGCGATTGCGCTGCAAATGGCGCTCAACACCGGCATTCCGCGCGTGGTAGGCATCAATGCCGCGCTGGATCACTTTGAGGGCGTGGCGGGGGTGCTGTTTCCGCTGATTGCACGGGGCCTCGCAGCCTTTCCGCTCACCGCGCCCGTGGCCGCACGGCTTTGGGCATCGCCTGCGCGGGTGAGCCAATTGCTTGATAGCACGGGCTCGGTGATCGATGCCGCTGGCAAGGCGCAATACACCACGCTTGTGCAAGATACCGAACATGTCGCCGGCGCGCTCGATATGATGGCGCAATGGCGGCTTGATCCATTGATCTTGAACCTGCCCCGGCTACGCAAGCCTGCGCTTTTGCTGGCAGGCAAGGGCGACAAAGCGGTGCCCCCCGCAGTTTCAGAAAGCGCGGCCCATGCGATGCCACAGGTCGAATTGCGGATGATGGAGGGTGGCCACCTGCTGCATGAAGTGGCCCCTGATGGGCTCTCGGCCCTTTTGGCAGAATGGCTCGCGGGGCACGGGCTGGGCACGCCCCCCGCTACCCCCGCTTAAACAGCGCGGATCTTGGCCACTTTGGGTTCGGGGTCATCCGAATTGGCGTCGATGAAATCGAGCACCAAGGGACGGATGTTGTTGCGCCAGCTGCGGCCCGCGAAGATGCCATAATGGCCCGCGCCGGGTTCTAGGTGCTGGGCCTTCTTTTCCTCCGGCAGACCGGTGCAAAGCCGCAAAGCCGCCACGCATTGGCCGGGGGCAGAGATATCGTCATTCGCGCCTTCGACGGTTTTCACCGCGACCTTGGTGATCTTACCAATATCGACGCGCTTGCCCGCCACGGTGAATTTGTTCTGCGCAATCTCCAGCCCTTTGAAGATCCGCTCCACCGTCGAGAGGTAGAACTCTGCGGTCATATCCATCACCGCAAGATATTCATCATAGAAGATGTTGTGGTGATCATGCTCAGAGCCTTCGCCCTGCGCTTCGGCCATGATCTTGTCGGTGAAAGCTTTGGAGTGTTTATCCATGTTCATCGAGATGAACGAAGCCAATTGCATCAGCCCCGGATAGACCAGACGCCCCGCGCCTTTGTATTTGAAGCCAACGCGCTGGATCACCAATTGCTCAAGCTGGCCCATCGTCACCCGGCGGCCAAAGTCGGTCACTTCGGTGGCGGCGGCATCAGGGTCAATCGGCCCGCCAATCAGCGTCAGCGTGCGCGGCTGCGCCTCTGGGTCTTCTTCGGCGAGGTAGGCGGTCGCCGCCAAGGTCAGCGGCGCGGGCTGGCACACGGCAATCACGTGGATATCCGGGCCAAGAAGCCGCATGAACTCGACAAGGTAAAGCGTGTAATCCTCAATGTCGAACTTGCCCTCGGAGGCCGGAATATCACGCGCATTATGCCAATCTGTCACGTAAACGTCGGCATCGGGCAGCAGACTATGCACCGTGGAACGGAGCAGCGTCGCATAATGGCCCGACATGGGCGCCACCAAAAGGACCCGGCGCTTCATCGGCGCGCGGCCTTGCACCTTGAAATGGATCAGGGCGCCGAAGGGCTTATCGAGCAGCGTTTCCACATCAATCAGATGGTCCTTGCCATCGGCAGCGGGAATCGAGCGAATGCCCCAGTCGGGCTTGATCACCATGCGCGCGAAGCTGCGCTCGGCGACGCGGCCCCAAGCGGACATCAGCTTGAACATCGGATGGGGCGTCAAACCCCAAACCGGATAAGAGGCGATGGCGCGTGCCGAGGCGCCCATCCACTCGTTCGTGTTCCTGATGGTCTCCATCAGGTCGTAGCTGTAAATGCCTTTCATGGCGCTCCCTCGAAATCACGCACAACCCCGCTTGCCCCTGATGCGTGCGACGTTATGTTTCATATTTAAGGATAGGGAGGAAATAACGTTATGACAACGCCCGAGAAGGTCGAATCTGCTGCATCGCAGCAAATGCGAGACAATCTGGCGAGAATAGAAACCCTGACAACCCGGCTGGTCGAGGCGCTCGCACACAAGCGCGCCCCCAATCTGGCGCTGGAAGGGCCGGGAATGGACCTTTATCTCAGTTCATCCGCCGCAATGATGAAGGCGATGACGGATAACCCCGCTAAGATCTTTGAAACGCAGGTAAAATACTGGGGCGAGGCAATGACCCATTACCTTGAGGCAAGCCATGCGCTGTCCCAAGGCAAATTGCAGCCCCCCGCAGACCCAGGGCCAAAAGATCGCCGCTTTTCCAACCCGTTATGGGACACGCATCCCTATTTCAATTTCGTCAAACAACAATACATGATCGCGGCCAAAGCGATTGAAGAAGGCGCGGCGCAGGTTGAGGGGCTGGATCCGGTCAACCGCCGCCGTTTGGATTATTTCACCAAGCAGATTGTGGATTTGATGGCGCCGACAAATTTCTTGGCGACCAACCCCGACGCGCTTGAACGCGCCGTCGCGACCGAGGGGGAAAGCTTGGTGCGCGGCCTTGAAAACCTTGTCCGCGATATTGAGGAGAATAAAGGCGATCTGATCGTAACGCTCTCAGACCGCAATGCCTTTAAGGTTGGCGAGAATATCGGCACGGCAGAAGGCTCGGTTGTCTATCGCAACCATATGATGGAATTGATCCAATATAGCCCCACCACGGAAAAGGTTCACAAAACCCCGCTGATCATTTTTCCGCCTTGGATCAATAAGTTCTACATTCTCGACCTGAAGCCGCAAAACAGCCTGATCCGCTGGATCGTCGATCAGGGCTTCACGCTTTTTGTGGTGAGTTGGAAAAACCCCGATGCCTCTTATGCCGATGTCGGCATGGAGGATTACGTGCAAGACGGGTATCTGACCGCGATTGACGAGGTGAAGAAAATCACCGGCGAGCCCAAAGTGAATGCGGTGGGCTATTGCATCGCAGGCACCACGCTGTCGCTGACGCTCGCCCTTTTGAACAAGCGCAAAGACCGCTCGATCAACTCGGCCACTTTCTTTACCACGCTCACCGATTTTTCCGATCAGGGCGAGTTTACCGCCTTCTTGCAAGACGATTTCGTCGATGGGATCGAGGCACAATGCAAGGCCGATGGGGTGCTGAGTAGCTATTTCATGACCCGCACCTTCTCTTACCTGCGGGCCAATGACCTGATCTACCAACCTGCGATTCGTTCTTACATGCTCGGCGAATCGCCACCTGCTTTTGATCTGCTCTATTGGAACGGCGATTCGACCAACCTGCCCGGCAAGATGGCGATGCAATACCTGCGCGGCCTCTGTCAGGAAGACAGCTTCACCTCAAAAGGCTTCCCGCTCTTTGATGAAGTGCTGAAGGTGTCTGAGGTGAAGGTGCCGCTCTGCGCGATTGCTTGCGAAACAGACCACATCGCGCCGTGGATCGCCTCGTTCAACGGGGTGGCGCAAATGGGATCGAAGGACAAAACCTTCATCTTGTCGGAATCGGGCCATATCGCCGGAATCGTGAACCCGCCCAGCAAAAAGAAATACGGCCATTACACCTCTGAAGCGCCGGTCGAGAACCCGAATGAATGGAAAGCCGTGGCACAATACAACCAAGGCAGCTGGTGGCCGCGCTGGGGTGAATGGTTGGCAAGCCGCTCTGGTAAGCTGGTGCCCGCTCGCGCCGTGGGCGATGCCGATCACCCTGCCCTTGCGCCCGCGCCCGGCACCTATGTGGGCGAGGTGGTGAAGGTCTAGCCCCCCACCTTCCCGAAACGAAAAAGGGCACCGAACCGGTGCCCTTTCTTTTAACCTGTTAGAAGGCCGCGCCTCAGGCCTCAGCCGGGGCGAAGATCATCTCGCGATGCTTCTCGATATAGATTTGCAACCAAGGCGTGTAGCGCTCTGGGTTTGCGGCAATCCGCGTCGCGATCTCATCAATCGGCACCCATTCGGTGGTTTCCACCTCCTCGGGGTTTGGCACGGGCTCCACACCTTCGGGCGCTTCGGCGGTGAAAATCTCAACCACCTCATGCTCGATCATATCATCGGCCACATCGGCACGGTATTCCACTTGCCCCACATGGCGCAGATCGAGCCCATGCAAGCCAAGCTCCTGATCAAGCCGCCGCGCGGTGCAGGTTTGCGCATCTTCGCCCCAATAGGGATGGGTGCAGCAGGTGTTCGCCCAAAGCCCCGGCGTGTGGTATTTGCTCAGCGCGCGTTGCTGCAAAAGCACCTTGTCGCCACGCGTGACAAAGGCAGAGATCGCCAAGTGCCGCAGCCCTTTGCGATGTGCCTCCATCTTTTCCACCGGGGTCAGAACACCATCGACCCAAGTGGGGATCATGGTCTCGTCCATGCTTACACCCATTTCGGCGACACCAAGCCCGACAGGTGGGCAAGGTTTTTGAAGCCGATCTTGATATGCGCCATCGGGCGGAAAGAGGTGAGCTTTTTGTTCATGTAGCTCTCAAAGGTCATGCGCTGCACATCGACATCATGGCACAGGCTGACAAACCGCTCGCGCCGCTCATCGGTGTGGTAATAGGCATCTTGCATCGAGCGCAACACTTTGAAGACAGTGCCATGCTCTTTCATGAACTTGGCCCGCGCTTGTTTGAGCTCTTTCGCCTTGCCGGTTTTGAGGAAGGCCATTGCGGCTTCGGCCGCCACGCGGCCCCCCGCATGGGCGTAATAGATCCCCTCGCCCGAGGACGGCGCGACCACGCCAGCGGCATCACCCGCCAGCACAACGTCTTTGCCATTGTCCCAGCAATCAAGCGGTTGCAGCGGGATCGGCGCACCTTCCTTGCGGATCGTCTCTTCCTTATCAAGGCCGGACATCTCGCGCAAAAGAGCGGTGCATTTTTTCAGATCAACGTCATCAAGCTCGGTGCCCATGCCGATGGAAGCGGTTTTGCCATGCGGGAAGACCCAGCCATAAAAATCGGGGCTGATGCGGCCATCATAATAAACGTCGCAACGCGTCGGGTCGTAGTTCGCCACATTCGTCGGCGCCGCGATGATCTCGTGATAGGCGAAGACCAGCGGGATTTTCGTCGCGGGCACTTCGTTGCGCACCTGCGAGTTCGCGCCATCGGCACCGATCACGATACGGGCCGCGACCCTCTTCTCTTCGCCGCTTTCCTTGTCGCGGTAAACGACAACGGTCTTGCCGGTCTCGCGTTCAATGCGCAGCCAGGTACCGGTGAGCCGGTCGGCCCCGGCTTGGCGGGCGCGTTCGCGCAGCCATTCGTCATAATCTTCGCGGTCGACCATGCCGACAAAACCGTTCTCAATCGGAATATCGACGAAGCGCGAGGAGGGCGCGATCATCCGCGCCGAGGTGATTTTCGCCACCAGCAGGTGATCGGGAATATCAAAGTCGCGGATCAGCCGCGGCGGGATCGCGCCGCCACAGGGCTTGATGCGCCCAGCCCGGTCGAGCAGCGCCACCTTATGACCCGCGCGGGCCAAATCCCAAGCCGCCGTCGAACCCGAAGGGCCGCCACCGACCACGAAAGCATCGTATTCCATTCTATTCTCCCGCAATCACAGTGGGCACATGCGCCGCGCCCCGCGCAGCGACCACACCGGTCGCCATCACGGCCGCGACAAGGAAGAGGAGCGCTTCGGCCCCGAAAACGATCCCAAACGCCGAAGCATCGGGTAGGAAAAGGCGCATAACATCGGCGGCACCTGCACCAAGCAGGCCGCCAAAGCCCGCCGCAATCGCCTGCGCCGCGCCCCAAAGGCCCATCCGCGTGCCTTCCCGCGAAGACCGGCCTTCACCGGCAAGCGACATCATCGCGCCAATCGCGGCGACGGCGAAAATCCCGTTAAAGAAGCCAAGCCCGATCACCGCAGGGGCAATCGGTGCGCCAGGCACCTGCCCCACGCCCGCCACAGCCACAAGCGCCGCGGCAGAGCCAAGGCAGCCACCCACGACCCAACCGCGCAAGGTGCCGATTTTCAGCCCCGAAAGCGCGATGCCAACGGTGAGCATGCCAATGAACACACCGCCGTTTTGCAGGCCCGAAAGTTTGGTCGTTTGCCCGGCGGTATAGTCGAAAACCAGCCCGGCATAGGGTTCCAAGATCAGTTCCTGCAAGAAATAGGCGGTCATCGACAGGAACAGGAAAAAGGTGAAATTGCGGGCTTGGGGTTCAGACCACACCTCACGCAGGCCCTCGCGCAGCGCCGTCGGGCGCTCTTCGGGTTCGGGGTGCTTCACGCGGGCTTCAACGCCCCAAACGGCCAGCATGGTCACGACAACAGCGCCGGTTGTGACAGCCCCGACGATCCACAAAAGCCGCTCGACCGAATAGGGATCCAGCAAATGGCCCACAGTGCCTGCGGTGGCGGCGATGCCAAAGATCATCATCAGCCAAGTGATGGTCGCAGCAGCGGCGCGGCGGCGCGGTTCGGTGGCCGAGGCCAGAAGCGCCAGAAGCGAGGTGCCAGAAGCCCCAACGCCAAAACCAATCAACGTGTAGGCCAGAATCGCGATCGCCAGCCCAGCGATAAAGCTTGCCGCCAGCACCGCGATCGCCACAGCGCCCAAGAACGCGCCCAGCCCCAAGACCGCCATGCCGGCGATGATGAAGAAGGTCCGGTTGCCCTTGGTATCGGAACGCAGCCCCCAAGCGGGGCGGGTGATTTGCAACGCGTAATGCAGCCCCACGAGCAAGCCGGGCAAAATCGCGGGCAGCGCCAGTTCGACCACCATCAACCGATTGAAGGTGGAGGTGGTCAGCACCACAACCGCGCCGATGCACAGCTGCACCAGCCCCAGCCGAAAGATCTGGAGCCAGCCGAGTGTCATATCACCATGCCCCGGATCGCGAAGGCGGTGATCATCATGCCCGAGACATACATCGCAACGCCGGTGCCATTATACCAAGGCGCTTTGCCCTCCGGGTCGCGCATCCAAACCGACATCGCCCAGAATTGGCCGAACAGAAGCAGCAGCACTGCACCGGCATGGTAGGGTTTGGAGAACAGGAACAGCATGGTGATGACCAAAGCTTGCGCAAGGCCCATCACGGTGCAGGCGATCTTCGCGGCAACTTCCGGGCCGTAGACGGCAGGCAAGGATTTGATGCCCAGCTTGCGGTCGCCTTCAATCGCTTTGAAATCATTGATCGTCATGATGCCATGCGCGCCAAGGGCATAAAGCGTGGCCATCAGCACAATCGGGAAGCCCGGTGCGGCGCCCGTGGTCGCCAACAGAACGGCAGCCCCGGTGACCCACGGCAAACCTTCATAGGCGATCCCCACAAGACCCGGCCCCCACCAGCCCGAGCGTTTCAGGCGCACGGGCTCGACCGAATAGGCCCAAGCGGCGGCAACGCCCAACACAGTGGCGCCAAAACCCCACGTGCCAAGCTGCCAGCCCACAACAAGCGACAGCGCCGACATTATGAGCGCAATATAAAGCCCCCAATAGCCCGGAATGCGCCCCGACGGGATCGGGCGATCAGGTTCGTTGATTGCATCGACATGACGGTCGCACCAATCATTGGCAGCCTGAGACATGCCGCAAACAATCGGCCCGGCGAGAATGATCCCCAAGATCACCACGCCGATATTGGCCCCCATCGCCACGCCAGAAGAGACCGCGCCGCACAAATAGGCCCACATCGGCGGGAACCATGTCACCGGCTTGATGAGCCGCAGCATCGCGCGCGGCTCGGGAAGGGTACGTTGGGTCGTCAGACTGTCTGGGGCGCTCATGGTCGATCGAACCGATTGGGCGGGCGAGCGGATGGCTCAGCCCGAGTGGACAGGCGCAGGATGCGACGCGCGGCCGCCCTGCGGGTGCAGAACAAAACGGCAAGGCCCCGACCCCATCGAGGCGCAGGAGATTTCCTCCACCTTGCAATCGGGCCAGACAAGCGTGGAGAACAGCCGTTGAAACACCGCCGCGTGCCAATGGCAGGCGGGGTGCTCGGCGCTTTCCGCGCGCAGCGGGTTACCGTCGATACGGAACGTGAGGGGCTTGCACCCCTCAACCTGAAACTGGCCAGAGCCAACAAAGGTCCAGGCATGTTTGGTGATGGCTTTGGCTAGAACCTTCGCCCCAAGGGAGGCAGGCAAGAACTTGATGATCTTTTGCGCAAAGCCGGGAATGCGATTGGCCAAAATATAATCCCCAGTGGCAAGCCCCGAGAGCCATAAAAGACCCTCGGAGGCTTCCCCCTGGTCCACCCGCAGCGCCTGGTGCACGGCATGGCATTGGGATTCTGGAAGCATTCCGCTGTCTGCCGGGGGGACGGGCACCCCGGCAAGTTTCATGATCCGGTCGCGCTCGGACCGGCCAAGGTGGCGGTCGAGCACGGCGATGGTTTGCAAGATCGCATTCGGCCCGATACGGGGCTCGTCCTGCGCGTCAAGCGGCGCCGCGCTCATGACCTTACCCCCTTATTCCGCGGCGTCGACCATCTGGGCCTTGCCACCACCGCAAGCCATCGGCGCCGTGGTTTCCCCGGCGTGTTCGGCCGAACGGGCTTCGTGGGTTTCAGGCGACAGGTCGAATTCGTCCTCGGCGCCTTCCGGCAACACGAAGTTCGCATTGCTGCGTTCGCCCGCCCGCTCTTTCATTTGCGCGCGCACCGCCTCTTGGCGTTCTTTGTGCTTGCGCGAACGTTCGGCAGCAGCTTCCCAGTCGGCAACCTGCGCATCGGCGATCTGACGGGTATCGTCAAATTTCCAATCCACCTTGTCTTTCGACTGCGGGCCCCAATAGCCAGCTTTGCCAAGGTCATAGAAGGTGCGGCCCACACCGGCTTTCAAGAATGCCTTGAGGCAGCCCAGAAGATACCGACGGCGGAAGCCCGTGCCGCGCCACGGATAGTGGAACAGCGCCTTCTTGATGTAGAAGCGGCGGTAGTTGTTCATCACACCGTCAAGCAGCTCACCGCGGGTCAGCGCTTTGGGCTTCATGATCGGCGTCACAAAGTTGTATTTCGAGAAGTCGAAGACCTCGACCTGATCGCGCAGTTCTTGGAACAGCGGCGTGAACGGCCAAGGCGTATACATCGACCAGTTCGCAAGGTCCGGCTGCCAATCCCACGCCATTTGGTAGGTTTCTTCCAGCGTTTCCTTGGTCTCGTTGTCCAGACCAACGATGAACTGCGCTTCGGTGAAGATATCGGCTTCACGCAGCAGACGGATCGCTTCTTTGTTCTCGGCGACCGTGGTCTCTTTGTTGAACATGTCGAGCTTGAGCTGGGCCGCAGCCTCGGTGCCAAGCGAAATGTGCACAAGACCCGCTTCACGATAGAACTTCAGCAAATCGCGGTCGCGGTAGATGTCGGTCACGCGGGTGTTGATGCCCCACTTGATTTTGTGGTTCAGACCGCGGTCGATCATCTCTTGGCAGAATTCGACGAATTTCTTCTTGTTGATCGTCGGTTCTTCGTCAGCAAGGATGAAGAAGCCCACGCCGTGGTTTTCGACCAGATCTTCGATCTCATCGACCACCGCTTTGGGCGAGCGGACGCGATAGTCGCGCCAGAATTTCCATTGCGAGCAGAACGAGCAGGTGAACGGACAGCCGCGCGCCATGTTCGGGATCGCGACTTTCACGTTCAGCGGGATGTAAATGTAGTGATCCCACTCAATCAGCGACCAGTCCGGCTTCAGGCTGTCGATGTCTTTGACAGTCGGCGCCGCTTGAGTGGCAACGATCTCTTCGCCTTCGGTGTAGGCAAGGCCCTTGATCGCCTTTCGGTCTTCCGGCCAACGGCCCTCGTCCACGCATTGCGCGACTTCGACCATGATCTCTTCGCCTTCACCGCGCACGATCGCGTCAATCCACGGCGCTTCCGACAGCACCTGGCGGAACATGAAGGTCGCGTGCACACCGCCCAGAAGGCCAACGCAATTCGGCGCAGCTTCTTTGGCGATCTTCAGCGTTTCTTCCGCCTCGTAGATCGAGGGGGTAATCGCGGTAACGCCGACGATATCGGGCTGCAATTCGGCAATCCGACGGCGCAGTTCGTCATGCGAGACGTTCATCGTCATCGCATCGATGAAGTGAATATCATCGTAGCCGAATTTTTTCAGGTGACCGGCGAGGTAAGGAACCCAAGAAGGGGGCCAGTTCCCCGCGATCTCGGCACCGCCGGAGTGGTAATTGGGGTGGACGAAAAGGATACGCATGGCTGACCCTCCAGGGCGTAGGTGTAAACCTCAGTTGACAACAATCCCAACCATATTAATTGGCACAGGTCAAATGCAGAAAATTGCCGCACCTGTGAAGCAGACCCACCACACACAGCGCAAGATGCTGATTATTATGACAATTGCAAAACAGGCTTGTGGCGGAACGCCCGCCTGCGACGGGGTGGCGCAGCCTTCCAGCGGCCGCCAGATTGCCAAACCTGACACTCCCGCTGCGCTTTCAAGGGGGGCAAACTGCGACAAACCGTCTAGCAAAATTGGCAAAAGGTGAATCACGCGCTAGGAATTTCGCGCGCAAACTCACCCGCCCATGCCATGGGAGAAAAACGACTCGGCCTGTCGCTTCTACGACTCAGTCGACTTCTTTGCTCAGAAGCCCGAATTTGCGCAGCTTCACATAAAGCGACTGCCGCGACAGGCTCAGAAGCTCGGCCGCCGCCACCCGGTTGTTGCCGGTCAGCTCAAGCGCCGTCTCGATGCACATCTTTTCGATGATCTCGGTTGTCTCGGCGACGATGTCGCGCAAGGTCGCGTAGCCGACCATCTGCATCACATTGCGCAGCCCTTCGTTGCCCGCCACGCCGGGCAAAATACGGGTCGCATCGGCCAGGTTGGAATCGCGGATCACGAGCGCAATCGTCGGGCTGGCGCGTTCCGCAAAAAGCGTGGCCGAAAGCTCAACCGAGACTTGGCCCGAGAAATCGGTATTCAGCCGCGTCACGTAATGGCGCAAATGGCCAATACGCTTGACGTTATCGAGCATGACATTGAGGTCGATCGAGCCACGCGACAAGAAATCGGCAAAGGACCGCCCCTGCACCATCGCAGCAGAGCCCGCATCGGTAAGGTAAAGGAACGCATCATTGGCTGCGCGGATCGTGCCATCGGCTTCCAAAAACACCATCGCGTCGATGCTTTTGTGGAAGAGCCGCTCAGAAAGCTCCGACATGTCATCGGCTTTCGGACGCATGGCTTCGGGCTGGCCCAAACGGCACAGCAACAAACGATCCCCCGCCGCGCGGAACAGCGTCGCCGACACCGCCACTTTGCGCTTGGAGCGCCGAATCGTCAGATCGAGCGAGTTTTGCAGATCGCTGCCCGCCAACTTGGCCAAGGCGTCGATAAACTCGCCCTTCCGGCGCCCCTCAAGCTCATTGGCCACCGGGGCGTCAATCAATTCGCCCCGCGTCGCACCAATCAGCGTTGTGGCGGAGCCGTTAAGATCGACAATGCGGCCCGTCGACATAGACACGATCAAAAGCGCAGAGGGGTTCGCTTCCATCAACACCCGATAGCGGGTTTCAAGCTCGCGTTGGGCCTCATAATCGCGCTCAAGCGCAAGCTGCGCCTTCACAAGCTGCTGCTGAACTTCCGCGATCGGGCGCATGTCGCGCCCAATCATCAAAAGCGTTCCGTCTTCATCCGTGCGCGTTAGCGTATACCGGATTGGGAAATGGATCGCGTCGCATACATGGGTGAGTTCCAGCACCATCGGGCGATGCAACTCAACCTCGGCTTCCATACGGCGTTGGAGCTTTTGTAGGCTTTCCGGCCCGAACAATTCCGAAAGCGGCTTGCCCTGCCATTGGGCAAAGCGGTCACTGGGGCCAAGCTGAGGATTGGTGAGGACGAGATCGACAATACCTTCCGGTGCAACGACCAGCGCGATATCGCAGGCCGAAGTGACGATGTCCGCGAGCAAAGCGGGAGGAACCCTTAGCAAGGCCTCCCGTCGCATCAAGAAGCTTCCATCAGATGTCACGGCCGGAACCTTTCTTAAACCCGTGCCTCTTCTTTCAGCCTTCCCCCGTCGTTCTCGACCCCCGAACCGTTTTCAGTCACGCCAGCGCAAACTCGGAAATAACCACGGACAAGTCGTTGGTCACCAGATCGGCGCCGGTCTTGGCGAGAGCTTCCGCGCGTTGGGCGACGATAGCGCCACCAATTGCAACCCGCATCCGCCCTTTCGTCAGGCTGGAAAGGGTTTTCACCAGTTTCGCGGAGATTTCAACCCTCTCCATACTTCCGACAGTAATCAATGCCGCATCAAAGCGGTTCGTCGCCATCAAACGGGACAAATCACTCAACCCCGGAGCAAAAAGCATCCGCACCGAGATCCCCCGGCGGCGAAGCCCCATCGCCACCACCAAAGAGCCAAGCGTGTGCTGCTCTCCAGGCGGAACGATCAAAAGCACCGTCGAGGTGTTCGACGGATCAGAGACATCCGCCGTCACATCCGCTTGCAGCGCGTGCAGAAGTTCCTGCAAACGCGCGATGCCAACCGTCACTTGGGCAAAGCCAATCTGATCGGCTTCCCAAGCCGTCCCGATATTTCGGGCGGCGGCTGGCACATAAAGGGAGGCAATATCTTCCGGGGCGACAAATGCCGCCCGGAATTCATCGAGACACAGGTCCATAGCTCCAAGCTCAGGCCCTGTGGCAAGCTCGACCAACCTGTTGACAAGCGCGGTCCGCAGCTCTCCCACTCCATTTCGACGGCGCGCCGCAAGACGCCCCATCGCTTCAAGAGCAAGCCCAACGAACCCATCTAGGCCGTTGCCATGCTCGACTTCAAAACTGACATCCCGCATCAGAGTCCCCGAAACCCGTACGTTCGCGAGACGGTCTTCCCTACCACCCGCGAGCGGAACATTGAACAGGGGTCTTTCCCCCGCGCATCATTCGACACCAACACTCCCCCTATGTCCATCGAAATTGACAAGCTGCGACACCATCACACGCCCGATATCGAGCGCACGTGACGACCATCACTGACAGCCCCTTCCAGAATACGGAAAAACCTAGCAGCACAGGGCTTTGCGACCCTTCGCCGCAGGCAATTAAGCTGCGTCGGAAGGCGTCATTTCCCCGTCACATCCCGATGCATCACAATAGCACCCACCGCAGTAGCGGCGTTTGGGCGCGGAGTCAGAGTGTAAGTTTTCGTTGACACTTCGGAGCCACTGCCTAACCTGACAGCTACTGCGCGCCCACGAAGAAAGGCTGGCTGCCACTATGCCACACACTCCCCGACATTCGTCGTCTAAAGGCCTGTACACGCCCGAAGAACGTGCGCGGCGTGACGCCTCCCCCTGGACCATTGTGCAAGGGATTCTTGCGCCGCTCCAGTTCCTCGCTTTCGCCGTTTCTTTGGTGCTGGTGATGCGTTTCTTGCTCACCGGCAGCGGCTATGAAGCCGCCACAATATCTATCCTTATCAAAACCTTACTTCTTTACACGATCATGGTCACCGGGGCTATTTGGGAAAAGGTTGTCTTCGGGCAATACCTGTTCGCACCCGCGTTCTTTTGGGAGGATGTCTTCTCCTTCGGCGTGATCGCTCTGCACACCGCCTATCTCTGGGCGCTGTTCACAAATCAAAGCGATGCGCTGCAAATGTACATCGCGCTGGCCGCTTACGGCACATATGTCATCAATGCCGGACAGTTCCTGTGGAAACTGCGTCAGGCACGCCTGCAATCGGCAAGTGAGTCGGCCTCCGACGCCTCTGCCCCCCTCACGATGGAACGGGGGACGCCATGAGCCTCGATTCGCCGACCATGGGCTGCACCGAATCTCCGGTGCTGCGCGAACGTGGCCAGAAGGCCGTTTTCTGTGGCTTGACCGGGATCGTCTGGTTGCACCGCAAGATGCAGGACGCCTTCTTCTTAGTGGTGGGCTCGCGCACCTGCGCGCACTTACTGCAAGCCGCCGCAGGCGTGATGATCTTTGCCGAACCGCGCTTCGGCACCGCCGTGCTGGAAGAGCAAGACCTTGCAGGCCTTGCCGATGCCAACGCGGAATTGGACCGCGAAGTCGCGCGCCTGTTGGAGCGCCGCCCTGACATTCGCCAATTGTTCCTTGTGGGCTCCTGCCCCTCGGAAGTGATCAAGCTTGACCTTGAACGCGCGGCGGAGCGGCTCAACACCCGCCACGCGCCGCATGTGCGGGTTTATTCCTATTCCGGTTCCGGACTAGATACGACCTTCACCCAAGGCGAAGACGCTTGCCTTGCCGCGATGGTGCCAACGCTTGCCGCCTCCGACGAAGAAGAACTGATCGTCGTTGGCGCCCTGCCCGATGTGGTCGAAGATCAATGCGCCTCGCTTCTGTCGCAACTGGGCGTTGGCCCGGTGCGGATGCTGCCCGCGCGGCGCAAAGATGCGGCCCCCACCGTCGGGCCGAACACGCGCTTTATTCTCGCCCAGCCTTTCTTGGGCGATACGGCCGCCGCGCTGGAACGCCGTGGTGCGAAACGGATCGCGGCCCCCTTCCCCTTTGGCGAAGAAGGCACGACCGCGTGGCTCAAAGCCGTCGCCGACATTTATGGCGTCAGCGCCGAGAAGTTTGAGGAAGTAACCGCTGCGCCGCGTGCCCGTGCCAAGAAAGCACTTGCCGCGCATAAAGGCACGCTGGAGGGCAAATCGCTCTTCCTCTTCCCCGATAGCCAGCTGGAAATTCCGCTCGCACGGTTCCTGGCGCGCGAATGCGGCATGGTCCCAACCGAGGTGGGCACGCCGTTCCTGCACCGCGCGATCATGGCGCCTGAGCTTGAGATGCTGCCTTCGACCGCGCAGTTGAGCGAAGGCCAAGATCTTGAAGCCCAGCTTGACCGGCACGAGGCGATCAACCCCGACATCACCGTTTGCGGGCTTGGCCTTGCCAACCCGCTGGAGGCGAAGGGCCATACCACCAAGTGGGCGATCGAACTCGTCTTCACGCCGATCCATTTCTACGAACAGGCGGGCGATCTGGCCGGACTGTTCTCGCGCCCGCTGCGCCGTCGCGCGCTTCTGGCCGGGGGGACCACCGCATGAAACTGACGCTGTGGACATATGAAGGCCCGCCGCATGTCGGCGCGATGCGCGTTGCCACCTCGATGAAGGACATGCATCTTGTCCTGCACGGGCCGCAAGGCGACACCTATGCCGATCTGCTTTTTACAATGATCGAGCGGCGCAATGCCCGCCCGCCGGTGGCCTTTTCTACCTTCCAAGCCGCGGATATGGGCGCCGATACTGGGCTTTTGCTCAAGGAAACGATCCAGAAAACGCATGAGCGGTTCAAACCGCAGGCGATGGCCGTCGCGCTGACATGCACGGCTGAGTTGCTGCAAGACGACCCTGAAGGGATCGCCCGCGCATTGGCGCTGCCGGTTCCTGTGGTGCCGCTCGAGTTGCCCTCGTACTCGCGCAAAGAAAACTTCGGCGCGGATGAGACCTTCCGCGCCTTGGTGCGCGCACTTGCCAAGCCGATGGAGCGCACGGCTGAAATCAGCTGCAACATCCTTGGCGCCACGGCCCTTGGCTTCCGCCACCGCGATGACGTGGTTGAGGTGACGAAGCTTTTGGAAGGCATGGGCGTGAAGGTCAATGTCGTGGCCCCGATGGGCGCCACCCCCGATGACCTGCGCAAACTGGGCCAAGCCCATTTCAACGTGCTGCTTTACCCCGAAACCGGGGAAAGCGCCGCGCGGCATTTGGAGCGCACCTGCAAACAGCCCTACACCAAAGTGGTGCCGATGGGCGTGGGCGCGACCCGCGATTTTCTGGCCGAGGTCAGCAAACTCACCGGCCTGCCCGTGCAAGCCGATGAAAGCACCCTGCGTCAACCGTGGTGGAGCGCCTCGGTCGACTCGACTTACCTCACCGGCAAGCGGGTTTTCCTGTTTGGCGACGGCACTCATGTGATCGCCGCGGCACGGATCGCCGCAAAGGAAGTGGGTTTCGAGGTTGTCGGCATGGGCTGCTATAACCGCGAAATGGCCCGCGCCCTGCGCGCTGCCGCCGCGGACTATGGCGTCGAGCCGCTGATCACCGATGACTATCTGGAAGTCGAACAAGCGATCGAGGCCGCCGCGCCGGAATTGATCCTTGGCACGCAGATGGAGCGCAACATCGGCAAGAAGCTGGGCATCCCCTGCGCGGTGATCTCGGCCCCGGTCCATGTCCAAGACTTCCCGGCCCGCTACGCCCCGGTGATGGGCTTTGAGGGCGCGAACGTTCTTTTTGATAGCTGGATCCATCCGCTCGTCATGGGGCTCGAAGAGCACCTTCTGACGATGTTCCGCGAAGACTTTGAATTCCACGACGCGGCTGGTGCCAGCCATCATGGCGGCAAGCACGTCGAGCGGGCTGAAGCGCCCGAACCGGCTGCGCAAGCGGCCCCCCAAACGCAAGTCGACACCCCGGCCGTGCCGGTAGTCGAACCCTCGGGCGAAATTCGTTGGATGCCCGAAGCTGAGCGCGAGCTGAAGAAAATCCCGTTCTTTGTGCGGGGCAAAGCGAAGCGCAACACCGAACTTTTTGCCGCGCACAAAGGCGTGCGCGACATCACCGTTGAAACTCTCTACGAGGCCAAGGCCCACTATGCACGATGAGTCGATGAGCGGAACCCTGCCGCTGCCGCCGCACCGTCCGGGCGGCTATAACGTCGTGATCGTTACTCTGGACGCGCATGCCGCGGGTCCGGCCGCGCGGGCGCTCCCGCGTTTGCAACACGACTTCCCCGATTTGCACATTACCGTGCATGCCGCTGCTGAATGGGCAGAAAATCCGGCCAAGCTCGCTGCTGCCAAAACGGCTGTGCTGGAAGCCAATATCATTGTGGCGAACCTGCTCTTTATAGATGAGCATCTCCAATCGATCCTGCCCGAGATGACCGCTGTGCGCGATCGTCTGGATGCCTTTGTCGGCATGGTCGCCGATCCACAGATCGTGCGCCTGACGAAGATGGGCGATCTGGATATGACCAAGCCCGCCTCGGGGCCGATGGCGCTTTTGAAAAAGCTGCGCGGCAAAAACGAGCCGGGTGGCGGGTCTGCCGAAAAGCAGATGTCGATGCTGCGCCGCATCCCGAAGATGCTCAAGTTCATTCCGGGCAAAGCGCAAGACCTGCGCGCCTGGTTCATTTGCATGCAGTATTGGCTCGGCGGCTCGGAAGACAACATCGAGTCGATGGTGCGCTACCTTGTCAGCCGCTATTCCGACAATGTCGATTGGCGTGGCGTGAAAGTGGCCGCCCCGGTCGATTACCCGGAGGTTGGTCTTTACCACCCGGATATGGCGGGCCGCATCACCACCGATCCCGCCAAGCTGCCGCAACCTGCAAACCCGGTCGCCACGATCGGCGTTCTGATGCTGCGCAGCTACATTTTGGCCAATGATACCGCACATTACGATGCGGTGATCCGAGGGCTGCAATCCAAGGGTCTTGCCGTTCTGCCCGCCTTTGCCGGTGGGCTTGATGGTCGCCCCGCGATTGACGAATTCCTCAAGGGCAAGGTCGATACGCTGCTGTCGCTCTCGGGCTTCTCGCTGGTGGGGGGCCCCGCCTATAACGACAGCGATGCTGCGGTGAATGCGCTCAAGGAACTGGATGTGCCCTATGTGACGGCGCAACCGCTGGAGTTCCAAACGCTTGGGCAGTGGCGCGCCTCGGGTGGCGGGCTTGGCCCGGTGGAAACCACCATGCTGATTGCGCTGCCTGAGATTGATGGGGCCACGAACCCGACCGTCTTTGGCGGCCGCCATGACCCGGCGGGCTGCGCCACCTGTGCGCGCGGCTGCAAACCCGACCCGGAAGCCGAAAGCCATGCCATGGCCGCCTGCCCCGAACGGGTGGAAACGCTGGTCGACAAAGTGCTGCGTCTGGCGAAACTGCGCCGCTCCGAAGTGGCGAAGCGTAAGGTGGGCATCGTGCTTTACGGCTTCCCGCCGAATGCGGGCGCGGCAGGCACGGCAGCTTATCTCGCCGTGTTCGAGAGCCTCTTCAACATGCTCCATGCGATGAAGGCCGAAGGCTACCAAATGGGCGAGTTGCCCGCCTCGGTCGATGAGCTTCGCGCCGCCGTTCTGTGCGGCCCGGAAGCCACGCATGGCCAACCCGCGCAAATCGCGGCCCGCCTCCCGGCGGCTGAAGTTGTCGCCCGCACGAAATGGCTCAAAGACATCGAAGCCGTTTGGGGCGCCGCCCCCGGCAAACACCAAACCGATGGTCGCGACCTCTTCGTTTTGGGGCGGCATTTTGGCAATGTCTTCGTTGGGCTCCAGCCGGTCTTTGGCTATGAAGGCGACCCGATGCGCTTGCTCTTTGAAAAGGGCTTCGCACCGACCCATGCCTTTGCCGCCTTCTACCGCTGGCTGCGCGAAGATTTCGAGGCCGATACGCTTCTCCACTTCGGGATGCACGGCGCGCTTGAGTTCATGCCCGGCAAACAAGCGGGCATGTGTGAGGAATGCTGGCCGGATCGGATGATTGGCAACCTGCCGAACGTCTATCTTTATGCCGCCAACAACCCCTCGGAAGCGACTTTGGCGAAGCGCCGCTCCAATGCGGTGATCGTGTCCCACCTGACGCCGCCCTTGGCGCAATCGGGCCTCTACAAAGGCCTGAGCGAGCTGAAGGAAAGCCTTGGCCGCCTTCGCGCGCTGCCGCCCGAGTCGCCCGAAGCGGAAGATCTGGCCGAGCTCGTGCGCGAGCAGGCCAAGGGCGTCGACATGGATGCCTCTGACCTTTCGACGCTTTGGGAAAAGCTGCTTGAGACCGAAGGCGCGCTGATCACCGAAGGCCTGCACGTTCTGGGCAAGCCGATGACGGCGGAGCACCGGGCCGAAATGCTCGATCTGATGCCAGAAAATGCCGACCGCGAACGCGCCGACAAATTCTTGCAAGAAGAGCATGAGATCAAAGCTCTGCTGCGCGCGCTTGGCGGGCGCTACATCGAGCCGGTGCCGGGGGGCGACCTTGTGCGCGCGCCGGAAATCCTGCCGACGGGGCGCAACATCCACGCCTTCGACCCGTTCCGGATGCCCACCGCCTTTGCGCTGCGCGATGGTGCGGCACAAGCGGCCCGGCTTTTGGCCACGCACCCGACGCTTCCGCGTTCGGTCGCGCTGGTGCTTTGGGGCTCGGATAACATCAAATCCGATGGCGGGCCGATCTCTCAGGCGCTCGCGCTGATGGGAGCACGGCCGCGGTTTGACACTTATGGTCGTTTGGCCGGTGCCGAGCTTATTCCGCTTTCGGAATTGGGCCGTCCGCGCATTGACGTGGTGATGACGCTTTCGGGCATCTTCCGCGACCTGCTGCCGCTGCAAACCAAGCTTCTGGCCGAAGCCGCCTATCTTTGCGCTTCGGCGGAAGATGAGCCGCTCGCCCAGAACTTCATCCGCGCCCATGTGCTGGCCACGATGCAAGACACGGGGATGGACTTCGACACCGCTTCGCTGCGCGTTTTCTCGAATGCCGAAGGGGCTTACGGGTCGAACGTCAACACGATGGTCGGCTCGGCAGGTTTTGGCGATGAAGACGAACTCGCCGATGCTTACGAGGCGCGCAAGTCCTTCGCCTATGGCCGCGATGGCAAGTCCACCAAACAGGTGAACCTGCTGCAAAACGTGCTCGGCAAGGTCGATCTGGCCTATCAAAACCTCGAATCCGTGGAACTGGGTGTCACCACCGTGGACCACTATTTCGACACGTTGGGCGGCATCGCCCGCGCCACAAAGCGCGCGCAGGGTGGCAAGGATACGGCGGTCTATATCGGCGACCAAACCCGCGGTGCGGGCACGGTGCGCACGCTCCAAGACCAAGTGGCCTTGGAAACCCGCGCCCGTTCGCTCAACCCGAAGTTCTACGAAGGCCTGCTCAAACACGGTGCCGAAGGCGTGCGCCAGATCGAAGCGCAGGTGACCAACACGCTTGGCTGGTCGGCAACGACCGGACAGGTCGATCCGTGGGTCTATCAACGGCTTTCGGAAACCTTCGTGCTTGATGACGAGATGCGCAAGCGTCTTGCTGATCTGAACTCTGCCGCATCGAGCCGGATGGCGCAGCGGCTGTTGGAGGCCTCGGACCGCAACTACTGGCAACCCGATCCCGAAACCCTCGCCGCGCTGCAAGCTGCTGCCGACGAGTTGGAAGACCGGATGGAAGGCGTGGCGGCCGAGTGACATGGAAGACTACGAAAAGGAGGGCCGCATGAGCCCGCGCGACGACATTCCCGACCTCACCGGCCTTGATGGCGAAGGCTCCGTGCAGGTGCATGAGAACGAAAACCTCGATGTCGGCGGCGCGAAGGTGTTCTCGGTCTATGGTAAGGGGGGGATTGGCAAATCGACGACCTCTTCGAACCTTTCCGCCGCCTTCTCGCTGCTCGGCAAACGGGTGCTGCAAATCGGCTGCGACCCGAAGCACGACAGCACCTTCACCCTGACGGGGCGGTTGCAAGAAACGGTGATCGACATCCTCAAATCGGTGAACTTCCACCCAGAGGAATTGCGCCCCGAAGACTTCGTGACCGAAGGCTTCAACGGCGTGATGTGCGTCGAAGCGGGCGGCCCGCCGGCGGGCACCGGCTGCGGCGGCTATGTGGTTGGCCAGACGGTGAAACTGCTGCGCCAACACCACATGCTGGAAGACACCGATGTGGTGGTTTTCGACGTGCTGGGCGACGTCGTTTGCGGCGGCTTTGCAGCCCCCCTGCAACACGCCGATCGCGCGCTGATCGTCACCGCCAACGACTTCGACAGCATCTATGCGATGAACCGCATCATCGCCGCCGTGCAGGCGAAATCGGTCAACTACAAGGTGCGGCTTGCGGGCTGCGTGGCCAACCGCTCGCGCGAAACCAACGAGGTGGACCGCTATTGCGAGGCCGCCAACTTCAAGCGCATCGCGCATATGCCCGACCTCGACAGCATCCGCCGCTCGCGGCTCAAAAAGCGCACGCTCTTTGAGATGGATGACGCCGAAGACGTGGTGCAGGCGCGCGCCGAGTATATCCGCCTTGCGGAAACCCTGCTGCGCTCGGTCGATGAACCGGGCCTGACCCCCGAGCCGCTTTCGGATCGGCACATCTTCGAACTTCTGGGATTTGACTGATATGGCCAATGACTATGCCGCTATTCGCGACCGCGTCGAACACTATTTCGACCGCACCGCGACCCGCGCCTGGGAACGGCTGACCCAATCGGATGCAAAAGTCTCCAAGGTGCGCCAAACGGTGCGCGAGGGGCGCGACAAGATGCGCGCGATCATGCTCTCGCGCCTGCCCGAAGACCTGACCGGCTGCCGCGTGCTCGATGCGGGCTGCGGCACCGGGCTGATGACGGCAGAGCTTGCCAAACGCGGCGCCGAAGTGCTGGCGGTGGATATTTCGCCCCAGCTCATCTCGGTGGCGCAAGACCGGCTACCGGTAGACTTGCGCGAAAAGGTCACTTTCATGTCGGGCGACATGACCGACCCAGCGCTTGGCCAGTTCGATTACGTCATCGCGATGGACAGCCTGATCTACTACCGCGCTCATGATATTGGCGAGATTCTCACCAATCTGGGCGCCCGCACTCATAGTGCGATCGTCTTCACAGTGGCCCCGAAAACGCCGTTTCTGATGGCGTTCTGGGGCGTGGGAAAACTCTTCCCCCGCTCCAACCGCTCGCCGGTTATGATCCCGCATGCGCTTGAAAAGCTTCAAAAACATGTGGGCGGCTGGCTTCTGCGCATCGACCGGGTCGCGGTGGGCTTTTACATCTCCGAATGCTTGGAGTATCGGCCATGATCCTCAGCCGTCGCATGATCGGCTCGCTCGCGCTTACTTGGATGCCGTTTTCGCAGGCGGCCTCTGAGGAGCTGCCGCTGCGCCAGCTCATGCGGCTTTCGCTGTTCCAAATTTCGGTTGGGATGGCGCAAGTGCTGCTTTTGGGCACGCTGAACCGGGTGATGATCGTCGAGATGGGCGTGCCTGCGCTTGTCGTGGCGACGATGATCTCGATCCCGGTCTTGGTGGCCCCCTTCCGGGCGGTGCTCGGGCACCGCTCTGATACCTATCGTTCCGCTATCGGCTGGAAACGGATCCCCTACCTTTGGTTTGGCTCGCTGTGGCAGATGGGCGGTCTTGCGCTGATGCCATTCGCGCTGATTCTGCTTTCGGGCGATCAGATCATGGGCCCCGATTGGGCCGGTGAGGTCTTCGCCGGGATCGCCTTCCTGATGGCCGGTTTGGGCATGCATATGACCCAAACGGCGGGCCTTGCGCTGGCCGCTGACCGTGCCACCGAGGAAACCCGTCCCCGCGTCGTCGCGCTGCTTTACGTCATGTTCCTCGTTGGCATGGGAATCTCTGCCCTGATCGTGGGCTTCTTCCTGCGCGATTTTGACCAGATCACGCTTATTCGCGTGGTTCAGGCCTGCGGCGCAATGACGCTGGTCCTGAACGTCATCGCACTATGGAAACAAGAGGTTATCCGCCCAATGACAAAGGCAGAAAGGGAGGCGCCGCGCCAAACTTTCCGCGAGGCTTGGGGCCTTTTGGCCGCCGAACCGGGGGCGATGCGGCTTCTTGCCGTGGTGATGATTGGGACACTTGGGTTCAATATGCAGGATGTGCTGCTCGAACCCTATGGTGGACAGGTGCTGAAACTGCCCGTGAGCATGACGACTTTGCTCACCGCAAGCTGGAGCTTCGGTGCGCTCGTCGGCTTTATCTGGGCCGCGCGGCGGCTCGCGCAGGGCGCTACGGCGCACCGGCTGGCCGCGCGTGGCATTTTGATTGGCATCGTGGCCTTCACCGCGGTGCTGTTTTCGGCGTTGTTCGAAAGCAAAATCCTGTTCTTCATTGCCGCGCTGGGGATTGGCCTTGGCAGCGGCACGTTCGGCATTGCCACGTTGACCGTGGCGATGATGGTGATCGTGCGGGGTGCCTCTGGCATCGCGCTCGGAGCCTGGGGCGCAGCGCAAGCCACGGCGGCGGGGCTTGCGGTGTTTACCGGCGGGGCGCTGCGCGACCTCGTGGCGCACGCCGCCGATGCGGGCTACCTCGGGGCCCTTACCGACCCCGCGCTCGGCTATTCGGTGGTCTATCTCACCGAAATCGGACTGCTCTTCACTACTCTTGCCGTGCTCGGGCCGCTGGCCCGCCCCGGCAGCCTGTTCCCCAAGAAACCGGAGACCGGCAAGGCACGGATCGGCCTTTCCGAATTTCCAACCTGACAAAGGAGGACCAACAATGATGGTCGGTCACTATTTCTTCGGAGATTTCGATCTCGCCAGTCTCGCGATCTGGTCGTTCTGGGCGTTCCTCGCCTACCTCATCTACTATCTGCAAACCGAAAACATGCGCGAAGGCTACCCGCTCGAGAACGACGACGGTGGCGTTTCGGTGAACCAAGGCCCGTTCCCGGTGCCGTCGCCCAAAACCTTCCTGCTCGCCAATGGCACCACTGTGACCGTGCCTTCGGTTGAGAACGAAGAAGCGCACCGCCGCACCGATCTGGCGCTGGAACGCACCTCGGCCAACGAAGGCTATCCGTTCCGCCCGACCGGCGACCCGATGAAAGACGGCGTTGGCCCGGCTTCGTGGGTTCCGCGTCGTGACGAGCCGGAAATGGACGCGCATGGCGAGCCGAAAATCAAACCGATGCGCAATGTCGAAGCGATGGTCGTCTCGGCTGGTCGTGACCCGCGTGGCATGCCGGTGCAAGCGGGCGACACTGAGGTCGTCGGCAAGGTTGTCGATATGTGGGTGGACGTGCCGGAACAACTGGGCCGTTACCTCGAAATCGAACTGAACTCGGGCAAGAAAAAGCTGATCCCGATGACGCTTCTGCGCATCTGGTCGGACCGTGTCCGCGTCAATGCGATCACCTCGGATCTGTTCGACGACATCCCGGATGTGAAGTCGTTCGATCAGGTGACCAAACTCGAAGAAGAGAAGATCTGCGCTTATGTGGCCGGTGGCTATATGTACGCGACGGGCCGCAAGCCCTACGCGCTCTAAGGCGTGACTTTGGGGACGGCGTGCGCCCGCGCCGTTCCGCCTGACTACCAAGACGGAGGGTCTGAAATGTCAGACCATGATTTCGACTTTGAACCCCAACCGGGGATCCCTGCCCCTCTGCCGAATGGCGAGGAAATTCTGTGGCAAGGCAGCCCGGATATGTGGGCCCTAGCGCGTGAAGCGTTCAAGATTCGCTGGCTCACCGGCTATATGGTGCTTTTGGCTTTCTGGCGCGGCTATGTGATCTGGTCGGAAAGCGGGCTTGCTTTGGCTCTGCCCACGCTGGTGCTCTACATCATCTTCGCGCTTGGAACCTACCTTTTGCTGCTTTTGCTCGCCTATATGCAAAGCCGCGCAACGATTTACACGCTCACCTCCGCGCGCGCGATCCTGCGCGTTGGCGCCGCGTTGCAGGTGACATTCACCGTGCCCTACAAAGTGGTCGAAGTGGCCGCGCTGGGGCTGCAAAAACGCTCGAAGAAGGGCATTGGCACGCTTGCGCTGCAAGTCCCTGAAGAGATGCGTCTGTCTTACACTGTGCTGTGGCCCTCTGCGCGCCCGTGGCACATCCGCAAACCGCAGCCGGCCTTCCGCTGCATTCCTCAAGCTGAGAAGGTCGCCAAGATCCTCGCCGAGGCAGCACAGGCCAAGCTGAACGAACCGCAACTTTCCGCCAAGCCCAGCGCTGATGATGCTGGCCTTGTGCCCGCGCAATAAGAAGGGTCGGATCATGGCACAACATCCTATCACCGCCTCTCGTGCGCCGAAGAAAGAACCGGAAAAGGATCTGATCCCGATCGCGATGGTTCGCGCGATGATTGGCATCGCCGTTCTCTCGTTGGTCATCGTCGCCTATTCGGTGCTGACGAACCGCCCGCATGTGGGCGTGCCCGAAGCGGGCAAGATCGTCGCAGAGCGCGAAGTGATTTTGGAAGCTGTCGATTCGCAGCATGTGATCGTGCGCAATGCAGATGGCTCGGTTTTGGTGGATATGCCCGATGGCGGCTTCGTCAACGTGGTTGGCGCGGCCCTTGCCCGTACCCGGGAAGTGCAGCGTGTCACCGGCAACCCGCCGGTCCGTATTGTGCAATATGACAACAAGCGTCTGACGCTCGAAGACCCGGTCACCGGCTGGTCCGCCGAACTCTACGCCTTTGGCGAAGACAGCAAGGCCGCTTTCGAGCGCCTGCTCGCGATGAAATGACGGGGGCCGAGATGATCCTTTCCGGTTCTTCTCGGCTGTCTGTGCGCCGCGCCGCCGCTTTGGCGACGCGCGGCCAACAAGGTACCGCCCCCGAGGCGGTTTGGATCGGGGTGATGGGCGCGTCCCCCGGTCCCGCGCGGCATCCCCTTCACCGGGGGTGCCGCGCATGACCAATCCGTGGCTTGTCACGCTTTCGACCGTGTTCATCTGGTGGTTCTCGACCGGGGCGATCTTGTGGCGCGTGCGCCGCGCCGATTTGGCCGGGCGGGGCGCGCATCAGCTTTCGGTCGTGCTGGGCTTGCCGCTTTTGGCGCTGGGGTTTGTGTATCTGCACCGTTCGGCAGATGATGCCACGGTACAAGGCGCGCATGTGGCCTTTCTTTCGGCGCTGTCGGTTTGGGGCTGGTTTGAACTGGCCTTCCTGTCTGGCGTCGTTGCGGGCCCGAACCGCACGCAATGCCCGCCCACCGCAACGATGTATGAGCGCTTCTTGCGCGCCACCGGCACGATCCTGTGGCACGAAATCGCGCTTTTGGTCGCGATGATCGCCTGCACGGTGATTGTGGCCGACAATGAAAACCGCATCGGGCTGATGACATTCGCCATTCTTTACGTGGCGCGGATCTCGGCCAAGCTGAACCTGTTCTTGGGCGTGCCGCGCATCAATGTTCAATTCTTGCCCTCGCCGCTTGCGCATTTGGCCAGCCATTTCAAAATCGCCCGGATGAACTTCCTGTTCCCCGCGTCTGTCACGATCCTGACCTTTGCGGCTGGCTGCTTTATGGAACGCGCGATCTCGGCTGAAAGCGATGGGGCGTTTATTGGCCATGTGCTGATGGCAGTGCTCACACTCCTCGCGCTCTTGGAACATTGGTTCATGGTGCTGCCGCTGCCCGACCAAAAGCTGTGGACGTGGATGCTGCCCACCGCCGTGACCGAGCGCAACCGCGCTCGCGCACGCGCGGCCCGCCGCGCCAAGGCTGAAGAACTGAAAGCCAAGGCGTTTCAGGCGCCCATCGCGACCACTGTCCCCGCCCTGCCGCGCGCGCGCGGCGGCAAATAATCCCTCTCTTTCAAAAGCACGGATACGTGAACGGATCGGTCCAATCCGTCGCATCTGTTACGTGATAAGATCACAGACGCAACCGCCCCCCTTCAGGCATGGTCCGCTTGCCTGACTGGCGTGCTTCCCCCGAATGATCCACGCCGCAGCAGGCCGTTCACGGTCCCGGGCCCGCACCGCAGGCGGCGCCCGGACCGTGCCTTTCCATAGACCCTTTCCGAGGATCCGATGATGCATGCGAAAAACCTGCTCCTTGCGCTCCTGATGATCGCCCCTACTGTCGCCGCCGCCCCCGCTTTGGCAGGCAGCAAAGACCCCACCGCCGATTGCTATGCCGAAGCTACGACTGACGCGGAGAAACAAGCCTGCATCGGGCTCACCTCTACCGATTGCCGCAAGCGCAAGCGCAACCCGCAGGTGACGGATTTGGCGATGTGCAATGACCGCGAAATCCAATGGTGGCGCGCGCGGCTCTCTGATGCCGAAGAGGCAATGCGCACCCGCGCCGAAGAACGTGACAGGCCCTATGCCAAGCAAATCGCTGGGGGCGCGGCCAAGATGACCGATGACCTCGATAAGATGATCGAGAGCTGGAACAAATGGGAGCAGATGCGCTGCAACTTTGAATCGATGTTCTATCGCTCTTCGCCGCGCCGGATGCTGCACGCCCAAGAATGCCACATGACCGAGACCGCCAAGCAAGCGATCTTGCTGGAATCTTCTGCCGCCCGCTAAGCGGCCCCTTCACTCAAGGATCTCCCCATGCGTATCGCTGTTGCTTCGCAAAACTTCCGCACCGTAACCGGCCATGCCGGCAAAAGCCGCCGCTTTCTTGTTTATGACGCCGCGCCGGGCCAAGAGATCACCGAGGTAGAACGGTTCGATCTGCCCAAAGACATGTCGATGCACGAATTCCACGGCGAGGGACCGCATCCGCTTGATAGCGTGAAAGTGGTGATCGCGGGCTCGGCAGGCGCGGGCTTTTCGCGCCGGATGGCCTCGCGGGGCGTGCTGGTTGCTGTGACCGAAGAAACCGATCCCGTCACCGCTGTGGGCGCGCTGATCACCAGCATGTCCGAGGCGCAAGCCAACCCGCCCATGCCCGATCTGCGCGCCGATGCGCATGGGCATCACCACCACCATCATGACCATGATCATGGGCACGAGCATGGCCATGGCGGCTGTGGCTGCGGGCATGACCATGATCAAGACGAGGCGCATGATCACCATGGCCATGGCCATGCGCATGGCCACGGCGGTTGCTCTTGCCATGAGTGATGCGCGTGCCTATCTCAGCCGCACCGCTACCGCCGAAGGACAGCCCATGACCGAGCGCAAGTTCGAAACCAAGCCCCTTGCCGTGCCTTCGTCGCGGATTTCGCGCTTTGCCAAACTCAGCGGGCTTGGCGCGAATATCGCGGGCAGCGTCGCGGCCGAAGGCGCCAAGCAATTGGCGCGCGGCCAGCGACCGAATGTGGGCGCTTTGCTGATGACCCCCGCCAATGCCCGCAAAGTGGCCGACAAGCTTGCGCAAATGCGCGGCGCGGCGATGAAGGTGGGGCAGTTGATGTCGATGGATGCGGGCGATATGCTGCCGCCCGAATTGGCCGACATCCTCGCCCGCCTGCGCGCCGAAGCGCATCACATGCCGGGGCAGCAGCTTAAAAAAGTGCTCACCACCGCTTGGGGGCCGGATTGGCTCAAACGGTTCAAGAAATTCGAGGTACGCCCGCTGGCTGCAGCCTCCATCGGGCAGGTGCACCGCGCCCAAACCCGCGATGGACGTGACCTTGCAATCAAAGTGCAATATCCGGGCGTGCGCCGCTCGATTGACAGCGATGTCGATAATGTAGCGGGGCTGATGCGCTTTGCGGGGCTGGTGCCCAAGGGCCTCGACATCACGCCGATGATTTTGGAAGCGAAACGCCAGCTTCATGAGGAGGCTGATTACGAGCGCGAGGGCGAATATCTCGACCTCTTCGGCAAGCTTTTGAAGGACCGGCCAGAATTCCGTGTGCCCGAATTGCATGCCGATTTCACCACCCGCGAAGTGCTGGCGATGAGCTATATCGAAGCCAAGCCGATCGAGGTGCTGGAGGAAGCAAACCAAGAGGAACGCAACCGAGTGATGCGGCTCATCATTGAGCTGATCTTCGATGAGTTGTTCGTGTTCCGGCTGATGCAGACAGACCCAAACTTTGCCAATTTCCGTTACGACCCGGAGACCGGGCAAATCATCCTGCTCGATTTCGGGGCCACGCGCGCCTTTGACGAAGACTTCGCAGAGCGTTACCGCACGTTGTTGCGTGCGGGGCTGGCCGATGATCACGCGGGCATTCGTGCCGCCGCGCGCGAGATTGGCTTTTTGTCCGAAGACATGCCCGAGGCGCTGGAAGATCAGATGCTGTCGATGTTCCTGATGTCGCTCGAACCCTTGCGTCATGACGGAGAATTCGACTTTGGCGCCAATGATCTGGCGCTGAGGATGCGCGATGCGGGGATGGCGATGTCGGAGCAGCGCGAACATATGCGCATTCCGCCGATGGACACGCTTTTCTTGCAGCGTAAATTCGGTGGCGTTTATCTGCTCGCCACCAAAATGGGCGCACGCATCAACCTGCGTGAATTGATCCAAAAGCACGTCTGAACCGGTCGCGGGCGCGCGTGTTGCGCCCGCGCCTTAGCCGTAGAGCGCCGCCCATCGCTCAAGCAGGCGGCTTTGCAGCACCTTGGAGCGGCGCACCCAAGCGCCCGAGCCACTGTCGCCCGCGCGCTGACGCCGTGCCAAATCCCCGGTGAAAATCGCAAACGT
Organism: Rhodobacter sp. JA431; assembly: GCF_900217725.1. Classification (NCBI taxonomy): domain Bacteria; kingdom Pseudomonadati; phylum Pseudomonadota; class Alphaproteobacteria; order Rhodobacterales; genus Rhodobacter; species Rhodobacter sp. JA431. Next base: position 324,821 of record NZ_OBMP01000001.1, read on the forward strand.
CAGTTCGGTGCCATCGGGCGCGGTCATATAGCCCGTCAGCGTCGAGACGAAATTGAGCGTGCCGGTTTTGGCATCCACCCGAAACGGCTGGCTTTGCCGCTTCCCACCATTGTCGTCGCGGAGTTCAAACGGCTTCATCAGGCCACGCAGGCCGACCTTTGGCCCCAAAAGCGACACCGCCCGCACCATCTCCAGCGCGGAAATGCGATCATTCGCACCAAGGCCAGAATGATCCACAAACCGCGCCTTTCCGCCGCCAAGCCGCTGCGCTAACCATTGGCTCATCGCGGCGCCAGATGGCCCGCGCGCCGCATTGGCCCCGCGCGCGGCGGTTGCTGTCATCCCCACCGCCTCGGCGGTGATATTCGTCGAATAGCGCATCATATCGCGCAGGATGCGCGGCAGATCGGTCGATTGCCGCGCGGTGATCACTTGTGCCCCGGCGGGCAATGCGCGCAACGGCTGCGGCGCAGGCAATGGGCACCCTTGAGCCCGCGCCAAAGTTTGGAACACATCGCCCGCATAGGCATCTGGCTGGCGCACCGGCAACCAGAGGCTGCCGTGTTTGTTCAAAGCCGCAGAGGCAACAGACCAATGCTCTTTGCCCCCCGATTGACTGTAACGAAAAGCCGGGCTTTTGCGGGCGGCAAGGGAGGCGTCAATCGTGTAGGCTTTGGGCTTATGCGCCGCGCCCCGCGCATCCATCTCAAGGCTGTAACCGCCCGAGCCGCGGCGCCATTCGAAATGCACCCGGTTGTAATTCAAAATAAGCCCGGAAATCGAAGGGTTATACCCCACATGCACCGGCTGATCGTCCGAGATTTCAGAGGCATAGGGTAGCGCGCCGCCCCAAGTGTAAAACCGCCCCGCGACCCCACGAACCCCTGCTTTCACCAAACGCGCGGCAAGATCGGCCAGACCATCGGTATCAAGCGTCGGATCGCCGCCCCCCGCCAAGATCAAATCGCCTTGTAGCACGCCCCCAGCAATGGCGCCCGTGCCCAAAAGGCTTGTGGTGAAGCGATAATCAGAGCCAAGCGTTTCCAGCGCATAAAGCGTGGTGATGGTTTTCGCGGTCGATGCGGGGGCCATCGCCTTGTTGGCATCGCGCGATTCCAGCACCAAGCCGCTGCGCGCATCGGCCACGATATAGCCGACATCGCCGCCCAATTGCGCTGCATCGACCAGTTCCTCGCCCGAAAGCGGGCGCATCGCGACAGCCTCGGCGCGCAAAAGCCTCGGCGTGGCCAGCGCGGCCCCAAGGCCCACAGCACCACCCAATAGGCCCCGTCGCGTGACTTGCATTCCTGCGCGCTCCCCGTTTTAGCGTGCCCGCCACTCGCCCCCGGCCCGGATCGCGGAAGACGAAAGGTCCGACATCGGCATTTGCACGAAACACCATGCCGGACGCCGCGCGAAAGGCAAGAGCAGAGCCTGCTCTGCGGGCAGCCGTGCCGAAGCATAAATGCGTGCCGCGCGCGCTTGCCCTGTCACCATGCGGTGGCCGGGGCGGGCCAGCACCCCAACGGGCACCCGCGCGAAGATCCCGCGCCAATCCTCCCAAAGGTCGAATTGCGCAAGATTGTCAGCCCCCATCAGCCAAACGAAATGCACTCCCGGATAAAGCGCGGTTAGCCGCGCAAGGGTTTGCGCGGTGTAGCGGGTGCCCAGTTGCGCCTCGAGCCCGGTGATTGTGACCTTGGGATCAGCCATCACCCGGCGCGCTTGGGCAATGCGGCTCGCCATCGGCGCGGGGCCACGCGGTTTGAGTGGGTTGCCGGGGCTCACAAGCCACCAGACCCGATCGAGGCCAAAGCGGCGCATCGCCTCGCGGGTGATATGCGCATGGCCTTCATGGGCGGGGTCAAACGACCCCCCCAAAAGGCCGATGCGCTGCCCGCGCGTGGCAATTGGAAACCCCTGCTTCATACCCCTGCCCTACCTGATCGCGCGCGCAGGCGCTACAGGCATGTGACACGGGCGTGACCATTCCAGCGCGCCCGTGCTTAGGCCTCAGAGACGGTGCAGCGCCCACGCCCGGCATGCTTGGAGGCATAAAGCGCGGCATCGGCTGCGGCGAGCAGACCAACGGCATCATGCCCGCCTTTCTCGCCCACGATCACCGCACCGATTGATGCAGAAACGCGGCACAGCTCGCTTTCATGCAAGATCGGTTCTTCCAGACGAGAGATCAAACGCTTGGCAAAGCCCTCAACACGTTCGGCATTAATCGGGCCACGCAGGATCATCATGAATTCATCGCCCCCCACACGCGCGACCAGATCCCCGCGCCGGGTTTCATCGGACAACACCTTCGCCGCCTGCACCAACACCGCATCACCGGCCGCATGGCCAAGCGTGTCATTGACCTGTTTGAAGAAGTCGAGATCGAGATGCAAAAGCGCGAAGCGCCGACCGCCCCGCCCCAGCACCTTCAGCGCCCGGTCAAGCGCCGCATCAAAGGCGCGCCGGTTCGCAAGCCCGGTCAGCGCATCGCTGAGCGCCTCGTTTTGCGCTGCACGGCGGGCATCTTCAAGCCGCCGCGTCAGCGCCTGCAACTCGTTCAAAACCGCAGCCTTCGCCTCGGACATAAACAGAAATTCAATCGCCAGATCAGAGGCCGCAAAGTCGGTCTCTGTCAGGCCAAAAAAGCGCACCGCTTCAGAGAGATGAATGCCGAAAGACAGATTGACCAGCGTATCGGTGCCGTCCTCCCCCCCGCCACCGCCGGTTACAATTTCAATGGCGGTGCCGCGTAGGTTGAACCCCGGATGCCGCAGCAGGTTGACCGCGATCCGCCGCGCTTTGCCAATTGGGTCCCCTTCCGGCGCATGGCCACGCGCGCGCCGCAACACGAAATGGCGCGCATAAGCCGTGCCAATCGCCTCCGTGCCCAAGATTTTCGTCAGCGTTGGCCCCATCGCGCGAATACGCCCGCGCTTATCAAGCCATAAAAACAAAGGCATAAACTGCCCCAAAATATCAGGGCTCAAGGTCAATGCCGCAGGCGCCCCGCCGCCCGGCAAATCCCGATCCAAATGCGTCATACAGTGACCCTTTCGGTCGACAGGCTGCCCTCATGGGCAGGACCCGCCAAATCAAATCTCCGCCCCTCGGCATGGTCCATATCGAGCAGGCAAACCGAAACGCGCTCTTCGCCGACACCGGGACGAGATTGCAATTCAGAGGCCTCGATCAGCACCAAAGCGCCGTAATCATCAGCCATCGCGCGCAAAATCCCCGCCATCACCGCACCCCAGCCCGGCATCCAGCCCGAGACAACCAAGGTAAACCGCCCTTGCGTCTCGCCATTCAGACTCAGTTCCGGGAGCTCAAGCCCCGGCAAGGCCATCATCGCGCGGCCCTGCAGATCATCGAGAGAAAACAAAAATTCCAGATAGTCGGCCCCCCCGAAGCGCAGCAAACGCCGCAGGGATTCCGTCATCGCAAGCCAAGCGCCGATATCTTCCAAAAGCGCCTCGCGCGAGATATCGAGCACCGTTTCCGCAGCGCCTAAAAGCATCTCGGTTTGTCGATCTTCATAATCGAGCATCGCCTCGAACCCTTCCGGGGCAATGCCAATACGTTCCACCACCTCACGCCAGACCGAACTGCCGTGATGGTTGCAAAGAAAAGACTGAATAGATTTATTGACTACGCCGAGCATGGGCCCTCCACGTGGTCAAAATATCGCTCCGGCCCTTAACAAAGCCCCAACAACATGGAACTTTTCCAAGTTGGAAATGGCTTTTTCAGCCAAAAGACGGAGCGCCTTACCCGAAAGATCAGCCCCGCGCGGGAGCCAAGGCGAGCCACTCGGCCAATCCGTCGATCGTCTCCAACACGACATCGGCTGCGGGCGATAGCACTTCGCGCGTAGCGGGGCCGGTCAGCACGGCGACTGCCGTCATGCCGGCGGCACGGGCGGCGGCAAGGTCATGCAGGCTATCGCCCACCATCGCCACCCTTTCGGGCGCAACCCCCACCGCTGCGGCAAAAGCCAAAAGCGGCCCCGGTTCGGGCTTGGCACCATGACCACTGTCATAACCTGCGATGAAATCGAACAAGGTTTCGACTCCCTCCCGCTGGAGTTGAAGCCTTGCAGAGGCCTCGCTATCGTTGGTTGCGACGCCAAGCCGCAACCCTGACGTGCACAGATCACCAAGGCAGCGGGGCAGGTCCACCGCCGGAACTTGGGGCGCTTCAAGCGCCGCCGCTTCCAATTCTGCGACCAGATCGGGGGCCGTCCGCCCCGGCAAATGCGGCAGCATCAGCGTAGCCACTTCAGACACCGTTCCGGCGATCACGGGGGAATGACGGTGAAAACAGCCCGCTGTCAAATCATAGCCCAAGGCCTCGGCCAGCCGTTCTGTGCGGGGCGGATCGCCCTCCGCAAGACGGATCAAAAGTGCCCGCGCCCACGCGCCCCACGTCGCTTCAAAATCGAAAAGTGTGCCATCTTTGTCGAACAGGATCGCTTCAATATCAGCCACTTGAACCCTCACGTCCAATTCATGCCCGCAGGGCCTTCAAGCCGCGCTGCGGCTGCCACCAACTCCTCTGGCGCCACCCCCAAAGCACTTGCACAGGCGCGCACCCAATCATCTTCGCGCATCACATGCGCAAGCACTGCGCGCTGCATCTCCACCCGTTGCGCCTCGGCGCGCACCTGCGCGGCGTCGGCCCCGCTGATGCCAAGAAAGGCCTGCCAAACCGGATCCTCGCTTGCCATCCAACCAAGCGCTCGGATCGCAAGAATTTGTGCTGAATTTTCGTCCAAAGCGCTACTCCTGCGAAAAGTGAAAGGATTTGTTAACCTTTCCTAAGGCATGATAAAGTTGCAATCGAGCATGTGGAAGGAGAACAAAGGTTCATGGCAGGAAAAGTCCTGATCGTGGACGATGTCGCAACGAACCGGATCGTGTTGAAGGTGAAGCTTTCGGGCGCCCGATACGAGACGATTCAGGCTGGCACCGGCGCGCAGGCTCTGCGTCTTGTGGCGCAAGAGAGCCCCGACCTGATCTTGCTGGATGTGCAATTGCCCGACATGAGCGGGATCGATGTCTGCCGTCGGCTGAAATCTGACCCGGCCACCGCGCATCTGCCGGTGATTGTCGTTACCGCGTTCCCCACCCCCGAAATTCGGCTTGAGGCGCTGCGCAGCGGCGCGGATGACTTCATCACCAAACCCTTCGAAGAACTGACCCTGCTCGCCCGGTTGCGCTCGCTGATGCGGATGCGCGAAACCGATGAAGAGCTGCGGATGCGCGAAAACACCTGCCACGAGTTGGGCTTTGCCGAAGCCCCACCGGCAGAGTTCGAGCAGCCCGCGCGGATCGGCCTTGTCGCGCGCGACCGCGAAACCTGCGTGGCTTGGAAAAACGCGATGCTGCGGTATCTGCCCAATGATCTGTTGCGGGTGCTTGATTATCAAACCGCGCTCTCCGCCGCCGCCGAAAGCCCGCCGCCCGATGCCTACGTGATTGCCGCCGATCTGGCCCGCCCCGGCGAGGGGTTGCGGCTGATGTCGGAACTGCGCTCGCGTGCGGGCTCGCGCCATTCGGTGATTTGCGTGGCGGTGCGCGATGCGGCGCGCGAAACCTCTGCCGTGGCGCTGGACCTTGGCGCGTCTGACCTGACGCCTGCCGGGCTGGCCGAGCCAGCCTTCGCTGAAGAGGCGGCCCTACGGCTTACCGCCCATATCGCGCGCAAACGCCGCCATGACCGGCAGCGCGAGCGCGTGGCCGATGGGCTGCGGCTTGCGCTCGTGGACCCGCTCACCGGGCTTTACAACCGCCGCTATGCAATGCCGCATGTGACCCGGCTTGCGGAACGCTCGCGGCTTTCGGGGCGCAATTTCGCGGTGATGGTGCTCGATCTTGACCGCTTCAAATCGGTCAATGACACCTATGGCCATGCTGCGGGTGATGCGGTGCTGATCGAGGTCGCGCGCAGGCTCAGTGCGAACCTGCGGCAGGTTGATCTTGTCGCCCGCGTGGGTGGCGAAGAATTCTTGGTCGCCATGCCTGAATGCACGCTCGAAGGGGCGCGGATCGTGGCAGAGCGGCTGTGCCGTGTGATGGAAGAACGGCCATTTGATTTGCCGGGCGGCGTTACGCTTGATCTCACCGTCTCGATCGGCCTCGCCCTTGGCGGCGGTGGATCGGAAAACACCAGCATCGACCAGGTGATCCATGAGGCCGATTACGCGCTGATGGGCTCCAAGGCCGAAGGGCGCAATCAGGTGACCATCTTTCAACGCGGCGCGGCCTGAACACAGCCCAAAACCGAATGACAAAACCCGGCACAAGGCCGGGTTTTCTTTTGCATGAAGCGATGTGCTTAATCCGCCGGGCGGCGGCGCTCGCGCCAATCCTCGCGGCGTTCGTCCAGACGACGTTGGAACCGCTCGACACCACGCTGCATGCGATCTGCGAAAGCGGCGCGCTCCTCATCGCTCATCGCCGCAATGCGTGACAGCATCACCTGTTCGCCCATTTCGATCCGTTCGAGCGTGCGGGCGCGCATCTCCGTCAGCACCCCATGCAAAGCCGCTTCGTCATAGGGCTGGGCGCGCAGGGCGGCATCCAGCCGCTCAAAATCTGACCGCATCTGCCCCTGCATCGCCCCGAAATCGCGGCCTTGGCCCTCTGCTGCCCGGCGCATTTCGATCCGGTCTTCGCGGGTGAAGGCGCCGCCCAACGGGCCAAAGCTCAGCTGATCGGGGCCATCGCGGTCCAGAACGCGCGGCGGCGGTTCGCCCCGCATATGGCCAATCACCCCCCCCGCGACGACGCCAATGACCAAAAAGTTCAGCACCAGCGACAGGATGAAAACCACCTTCGTGCCGCCGCGCAGCCGCCCTTGCGTCCCTGCGGGCGTCGGGGTTTGTTCTGTTTCGTTCGTCATACCAACCCCTTAGTCCATCAGCGCCAAAGCCAGAATATCGGCGTCATTGAGATAGTTTTCTTCCGCACTGGCCGAAGCGACCACCGTGCTTTGCAGCCCCATCGACTGCATCAGGCTGGGCGCTTGGGCCAAGCCGATCCAAAGCCCGGCCACGGTGGCAGTGGCCATGCCCCCTGCCATACCGCCAAGCGCCCCCCAGCCGCCGAGCGCAGCGGCAAGCGTCGCGACAAGGCCGCGCTTTTGCGGTGTCTGACGCCGGGCAGCAAGGGCAGCCAATGCGGCAGCCTCAGCCTCTCGCCGTTCTGTGGCGATCACTTCGGCTTGCAGCGCCATTTGTGTCAGAAACGCGGGTGTGGGCTCGGGCGACGCGTCACGCGCAGCGGTGAAAAAGGCCTCAAGCCCCTCAAAATCCCGGTCATTGTCGTCGTGCATTTTAGTCATGCCCATAACCCAATTCCTCCCGCCGTTCCGCCAAAAGTGCGGCAAGCGCCCGCTTGCCGCGCGCGGTCAGGCTTTCCACCGCCTCCACCCCGATCTCCATCGCCTCGGCGATTTCGGGGTTCGACAGCCCTTCTAAGTGGCGCAACACCACTGCCTGCCGCTGCCGGGCAGGCAATTGCGCGAGCGCCATTTCAAGCGCCGCCGCGCGGTCATGCGCAATCAGCCCCTCAAGGGCCGAAGCCGCGCCATCGGCAACTTCGGGCGCTTCATCGAGCCCCACACCACGCCGCCGCCGTAAACGGTCGGTCGCAAGGTTCGTGGTGACTCGATAGATCCAAGTGGACACTTTGGCCTCGCCGGTGCGCCATTCGGAGGCGATTTTCCACAGCCGCAGCATCGCTTCTTGCGCCAGATCCTCGGCCTCGGTGCGGTCACCGAGCATCCGAAACGCGACCCGAAACGCCACCGGGCCGAGCCGCGCCACCAGCGCACGCGCCGCGGCCCCATCGCCGTTGCCGTAAAGCACCAGCAGGGCCTCGTCGCTCAATTCGCTTTGCGCATCGAATGCCATATCCATCGTTCCATTGGCCTAGCGCGGATCGTGCTTTGCCGCAATGCGTGGGCGCGGCCGCAAACGCGGGGCCGCGCCCAATGAGGCGTTACTGCCCGAAATTGAACCAGCGGCGGTCATCGCGGTCGCGGTCACCGCGCCAGTCGTGCCGATCCCGACGGTCATCCCCGCCCCGGTCAAAGCGGTCTTTCATCCGCGCTTCGGCCATCCGCAACTCTTCGGTGCTAACCGCGCCATCATTGTCCCGGTCCAGCCGGTCAAAAATACGCGTGGGCAGCGGCGGGCTGGCGAGTTCAGCCGCCGAAAGCTTGCCATCGCCATCGCTGTCTTGCGCGGCGATGCGGTCCTTCACCCGCGCCGCAACCCGGTCTTCGATCTGCACCATCTCGGCGGCAACCAATTCCTCGGCGCTCAACAGCCCGTCGCCATCGGTGTCCATTGCTTTCGCTGTAGCGGCACGCTTCGCTTCAATCTCGGCCAAGGTCACTTTACCATCCCCGTCGGCATCGAAGCTTTTCAGATCAAAGCGCGGGAACGGCCCCGAGACCATATCCATCGGGCCGGGCCCCGGTGCCGGCGGGGCGGGCGGCGCAGCTTGCACCATGTCAGCCTCGGGCGCAGGCGGCGGCGCGTCTTGCGCAAACACCGGCAAAGCCCCCAAGGCCACGCTTGTCGCGAGGGCGGCAATCATCGTCTTGGTCAAAGCAGATTTCATCTTCATTCTCCTGTTCGCGCACGGCTTTTGGCCGTTTGATGCAAGAGAAACGGGCGAGCCTTGCGCTTCCGTCGCCCCTTCACGCGCCCGTGACGTGACACTGGCTCTTTTTTCACGCGCAAGCTGCGGCTAGGCTATCCCATCCAAGGGAGTAAGGCTTGATGAGCATAGATAAATCTGCCCTGCGCGACGCCGCCACTTTGGTGGTTTTGCGCCGCGATCTGCCCGAAGGCCCCGCCGTTTTGATGGGGATGCGTGGCGCAGGCGCAGCCTTCATGCCGTCGAAATACGTCTTTCCGGGCGGGGCGCTGGATGCGGGCGATGGTGATATTGCGCTTGCCGCCCCCTTGCCCGAGACCTGCGCCAAACGACTTGCACAAGAGACCGAGGCCGATCTTGGCCCCGCACTTGCCGTCGCCGCGATCCGCGAGTTGTGGGAAGAAACCGGGCTCATCTTAGGCGCGCCCGGTGCTTGGCAGGGCGATATCCCGGCAGATTGGGCGGGTTTTGCCGCCACCGGTCATCGCCCTTCGGCAGCGGGGCTGCGGTTTTTCTTTCGCGCCATTACCCCGCCGGGTCGTCCGCGCCGCTTTGATGCGCGGTTCTTTTTGGTCGAGGCATCGGAACTCGCCTCCGACCCCGATGATTTCAGCCGCGCTTGTGATGAGCTGAGCCATTTGCATTGGGTGTCGCTACCGCAAGCGCGCGCGCTCAACCTGCCCTTCATCACCGAGGTGGTGCTCGCCGAGGTGCAGGCGCAATTGTCCAGCGGCCCGCCTGCAACGATCCCGTTTTTTGACAATCGCGGGCCAAGAGCCACCTTCGCGCGGCTGGGGTAGTGTGAGGCTGGGGTAGGATCAGCGCCCGATACGGCTCAGATCATAGCCGTTGAAATCCAGCACTTCGCGCGCGGCGGCAATCAGATCGCCCCGCGCCATGCCGGGACGGTTGAGCACAATCCCCCAATTGCCCGCAGGCGTCCCAAGCGCAGCCACGCGATAATCTTGATCGACCCAGAGCACAAAAATTGGCTCTTTCGCGAAGCCCTGCGTTGGACTGAGCCGCGCGCCCGGCCCGGTCAGCACTGCGCGCCCTTCGAGCACCGCAGGCACGGGCCCCGTGCAATCAATCCCCGAAAGCGCATAGGCGCCCGCGCCATGCAATTTCCAGCTCTGCTGCGCACCGGCACAGCCCGGCGTGGCGGATTGCGCCACGACCCAATCGCCCGCGAACCGCGCCGGGTCAAAAAGCGCCGCCGAAGAAATCATCTTTTCCGGATCGCGCAGGCTTGGCTGGGGGGCGGCCATGCAGCCACCCAAGAGGGCGATGATGCTCAGGCCCACCGCTATTCGATGCATTCGGTCCCCCGCAGGCCCGTGCTGGACAGCACCTCATTGCAGCCCAAAAGCGGTTTGGCGGGCGCACAGGTCATGGACCGCGCCAGACAAGCGCCTTCACAATCCGTGCTTGCCCGACAAGACCGCCCGGCATCCTTGGTACGGGTCACGCAATATTGCGCACCGCCAAGGCTTGCCCATTGGCCGCCACCCGCTTCGCATAGCCCCTTGTCACGCGCGACGGCGGCGGCCCCCACTGGTGGCAAGGGGGGCGGGTCGTCCGCCCCCGGTTTGCAGGCAGCCAAAAGAACCGCCAGCCCCAAAAGGGCGATTTTAGAACGGCATCGGATGGGCATGATGCACCCGGTCAATCTCTGCCAGCAGCGCTTTATCGAGCGCCATCCCCGCCGCATCGAGCGACTTTTCAAGCTGCGCAATCGAGGTGGCGCCGATGATCGGCACAATCGGGAAGGGGCGGCCCAGCGTCCAAGCAATCGCCATCGTCACAGGGTCCAGCCCAGCGTCACGCGCAAGCGCCACGTAAAGATCGGCCACTTCAAAGGCGCGCGGGTTCGACCGCCCACCGAGTTCGCGCACGATCGCGCGGCGCGAGCCCTCGGGCACGGCCCCGCCGGAATACTTCCCGCTCAGCATGCCCGTGGCGAGCGGCGAATAGGCCAAAAGCGTCACCCCTTCATGCACACCCAGTTCGGCCAAATCAGTGTCGTAGAGCCGATACATCAGCGAATATTCGTTCTGGATTGCGGAAACGCGCGGCCCATGCCCCGCTTCGGCCAACCGAATGAACTCCATCGTGCCCCAAGCGCTGTCATTCGACAGACCGAAATGGCCAATCTTGCCCTCGCCGCGCAGGCTGGCGAGCGCCTCAAGGCAGGCGGTCATATTGTCTTCGATTTCCGCTTTGCCGGGCTGCTTGGAGGGATCAAACTTCCAGTTCTGCCGGAAGTGATAGCCGCCCCGGTTCGGCCAGTGGAATTGGTAAAGGTCGATATGGTCCGTTTGCAGCCGCTTGAGCGAGCCTTCCACCGCCACCCGGATCGAGGCAGGCGTGATCGGGCCGCCATCGCGCACCGCTTTCATGCCGTCGCCTGCGATTTTCGTGGCCAGCACCACATCTTTGCGCCGCCCGGTTTTGGCAAACCACGTGCCAATGATCTCTTCGGTGCGGCCCACCGTTTCCGCGCTGATCGGGTTGACCGGATAGACCTCGGCGGTGTCGATAAAATTCACCCCCCGGTCAAGCGCGCAATCAATCTGCGCATGCCCCTCGGCTTCGGTGTTTTGCGTGCCCCAAGTCATTGAGCCAAGGCAGATTTCGCTCACCATCACGCCGGTCCGGCCCAGTTCCACTTTCCGCATGTCTTCCCTTTCCGTTAGCGCGCACAAAGTGCCACAGCCGGGCGCGCTTTAAAACCTCAGATCACCACCGCAGGCACCAACCCGCGCAGCGCATTGCCCAGATAAACGCGCCCATCCATGATGTCGGACCAGCCAAGCCGCGCCTCGCGCGCGCGCCCGGTGCGGATCAACTCAGCCCGCAACACCCCCGGCAATGCCCCCGCACTCACCGGCGGCGTCAGCAGCGCATTATCGCGCCATAGGAAGATATTGGTGATCGTGCCTTCGACCAGATCATCGTGCTCATTTAAGAACACCAGCTCATCAAGCCCCTCGGGTAACGCGGCGCGCGCGCGATCATAGATCCCCCGCTCGGTCGATTTTATGCGCCGGAAATCATCGCCGGAATCGACACGCTCTTTCGCAAGCCCCACACGCCACATCGCCTTCGGCGCGGGCAGCGGCGCTTTCATCAATTCGGGTGTGCCATCAAGCGCCACGGTCAAACGCAACCGCAGCGGTTCGTCGCCCTTCACGGCGTCAATCATCTGCTCAACGCGCCACATATCGCAGGGAATATCGAGCGCTTCGCAACCCTCGCTCAAACGCGCCATGTGCCCCAAAAGCAATTCAACGCCAAACCGCGGCGCCCAGCGCATTGTTTCGATCAGGTGCAATCCGGAAGGGGCGCGCGCACGAAGGCTGCCTTGCTCAGTGCTTCCGCCCATTCAGATGCCCCTTCACTGTCATGCACCAGACCGCCGCCCACATTGAGCGTGGCCACCCCGTCGCGCAGCTCGATCGTGCGGATCGCGACGTTGAATTCCATCGCCCCGTCGGGCGCGATCCAGCCGATGGCGCCACAATAGGCACCTCTTGGCGCGGTTTCCAGTTCATGGATGATCTGCATCGCGCGGATCTTTGGGGCTCCGGTGACAGAGCCACAGGGAAAGAGGGCGGCGCAAATCTGCTGAAAATCAACACCCCCAAGCAGTTGCGCGGTGACGGTGGAGGTCATCTGATGCACCGTCGTATAGCTTTCAATGTCATAAAGCGCGGGCACCCTGACCGAACCGACCTTGGAAATCCGGCTTAGATCGTTGCGCAACAGATCAACGATCATCAGATTCTCGGCCCGGTTCTTTTCCGACCCCTTTAGCCAAGCAGCAGCAGCTTGGTCAGCCTGCGGGTTTGCACCGCGCGCGACCGTACCTTTCATCGGGCGCACCGTGGCTTGCCCTACCGCGTCAATGGCAAAAAACAATTCGGGCGAGCGGGACAAAAGCGCAAATTCCCCTGCCTCGACCAGCACCCCATGCCCCACCGGCTGCGCCGCCTTCAGCCGCGCATAAAGCGCGCGCGGATCGCCCGCATAAGGCGCGGTTTGCGGGAAGGTAAGGTTGATCTGATAGGTATCGCCTGCCGCAATATAGGCCTGCACGCGGTCAAAGGCTTGCTGGTAGGCATGTTGGGAAATCACCGGGGTGAACTGCGGTGCCTCGGCGCTCGGCTGTGTCTCGGGCACGGCCAATTCGGGGGCGTCATAAACGCCAAAGAGCATCAGCGGCAGAGTCCGTTTTTGCGGCAAAAGCGGTTCGAGCTTGGGCGAGAACAAATAACCCAGCTCATAGCTCAGCATCCCCGCAAGCCATTTGCCCGCCGCCCGCGCAGCCGCGATTTCGGCAAAAGCCTGCGCCATCTCCTGCGGATGATCCGCCCGAATAACCGAAACAGGCCGCGTCAGGCGCAGCCCGATGCCCTCCGGCCCCCGGTCAAACTCGAATCTCGGCGTCTGTTGCACTGGTCCCCCGCGCGTCTTGCGCCCAGATATGCGGCGCGGGGTCGCAATGGCAACGCCTCAACCGACCGAAAAATGCCATTCCCCGTCACCCAGCGCGGGGCTCGCCTTCTCAAGCGCCAAATCAGAGCGCGAAAAGACAATCGGCGTGCGCAGCCCGGCAATACCCTCGGGGGAAATGCGCATCCCGCGTGCCACCACCTGCGGCTCGGCCAAGGCCTCGGCCACATCATTGATCGGACCACCAGGCACACCCCCGGCCTCTAGCGCAGCGATCAGATCGGCTTTCGGACGTTTCGCTGTGGCCTTCGCGATTTGTGCGCAAAGGGCATCGCGCTGCGCGACACGGCCCGCATTGGAGGCATAATCGGGGTTCAGGGCAAGTTCGGGAAGCGAGAGCAGATCGCAAAGCGCCAAAAACTGCCGATCATTGCCGCAAGCGATGATCAAATGCCCATCTGACGCCGGAAACACCTGATAAGGCACAATATTAGGGTGCGCATTGCCCAAGCGATGCGGCACCTGCCCGCCCAAGAGATGGTTCATCGCTTGGTTCGCGAGCACCCCCACTCCACAATCCAGCAAGCTCATATCCACCTGCTGCCCAAGGCCAGAGCGTGCACGCTCGGCCAAGGCCGCTTGCACGCCAATCACCCCATAAAGCCCGGTGAACACATCAATCCAAGCCACACCCACCTTTTGCGGCTCACCACCCTTCTGGCCGGTCAAATCCATGATCCCGCACATGCCTTGGATCAGAAAATCATAACCCGGCTGCGCTGCGCGCGGGCCGGTTTGGCCAAATCCGGTAACGGAAACATAGATCAAACCGGGGTTGGTGGCCGAAAGGCTTTCATAATCGAGACCATACTTTTTCAACCCACCGAGTTTAAAATTCTCAATCACCACATCGGCCTCGGCAATCAGCCGTTTAAGCCGGTTCAGATCATTATTGTTGGAAAAGTCACAGGTGACCGAAGTTTTTCCTCTGTTTGCAGCGTGGAAATAGGCGGCCACAGTTTCAAAAGTGCCATCGGGTCGGATGCGCTCAATGAAAGGCGGGCCCCAGCGGCGGGTATCATCCCCTTCGGGGGATTCCACTTTTACAACTTCGGCCCCCAAATCCGCCAAGGTCTGGCCGATCCAAGGCCCCGCCAGAATCCGCGCCAGTTCAACCACTTTGAGCCCCGTTAGAGGTGCTTCAGACATTCGAACGCTCCCTTGGCGCGCCCTTGCGCCATGGCCTTGGTAGCGCGTGGGGCCGCGCAAATCGACCGTCGATTGTGCGGCTCCTCATGCGTTTTGCGCATGGATCAGCTGCCCAAAAGCGCCGCATTGCCCCCGGCCGCCGTCGTATCCACGCACAGATGCCGCTCATGCATCACATGCGCGCGGTCTGGAAGGCTGGTGATCAGCGGCACCAAAGGCCCCTCGCGCAACGCGAGCGCTTGCGCATAGGCCCGCCCTTTTTCTGTATCGCCCCACCAAAGAACCGCACAAATATCTTTGATTTCCATAAGCTCTTCTGGCGTGAGCCCCCGATCCAGTTGCCTCGCCACCCCGCCCAGCGCCTGAACGGCCGTCATCTGCACGGCACACTCTGCCGCGCTCGGACCAAGGCACAAAACGGGGGCGCGCGGATGCAGGCTCAATCGGTTCAACTCCCCCGTCGGGCCGGGCAACAACTGCTCTGCCGAGAACGGCTCCGACGAGATGGTGCCGTCGCGCGGCGCGGGCGCGAAAAACCGCCCCAGATACAGCGGCCCACCCGCTTTTGGCCCGGTGCCCGAAAGCCCCTCTCCACCAAAGGGCTGGCTGCCCACCACCGCGCCGATTTGGTTGCGGTTGACGTAGATATTGCCCGCCTGCACCTGCCCCGCCACCTCGGCCACGCGGGTATCAATCCGCGTATGCAGCCCAAAGGTCAGGCCAAAACCGCGCGCGTTGATATCGGCAATCACCTGCGGCAGGTCTTCGGCGGAAAAAGTTGCAAGATGCAACACTGGGCCAAAGACCTCACGTTCGATTTGGGCAATTCCATCCACCTTGATCAGTGTCGGGCCAACGAAATGCCCCGCTTCTGGTGCAGCGACTTGATGCAGTATTTCGTTTTGATGCGCGGCAATCCAAACCGCGATCCCGGCCTTTGCGTCGCCATCAATCACCGGACCGACATCGGTCGAAATCCCCCAAGGGTCACCGATAGATAGCGCCTCCATCGCGCCTTTGAGCATTTCAATCAGCCGAGGCGCGATATCTTCTTGCACGTAAAGGCAGCGCAGCGCCGAGCATCGCTGCCCCGCCGAGCGGAAAGCTGAATTGACGATGTCGCGCACCGCTTGTTCCGGCAGCGCGGTGCTATCCACCACCATAGCATTCAGCCCGCCGGTTTCGGCAATCAGCGGGGTTCCGGAGGCCATGTGGGCGGCCATTGAGCGCGCAATAACGCGCGCCGTTTCGGTTGAGCCAGTGAAGACCACCCCCGCCACGCGCGGGTCGCGCGTGAGCGCCGCGCCCACCGTTGCCCCCTCGCCCGGCAGCAGTTGTAACGCAGCGCGCGGCACCCCCGCTTGATGCAACAACCGCACCGCCATCGCAGCCACCAGCGGGGTTTGCTCGGCGGGTTTGGCGAGCACCGCATTGCCCGCCATCAGCGCCGCTGCGATTTGCCCTGTAAAGATCGCAAGCGGGAAGTTCCAAGGGCTGATCGCCACGATCCGGCCACGCGGCGCGCGCGAATCCGCGGCCCCTTGCGCCGCATAGTAGCGAAGAAAATCAACCGCTTCGCGCAGCTCCGCCACCGCATCTGGCAAGGTCTTGCCCGCCTCGCGCGCCAGTGCGGAGAAAATCGCGCCGTGGTGTTCTTCATAAAGGTCGGCAGCGCGGCGCAACACCTCTGCGCGCGCATGGGCGGGCGCGTCCCAAACCTGCGCCCCGTCTAAAGCGGTAGCGACGGTAGCGGCATCGGCCTCCGTCACCTGCGCGACGATGGCCCCGGTGGCGGGGTTACACACCGGGCGCGTGGGTCCGCTCGCCGCCCCCACAATGATTGGCGTGGCATCGGGCGTTTCGCCAACCCGCACCGCGTCAAGGCTGGCCAGAACGGCAGGATCGCTAAGATCAAAGCCACGCGAATTGATGCGATCGGCAAAAAGCGCTTCAGGCGCGACAAGCCCGCCCGGCGGGGCAGCAGAGGGCAACCGCTCAAACGGGCAGGCCGCAATCACGGATGGGGGCACAGTGGCATCGGTGATCTGATGCACGAAAGAGGCATTGGCCCCGTTTTCCAACAGCCGCCGCACCATATAGGCGAGCAGGTCGCGATGCGCGCCGACGGGCGCATAAATCCGGCACCGCCCGCCCGTTTCGGCCAGCACACTGTCATGCAGTTGCGCCCCCATGCCGTGTAGGCGCTGAAATTCAAAAGGTCGGCCTTGTGCAAGTTCGAGCACCGCCGCGACGGTGTGAGCGTTATGCGTTGCAAATTGCGGATAGAGCCTGTCTGACAGCGCAAAAAGCTTGGACGCAAGGCAGATATAGGCCACATCGGTCGCCACTTTGCTGGTGAAAAGCGGAAAGCCCGGATGCCCCTCCACTTGGGCACGCTTCATCTCGCTGTCCCAGTAGGCACCTTTGACAAGCCGGATATTGAGACGCCGATCATGGCGCCGAGCCGCGTCGTAAAGCGTCTCAATCGCCGCGCCTGCGCGTTTGCCATAGGCTTGCACCACCGCGCCAAAGCCCTCCCACCCGGCGGTGGCGGGGTCGGCCATCACCGCCTCCATCACCTTGAGCGAGAGCGCAAGCCGGTCTTGTTCTTCGGCATCGACATGAAGTGCAATACCCGCCGCAGCCGCTTGGCGGGCAAGGGCCTGCACCACCGGCACAAGTTCGGCCATCACGCGGGCCTCTTGCGCCACCTCATAGCGAGGGTGGAGCGCCGAAAGCTTGATCGAAATACCGGGGTTGTCGTGTACCGAACCACCCTTGGCCACTTTGCCAATCGCGGTGATCGCCTGCGCATAGGCATCGCGGTAGCGGGCGGCATCGGCGGCGGTAAGCGCAGCTTCGCCCAGCATATCATAGCTGAGCGTATAGCCTTGCGCCTCGCGCGATTGCGCGCGCTTGAGCGCCTTTTCAATGGTTTCGCCCAAAACGAACTGCCGCCCCATCTCGCGCATGGCTTGGCCCACGGCAGCGCGGATCACCGGCTCTCCCAGCCTTCGCACCATCGCACGCAGCGTGCCCGCAACACCCTCGCCATCTTCGAGCACTTTGCCCGTGAGCATCAGCGCCCAAGTGGAGGCATTGACCAAGGGCGAGGCCGCCGTGCCCAGATGGCGCGACCAATCCGAGGGCGCGATCTTGTCTTCGATCAGCGCATCAATCGTGGCGGAATCGGGCACACGCAACAGCGCTTCGGCCAAACACATCAGCGCCACACCCTCTGCGCTCGACAGCGCATATTGCGCCATCACCTGTTCCATCAGCCCCAGACGCCCAGCACTGCGCAGCCGCGTCACAAGCTCGGTCGCGCGCGCCACGGCACGGGCAAGCTGACCTTCAGACGGCCCCCAATCGGCGATTAAACGGGCGAGAACCTGCTCTTCAGGGGCGAATTTGGCCTCGGGGCCAAGGGGGGAGAGAACGGGGTGGATCATCGGCGCGCACTCCTTGGGCGTTTCCCAAAGTATACGCCGCACCCCGTGGACGTTTTGCCCAATCATTGGCAAAATGATAGACGATCAGAACATTCGTGAGGCACAAAACAGCCATGTCTGACTTACTTGATTCGACCGACCGCAAAATTCTGAACGCGCTGGTGGAAAACGCACGCATTGCGATCACCGAATTGGGGCGCAAGGTGGGGCTTTCGAAAACCCCGGTTGCAGCGCGGATCAAGGCGATGGAAGAGATGGGGGTGATCACCGGCTACCGGGCGGTGCTATCGCCGCGCAAGCTGGGGCTGACCCACGTCACCTTTGTGGAAGTGCGCATGACAGACACGCGCGAAAAGGCATTGGCCCAGTTCAACGCCGCGGTGCGCGCGATTCCCGAGGTGGAGGAATGCTACATGATCGCGGGCGGGTTTGATTATTTGCTGAAAGTCCGCGCCCATGACATGACCGAATATCGCCGGATCATGGGCGAAGCGATCTCGACCCTGCCGCATGTGGCTGCGACATCGAGTTACGTTGCGATGGAGGCCGTGGTCGAACAGAACGCGCCCATTCTGTGAACCAACGTCCTGACGATAGGGATTTGCTTCTGACCTAACCAACTGGTCAGAGAATCGGCAAAAATTAACACGAAGTTCACGTTAGCGACCAACTTAGCATTTGACGCCCCTCTCCCAATCGTGAAGTCTCCCCCCGTTCCCATACTAAATGGGCCGAGGCGACTCTGGGAGGAGAACTCATGAAGTTGAAAATGTTTGGTGCCGTTTCTGCTGCGGCGCTGGTCATAGCGGGCGCGGCTTTCGCCGAATATCCGGAAAAAGAAATCCAAGGCATCATCCAATGGGGTGCTGGTGGGTCGACCGATGCCGTGATGCGCGCCGTGACGCCCCATGCCGAAGAGGTTCTGGGTGGCAAGGTCGTGATGCAAAACATGACCGGCGGCGTGGGCGCGATTGCGGCCAAATTCACCATGACGCAGAAAGCCGATGGCTACACGCTGCTGATGGGTGCCGAAAACCCGATGCTTTACAAGGTCATGGGTCTTGGCAATTTCGACTATAACAGCGATTTTGAGCCGGTTGCGCTGCTTGCGCGTGGCGTGCCGATTCTGGTGGCCCGCCCCGATGCGCCCTACAACACCTTCAAGGAACTGGTCGACTATATGGCCGCCAACCCCGAAGAGGTGAAATTCGGCTCGACCGGTCCGGGCGGCCTGCCCTCGGTTGTTACCGCGATGCTGGATGCCGAAGTTGATATCTCGGCGACCTTCGTGCCCTACGATGGTGACGGCCCGGCGCTGACCGCGCTGCAAGGGGGCGCCATTGACGTGATGCCCGCCGTTCTGGGCGCCGCGCTTGAGGCGATCAAAGCGGAGCGGATCAAGGTCATCGCGCTGGTGGACAGCACGCCGAACGAGGCCCTGCCGGGCATCCCGCCGATCACCGAAGACTTCCCGGGCTACGGCAAATACCTGCCGTGGGGTCCGTTCTTCGGCGTCTTCGTGAAAGCGGGCACGCCGGATGACGTGGTGGCCAAGCTTTCGGCAGCCTATCTGGAAGGCGCGCAAGCGACCGACTTTGTTGAACTGCTGCACAACCGCGCCTATCTGCCGATCAACCTGAGCGGCGCAGAGGCCAAAGACTATATGGCGAAATGGCAGTCTGTGACTTCGTGGCTGGTCTATGATGCGGGCATCGCCAAGAAATCCCCGGAAGATTTCGACATTCCGCGCCCCTGATAGTGCGATAAACCAAATGCACCGCCCTCCGAAAAGGGGGCGGTGTTCTCTTGCGAGGAGGCCCCGATGCACGACCCCAATCGCAGACTGCCCGGCGAGCGGATTTTTTCCGTTCTGATGGTGGCGGTCAGCCTGTTCCTATTTTACACCGCAACGCAAATCTCGGGCCTTTCGGGGCTGGCAGAACCGGGCAGCTTCCCGATGTTCGCCACCGGCATGATGGTGATCACCTCGACGATCATCACGTTCAAAACGCTGCGGTTGCCCCATAGTGATGTGCATGGTTGGAAGTCGGTGTTTCCGGGGCTGGTGATTTTGACCATCATCTTGATGGGCTTTTATGCGCTGGCACTGCAGCCTGTGGGCTTCCTGCCGACCTCTTTCGTGTTCTTGACGATTGCCAATTGGGTGATGGCGCGCGGCAACCCTTTGCGTGCGGCACTGACCTCTGCGCTTTCGCTCGCGCTCGTTTATGTCGTGTTCCGCCTCGTCTTCTCGGTGCTGATGCCCGAGGGCATCGTGCCAGAGCGTGAAATCCTCGCCTATATCGGCTCCATTCTTAACGGGGGGGCGAAGTGATGGATTTCACCCATTTCTTTATGACATGGATCGACCTGCGCCTTTTGGCGCTGGTGGGGGCTGGCACCTTTGCGGGCATCTATATTGGCGCGATCCCCGGCCTTTCGGTCACGATGGCGGTGTCGATCCTGATCTCTTTCACCTTCGGCTGGGAGATGTATGACGCGCTCGCGCTGATGATCGGCATCTATATGGGCGGCGTTTATGGCGGGTCACGCACGGCGATCTTGCTCAACATTCCCGGTGCGCCCTCGGCGATTGCCACCGCGCTCGATGGCTACCCCTTGGCGAAAAAGGGGCTTGCGGGCGAGGCGATCGGCCTTTCCACCACCATGTCGGCCTTGGGCGGGCTCATTGGCATTGCGGTTTTGGGCTTTGCCGCCCCAGCGGTGTCGGAATTTGCGATCCGCTTCCAGCCGCGCGACTATATGCTGCTTGCGATCCTTGGCATCTTGCTTGTGGGCTCGCTCTCCGGCGAAAGCCTGATCAAGGGCGTTTTCGCCGGTGCTTTGGGGCTGACCATTGGCTGTGTGGGGCTTGACCCGCTCACCGCACAAGAACGCTTCACCTTCGGCTATATCGAGCTTTGGGGGGGTATTTCCTTTGTGGCGGTGATGATCGGCCTTTTCGGTGTCTCTGAGGCGCTGATGCAGCTCAAACACATCAACACACCTGCGGTGAAACAAAAGATCACCCGCGTGATCCCCTCATGGAAATCAGTTCTGAAGTTCCTGCCGCTTTCGGTGCAGACCTCGCTTATCGGGGTGATCATCGGTGCACTGCCGGGCACGGGGGGCGATATCGCGGCGCTGATGTCTTATGACCACGCCAAGCGCGTCACCAAAAACCCGGAAGTGCCCTTTGGCCAAGGCGCGCGCGCGGGGCTTGTGGCACCCGAAACCGCGAACAACGCAGCGGTCGGCGGTGCCTTCATCCCCATGCTGACGCTCGGCATTCCCGGGGACTCGGTCACTGCGATCATCATTGGCGCCATGTTCATTCACGGCCTGAACCCCGGCCCGATGCTGATGATCGAACGGCCCGAGATGTTCTGGTTCATTCTAGGCGCGCTTGTGCTCGCCACGGTGTTCATGCTGATCTTCGGCCTCACCGGGATCCGGATCTTCGTGAAGGTGGTGGAACTGCCGCGCGCGATGCTGTTCCCGCTGATCCTTCTGCTCTCGATCATCGGCGCTTTTGCCGTGAATAACGCGCTGACCGATGTCTATTGGATGCTTGGCTTTGGCGTGCTGGGCTATTTCATGAAGCTTTACGGCTATCAGCTTGGCCCGGTGATCTTGGGCGTGATCCTGTCGCGGCTGATTGACGATAACTGGCGCCGCGCGATCATTTCAGAGCGCGAAGACCTTGGGCGGCTGTTCCACGGCATCTTCACCTCGCCGCTGTCGCTGGTGCTGTTCATGGCGGTGGTGGCGATCTTCTTCACCTCCACGCCACTCTGGCCGATGTTGAAGAACAAGCTGCGCAAAGCTGCCGCGAAGAAAGACGCCTAAGCCTACGACCTCACGCCGGAACCGAAACGGGCCCACCGCATGGTTGGGCCCGTTTTCTTTTACGCGGCCCAACCGGGCATAAGCCAAACACCGCGCAACGAAAAAGGCCGCCCAGACGGGCGGCCTTTCGATTGGAGGGGCGAAGAACAGGATCAGTTCTTCGCGTAGAATTCGACCACCAGGTTCGGTTCCATTTGCACCGGGTAGGGCACATCGCTGAGGCCCGGGGTGCGCACGAAGGTGGCGGTCATTTTGTTGTGGTCGACTTCGAGGTAATCCGGCACGTCGCGCTCGGCCGATTGCACGGCTTCCAGCACGAGAGCGAGTTGCTTCGAACGGTCACGAACGGCGATCACGTCGCCTTCTTTGACGCGGTACGACGCGATGTTGACGCGTTTGCCGTTCACGGTCACGTGGCCGTGGTTCACGAATTGACGGGCGGCGAAGACGGTCGGCACGAATTTGGCGCGGTACACGATCGCGTCGAGGCGGCGCTCGAGCAGACCGATCAGGTTTTCACCGGTGTCGCCCTTCACACGCTCGGCTTCGGCGTAGATGCGGCGGAATTGTTTTTCGGTCAGATCGCCGTAGTAGCCTTTGAGCTTTTGCTTGGCGCGGAGCTGGGTACCGAAGTCGGACAGTTTGCCCTTACGGCGTTGGCCGTGTTGCCCCGGGCCATATTCGCGTTTGTTGAGCGGCGACTTGGCGCGGCCCCAGATGTTTTCGCCCATGCGGCGGTCGATTTTGTACTTGGCAGCGGTGCGTTTGGTCATCGCTGATCTCCTTCTTATGTTACGAAGGGCGTTGTCCTTTCCCGCAGCCTTATCCGCAAAGCTTTGGGCGACAGGCTTCCCCTTGCGGGGTCCACCAACACCAATGAAAGGCCCGGCAGCTTTCGCCACCGGGATGGGCGGCTTATACAGGGCGCTGGCAGGGAGTCAACGGCTGGGGCGGGGAAACTTACCCGCTTAGGGCAGAATCTCCGCCATATGGGTCTGACGGCTCAGTTCCGCACCATCGCGGGTCAAGATCACCTCGGCTTTATATACCCCCGGTGTGAACCCACCCGCCGGGGCGCGCTTGCCGCCATAGCGCATAAAGAGCGCCTTCGGCTTCTCGAACACCGTCTGATGGTCAAAGGCAAAGCCCGCGGGCCCAGTGATCCGCAAGGTCAGGCTGTCCCCCTCGCGGCTGTCAAAGCCATAGGCCCAAACCACCAGCGCAGGTGCCTCGTGGGGCACAGTCGCGGGGCTTTCGCCACCATCTTTCACCGCCTCATAATCGGGCGGCGCAGAGGTCAGCCCCGCACGCAAAAGCCCTCCGCCCACATAAGGAACGGGGCTTTGCCATAGGCTATCGGTGGGGTCTGTGGCGCAGCTGTCTGCGGCAGAAGGAAGGAACGGGTCCAGTTCTTCCCCCTCATGGCGCACCGAGAGATGCAAATGTGGGAACTCCGCCAAGCCCGACAGGCCGACCAACCCCAACGGCGCGCCCGCCGCAACCTCTTGACCCACGGCGACCAAGACCGAGCCTTGCCGCAGGTGGCAATATTGCGTCTGCCAGCCATCGGCATGATCGATCACCACCCCATTGCCGCATTCCTTGTTGGCGACGCTTTGCCCCGAAAGATAAGCGCCATCCGCTTCGCCATCGCGCAAGCCCAGCACCCGGCCCGGCGCAGCCGCCAGCACCGCAACGCCTACCCGCATCGCCGCAAGCGAGGGCAGCGCGAAATCGGTGCCATCGTGGCCATCATAGCTTGCAGTACCGCAACCAAAGTCGCGCACACCCGGCCCCGGCTCACGGTCGACATAATGCTGGATGTAGCAGGTCTCGCCCAAGGTGCAGTCCACGGGCAATTGCAGGCCAAAAGCCCCTGCCCCACCGGGCACAAGTGCCAACCCCAAGACAGCAAAAAGCCCTCGGCCCGGCATACCGGAACGGGGGCGCATTGGGGGGCAAAGGCCCCCGAGAACCGGGAGCCCAAGCATCCTTTAGTCAGCCGGCAAAAGCCGCGGCTTGGAGCCAGAAATGCGCGGCTTGCCGGGTTCTTCGACGTTGAGAACGATGGCATCGTCCTTCACGCCCACCTTGACCACGCCGCCTTTCATCAAGCGACCAAACAGCAGTTCTTCGGCGAGCGGCTTTTTGATGTGCTCTTGGATCACGCGGCCCAGCGGACGCGCGCCCATCTTGTCATCATAGCCCTTCTCGGCCAGCCAATGCGCGGCTTCCGGCGTCAGCTCGATATGCACATTGCGATCAATGAGCTGCGCTTCGAGTTGCAGCACGAATTTATCGACCACTTGCAAGATCGTGTCACGCGGCAGCGGCGCGAAGCTGACCACCGCATCCAGACGGTTGCGGAACTCCGGCGTGAAGGTGCGCTCGATCGCGGCGGTATCCTCGCCCTCGCGGCGCTCGCGGCCAAACCCGATCGCGGCTTTCGCCATATCGGAGGCCCCGGCGTTCGAGGTCATGATCAAGATCACATTGCGGAAATCCACCTGACGGCCGTTGTGATCGGTCAGCTTGCCGTGGTCCATCACCTGGAGCAGGATATTGAACACATCGGGGTGGGCTTTCTCGATCTCGTCCAGCAGCAGCACGCAATGCGGATGCTGATCGACGCCATCGGTCAAAAGCCCGCCTTGGTCAAAGCCGACATAGCCCGGAGGCGCGCCGATCAAACGGGAAACCGCGTGTTTCTCCATGTATTCCGACATGTCGAAGCGCAGCAGTTCCACGCCAAGCGTATTGGCAAGCTGGTTGGCCACCTCGGTTTTGCCGACGCCGGTAGGGCCCGCAAAGAGGTAGTTGCCAATCGGCTTTTCAGGCTCGCGCAGACCAGCGCGGGAAAGCTTGATCGCCGAGGCCAGCGCATCAATTGCCTTGTCTTGACCAAAGACCACGCGTTTGAGCGTTTTCTCCAGATCGCGCAGCACTTGGGCATCGTCTTTAGAGACGTTTTTCGGCGGGATGCGAGCGATCTTGGCCACCACGGCCTCAATCTCTTTCGCCCCCAGCGTTTTGCGCCGTTTGCTGTCGGGCAGCAGGTGCTGCGCCGCGCCCGCCTCGTCGATCACGTCGATCGCTTTATCGGGCAGCTTGCGGTCGTGGATGTAGCGCGCCGAGAGCTCCACCGCCGCCTTGATGGCATCATTGGTGTAGCGCACCTCGTGGTGTTCCTCGAAATAGGGTTTGAGCCCCATCAGGATCTTGATGCTATCGGGCACCGAGGGTTCATTCACGTCGATCTTTTGGAACCGGCGCGACAGCGCGCGATCTTTTTCAAAGTGCTGACGGAACTCTTTGTAGGTGGTGGACCCCATCGTGCGCAGCTTGCCGCCTTGCAGCGCAGGCTTAAGCAGGTTGGAGGCATCCATTGCCCCGCCCGAGGTCGCGCCCGCACCGATCACGGTATGGATCTCGTCGATAAACAAGATCGCATCGGGATGATCTTCAAGCTCTTTCACCACGGCTTTGAGACGTTCTTCAAAGTCACCACGGTAGCGAGTGCCCGCAAGCAGCGCGCCCATATCAAGCGAATAGATCGTGGCATGCGACAAGATTTCGGGCGTTTCGCCACGGGTGATCTTGAGCGCCAAACCTTCGGCAATGGCGGTTTTGCCCACGCCCGGGTCACCGACCAGAAGCGGGTTGTTTTTGCGGCGGCGGCACAGCACCTGAATGCAGCGCTCTACCTCTTCGGCGCGACCGATCAGCGGGTCGATATCGCCTTTTTGCGATTTCTGGTTGAGGTTCACGCAGTATTTGCCAAGCGCGGATTCCTTCGCCTCACCCGGTTGGGCGGCTTCGGATTTCACCTCTTCCTCAGCGCCAATCACCGGGCGCGGCTCGCCGAATTCCGGGTCTTTGGCGACACCATGGGCGATGAAATTCACCGCATCATAGCGCGTCATATCCTGCTCTTGCAGGAAGAAGGCGGCATTCGATTCCCGCTCCGCGAAGATCGCGACAAGCACATTGGCCCCCGTCACTTCGGTGCGGCCAGAGCTTTGCACATGGATCGCGGCGCGCTGGATCACCCGCTGGAACGCGGCGGTCGGAACGGCTTCAGAGCCTTCGACCTCGGTGATCAGCGTCGAGAGATCATCATCGATGAATTCCGTCAAAGTCTGACGCAGCTCATCCAAATCGACACCGCAAGCGCGCATCACACGGCTGGCATCGGGTTCATCAAGCAGCGCCAGAAGCAAGTGTTCGAGCGTCGCCAGTTCGTGTTTGCGGGTGTTGGCAAGGGCCAAAGCCGCGTGAATTGCTTGTTCGAGCGTGGTCGAGAACGAGGGCATCCGGCGCTCCTTTCGTGGGGTATACCGATCCTGGCGTTACAAGGTTAAGTTTCGGTGGATTTTGTCGCGCTTCAAGCCCTGAACGCTCTTTTTTCTTCTCCGGTCACAAAGCTGTTGCAATTGTGAACAAACGCACCGCATTCCGCCCGCCTTTGTGGCGGCGCTGTGTATCAGGCATTTTTTTCCTGCGTGCTTTGGGCAAAACCCGGTGCCCGACTGGTCAATGCGGCCACAAGATCAGCGCGCCCCACCATGCCAACGAGTCGCCCGCCATCCAGCACAGGAACAGGCGGCGCGCCGGGCCGCGCAAAACGCGCGAGCAGGGCCGCGAGCGGCAAATCAGCAGAAACGGGATTGGGCTGCGGGTCCATAAGCTCGACCGCTTGCGGCTCCATCGCCCGCAAACTGCGCGCCGGCATCCCAAAACCGGCCTCCAGCGCATCAATCAAGCGAGACTGATCAACAAGGCCAAGCAGGCTGCCCTCACTATCCGCCACGGCCAGCACCCGCAGATGCGCCGCACGCATCCGGGCGATCACCTCGCGCAGCGGCATTTCAGGCCCCACAGTGACAGCCGGATGCATGATCGCCCGCGCAGGGGTCGTGGCCAAAAGCGCTTGCGCCGAACGCGCGGCCACCGCCTCTGTCAACCGTTCCAAATCGGCGGGGGCAATATTGGCCGATTGACGAAATTCCAACAGCACCGCTTCTAGGTCATCTTCATCCAAACCGGTCACCGGGTTTGGTGCATCCGGAACGCGCGGCAACCGGTTTGGATAGCTTTGCTTGAAGAGCCGGTGCCAGACCAGCGCGATCAGAATCAGCGCCGCCATCAAAGCGCCCACGGGAAACACCGGAAAGAGCGGATGCACCGGATGCCCGGCCTCCGCCTCCAACACCACAAAAAGCGCAACGCCCGCAGCGGGGGGATGCAACGCGCGCAGCGCCATCATGCCAAGCACCGCCCCGGCAAGCGCCGCCCCTGCCGCGAAGGGATAGGGCAAGAAGGTGGTGGCCGCCACCGCAGCCTCTGCCGAAATCACCATCCCCATAAATGCCGACCACGGCTGCGCAAGCGGCGAATTCGGGATCGCAAAGATCAACACCGAAGAGGAGGCAATGCCCGAGACCAGAAATATCCCGTTCGCGCGGTCTCCATTCAGCGCGGTGATGGCAATATCGGCGAGCGCCATCGCCAGACCAACACCAATGGCGGGGCGCAGGATCTCAACCAGAGGTCGGCGCCCCATCGCCGGGCCAAAAGCACCAAGCGCGCGCAATAAGCGCCGGAGGGGGGAGGATTTGCTCACCCCTCAGAACCGGTCTTTGCGGGAACGCGCCTCAGTAAAGACGGCCAGCGGGTCCGCGCTCTCGGGCAAGCCAAGCGCCGCACGCAACGCCGGGTCGGCCCCGCGCAGGAATGGGTTGGTCAGCAGTTCTTCGGACAAAAGCACCGGAAGCGTGGGCAGGTCATCTTTGCGCAGCGCCTCGCACCGCGCCATACGCTCCAATAGCGCCGGATGATCGGGCTCAAGGCTCAGTGCGAAACGGCCATTTGAAAGCGTGTATTCATGGCCAGAACAAATCTGCGTTTCGGGCGGCAGCGCCGCCATGCGGGTCAGCGTATCGTGCATCTGCGCGGGGCTACCTTCAAACAGCCGCCCACAGCCCCAACTCATCAGACTGTCACCCGAGAACAAAAGACCCGCGCCCGGCAGGTAATAAGCGATATGGCCAAGCGTATGGCCATCGGCCCCGATCACCTGCACATCTTCCACCCCAAGGGGCAGCACCTCGCCCGGGCGCACAGCGTGATCAAGCGGCGGCAGGCGATGCGCATCGGCGGCAGCGCCGATGATCTTCGCCCCCGTCGCCTGCGCCAAAGCTTCGGCCCCGGCGATGTGATCGTCGTGGTGATGGGTGAGCAAAATGTGATGCAATTGCCAATCTCGCTCCGTCAGCACCCGCATCAGCGGCACGGCATCGGGCACATCAACCGCCACCACAGTATCGGTCGCGGTATCGTGCCAAAGATAGGCATAATTGTCGGTCAGGCAGGGAATGGTCAGAAGTTCGAGGGTCATGGCGTTTTGCGTCTGTTGCGCTATGGTTCCCAAGCTACGCCCAAGAAAGGCAAAACTGCAATGCATCTCGACGTGCTCGACCTGCGGGATTTTTATTATCGCACCCAGTTGGGCCGTGCCGCCCAAAAATCGGTGCGCGATAAAGTGGTGGAGCTATGGCCCGCGACCCATAGCGGGATGGCCGGGCAGACGGTGGCAGGCTTTGGCTTTGCGGTACCGCTTTTGCGCCCCTACCTACCCAGTGCCCGCCGGGTGATTGGACTGATGCCCGCACCGCAAGGGGTGATGCCTTGGCCGCCGGGCGAGCCCAATGTCTCCGTCTTGTGCGACGAAACCCGCTGGCCACTGGAAACCGGCATGGTGGATCGGCTGGTCGTTTTGCATGGGCTGGAAGTGTCTGACCACCCCGATGCACTGTTAGAAGAATGCTGGCGCGTGCTTGGGCCTGGCGGGCGGGCGCTTTTTATTGTGCCCAACCGCGCCGGGCTTTGGGCGCCGCAGGAAACCACGCCATTTGGCTTTGGCCGCCCCTATACGCCGGGGCAATTGGATGCGCAGGCGCGGCGCGCGGGATTTGTGCCCGAACGGCAAACGGCGGCACTTTATATCCCGCCGTCGCAGCGGCGGTTCTGGCTGCGCTCATCAGAAATGTGGGAAAAGGTCGGCGGGCGCGCGGCGGGCTTTCTGGCGGCAGGCGTACTGATCCTAGAGGTATCCAAACAGGTGCATGCGCCCCGTCGCTCTGGCCTTGGCGCAGCCGTGCGGAAGCCACTCTCGATCCTTGAAGGCAGCCCCAAGCCCGTCGCCGGGCGGGTCTAATCTCCCCTCAAGGGAAGTCAGAGAGAATCGCCTTTTTCAACTTATGCCCGAAGTTCATGCGCAGAGACCACAACTTGTACATGAGCCGAGGGGTCGCGCAGGGCCCCATCGCAACGCATCGCACAAGGCATGGCGCTAACAGTTACGACCTTGGCCTGAAATGTGCCCGGTACATTCACATTCTGTATGCCAAGATGGTTGCGAGGGTCACATTGCTCTGCTAATGCCAAGCCCGAATGCGGCGCGCGCATGGGAGACTTGCGCGTTCCAGGGGGGCCTCTGCCCCGGTGGCACCACTGCCAACCGGGGTGCGGAGGCAAAGCATCGGAAGGGTGGACGTGTCCGAACCAGCTTCGATTTCTGCATCCATTGCCGGGCGCTATGCCACGGCCATTTTTGATCTTGCGCAGGAGGCGGGTGGGCTTGACGCTTTGTCGAGCGACGTTGACGCGCTGCGTGACGCACTGAACGGCTCCGCCGATCTGCGCGACCTGATTAGCTCGCCGGTCTATACCCGGTCGCAACAGGAAGCCGCGATTGCCGCGCTGGGTGCCAAGATGGCCCTGTCGGCGCCGCTGGCCAACGGCCTGAAGCTGATGGCGCAGAAACGTCGCCTGTTCGCGCTGCCGCAGCTCCTTAAAGGGCTGGCCGACGCGATTGCCGAAGCCAAAGGCGAAATGACGGCCGATGTCACCTCGGCCAGTGAATTGAGCGCCGCGCAAGCTGACAAGCTGGCCGCAACGCTCGCCAAACAAACGGGTAAAACCGTCAAACTGAACGTCGCCGTCGATGAAAGCCTCATCGGTGGCATGATCGTCAAGCTGGGTTCGCGCATGATCGATAGCTCGGTCAAAGCCAAACTCGCTTCCCTCCAGAACGCCATGAAAGAGGTCGGATAAATGGGCATCCAGGCAGCTGAAATCTCTGCAATCCTCAAGGAGCAGATCAAGAACTTCGGGCAGGATGCCCAAGTCGCTGAAGTGGGCCGCGTGCTCTCCGTTGGTGACGGTATCGCGCGTGTGCACGGTCTCGACAACGTGCAAGCGGGTGAGATGGTCGAATTCCCCGGTGGTATCCGCGGGATGGCTCTGAACCTTGAAGTTGATAACGTCGGTATCGTTATCTTCGGTTCGGACCGCGACATTAAAGAAGGCGACACCGTCAAGCGCACCAACGCGATCGTGGACGTGCCCGCCGGTGAAGGCCTGCTGGGCCGCGTCGTTGACGCGCTTGGCAACCCGATCGACGGCAAAGGCCCGATCGAAGGCAAAGAGCGTCGCATCGCCGACGTGAAAGCCCCGGGCATCATTCCGCGGAAATCGGTGCACGAACCGATGGCGACCGGCCTCAAGTCGGTGGACGCGATGATCCCGATCGGCCGTGGCCAGCGCGAGCTGATCATTGGTGACCGTCAAACCGGTAAAACCGCGATCGCGCTCGACACGATCCTGAACCAAAAGTCGTACAACGACGCCAACCCCGGCAACAAGCTGCACTGCTTCTACGTTGCCGTCGGCCAAAAGCGTTCGACCGTTGCGCAGCTGGTGAAGAAACTCGAAGAAGCCGGCGCGATGGAATACACCACCGTCGTGGCCGCGACCGCTTCGGACCCGGCGCCGATGCAGTTCCTCGCCCCCTACTCGGCGACCGCGATGGCGGAATACTTCCGCGACAACGGCATGCACGCGCTGATCATCTATGATGACCTGTCGAAACAAGCCGTTGCTTACCGTCAGATGTCGCTGCTTCTGCGCCGTCCGCCGGGGCGTGAAGCCTATCCGGGCGACGTGTTCTACCTCCATAGCCGCCTGCTCGAGCGTTCGGCGAAACTGAACGAAGACTTCGGTTCGGGCTCGCTCACCGCGCTTCCGGTTATCGAAACCCAAGGCGGCGACGTTTCGGCGTTTATTCCGACCAACGTGATCTCGATCACCGACGGTCAGATCTTCCTCGAAACCGAACTCTTCTACCAAGGCATCCGCCCGGCCGTGAACACCGGTCTGTCGGTGTCTCGTGTGGGTTCGTCGGCGCAAACCAACTCGATGAAATCGGTGGCTGGCCCGGTGAAACTGGAACTGGCGCAATACCGCGAAATGGCGGCCTTCGCGCAGTTCGGTTCCGACCTCGACGCCGCGACGCAAAAACTGCTCAACCGCGGTGCGCGTCTGACCGAGCTGATGAAGCAAGCGCAATATTCGCCGCTCACCAACGCCGAAATCGTTGCCGTGATCTTTGCGGGCACCAACGGCTTCCTCGATGCCGTGCCGGTGAAAGAAGTCGGCCGCTTCGAGCAAGGCCTGCTGGCCTATCTGCGGTCGTCGCGCAAAGACATCCTCGACTGGCTCACCAACGAGGATCCGAAGATCAAGGGCGATGCCGAAACCAAGCTGAAGTCCGCGATCGAAGAATTCGCCAAGACGTTCGCTTGATTGGCCTGAAAGGACAGGGACATGCCCAGCCTTAAGGACCTAAAAAACCGGATCACGAGTGTGAAGAACACTCGCAAGATCACGAAAGCCATGCAGATGGTCGCGGCGGCGAAACTTCGCCGCGCCCAGGAAAACGCTGAAGCGGCTCGGCCCTATGCCGAGAAGATGTCGGCCGTTCTGACGAGCCTTGCCACTGCGGTGGGCTCGTCCGAAGGGGCGCCGCGCCTTTTGGCCGGCACCGGCTCCGACAAGGTCCAGCTCCTGGTCGTCATGACCGGCGAGCGCGGCCTGTGCGGCGGTTTCAACGCCAATATCGCGAAGCTCGCTCGCACGCGGGCCAACGAACTTCTGGCCGAAGGCAAGACGGTGAAAATTCTCACCGTCGGCAAAAAAGGCCGCGACGCGCTGCGTCGTGACCTTGGTCAGTATTTCGTCGGCCACGTCGATCTGAGCGAAGTGAAAAAGCTCAGCTACGCCAACGCGCAGGATATCGCTGACGACATTCTCGGTCGCTTCGATGCGGGCGAATTCGATGTCGCCACGATCTTCTACTCGATCTTTGAAAGCGTGATCTCGCAAAAGCCGACGGCTCAGCAGATCGTGCCTGCCCAGATCGAGACGGATGCCTCCGCGGCCTCGACGGTCTATGACTACGAGCCCGGCGATCAGGAAATCCTCGCGGCGCTTCTGCCGCGTGGGGTGGCCACGGCGATTTTCGCTGCCCTTCTGGAAAACAACGCCTCGTTCAACGGGGCCCAGATGTCGGCAATGGATAACGCCACCCGTAACGCTGGCGACATGATCGACAAGCTGACGGTTGAGTATAACCGCTCGCGTCAGGCTGCGATCACCAAAGAGCTTATTGAAATCATCTCGGGCGCCGAGGCGCTCTGACGGAACCGGAGATAGAAACAAATGGCAAGCAAAGGCAAAGTGACCCAGGTCATCGGCGCCGTCGTGGACGTGCAGTTCGAAGACGGCCTCCCGGCGATTCTGAACGCCCTTGAAACCACCAACAACGGCAAGCGCCTCGTTCTCGAAGTGGCGCAGCACCTTGGTGAAAACACCGTCCGCACCATCGCCATGGACGCCTCGGAAGGCCTCGTGCGCGGTGCGGTCGTGACCGACACCGGCAGCCCGATCACCGTTCCGGTGGGCAACGCGACGCTCGGCCGTATTCTCAACGTCATCGGCGAGCCGGTGGACGAAAAAGGCGACGTGGCGAAAACCGAAGCCCGTGCGATCCACCAACCCGCCCCGGACTTCGCGGCGCAGTCGACCGAAAGCCAGATCCTCGTGACCGGCATCAAGGTTATCGACCTGCTCGCGCCCTACTCCAAAGGCGGTAAAATTGGTCTCTTCGGCGGTGCCGGCGTGGGCAAAACCGTTCTGATCATGGAACTGATCAACAACATCGCCAAAGTGCACTCGGGCTTCTCGGTGTTTGCGGGCGTTGGTGAACGGACCCGTGAAGGCAACGACCTCTACCATGAGATGATCGAATCGGGCGTTATCAACCTTGATAACCTCGAAGAGTCGAAAGTGGCGCTGGTCTACGGTCAGATGAACGAGCCTCCGGGGGCCCGTGCCCGCGTCGCGCTCACCGGTCTGACCCTCGCGGAACAGTTCCGTGACCAGTCGGGCACCGACGTGCTGTTCTTCGTCGACAACATCTTCCGCTTCACCCAAGCGGGTTCGGAAGTGTCGGCGCTTCTTGGCCGTATTCCTTCGGCCGTGGGCTACCAGCCGACGCTGGCGACCGACATGGGCGCGCTGCAAGAACGCATCACCTCGACCAAAGCCGGTTCGATCACCTCGGTGCAGGCCATCTACGTGCCGGCCGACGACCTTACCGACCCGGCCCCGGCCACCTCGTTTGCCCACCTTGACGCAACGACCGTGTTGTCGCGTGCGATCTCGGAACTCGGCATCTACCCGGCTGTGGACCCGCTTGACTCGACCTCGCGTATCCTCGACCCGCAAATCGTGGGCGAAGAGCACTACCAAGTGGCGCGTGACGTTCAAGGGATGCTGCAACGCTACAAATCGCTGCAAGACATCATCGCCATCCTCGGCATGGACGAACTGAGCGAAGAAGACAAACTGACGGTGGCCCGCGCCCGGAAGATCCAACGCTTCCTGTCGCAGCCCTTCGACGTTGCGAAAGTGTTCACCGGCTCGGACGGTGTGCAGGTTCCGCTCGAAGACACCATCAAGTCGTTCAAAGCTGTTGTGGCTGGTGAATACGACCACCTGCCGGAAGCGGCCTTCTACATGGTCGGCGGCATTGATGAAGTGATCGCGAAAGCCCAGCGCCTCGCCGCTGCGGCGTAAGGGGGGCGATAATGGCCGATACGATGCAGTTTGATCTCGTCTCGCCGGAGCGGAAGCTTGCTTCCGTTCAGGCCCGCGAGGTCCGTCTTCCCGGCGTGGAAGGCGATCTGACGGCGATGCCGGGCCACGCGCCCATCATCCTCTCGCTGCGGCCGGGCATCCTGACCGTGGTCAGCGCCGAGGGCTCTTCGGAATTCGCCGTCACCGGCGGTTTTGCCGAAGTCTCGGGCGAGACGGTGACCGTTCTGGCCGAACGCGGTGTGACCAAAGCGGAACTGACCGCTGCGATCCACGCCGACATGGTGGCCGAAGCGAAGAAAGTGCTGGATGCGGCGCATCCGTCGGTGGCCGATGCCGCCGCCAAGATGCTCGCCGACATGGAAGCGCTTGGCACGCATATCAACCTCTAAGGCGCAAGCCAGAGGATGAGATCAAAAGCCCCGGCCTTGCGTCGGGGCTTTTTCATTTAGTCTTTTTTCTTTCTTCGTAACCTATTAGCGTGACGAGACACGCAAGCGGACGAGTGCCCTGATCATGCAAAAACTTTCCTCTACGCGGGTTGGCATCACCCAAGGCTCGATTGTGCTGTTCTCCGACTATCAAGATGGGGGCGCAATGTGGACGGGCGAAGGCCCGCGCGAATTGCGCCGTGCCGTGGTGTTTAGCGAAGCCTTTCGAGAAGTTCCTGCAGTGCAAGTATCGCTGTCGATGTGGGACATTGACCAAAAGCACAATCCGCGCGTCGATATTTCCGCCGACATGATCACCACCGAAGGGTTTGTGATTGTGTTTCGCACCTGGGGTGACACCCGCGTGGCCCGTGTGCGCGCCGATTGGCTGGCGATTGGCGGCTGTGCGCATGAAGACGATTGGGAGATTTCCTAGGTATTTGCCGCAAGGCGCATGAAAAAGCCTCCCCAAATGGGGAGGCTTTTCAGTTTCAGACGCAACTTAGCGACGTCGCCTGACCGCACCGCCTTAGGCGGCGACCGGCGTCCCCGCTTTTTTCGCGGCTTTGGCTTGTTCTTTCGCCTTGGCACGCGCACGCGCGCGCGATCGGTTCAGCGCCACAAACACATTCATCACCAGCGCGGCACTCACCGCCTCGGCCAGCGTCGCCGGCACGATCAAGGTGAGGAAATCTTGCGTCATCAGGTTGATGTTGCCCAGCGCCACGAACATGAGACCGAACACCATGAACCAAGAGATGAGGCCCGCAAACAGACCGCCAAAGCGCACCAGCAGCATCCGCAGGCACAGGGCATAAAGAAGCGCCCAACCGGCCCAAACCAGAAGCTGCATCGGTTCACCGGGATAATCGACGCCCAGCGCGCCAAAGTAGTCTTCCCACTCGCTCTGGAGCCAGTAGGAGTTGATGCCAAATTCGCAGGCGGAGATCCACACCCAACCGGCGACGATCGGCGTCAGACTCGATTTCAGACTCATGCCTTCCCCCTCAAATTAAAAAAATCCCGCGAACGATAGCACCGCAATGCCCTGCGACAAACAGTGTGCTTTGACGCAGAGCAAAGAAAGATTTACCGGCATCTCGTCGCTCCCCAGTCCGCGTATATGGCCATGACGCCATCTTGAAAGATTTGTCGCCGCGTGGAACCGTGCGCTACTTTCTACATTCGGTCCCCAATATGCCCGCAACCATCATTTCTTTGACCACGATCCCGCCACGCTTTTCGCAGATAGGTGCGACCCTGCGCGACTTGCTCCGCCAAGACGTAAAAATCGACGAAATCCGCCTGAATATCGCGCGTAGCTATCGCCGCTTCCCCGGTATCGTGCCAAGCCTGCCGACCTTGCCCGAGGGCATTACCGTTCATATCAGTGAACAAGATTATGGGCCCGGCACCAAGCTACTTCCCACGCTGCGAGATCATCTCGGCAAAGATACCGAGATTCTCTTTTGCGATGACGATCAGGAGTATGCCCCCGATTGGGCGCGCCGTTTTCTCGAGACCCGGCGCGAAAAGCCCAACTGCTGCATCGTCGGCAAAGGATATGATTTCGACAGTCGGCCGAAAGGCAGCCGCTATTTTATCGAAGACACATTATTTCCGCGCGCCTATCGGCAACAAAAGGGCCTCGGCTACCGTCTGCAGCGCTTGGTGCATTTGGCACAGCGCCGTCCGAAACCCTTTTTAGCGACTTTGCCGGGCTATGTGCATGTGCTGGAGGCGTATCGCGGCGCGCTGGTGCGTTCGGAGTTTTTCCCGGAGGAAGTTTTTGACATTCCCGACCTGCTTTGGACCGTCGATGACCCTTGGTTTTCGGGCCATATGGCTCGCAAGAACGTTCCGATCTGGATGATGCTACGGGATCGACCGCACCGCGATGGCTATGAAGCCCATCATACCGAACGACTTTTGGAGTTTGAATATCAAGGTGTTGGACGGCTTGATGCCGATACCGCCTGCATTGATTATTTCCGCGAGCATTACGGTATTTGGCCCGGCCGTAAAGAAGTGCCCGAAGAGGTTGCAGCATAGAAAACGCCGGGCGAGCAGCCCGGCGTCTCATGGCGTCTTCGGTGCGTGTTAGGCACGCATCCGGGCGATCAGATTATCTTTGAACCAGAACTGGTGATAGAGCGCCGCGCCGATATGGGCGAAGGTCAGGAAGAAGGCGAGCGACATCATCGGTCCATGCAATTCTCCCAAACTGCGCATTCCAAAGAACCAAGAGGCCGCCCCCGCCATGGGCCCAAGGATCAACAGCGCATAAAACGCCCAATGCAGCGCTTCAGCGAGTTTGGCAAAGCGCGGGTCGCCCCCTTGTGCAGGTGCGGGCACGCCATCGCGCAGCCGCAAGAACAAACGCAAGATCATCAGGCCCAAAAGCGCCAACCCCACCGGAATATGCCATTCCGCCACCGAGCCCGTCACCGGCTGGCCGCTGTTATGCTGGTAATTGGCGCGCCCCATGCCCTCAGACACGAAGTAATTAAAGTAGAACAGCAGCACGATCACCCAATGCAACGCGATCTGGGTTGGGGCGTATTTTGTTTTCGATGACATCTCGGCCTCCTTGTTGGGGGTTCACAAACCCAACCCGGGAGCCACAAAAAAGTTCGCGCCCGCAGCAAGCTGCGGGCGGCACATTTTCGTGAGACTTTGAAATCAGGCGGGCCGTTTAGTGAACGCTAAAGGCCACGGCCTCGTTTTCGCGTGCAAGATGGAAGGCCATCCAGCGGTCTTTCACCAGGGCAAGGCGCTCGCCGTTCGCATCGTGCAGGGCATAAAGCTGGGTCAACCCGCCAGCCTGCTTTTGAATATCAGCCGGAAGGTCAGACACCGCGACCGGACGCACATAAACAATACGCTCGTCACCAGAACCGCCCATTGCGGGGCCAAAATCGAATTTATGATCCATAACTTCCCCTTACCTTCTGTTGATCGGAATCGTCTGCACCACTGGCTCGGGCTGTGCCCTTGTCAGATCGATGTGCAAGAGACCGTTTTCCAGCCCTGCTCCCGCGACCTCAACGCCGTCTGCTAATACAAAGCTACGTTGAAACGCGCGCGCGGCAATCCCACGGTGTAAAAAAATCCGCTCGGCCCCGTCTTCAGCCTGACGGCCCCGAATCACTAAGGCGCGGTCTTCCATGGTGATGGCGAGATCGGCCTCAGCAAAGCCCGCAACGGCAAGCGTGATGCGAAACTCATCCGCGCCGTGTTGTTCGATATTGTAAGGTGGATAGGCGTCGGAGCCCGACTTGGCGGTGCGTTCGACGAGGCGCTCGAGTTGATCGAACCCTAAAAGATAAGGATGTGCGCCGAAGCTCAGTTTTGACATCTGGCAAGCCCTTTGGAAAGCGACGTTGCAAAAGAAGGCCCCGCGATCCGGCAGCCCTCGCCTTCAAGATATGGGGTGTGCCGCGCCGGACGCAAGAGGGGCAAAGCTCTCGTCAACCGTGAAAAAACTGCGCAAATGTCAGAAATCGCTTATAATCGTCAAACGGTCGGCGACTCGCCCGGCCCCTGTCAGTGCTCTTTTGCCGGAACCCCGCCATGAACGCCCATAGCGATACGCCCTTGGAAATGAATTCAGACGAGGTTTTGCGCGTGAAGCTTGAGGTGCTACGCCGCGAACACCGCGATCTCGATGAAGCGATCACCGCGCTCATTGATGCTGTGCACCCAGACCAGTTGCGCCTTGTGCGGTTGAAAAAGCAAAAGCTTGCGCTGAAAGACCAGATCGCGCGGATCGAAGACCGGCTGACCCCCGATATCATTGCCTAAACGCGTCAGGCCTTGCCCTCCGGGGCCTTGCTCCCACAGATCACCTGCCTATAGTGCCGTTTCCATAATTTGGGGGGCCGGATGGGCGTGAAAGTTGGAATCATCATGGGCAGCCAGTCGGATTGGGCGACCATGCGCGAGGCGGCGACGATCCTTGATGAGCTGGGCATTGCCTATGAGAAGAAGATCGTCTCGGCACATCGCACCCCGGACCGGCTTTGGAGCTATGGCAAAACGGCGGCAGAGCGCGGCCTGCAGGTCATTATTGCAGGCGCTGGTGGCGCGGCGCATTTGCCCGGCATGATGGCCTCCAAAACCCGTGTGCCCGTGGTGGGCGTGCCGGTGCAGACCCGCGCGCTTTCGGGTGTGGATAGTCTTTATTCAATCGTGCAAATGCCCAAGGGCTTCCCCGTCGCGACAATGGCGATTGGCGCTGCAGGCGCGGCGAATGCCGGGCTGATGGCCGCTGGCATTTTGGCGCTCCAAGACCTCGATCTCGCCACACGCCTTGATGCGTGGCGTGAGGCACTTTCCGCCTCGATCCCCGATGAACCGCAGGATGACTAAGATGCTAAAACCGGGCGCCACGATTGGCATTTTGGGGGGCGGCCAATTGGGCCGGATGCTTTCGGTTGCGGCCTCACGGATGGGGCTGAAATGCCATATCTATGAGCCGGGTGCCGGGGCGCCTGCGGGCCATGTGGCCGAGCGGGTCTTTACCGCGCCTTATGAGGATGAAGCCTGCCTGCGCGCC
Source organism: Rhodobacter sp. JA431 (assembly GCF_900217725.1). Classification (NCBI taxonomy): domain Bacteria; kingdom Pseudomonadati; phylum Pseudomonadota; class Alphaproteobacteria; order Rhodobacterales; genus Rhodobacter; species Rhodobacter sp. JA431. The sequence continues at coordinate 363,447 of NZ_OBMP01000001.1, forward strand.
TTTGCGGCGGGGGTGGATGTCATCACCTATGAGTTCGAGAACATCCCGACCTCGGCGCTGGATCTTTTGGAAAGCCTGCGCCCGATCCGTCCTGGGCGGCGCGCGCTTGCGATCAGCCAAGACCGGATCTTGGAAAAGAGCTTCCTCAATGAAATCGGCCTGACCACCGCGCCTTGGGCGCAGGTGGATGACGCCGCCACGCTTGAAGCCGCGCTGGCGCAAATCGGCGCGCCCTCGATCCTGAAAACCACGCGCCTTGGCTATGATGGCAAAGGCCAAGCCCGGATCATGTCGGAGGCCGATGCCCCCGAAGCTTTGGCTGCGATGGGCGGTGCCGCGGCGGTGCTTGAAGGGTTCGTGAACTTCTCGGCCGAGATTTCGGTGATTGCCGCCCGCGGCCTTGATGGCGCGGTTGCCTGCTATGACCCCGGCGAGAACGTGCATAAATCGGGCATCTTGCACACCACCACCGTACCTGCCCGCATCTCGCCCAATCTACGCTCGGATGCGGTGCTGATTGCGGCGCGCATTCTCAACGCGCTTGATTACGTGGGTGTGCTGGGGGTGGAGTTGTTCGTGACGCCCGAAGGGCTGATCGTCAATGAAATCGCGCCGCGCGTGCACAATTCGGGTCACTGGACGCAAGCGGGCTGCGCGGTTGACCAGTTTGAGCAACATATCCGCGCCATTGCGGGCTGGCCCTTGGGCGACGGCGGGCGCTATGCCGATGTCGAAATGCTCAACCTGATTGGCGATGATGTGGACCGCGTGCCCGAATTCGCCAAAGCGAAGAACACGCAAATCCACCTTTACGGCAAAGCCGACGCCAAGCCGGGCCGCAAAATGGGCCATGTGAACCGCGTGCTCTAACGGCGGAGCGGGGCTTTGCCCCGCCCCTAGCTGCGCTCTAGGTTCATCGCGAGCAGGTCGGTGACCTGCGGCGCATGGGTGACGGGCAGCATATGCCCGCCGCCTGGAATGCAAGCGGTGCCCACATCCGCCAAACGCTCGGCAATCGCGGCGCAGACTTTGGCAACAATCGGCGGACTTTGGTCGCCGTGGATCAGCATCACCGGCGCGTCGATCCCCTCAATCCCATCGGCGCGCCAAATCTGCCCCGGATCTTCAAAGTTGGCGCTTGAGATGTTGCGCACCATCGGCATTTGCGCGCAAAAGCGCGCGCGCTGATGCTCCGGTAACGCCTCCCACGGCACACCCGCCCCCCAATCGCGCATGAAGCCCTTGGCGGCGGTTTCATAATCGCCCCCATCAATCATCGCTTCAAAATTGTCCTGACTGGCGCGCAGGTCGCGCCATTCGGCGCTGCCCTCCACCGATTTAAAGAGAACAGGCTCAATCAGCGTGAGCGAGCGCACCGCCTCGGGCGCGCCCACCGCGATACGCAGCGCGACCGAAGCGCCGAAACTATGGCCGATCAGATCGACAGGCCGGGTGATGAACCCCGCCGCCAGTTGCGTCACCAGCCGTTGATAGGCGCCGGGTTCTGCCCCCGCCGCCTCCCAAGGACCGGAGTGCCCGTGGCCGGGTTGGTCAAACACCGTCGTCGTCAGCACATCGGCCAGCGGATCAAGTACCGGCCCCCAAAGGCTCGCCGCCCCCAAAGTGCAGTGGATGGCAAGCGCCGGACGCTCCCCCTGCCCGATTTCTTGCCAATTGATCTCGTGGCCAAGCCGCGTTGCGCGCGCCATCAAAGCGCGCCCAGATGCGCGTCAAGGAAATCGAGCCGATCTTGCCCCCAAAAGCGCTGATCGGTTTCGGCCACAATGTAGAAGGGCGAGCCAAAGACCCCGCGCTCCACCGCCTCTTCCAAATTGCGCTCATAAGCCATTGCGCCCGTAAAAAGCCCGGTGGTGACAAGGTTCGGGTCAAACCCGGCCTCTTCCAGCTTTTCGCGCAGCACATCATCTTCGCCGATGTTGCGGTCTTCGACCCAGACCGCGCGGGCAATACCCCGCACCAAAGCGCCCAAATCGCCACCGCCCGCAGCTTGGGCGGCAATCACCGCATAAGAGCCCGGCGCCCCGTTGGGCGGATAGCCCACCGGCTTGAAGTTCATCTCCATATCCAGATGCTTTGACCAGCGCTCAAGTTCCTGCATCCGATAGTCCATCCGGCTTGGGTGGCGCGCCGCAGGCCGCACGCCGCCCGTGCGATCAAAGAGGGTGAGCAGATCAAGCGGTTTATAGGTGATCGTCGCCCCGTGTTTGGCGGCGATTTGCTCCAAACGGTCCCCCGCAAGGTAGGTCCAAGGGCTGAACACCGAGAAAAAGTAATCAATCTGCGCCATAGTATCGCTCCTCGGTCGTGCAAGGTTTGCGGGCAGGCTAGCCCGGTGATAAGGCAGGCGCAATCCGGCGAATCCGTGCCCTCCTCTCCGCCGGCGCCCCAGAAAGGACTATAGATGCCCGCGATGACCGAACCGAAGCTCATTTCCGGCAATGCCAACCGCCCGCTCGCCCAAGCCATTGCCCGGCGGATGTCCATGCATCGCGGCATGTCTGTCGGCTTGGTCGATGCCCGCGTGGAACGGTTCAATGACCAAGAGATCTTTGTCGAGGTCTATGAGAACGTCCGCGGCGAAGACATGTATATCATCCAGCCGACCTCGAACCCGGCGAACGATAACCTGATGGAACTGCTGATCATGACCGATGCGCTCAAGCGCTCCTCGGCCGATCGCATCACCGCTGTCATCCCCTATTTCGGCTATGCCCGCCAAGACCGCCGCGCCAAGGCGCGCACGCCGATCTCGGCGAAGCTGGTGGCAAACCTGCTGACCGAAGCGGGCGTGGACCGGGTGCTGACGCTTGATCTGCACGCGACGCAGATCCAAGGCTTCTTCGATATTCCGGTGGATAACCTTTACGCCGCCCCGGTCTTTGCGCTCGACATCTTGCACCATTTCAAAGGCCAGCTGGACGATGTGATGGTGATCTCCCCCGACGTGGGCGGCGTGGCGCGGGCGCGCGAACTGGCCAAGCGCATCGGCGCGCCGCTCGCCATCGTCGACAAACGCCGCGAAAAGGCGGGCGAAGTCGCCGGCATGACGGTGATCGGCGAAGTAACCGGCAAGAAATGTATCATCGTTGATGACCTTTGTGACACTGCAGGCACCTTGTGCAAAGCCGCCGAAGTGCTGATTGAAGCGGGTGCGACCGAGGTGCATTCCTACATCACCCACGGCGTGATGTCGGGCCCGGCGGTTGAGCGCGTCACCAACTCCGTGATGAAATCGCTGGTGATCACCGATTCCATCGAGCCCACCGAGGCGGTGAAAAACGCCCCTAATATCCGCATCGTGCCTACCGCGCCGATGTTTGCCCAAGCGATCTTGAACACGTGGTCGGGCACCTCGGTCAGTTCGCTCTTCGAGACGGACACTTTGGTGCCGATCTACGAGGGGCTCTACTCCACCGTCTAAGGCTGGACAGGCACTGCCAAATCGCGCAAGGCTCGGGTCATGATGATCCGAGCCTTTTTCATGGTGCCAAGCCGAGGTTCGGCGGCCAAGCGGCTCGCCCTGCCCTAAGCCCTATTTCAGATGCGATAGAAAGGTGGCGATCTCTTCTTCCGTCGTGGCCCAGCTTGTCACCATGCGCGCCGAAAGCGGCTCGGACGCCTCGCCTTCCAAAGACTGATCAAAGGGCCACAGGTAATAGGCTGCCCCCGCCGCATGAAGTTGGCGGTGCGCCGAGCGCGGGAAGGCCGCAAAAACCTCATTCGCTTGCGTCGGGTGCAACAGATGCGCGCCGGGAACTGCGGAGATACCAGCCGAGAGCTTTGCCGCCATCGCATTGGCGTGGCGCGCCAGATCCAGCCACAGATCGCCCTCCAGATAGCCCGCCATTTGCGCGGCCAAGAAGCGATGCTTGGAAAACAGATGCCCGCCCCGTTTGCGGCGCAGTTCAAACTCCCACGCGCGTTTGGGGTCGAACAAGATCACCGCTTCCACGCCCATGCAGCCGTTTTTGGTGCCACCAAAACTTAGCGCCTCGATGCCCGCTTTCCACGTCATCTCGGCCGGTGTGCAGCCCGCACTGACCAAAGCGTTGGCAAAACGCGCGCCATCCATATGCACAGGCAGCTTGAACTCTTGCGCCACGGCGCAAAGCGCGGCGACCTCTTTGGGCGTGTAAATCGCGCCCGCCTCGGTCGCATTGGTGATCGAGACCATGCCGCGCTGAACATTGTGAATGCCCCCGCGCCCGGTGTGGGCGATCGTGCGGCGCAGGGCTTGCGGGTCCATTTTCGCATCGGCCCCATCGACCAACACGAGCTTGGAGCCGCCGGTGTAAAACTCGGGCGCGCCGCATTCGTCTTCTTCGATATGGGCGTTGCGATGGCAAAAAATCGCGCCCCACGGCTGGGTGAGCGCCGCACAAGAAAGCGCATTCGCCGCCGTGCCGGTGGGCACCAGATACACCGCCGCCTCTGGCGCTTCAAAAATCTCGCGTAGGCGCGTGACCACCGCTTTGCTTTGTGCATCCGCCCCGTAAGAGGCCACATGGCCCGCATTGGCCGCCGAAAGCGCAGCCATGATCGCAGGCGCAACGCCTGCGGTATTGTCGGAAGCGAAATGCATCACAGATCCTCGATCACGTAGTCTTGCCAGTCATCCTCGGGCACTTCGGCCTCGGACACCGTCCAGCCGCGCACCGAATGCCCCGTTTCATGCACCGTCTCGGTCGAACCAGAGATCAGATAGTGCCACTCCGGCAGGGGCTTGCCCTCCCACCGCAGCCGATAGGCACAGGTGACGGGCATCCAATAGACGCTTTTCTTGAGCGATTTTGGCGTCAGCCGCACACATTCGGGCACGTAATCGTGGCGGTTGGGGTAGCTCATGCAACGGCAGGTGTCGCCATCGAGCAGCTTACACGCCACACGGGTGAACTCCAATTCGCCCGTGTCTTCATATTCGAGCTTGTTGAGACAGCATTTGCCACAGCCATCACAAAGCGCTTCCCATTCAGCGGGGCGCAAGGCGGTGAGCGGCAAGGTCCAGAATTTGGGGCGCAGAGTGGTCATTGCGCGCAACCTGACAAAACCGAAGCAGATTGGAAAGGGGGCTCAGACGTTGGCGAGGATTTTCCGCGCCTGATCGCAATCTTGTGCCATCTGTTTCATCAAGCCCTCGAGCCCATCGAACTTCATTTCCGGGCGCAAATAGGCCACCAGCGCCACAGAAAGGTGCTGATCGTAAAGATCGCCATCGAAATCGAAGATGAAAGTCTCCAGATTCGGGGTGTTTTCGCCAAACATCGGGCGCACCCCAAGGCTCGCGGCCCCGTGGTAGCTGCCCGCCTGCGGGCCGGTCAGCACATCCACTTTGACGGCATAGACCCCAAGCTTGGGCAGATGCAGGCCAGAGACCGACATATTGGCGGTGGGGAAGCCCAGCCCCTTGCCACGTTTGTCGCCATGCAGCACCGCACCTTCGATCCTGTGCAGGTGGCCCAGCATTTTCGCGGCATCTTCGGGGCGGCCTTCGCTCAACGCGCGGCGGATATTGGTGGAAGACACTTCCACCCCATCAATGTGCAAAAGCGGCGCGACCGTCACCTCGTAACCGTAGCGGTGACCCAGTTCGATCAGTTCCGCCGTGCCCGCCGCGCGGCGCTTGCCAAAGCGGAAATCGCCGCCCACGGTCACATGCGAAACGCCCAAACCCTCGGCCAGCACTTCACGGGCAAAGGCTTCGGGCTCCATCCCCGCCAGTTCTTTGTTGAAGGGCAGCTCAAACAGCCGCTCGACGCCCAGTTTTTCCAGCCGGTGGCTGCGGGCCTCGGCGTTCATCAGCCGGAAGGCAGGTGCATCGGGGGCAAAGACCTCGCGCGGATGCGGCTCAAAGGTGATGATCCCCAAAGGGGCCTCGGTGCGCGCAAGGTCGATCACCGACTGGTGGCCCAGATGCACCCCGTCGAAATTGCCCATCGCCACCGAGGCGCCGCGCGCCTCGGCCCCTAGGCCCGTCCAGTGGGTATAACTATGCATCCGTCCCCGCCTCCGGCGAGGCCGCCGGCCGTGTCGTTAGCTCTTGGCAGCGGGCGCCAGAACCTGCGCCTCACCATCGATGACCACCGTATCGCCCACGCGGCAGCGGGTTTCAAGGGTCACGCGGCGCTTGACCAGGTCAATCGCGGCCACTGTGACTTCGGCGGTCACCACATCGCCCGGGCGCACCGGAGCGCGGAACTTCAGCGATTGGCCCATATAGATCGTGCCATGGCCGGGCAGTTGCTCGCCAATCACCGCCGAGATGAGACCCGCCGACAGCATGCCATGCGCGATACGGCCTTTGAACATAGTGCCCTTGGCGAAGTCTTCGTCCAAATGCACCGGGTTATGATCGGTCGAAACCTCGGCAAAAAGCTCGATATCGCGGTCGGTGATTTCTTTGGTCAGCGAGCGGCTCATGCCGACTTCAAGTTGGTCGATGCTGATCGTGCCACGTTGGATCGTGTCGGTCATGGGGCGCTCCGGGCCTGAGTTCATGTTGCACTGCGGCATAACACGGCGGCAGCCACCATGCAAGCGCAGCGCAATTTAAGAACGCAAGAAAAAGCCTTGACGCAATATAGTTTCTCGAAAGATCTCAGCGCAGCTTGCCGACCGTATATTGCGGGTCTTGCTGACGCGCCCCGAGCCACCCCCCCAACAGATCCGGATCGGGGTTTTCCTGATCGGGACCAAACTGCTCTGCCGCAAGCCCGCCGGTGATGAAGAGAACGTCGATCCCCTCGCCCATCGCGCCAGCCACATCGGTGTTGATACCATCGCCAATCGCCAAAATGCGGCTGTCATCCACCTCGCGCAGTTCCGTCAGGCGGCGGCGCGCCAGATCATAGATCGGCGGATGCGGTTTGCCGAAGTAAAGCGTCTTGCCGCCCATCTCCTCATAAAGCGCGGCCAAGGCCCCGGCGCAGTAAATCCGTTTATCGCCCATATCGACGACAACATCGGGGTTGGCACAGAGCATCGGCAGACCGCGCGTTTTCGCCGCCAAGAACCGGGCGCGATAATCTTCGGGCACCTCGTTCACTTCATCGAAGGGACCGGTGCAAACGATCCCTTCGGCCTCGTCAAAATCGACTCGCTCGATCATGGCGCGGCCCGCCCAAGCGGCAGGAACTTCTTCAAAGAAACCATCATCCTTCGACGGCCCCAAATGCCAAACCTTTTGCCCCACCGCGCCCGCAAACATCGCATCTTGCGCGGCGTCGCCCGAAGATACGATCCCATCATATACAGCGCGCGGCACGCCCATCCGATCCAGCTGCTCCCCCACGAATTTTGCCGGACGCGGTGCGTTGGTCAGCAACATCACCGCACCACCGCGCGCGCGGAACGTGGTCAGTGCCTCAACCGCCGCCGGAAACGGGCGCACGCCGTTGTGAAGGCAGCCCCACAAATCGCAAAAGACAGCGTCATAACGATCAGAAATTTCGTCGAGCGAGCGGATGATACGGGTCATGGGTGGCCTTTCGGAAGTATGGCGCAGGGCTTAAGCCCCAGCGCGCAGGCAGCTTATGGCATTGATACGACAGAATGGCAAAGGTTGTGCCGGGGCCTGCACCACCACCTGTGCTTGCCCCGCCCCCCCAAGCTGCGGTATCTGTTTTGTTCACCACCACCAAAGAAAGCGAGCAGCATGGCCGGCGATCTTCTCTCTTCGTCCCCGACCGAAACCTATGACGCCTCCTCGATTGAGGTGCTCGAAGGGCTCGAACCGGTGCGCAAACGCCCCGGCATGTATATCGGCGGCACCGATGAACGCGCGTTGCATCACATGGTGGCGGAAATCCTCGATAACGCGATGGATGAGGCCGTGGCGGGCCACGCCAACCGCATCGAGCTAGAGATGAACGAAGATGGCTCTGTGACGGTGCGCGACAATGGCCGGGGGATTCCGGTCGACCCGCACCCCAAATTCCCCGGCAAATCCGCGCTTGAGGTGATTTTGTGCACGCTGCACGCGGGCGGCAAATTCTCCAACAAAGCCTATTCGACCTCGGGCGGGTTGAACGGGGTGGGCTCATCGGTGGTGAACGCTCTCTCTGACATTATGGTGGTGCAGGTCGCGCGCAACCGCGAGCTTTTTGAACAGCGCTTCTCGCGTGGTGTGCCGCAAGGCCCGGTGGAAAAGCTGGGCGCGGCCCCGAACCGGCGCGGCACCACCGTGACCTTCCACCCCGATGAGCAGATTTTTGGCTCGCTGACACTGAAGCCCGCGCGGCTTTTCAAGATGGCGCGCTCGAAGGCGTATCTGTTTTCGGGCGTTGAAATCCGTTGGAAAACGGCGATCCCCGATGGCGACACGCCGACGGAGGCGACCTTCCACTTCCCCAATGGCTTGGCAGACTTTTTGGGCGAAACGCTCACCGGGGCCTCCACCTATTCCGACAAACCCTTTGCGGGGCGGGTGAGCTTTGAGGAAAAGTTTGGCGTGCCCGGCTCCGTGGAATGGGCGATTAACTGGACCCCGGTGCGCGACGGGTTCATCCATTCCTATTGTAACACCGTGCCTACGCCCGAGGGCGGCACCCATGAAACGGGCTTCTGGGCCGCGATTTTGAAAGGCATCCGCGCTTACGGCGAGCTTTCCAACAACAAAAAAGCCGCGCAAATCACCCGCGAAGATATGCTGACGGGCGGCTGCGCGCTGATTTCAATCTTCATCCGTGAACCCTCGTTCGTCGGGCAAACCAAAGATCGGCTTTCGACCGAAGAGGCCGCAAAATGGGTCGAAAGCGCCGTGCGTGACCACTTTGACAACTGGCTCGCGGCGGACCCGAAATCGGCTGGCGCGATCTTGGATTTTCTGGTGCTGCGCGCCGAGGAACGGCTGCGGCGGCGCGCGGAAAAGGAAACCTCGCGCAAATCCGCCACCAAAAAGCTGCGCCTGCCCGGCAAGCTGGTGGATTGCTCGGCCACGAACCGTTCGGGCACCGAGCTTTTCATCGTCGAAGGCGACTCGGCTGGCGGCTCGGCCAAAATGGCGCGCGACCGGACCAATCAGGCGCTCTTGCCGCTGCGCGGTAAGATCCTCAACGTGCTCGGCGCGGCAAGTTCGAAACTCGGCCAAAACCAAGAGATCAACGATCTTGCGCAAGCGCTTGGCGTGGGGCTCGGCACAAAGTTCCGCGTCGACGATCTGCGCTATGACAAGGTCATCATCATGACCGATGCGGACGTGGATGGCGCGCACATCGCCAGCCTGTTGATGACCTTTTTCTTCACCCAAATGCGCCCGCTGATCGACAAAGGGCACCTCTACCTCGCCTGCCCGCCACTTTACCGCCTGACCCAAGGCGCGAAGCGGATTTATGTGGCCGACGAGGCCGAAAAAGAGAAATGGCTCAAGAAAGGCCTTGGCGGCAAAGGCAAAATCGATGTGCAACGCTTCAAAGGTCTGGGCGAGATGGACGCCAAAGACCTGAAAGACACGACGATGAACCCCGCCACCCGCAAGCTGATCCGCGTCACGATTGACGACGAATTCGCGGGCGAAACCGATGATCTGGTGGAACGGCTGATGGGCAAAAAACCGGAACTGCGGTTCCAGTATATTACCGAAAACGCCCGGTTCGTTGAAGAGTTGGATGTGTGAGAGGGCAACCCAACACAACCAACTTACAGCCGATGGCATAGTCCTGCCCCGTACCCCAAACTCTCTTGGTCTAGACGTTTGCGCCTTGGGGTCATTTCGGGCGCTTGTGGCGTTGTGAGCGCATCTTAAACGTCAAGCCTCACCCTCAAGCGCTTCAAATACCTCAAAAATACAAAGCATTTACCCTTTTGACTTCACCAAGTTTTGGAGATTTTGAGCGATCCAGAAACGTGCGGGGCATGCACTTCACAGGGGTCTTGGGTGACGACCTATACGTTCACGGGCTACAATTTCACCGATTACGTGCCGGTGAGTGGCGCGCCCAATGTGGGCGCGACGTTCCGCATTAGCCCGGATTTTGACGCCGCAACCGATGCGATCACCTTCACCGTCACCGATGATGACACAACGCTTTCGGGTGGCAGCGGGTCGATCCAAGATGCGACGCAGCAAACCGCCACCGTTACCGATGCGCTGGGCAGCACGCTTTACTCCGGCACGATCCGGATCGGCTGGGAAGCCACCTTCACCCTGCCCGATGGCTCAACCGTCCATGTTTGGGATGTCTGGACGGGGGATAGCGGTGGCTCGCGGATTGGGCTGATTGCCGATGCCGAACTGCCCCCCGGTGTCACCTTCCAGATCACAGATTATGTGGAAGGCACCAGTTCCGCCGTTTGGCCCAGCTATTCGGCGATTTCCGACCCGACGACCGACCCAGACAGCAGCCAGACGATCCTTGGTGGGAACTTGGCGGATTCGCTTTACGGCGGCGATGGCGATGACAGCATCGACGGGGGTGCAGGCAACGACACGATTGATGGTGGTGCGGGCAATGACACCATTGATGGCGGCACAGAGAATGATGCGATCTATGGCGGCACGGGGGACGACAGCCTCACCGGCGGCAGTGGCGATGATCAGATCTGGGGCGATGACGGTGCTGATACGCTTTCAGGCGGCGCGGGCAGCGACAACCTAACGGGCGGGGCGGGCGACGACCTGTTCCTGATCAGCGATGCCGACGATTTCGACAATATCGATGGCGGCACCGAGACTGACACGATTGAGTTCAGTTCCAGCACGCAAGGGGTCACCGTCACTTGGTCGGGCGTCACCTCTGGGAGCTATGATTTTGACGCCACGACCGGTTCGGGCAGTTTCAACAATGTCGAATCGATCACCGGCACCGATTACGATGATACCTTTAATGCCTCTGGCGCCGGATCGGGCGTGTCGGTCGATGGCGGTGCGGGCGATGATGTTTTCACCGGATCGAATTTTGCCGATAGCCTGACCGGCGGGCTGGGCAATGATACAATCACCACCGGGACCGGGGCCGATACGATCTCGATGACCTCGGGCGACGGGGTCGATACCGTCACCGATTTTGACCTTACGGGCCTTGGCAGCGGGCCAACCACCGACCAATTGGATACCTCCGCGCTCACCGGCGGCACCGGCACGGGCGGTACGGTCCGCGCCTTTGACGTGGTTGTGACCGATGATGGCTCGGGCAATGCGCTCCTGACCTTCCCCTCGGGCGAGCAATTGCTACTGACGGGTGTCGCACCTGCCTCTATTAGTTCCGCTTCCAGCCTGCATGCGATGGGCATTCCCTGCTTTGTCGCGGGAACGCAGATCGCCACGCCCTCCGGGCCGCGCAAGGTGGAAAGCTTGAGGCCGGGGGATTTGGTGCTGACTCGCGACCACGGCGCGCAACCCGTTCTATGGGCCGCAGGGCGAACAATCGCACCCCTCACGCTCGCGAACCGCGTTGCGCTGCGCCCGGTGGAGATTCTTGCCAACGCGCTTGGGAATACGCGACCTTTGCGGGTGTCGGCCCAACATGCGGTTTTGGCGGAGATTGGCGGCACTCCTCAGCTTTTGCGCGCCAAACATCTGGCGGAATTTGCGCCCCATCTGGCGCGTGTGCTCCAGCCGAACCGCGCCATATCTTATCACCATCTGCTTTTGCCCACCCATGCGCTGATCTGTGCGGAAGGGGTGTGGAGCGAAAGCCTCTGGCCCGGCCCGATGGCCTTTGCCGCGCTTTCGCCTGCCGACAAAGCGGGGCTTTTACGCCTGCGCCCCGATCTTGCGGCGGGGCTGCTGGGGCTGGCACCGATCGAACCGGCCTATGGGCCGCCCGCGCAACCGATCTTACGGCGGCGCGCGTTGCGCCACCTTTTGGGCGGGCGTCTCACAGCCTGATCCGCTCTCGACCTAGTGCAAATGTCCCGAGCATCCGCGGATGCCGCGAGCCAAACCACTTTGCGCTTGCGCCGCGCTCGGTTCCCTCTATCTTCCGATTCCACCTCGGGGTGCCCAGTTGGGCTGAGATGCGCTTGCGCGAACCCGTCGAACCTGAACCGGTTAAGACCGGCGGAGGGAAGGTGCCGGGCTCTCCCGGCCTGACCCCGCCCGTCAGGCCATTGGAGAGAGAAATGACCAAACCTCTGATGCTTGCGGGATGTCTTTTGGCGGCGCTGCCTGCCTTTGCAGAAGATATGCCCACGCTCACCGTTTATGCGCCCGAATATTTCACCTCGGAATGGGGCCCGGGCCCAAAGATCGAGGAAGGCTTTGAAGCCATTTGCAAATGCGATCTGAAATTTGTCGCGGGCGATGTTCTGCCGCGCATCTTACTTGAGGGGGAAAACACCCAAGCCGATGTGGTGATTGGGCTCAACACCGATGTTTCGGCACGTGCGCGGGCGACCGGGCTATTCGCCCCGCATGGTCAAGACCTAGCAAGCCTGACGATGCCGGTCGCTTGGGAGGATGCGGTTTTCTTGCCCTTTGATTGGTCGGAGACAGCCTTCATCTATGATCGCACCAAGCTCGCCAATCCGCCCGCCTCTTTTGCCGACCTGCTCGCGGCCCCTGCCCATGCTTACAAGATCGCCATTCAAGACCCGCGTGCCTCAACCTCGGGCCTCGCGCTGCTGCTTTGGGTGAAGCACATCTATGGCGACAAAGCGGGCGAGGCTTGGGCAAAGCTTTCCCCAAAGGTGCTGACCGTCACGCAAGATTGGTCCGAAAGCTATGGGCTTTTCACCGAAGGCGAGGCGGATATGGTGCTGAGCTTCACCACCTCGCCCGCCTATCACCGCATCGCCGAGGGCGATGACACAAAGGTCGCCGCGATCTTCCCCGAAGGCCATTATTTCTACGCGGAACTCGCTGCCCAACTGAAAGGGGCGAAGCACCCCGAACTTGCGCAGGCGTTCATGGATTATATCCTGTCGGACGCTTTCCAAGGCATGATCGCCACCGCAAACTGGTCCTATCCGGTGATAGAAAAGCCGGGCTTCCTGCCCGAAGGTTTTGCCACCCTACCGCGCCCCGAAACCACCTTCTTCTATTCGGAAGAAGAGGCCGAGGCGTTGCGCGGCCCGGCGGTTGAGGAATGGCGCGCGAATTTCGGCAAATGATCCCGGCGGCGCTGGCGGCGACTTTGGTGGCCGCGCTGGTGCTGGCGCCCCTTGGTGCGGTGATTGTCCGCGCCGGGGGGCTTTCGGCTTTGGCTCCCTCGGATCTGGAGGCACTGCGGTTCACGCTTTGGCAAGCGACGCTTTCGGCGGCGATCAGTTGCGCCTTGGCGGTGCCCGTGGCGCGCGCGCTGCATCGGCGCCGCTTTCCCGGGCGCGGGCTTTTTATCGCGCTGATGGGGGCACCGTTTTTGCTGCCCACCATCGTCGCCGTGATGGGGCTTTTGGCGATTTTGGGGCGCCGTGGCGTGGTCAATAGTGGGCTCACGGCACTCGGCTTGCCGGAGCTTTCGCTTTACGGGCCGCAAGGCGTGGTGGTGGCGCATGTGTTTTTGAACCTGCCGCTCGCCACGCGGATGCTGCTGCATGGCTGGCAGGCGATCCCGTCTGAACGGGTGCGGCTAGCGTTGTCACTTGGCCTTCCGCCTGCGCAAATCCACCGCCAGTTGGAGCGCCCGATGCTGCGCGCCATCCTGCCCGGCGCGTTCTTGGCGATTTTCCTTGTCTGCCTGACCTCTTTTGCCGTGGCGCTGACCTTGGGTGGTGGGCCGCGCGCCTCTACGCTGGAGGTGGCAATCTATCAAGCCTTCCGGTTTGAGGCCGATTTGGGCCGCGCCGCAGCGCTTTCGGCACTGCAAATTGTGCTGGCGCTGGTCGCCCTTGGCATCGCATCGCGGCTCACCTTGCCCAGCGCTTTTGGCGCGGGGCTCGACCGCGCTTTGCCCGCGAATTTAGCCCCCGGCCGCCTGCACCGCGTGATCGACGCCACTGCCCTTTTGACCGCAGCGGCGTTCTTGCTGGCGCCACTGCTTGCCATTGCGCTGCGGGGCATTGGGGAAATCCCAACGCTTCCCGCTTCGATCTGGCACGCGGCCCTCACCTCAATCTTGCTCGCAATCGGCGCAACGGCGCTCACCCTCGCGCTGGCCCTGCCGCTTGCCCTTGCCGCGCCGCGCGCGCGCTGGGCCGAAGCGGTGGCGATGCTGCCGCTTACGGCCTCGGCTTTGGTGCTGGGGACGGGGCTGTTTTTGATTGTCCGGCCCTTAGTTGCACCCACCGCGCTCGCATTGCCAGTGACGCTAATCGTCAACGCCACGCTCTCTCTGCCCTTTGCGGTGCGGCTGCTGCTCCCCGAAATCCGCACTCTTCAGGGCGATTATGACCGGCTCGCCGCGAGCCTGAACCTTACCGGCTTTGCCCGGCTAAGGCTGCTCACGCTTCCCCGGCTTGCCCGCCCCTTAGGCTTTTCTGCGGGGATCGCCGCCGCCTTTTCGATGGGCGATCTTGGCGTAATCACGCTTTTTTCGGATGGTCAGATTAAAACCTTGCCACTCGCGCTCTACAGTCTGATGGGCAGCTACAGAATGGATCAGGCCGCCGGAGCCGCTTGCTTGCTGATGGCCCTCACCTTCGGCCTTTACGCCCTCTTCGACCGGATCGGAGCCCATGCTGACCCTCGATAAGCTCCTGATCGAGCAAGACAATTTCCGGCTCCGCGCCGATCTCACCCTCAAGCGCGGCTCCTGCACGGCGATCCTCGGCCCTTCGGGTGCGGGAAAGTCCACGCTGCTGACCACGCTGGCAGGGTTCCTAAACCCAACCTCGGGCCGCTTGCTGTGGGACGGTGAAGATATCACGACGATGGCCCCCGGCCTGCGCCCGCTGTCGATCTTGTTTCAAGATCAAAACTTGTTCCCGCATCTGAGCGTGGCGCAAAACCTTGGGCTCGGCATCTCGCCCCGCCCAAGGCTTAGCGCGACCGATCATGCGCGTATTGCCAAGGCGCTTGACCGCGTTGGGCTTTCGGGGATGGGGGCGCGCAAGCCGGGGTCGCTTTCGGGCGGGCAGCAGGGGCGGGTGGCGCTGGCCCGATGCCTGTTGCGCGCCAAACCGCTCTTGTTGCTGGATGAGCCCTTTGCAGCGCTTGGGCCCGCGCTGAAAGCCGATATGCTGGCTTTGGTGGCCGAGATTGCCGACGAACAGGGCACTACGGTGATCATGGTCAGTCATGACCCAAATGACGCCAAAGCGCTTTGCTCAGAAACCGTGCTTTTGGCCGATGGTGTCGCGCAGCCTCCCCGCCCCACCGATGATCTGTTGGCCGACCCGCCGCCCGCACTCGCGGCCTATCTTGGCCGATAAAGCACAGCAGCGCCCCCTCACCGAGCCGTGCCTTTGCAAGCCCTTGGTGCATCGGTATAACGGGTTCAACAGCTAGCCACCCCAACGGATGGACCGATGATGATTTCGAAATTCGCCCTTTTGCTGCCGATGGCCGCCGCTTTGTCGCTTTCTGCTTGCACCAATCCCGAACCCGCCCCGGTGACCGATCCCGTGCCCACGCCGCATATGACGGCGCCGGTTTCACAACTGGGAGCTTTGGAAGAGCGCGAACCCGATACCTGCCACGCCGCAGAGTACACTTCGGCGCTGGGGCAACCTTCGGCCATCATCCCGACGCTGGGGATCACCCGCCCGATCAATGTGGTCGAATGGCGTGGGATCGAGCCGCAGGAATATAATCCGCAACGGATCGTGTTCCGGCTCGATGTGAACGGCAATATCTTCAACATTGATTGCGGCTGAGCCAAAGCTCAACCGCACACGGCCCAGAAGGTCTGGTTACATCTTGAACCGGCCGTGGCAATCCTTGCAGGCGGCCTGAACCGGGTTTAGCGTATCGGCGATATCTTTGGCCGATCCGCCTTTTAGCTCATTTGCGGCCTTCAAAAGCCGGTTCACCTTCAGGCGAAACTCAGAGCGTTCCTGCCAAATGATCGGCAGCGCTTCGGAAACGGGATCATCGGCGGGCGCTTTGAAGGCAGGGCCAACTTGGTCCGCATCGCGGCGCAATGCCTCGATCACCGCTTCGATCTTTTCAGCATCATAAGCGATTTTACCGCTGGCCGTTTCAGACAACAGCTTGGTGTGCGCCTTGAGATCCTGCATCAGCGCGATCCGCGCCTTCACATCAGGGTCTTTTGCCTCTTCCCCCGCGATGGCGGCGGTTCCAAGGGCAAGGCTCAGGGCCATCATCGGGATCAGTCTTGCGTGCATCGGGGCCTCCTCGTTCGTGGCGGCAAGATGCGGGCAATGCTGCGGCAAGGCAACCAAAAGCCGATCACGAAAACGAAAACCCCGCCCTTGCGGACGGGGTCTATCGTGCGAAAGCCGCCCCGGTGAGCGAACTGGGTGGGGGCTGTTGACCGCCCACCGGGGCTTCAGCGTTTTCCGCTGCGTTCCCTTTTCGCTGCAAAAGCAGGCGCAACTTCGCTGGCTAAAAGACATTTTTCAGACCATTTTCGGGCCATACCAAGGCAAGGTAAATATCTGCAGACTGCGTTTTTCACGGGGCATTGATTTGCTGCTTCGGCGGTGTCACCATTTGGTCATGACGCTGCAACCACCAAGCCCGTTTCCACCGCCTTCTTCTGCGCCCGCGCAGGTGGCTTTTGACAGGATGGAGCTTGGCGCGATCCTTGGCCTCTATGGGCGCATGGTGGCGATGACCGAGGCGCGCGACTATGCGATGAGCTTTTTGCGCGATCACGCGGTCTTTGCGATCTTTCGGCGGACCGCAGAAACCCCGCTTTACCGGATCGAGAAGCGCCCAAGCCTGCGCAACAAACAAGGCCAATATGCGCTGATCGGGGCGGAGGGGCAGGTGCTCAAACGCGGCCACGAACTGGCGCAAGTGCTGCGCGTGATTGAACGCAAGCTGATCCGCGCGGTGGATTGACGTTAGACTGGGCGTTTACGGCCAAACCAACGCGCCTCGCCGCTTGCCGCAATGCGTGCCAAGCACCCGTCGATCGGTTCGTAGACCACCGCCATCGCATGGCCATTGGCATGGAGCAGCAGATCGGGGCTGACGGCTATGGCGATATGCCCCGCCCAAAAGAACAGATCCCCGCGTTGGGTGGAGGTATCCTCGGGCAGGAAATCGCCAAAAGCTGCGCGTTGCAGATCGCTGTCGCCCGGACAGGCGCGGTGGCAAAGCGCATAGGCCAGTTGCACCAAGCCCGAACAATCAATGCCAAAGCTCGCATTGCCACCCCAAAGATACGGCGCTCCCAAAAGCCGCTCGGCCACCGAGACGGGGTCGGTCTCGGGCAGATCAATCGGGCGCAAATGTCTGGCGGGCACCCAGCCCTCGGGCGTGCGGGCCAGATCGCCCGCTTGATCGAGCACCGTGAGCCGCGCACCAAGCGACAGCGCGCCATGCTCGCCACGCTTGATTGAAGCTTCACGGTAAAGATGCGTGCCGCGCGTTGCCACTACATGGGTGGCGGGGCTTGGCGGGGCCACGGCCTGCGCTGTGATCCAGCCGCAATAGCCATCGGCTTGCGCCTGCACAAAGGCGCTTTCGCCGCGCCGCTCAATCACCACAACTTCAGCCCCGTAAAGCAGCTGTCGGTCCCGCCCGCCCTCGGGTTTGGTGGACAGGTCAACGACAGACGTACCAATGCGCGCGGGTTCACCCGGCACAAAAGCTTCGGCTTCCACCTGCCCACGCAGGGTTTCGAGCGCGAAGCGGCCCGAAAACGGGCTCAGGCGCGCGTCACTCATAGCGCGAACAGCGTCGAGAGCGCGCCGCAAATCGCCCGCCCGCCTTGACCAAAGCCGCCCTTTGCGCGGCCCGGCGCAGCGGTTGGCTGCCACGCATAAATGTCAAAATGGGCGAAACGCTCGGTCTCGGTCACGAAGCGGCGCAGGAAAAGCGCGGCCGTGATGGACCCGGCCATACCGCCCGACGGCGCGTTATCCAGATCAGCCACGCCCGGCTCAATCATCCCCTCGTAAGGCACCCAGAACGGCATCCGCCAAAGCGGATCGGCATTCGCTTGGCTTGCCGCAGCGAGCGCCTCGGCCAAGTCTTCATCATCGGTGTAGAACGGCGGCAGGTCCGGCCCCAAGGCCACCCGCGCCGCGCCCGTGAGCGTGGCCATGCAACAAATCAGATCAGGGGCTTCTTCATCCGCTGCGGCCAAAGCATCGGCCAAAACCAGCCGACCCTCGGCATCGGTATTGTTGATCTCGACACTCAGCCCCTTGCGCGAGGTAAAGATGTCACCGGGGCGGAAAGCGTTACCCGCAACCGCATTTTCCACCGCCGGGAGCAAAACACGCAAGCGCACCGGCAGACCCAGCGCCATGATCATATGCGCGGTGGCGAGCGTATTGGCCGCGCCGCCCATGTCTTTTTTCATCAGCCCCATGCTGGAGCCGGGTTTGAGGTTCAGCCCGCCCGTGTCAAAGCATACCCCTTTGCCTACCAGCGCGACCTCCGGCCCCGCATCGCCCCAGCGCAAATCAATCAAGCGCGGCGCGCGGGGGCTGGCCTGCCCAACGGCATGAATGAGCGGATAACCCTGAGCTAAAAGCTCTTCCCCCACCACGGCGGTGACCGTAGCGCCATGCAAAGCGCCAAGCACGCGGGCAGCCTCTTCAAGCTCCGCAGGCCCCAGATCATTGGCCGGGGTGTTCACAAGGTCACGCGCCAAAGCCTCGGCCTCGGCCATCACCTCAAGGCGATGGGCGTCCACACCCTTAGGTGCCACAAGCCGCGCGCCGGGGGCTTTCGCCTCGGCATAACGATCAAACCGATAGCCTTCAAACAGCCAACCCAGTGCTTCGGTTGAAAGATCAAACTCCTCCAACTCCCCCGCAAGCTGCCACGCGCCTGCAGGCAGCTTGGCGGCAAAGCCTGCAAGCGTGAACCGGCTCCGCGCGCGTTTTTCGGCACCGCCAATCCCCCCCAACGCGCCCGCAAGCGCGCCGGTTTCGTCCGCCAACAAACACAGGCTGCCCGCCGCGCCGGTAAAGCCCTGCGCGGTGGCAAATGCTTGCTGCGCAGCGCTCAGCCCCCCAGGGAGGGGAGCGCCTTGCGTCACGAGATACAAAGGAAGCGCTTCTGCCCCGCTGTCGGCAAAGCGCATTTCGGGGCGGAAACGGAACAGGTCGGTCATTGAGGCAACTCCGGGCAATTTGCCCCAAGCCTAGCGCGCCCGACACCGCCTGCAAGCCCCGAAGGACAGGATCAGATACGCATATCCTGCAAATCCCACACAGCGGTGAGCGAGCGTTCCGCGATCCGCACCAAACGCGCCAAAACCGCCGCTTGCGAGATTTTGTCTTTGCGCTCAACGCACAAAAGAAGATCTTCGGCCACGCGGGTCAGCATCACCATGCCCACTTGCCCGGCAAGCTTCGCCATTTCGCGCGCGGCCCGCTCAAGCAGTTCCGCCCGGCCTTCTTGCGCGGCCAATTGCGCCGCCACCAGATGCACGGCCAAGTCTTCCATCGCGGCGGCAATCAAGCGCTCGGCGCCCAATTCCCCCAATTCCGCATAAATCACCACAAGGCGGTCCGGATCGAGCCGCACCGGCTCGTCCATCCGCAGCTTTTCAATTGCGCTCACCCCAGCCTCCGCTTTCGCACCTTGACCCCCACGGTCGAAAGCCAATCTGACCTGCAAGCCTCAAGAAAAGGTTGAGAGGCGGCGAAAAAAACCTCGCATTTGTTAGGCTTGCACCCTATCTCAGCGAAAAGCAGCGATGGGGATGATGATGAAAGACCATGTGCGGCCCTTGCCCACCTATCTGATGAACCGCTATCAGGGCTGGCGCGCCACCACCTATGAGCAAAATCGCCCGTGGTATCGCCGCCTTGCAGATCAGGGCCAGCATCCCCGCGCGATGGTGATTTCGTGCTGTGACTCGCGGGTGCATGTCACCTCGATCTTTGGCGCGGATGAGGGGGAATTCTTCATCCACCGCAATATCGCCAACCTCGTGCCGCCCTATAACCCCGATGGCGATCACCACGGCACCTCTGCGGCGATCGAATATGCGGTGACCACGCTCAAGGTCGCGCATGTGATTGTGCTGGGCCATTCGGGCTGCGGCGGGGTCGCCGGTTGCCATGCCCTTTGCACCGGCCAAGCGCCGCACCTGGAAGACAAGACATCGTTCGTGGGCACTTGGTTGAACCTGCTGCGTCCGGGCTATGAGCGGGTGCAGCATGTCGCGGAAACCGAGCGCGTGACCGCGCTTGAACGTGAAGCCGTGGTGATCAGCCTTGAAAACCTGATCACCTTCCCCTTCGTGCGCGACGCCGTCGCGGCAGGTGACATGAGCCTGCACGGCCTTTGGAACGATATCGGCGAGGGGACGCTTTGGCAGTTCAACCCCGAAACCGAAATCTTCGAGATGCTGTGAAAAAGGCTTAACGCGCTTTACCGCTTTTTAAGCTTAATGGGCGAATCTCGGTTCATGACCCAGAACCGACTCGTAACCCTCCGCTTGCCCACTGCCTTGATCGCCAAGATCGAGGCGGCTGCTCGGCTGCAAGAAGAAACGCCCGCCGAACTGATCCGCCGCGCGCTTTCGGACGCGCTGACGGAGGCCCCTTCGGTGGTCCCCAAAAGCGATATGGCGGTGATCTCCTCCGCCTTCGAAACTGCCGTTGGCTGGCTCGACCTGCAAGCGAAGCTGCGTAAGGCAGGCTTTGTGCTGCGGCTCGATGATGACCGGCTTGGCCTGCACGAATGGCCCTCGGATCATTTCGTGCTTTGGATCGAGGAAATCGGCCATTCGCTGGCCGAACTCATGCTGCAATTCCGCGCCCCCTTCCCCGGCGCACTCACCCGCAAAGCGGGGCTTGCGACAAACGGGATCAGCCGAACTGGCTCGGGGCGACGACCGGGGCGGGCTGCCTGAAGGCTTTCCGCCACACCGCCAGAATGGCGGCGTCATGCGGCCCCTTGAACCTAGGGGCCAGGACCTGATCGCGCGCAGAACGCCCTCGATCAGGTGCCTTATTCAAGATGGCAGAGAGACTCTGCCATCTGACTTTTCGGTCCCGTGGACACAGGGACTTAGAGGCGCAGCACTCCTTTGGCGGCACGCTGCGCCGTGTTTTATCTTACAGAAATGGGCGGAAATATCCGTTTCCTGCGGCCGTCTTCTGTGTGAAATGAACGGCCGTAGACTACAGGCGCA
Organism: Rhodobacter sp. JA431; assembly: GCF_900217725.1. Lineage (NCBI taxonomy): Bacteria > Pseudomonadati > Pseudomonadota > Alphaproteobacteria > Rhodobacterales > Rhodobacter > Rhodobacter sp. JA431. The sequence continues at coordinate 384,575 of NZ_OBMP01000001.1, forward strand.
GTTCCGCCTTCAGGCTTGTTCCATCGCCTGCGTAAGCACGGCCAGCATTTGTTGCGGCGTCATCGCGCCATAGGTGCCCGACAGCGCTTGGTCATAAACCAGAACAGTGCCAAGCCCATATTTCGTCAGATCGACGTGAATCTGGCACCGCATCGAAAGCTTGCGATGCGCCTGATCGAGCGACCAATCCGTGATCTCAACGCGAATATCGGGGCCTTGATGCACGATTTTGTTCTGGTTGCCCGTCACTTGAAACGGACCACTGGCCTGATGGCCACTGACGAGGCCACTCCATTTTGCGTTGAACGCAAGGCCGAACGTGTTCGGTGACATTTCAATGAGCGTGAGCGTGATGTCGCTCTTCTCGACCCCGAACAACCCATATTTGCGTTTGTCGGTTTGTGTATCGATTACGTGGTTCATAGGCTGAGCCTCCCTAGCCCCGCTAAAGGACCTACCCGCCGGGGCGATACGAGCCTTTTCAGCCGAAGGCGGATCCGACCCGATCCGCCTTCGGCCTAAGGCAAACGTAGCGCGTTCCGCCGATTCGCTCAACTTAGAGTTGTTTTACTTCAACTCAGCGCAGCATTTGATCTGCGGGCCAGCGCATGGTTGTTTCCAGCGTGATGTTTTGCACCGCGCCGGGCGCCAGATCGAAGTCCCACGCCAAAAGACCCCGCTTATCGTCCCAATTCGCCGTGGTTTCAGGCGGTGTGGCGGTATGGGTAATCTGAAGATCTTCCTGTTCTGAATAGGGCACACGGTCGATCAGGCGCACGGCCCAAGCCTTGTCGGTCAGGTTTTCGGCGGCAATTTCAACCCGCTCGCTGCGCTCATTCGTTTTCGAAATCAGCCCGCGGTCGCCCTCATTCGCGCTTGGGATCACCCGCTTGAGCTTGAGCCCGTCAATCGCGCCAAAGCCAAGCCGCAGCTTATCGCCCGCTGCGGTGAAGGGCATTTCGGCGGTGCCCACAACGGCGCCATCAAGCCAAAGCACCGCCTCGCCGGGCAAGATGGGTTCGGCCCCGTTCACACCTTCGGCCACACGAAAGGCGGTATCGTCGCGTAGCGGCACCGCCTCGGCCAGCACCTCAACCGGGCGTTCCAACTGGTCAAGCTTGAGCCGCAAATCCTCAACCCCGTCGCGGATATCGACCGCGCCAGCATAGCTATAGGTGACCGTTTCGCCCTGCATTTCCATTTGCATCGTATCGGCGACGGGCGCAGGCGCAGCTTCGATCATCGGCATTTCTTCATAGTCAGCCAATTTCCCCATCGCTTGGCGCGACATCGCGGGCGGCTCAGACGGGCCAATGCGGCGCCGATCCGGCCAAAGCTCCGAAGGTTGAGATTGCTCCGAGGGGCGCGCGGTCGAAAGCGTCAGGGTCACCCCAGTCCAATCCTCGCCCGAGGCTTGATGCACCGAGACATAGCGATCAAAGACCAATTTGCCTGCCGCGCTCTCAAGCCGGATGTCATAGCTTGGCACCCAACCCGCCGCATCGACATAGGTGGTGATCGTCACCTGCCCCGCCCCGGCGACGCTCATCAGCAGCGCATCACTTTGCGTGGCTGGGTTTTGCAGCGCGTTGAGCGCTTGTTTCGCCTTTTGCACCGCTTCGCGCGCGGGCTTCAGCCCCGCTTCAGCCCGGCGCACCTCTGCCTCGGCAGCCACGCGGGCCTCTTCTGCGGCTTGCACCCCGGTGGCCACCGCTTGGGCAAGTTCGACCACCTGCGCGGGCGGCGTATTGGCGGTATCGAGCCCCTTGAGGAAAGCGGCCTGCGCCTCTGCAGCAGCGACCTTGGCTTTCATAGCGGCAATCGCATCTTCTTGCGTGGCCAGTGCCTCGCGCGCAGCATCGAATGCTTCGCGCGCCGCTTCCAATTCGGGAGACGTGACATCTTCGGCGACGGGCTGGCGTTCATCAATCAATGTCACCGCGCCCACAGTCACCCCAGTGCCAGCCACGCGCAGCGCCTCGGGCAACGTGTGATCGGGCAAATTGGGCACCAAAACCTCACGCGCGCCTTCGGGCACGGTGATGGTCCGCGTCACTTGGGCCCCCCATGGGAACAGGGTCACCGCCTCCAGCGTCGCGGGAATTTCCGTGGGCGCTGCAAAAAGCGCGCTTGGCGCAGCGGCCAGCATAAATGCAGAAATCAAAGATAGTTTGGGCATGGTCTCCTCCCTATGCTCACGCGCATAGGGTCTGCCCAGCCCGGTCTAAAAGCAAGAGGGCGCCCCAATGGGCGCCCTCACGTTTTCCTTAGCCAGCCGTGATCAACGACGGCTTAGCCTTTTTTCAAGCAGCGCTGGCCCAGCACTTCGGCGATTTGCACCGCGTTCAGCGCCGCGCCTTTGCGCAGGTTGTCCGACACGCACCACAGGTTCAGACCATTCTCAATGGTGCTGTCTTGGCGGATACGCGAGATATAGGTCGCATATTCACCGACACATTCGATCGGCGTGATGTAGCCACCCGCTTCGCGCTTATCGACCACCATGACACCCGGCGCTTCACGCAGGATCTCGGTCGCTTCTTCCCAATCAAGGAATTCTTCGAACTCGATGTTGACCGCTTCGGAGTGGCCCACAAACACCGGCACGCGCACGCAGGTCGCGGTGACTTTGATCGACGGATCGACGATCTTTTTCGTCTCGGCGACCATCTTCCACTCTTCCTTGGTTTCACCGGAATCGAGGAACACGTCGATATGCGGGATCACGTTGAACGCGATCTGTTTCGGGTAGACCTTCGGCGCAACTTCTTGGCCGGGGACATAAAGGCCCTTGGTCTGATCCCAAAGCTCGTCAATCGCGTCTTTGCCGGTGCCCGAAACCGATTGATAGGTCGAGACGACAACACGTTTGATTTTCGCGCGGTCATGCAGCGGTTTGAGCGCCACAACCATTTGCGCGGTCGAGCAGTTCGGGTTCGCGATGATATTTTTGTTGGTGTAGCGCACGATATCATCGGCGTTCACTTCCGGCACGATCAGCGGAATATCCGGATCGTAGCGGTAAAGCGACGAGTTATCGATCACCACGCAGCCTTGCGAGGCGGCTTTCGGCGCATAGACTTTCGTCGCGTCCGAGCCAATCGCAAAGAGCGCGATGTCCCAGCCGGTGAAGTCGAATTGCTCGAGGTCTTGGGTCTTCAAAGTTCGGTCGCCGAAGCTGACTTCCGTGCCCAGCGACTTGCGCGACGCCAGCGCCGCGATTTCATCAACCGGAAACTCGCGCTCGGCGAGAATGTTCAGCATTTCCTTGCCAACGTTGCCCGTGGCACCGACGACGACGACCTTATAGCCCATCTAGGCCTCCTTCTCGAAAGAACGGTGCCACGTAGCTGAAACCGCCCGCTTTGGAAAGGGATTCGCGGCAATTTCGCGCGAGTGATGCCCAAAACGCGCGGTCTTGGGCGCTTAATCAGGATGCGGACGAGAAAACAGATAAACCGCGAGCCCCACGACCACTGGCAGCAGGAAAAAGCCGAAAAGCGCCCTGTAAGCGGTGACCGGATCGCCCCCCTCAGAGGCCAGCGCAAAGACCGGACGCGAGAGAAAGAGCCCGATCCCGGCGCCCGAGATCGAGACAAGGTTGAGCGCGGTCACGCCACGCCCCACCAGATGCGGCGGCAAAAAGGCCCGGCCATGCGCCATCAGCACCGGGAAAGAGGCGCCGAAAAAGCCCACCGCAGCAAGCAAGAGCGTCGCCTGCGTCAACCCCGCGTCCGGCGCGAAGGCGAGCCAGCCAAGCGCCAAAGCCAACAGCCCGTTGCCCAAGATGGCGACCCTTTTATGCGTCCCCAAAAGCTTATCCGCCGGACCATAGGCGAAGTTGCCAAGCACCATCGCCACGCCCATCGCCAAGGTGACCGAGCCAATCAGCGCCGCATCGGCCCCATGCAGATCAGACAGCCACGGCCCCGCCCAAAGGCCGCGAATGGCGGCAGCGGCAGAATAATTGGCAAAGATCAGCGGCAAAATCAGCCAAAAGCCGGGCAGGCGGAAAATATCAATCACCGAGCCTTTGCGCCCCGGTTGCGCCTCGATCCGCTCCGGGTCGCGGGTAAAGGTGAAGATCGCGGCGGCGACCAACAGCGTGATGAGGGTCAGCGCCCAAAGCGTGGCCCGCCAGCCAAAAGCGTCCAAAGCCGCCGCTAAGGGGGCCGCGCCCGCAAGGTTGCCAAGCGAGCCCACGCCGATCACGCCCGCCGCCAAAGTGCCAAAAAGCGCGGGTGAGAAAGAGCGCGCGAAGATGTAGTAAGAGCCCATCAAAACCGGCGCGCAGCCGATGCCAATCAGCACCATCGCGAAGTGAATGCCCATCGGGCCATTGGCCAACGCAAAGGCCGCAGCGCCCCCGCCGCCGCCCAAGGCGAGCAAAACCCCCACCGTGCGGCGCGGGCCGATCCTATCAAGCGCCTCGCCCACCGGGATTTGCATGACCGCGAAGGCCAGATACCAAAGCCCCAAAGAGATCGCGAGATCTTCGGCGGTTGCGCCCAATTCCTCTTTCAAGACCGGCGTCAGCACCGCCAGACAAGCGCGGTAAAACTGGCTCAGCACATAGCCCGCCACCAAGAATGCAATCGACAGGCGCATGATCCCCCCAAGCCCTTCACAATCGCGCCAAGCTGCCGTGAGGCGCGCGCGCTGACAAGAGGGCAAGTGTATGGGGCACAAACGAAAGGGGCGGCCCGAAGGCCGCCCCAGTCGCGGAGGTTGCTCCCATTACGCGTCGAGCGTTTCGGGGGCCTGAATGGTGTCTACGGTTTTGGTGCGGATCGCGGCGGGGCCCGCAATTTCAATCCGGCGCGGCTTCAGCGCTTCGGGCACTTCGCGCACAAGGTCGATGTTGAGCATGCCATCGGTATGGCTTGCGCCGGTCACCTTCATGTGATCGGCGAGCGCAAAACGGCGCTCAAACGCGCGGGTGGCAATGCCGCGATGCAGATAGGTCCGGCCATCCTCATCTTCCGCTTTGCGGCCGGTGACGATCAGTGCGCCTTCGCGCAGCTCAACGCTCAGCTCATCCGAGCCGAAGCCCGCCACAGCGATCGAGATTCGGTAGGCGTTTTCGTCCGTTTTTTCAATGTTGTAAGGGGGATAGCTCGGCTGCGCCATATCGGCCGCCAAAACCCGGTCCATCATATCGGCAACGCGGTCGAAGCCGATGGTGGCGCGATAAAGGGGCGAAAAGTCGAAAGCACGCATGTTGGTCATCCTCTCTTGAGCGATGTCTGTTTAGCTTTGATGTGCCCGCCCCAAACGGGGCCGGGCGGGTTTGCCGGGGCCCGTCATGGCACCCCGATGCACTAGATTTGGGAGAGGGAAATCCGGGTTTCAAGACCCCGAAATGCGTTAAGGGCGCACGAATTTTGCCCCACCCACGCGGCGGGTTTCATGCGTTGCGGGGGCGCGCAAGCCAAGCTCGGCACGCAGATCAGTCAAATGTTCGGTCATCGCCCCAAGCGAGACCTCATCCCCGCGCAAATGCGCCTTGGCCGACACGATCGAGACGATTTTGGGCACCCCTCCGCGCATCGCAAAAATCGGCGCGCCAGAGGCGCCATAGTCGGCCGCGCAATTCATCAACACAATCCCGCCTTCGCGCTTGAGAACATTGCACATGCTTTGTAGCGCGGGCGCCTCGGCCCGATCATGGGCATAGGAGACGACGCCGACGGTATCTCCCTCCCCCGGCGCGGTGTCTGTTGCGAAGGGCTGCACCTGTGGCAGGCGGATCGGTTGATCCAGTTCCACCAAGGCAAGATCAAAGGCGACGCGGTCGAATTTCTTGGGACCTTCGTAAATGTAATCGGGGTGCGCCACCGCGCGGCGCGCATGGCGATAGGCCACCGCCCGACCATTGCGCCAGCCCGCGCGGAATTCGAGCGCCCCTGCGGCAATCATCTGCCCGCTGGCAGGGTCATACAGGCAATGCGCGGCCGTTAGCACCAAATCGGGCGCGATCAACGTGCCGGTGCAAAAGCTGCCATGGCCAAGGTCAAGCCGCCCGACCGCCTCCCATCCCCGGCTATCGGTGCCGGTGGACAACAGCTTCAACCCGCTTTCAAAAGCGGCGCTCGGCACGGCACAAAGGGCCGCGAAGATGGCTGCAAGGGCGAGACGGCGCATCAAGATTACTCGGTTCCTCCGGGTCTTTGCTCCACCTAGCCTGCGGGTTCGGCAAGATTATGGCAAGGCCGCAAGCGCACGCGGTTTTGGCCCGCCCAAGGCCCAGTCGAGCAGTTCAACCGTATGCACCACTGGCACCTGCGTGCCCGAGCCAATTTGTACAAGGCAGCCAATATTGCCCGCCGCGATCACTTGCGGCGCGGTGGCCTCCAGCGTGTCAACCTTCCGGCGCTTGAGTTCGGCGGAAATCTCGGGCTGAAGCAAATTGTAAGTCCCCGCCGAGCCGCAACACAGATGCGGGTCAAGCGGTTCGACCACGTCAAACCCGGCCTGTTGCAACAATTCTTTCGGCGCGGTTTTGATTTGCTGGCCGTGCTGCAGCGAACAAGCGGAATGATAAGCTACCCGCAGCCCCTTCGGCGCGGCTTCCGGCAGGCCGATGGCTTGCAAAAACTCGGTGATGTCTTTCGCGAGCCCGGCCACTTTTTCGGCCTGCGGCTGCAAAGCATCACCTTCAAAGATCACGCCATAATCTTTCACCGTCGTGCCGCAGCCCGAGGTGTTGATGATGATCGCATCCAGATCACCCGCCGCCAGATACGCGCGAATATTCGCGGCGGCTTGCGCGTGCGATTCCGCCTCGCGCCCCATATGATGCGAAAGCGCGCCGCAGCAGCCCAATTTCTTGGGGATCACCACCTCACATCCCAGCCGCCGCAGAAGCCGGATCGTGGCATCGTTGATATCGGTATCGAGCGCCTTTTGCGCGCAGCCGGTTTGCAGCGCGACACGGTAGCGACGCGGCCCGATGGGCGCAAAGGTCTGGGCGCGGTCGTTTTTCGAGGCTTTGGGCAGTTGCGCGGGGGCCATCGCCAGCATCGCTTTGAGCCGCGCATCGGGGAAGGCCCAAGCTAATGGCTTGGCGAGCCGCGCGCCGCGCATCGCCCACCGGAAGCGGTGCGGATAGGGCACAGTTTTGGCCAGCACGAAGCGCAAGAACCGCTCAAAGGCGGGGCGCTTATAGGTGCGCTCCACATGCGCCCGGGCATGGTCAATCAGATGCATATAATCCACGCCCGACGGGCAGGTGGTCATGCACGCCAAGCACCCCAAGCAGCGGTCAATATGCTTGACGGTGCGCGCATCGGCGGGCCGCCCGGTTTCGAGCATTTCCTTGATCAGATAGATGCGCCCGCGCGGGCTATCAAGCTCATCGCCCAGCACTTGGTAGCTGGGGCAAGTGGCGGTGCAAAAGCCGCAATGCACACAGGCGCGCAAAATCTTGTTGGCGCGCGCAATCTCGGGGTCGGCCAATTGTTCGTTGGTGAAGGAGGTCTGCATCAGCCCATCTTTCCGGGGTTGAAAAGGCCCTTGGGGTCGAAGCGCGCGCGCAGGCCACGGCTGAGGGCGGCCACGGGCGCAGGTTCGGGCTCAAAGGCCGCAAAGGCCCCGCTCAGGCAGGTGGCATGGCCGGTATAGGGCGCGGCAAGGGCGCGGGCATCGGTTCCCTCGGCCACACGCGCCCACACGAGCCCCCCCCCCCAATCGAGCACGACTTTACCGCCAAGCCGCGCGGCAATTTCGGGCCCTTCGGAGGGTTTGACCGAGAACCGCCACAGATCACCGCGCGCGCCTTGCAAGGGTTTCACCTCGGCCAAGTCGCGCCAAAGCGCAGCGCCCTCATCGCGCAAGATTTTCGGCGCAGAAGCGGCCAAAACCTCCGCCAACTTGCCCGCGCGATAGGCGACCGAATCCGCCAACCCCTCAAGCCGCACGATTGCCCCTACGCCCGGCAACCAGCCCGCACCAGAGGTATCAAATTGCGACCCAAGCGCTTGGGAAAGCACCTTTGCCGCTTCTGCGAGCGGCACATCCATCACCAGCGTTGCCTGCGCGGGCGCGGCGGGCAGCAGTTTGAACGCCACCTCACTCAGCACCCCCAAAGTGCCCCAAGAGCCCGCCATCAACTTGACCAAGTCATAGCCGGTGACATTCTTCATCACCCGGCCCCCGTTTTTGAGCACGGCCCCGGTGCCATCAACAAAACGCACGCCAATCAGGCTGTCGCGGCAGGCCCCAGCTTGAATGCGGCGGGGCCCGGACACATTGGCCGCCACCACGCCGCCAATCGTGCTTTCGCCTGTGGTGCCCAAAAGCGCGTTCCATGCGGCCGGCTCAAACGGCAGGCGTTGCCCCTCGGCGGCCACCGCTTCTTCAATCACGCGCAGCGGCGTGCCTGCGCCCGCAATCAGCGTCAGCGCGCCCGGCTCATAAAGCGAAATGCCGGAAATGGCGACTTGCAGCGCCGTGCCGCCCCCCTGCCCCACAGGCCGGGTGCCACCGCCGATGATTTGCAACGGCCCGGTGGCCTCGCGCACCACATCGGCCAATTCGCTTTCGCGCGTCACTCTCATGCCATTTTGCCTTCGACTTTGCTTAAATATCCCGGGGGGCTGGGGGCAGCGCCCCCGGCCTTAGCCACGCCGCGCGGCGCTGACGTGGAGCGGAAACACCTTGGCGGCGTTCAAAAGCCACTGCGGATCAAACACATCTTTCACCCGCATCTGCGCTTCCAGATCCTCCGGGGCGAATTGCACTTCCATCAGGTCGCGCTTTTCCAGCCCCACGCCATGCTCGCCCGTCAGGCAGCCGCCCGCCTCAACACAGAGTTTGAGGATTTCGGCCCCCATGCGCTCGCAAAGCTCCTGCTGGCCGGGTTCGTTGGCGTTGTAGATGATCAGCGGGTGCATATTGCCATCGCCCGCGTGGAAGACATTGCCGACCTCTAGCCCAAACTCTTGCGAAATCTCGCCAATCCGGCGCAACACATCAGGCAGCGCCGAGACCGGGATCGTGCCATCAAGGCACATGTAATCGCCCTTTTGCCCCATCGCGCCAAAGGCGGATTTGCGGCCAAGCCAGATGCGTTTGGCTTCGTCGGCCGATTGCGCCTCACGGAACTCAACTGGGTTATGACGCGCAGCGATTTGGCGAATGAGGCCCAATTGCTCGGCAATCTCGGCCGCGCTCCCCTCGCATTCGACAATCAAGAGCGCCTCGCAATCGGGGTAGCCCGCATGGCAAAAGGCCTCGGTCGCCTCAATACAGGGGCGGTCCATGAATTCAATCGCCACCGGCAAGATGCCCGCGCGAATGATATCGGCCACACACGCCCCTGCGACTTCGTTCGAGGCATAGCCAATCAACACAGGCCGCGCGCCCTCGGGCTGGCGCAAAATGCGCAGCGTGGCCTCGGTCACCACGCCCAACTGGCCCTCAGAGCCGCAAATGACCCCCAAAAGGTCGAGTCCGCCCGCATCGCAATAAGGACCGCCGATCTCGACCACCTCGCCCTGCATGGTGACGAGCGTTACCCCCATCAGGTTGTTCGTCGTCACCCCGTATTTCAGGCAATGTGCGCCGCCCGAATTCATGCCGATATTGCCCGCAATCGCGCAAGCTAGCTGGCTGGAGGGGTCGGGCGCATAAAACCAGCCCTGCGCCTCAATCGCGCCGGTGACGGAAAGGTTTGTGCGCCCGGCTTCGACCCGAATGAAGCGATTGTCGAAATCGACCTCAAGCACCCGGTTCATCCGTGCAAGGCCAAGCACCACCGCATCCGCCGAGGGCATAGAGCCGCCCGCAAGCGAAGTGCCTGCCCCGCGCGGCACCAACGGCACGCCCATCTCATGGCAGAGTTTTAACGCGGCAGCGACTTCGGCTGTGGTGCGCGGCAGCACCACGGCCAAGGGCGCACAGCGATAAGCCGAGAGCGCATCACATTCATAGGCGCGCGTCTCGGCGGGATCATCAATCACCGCATCGCGCGGCAGCGCCTTGCGCAACGCTTTGACGATACGCGTCTTTTGCGCCAGCACCGTAGTGCTGGGAACTGGCATATCCATGATTTCTCCTCCGCTCTGGTCAAACTTTATGACCAATTGAGGAGATTCGCACAACGAAAAGCTCGGCGCGACGCCTTAGCGCAGGATTGGCGGCTTGTCCGGGTCCATGCCGGGCGGCGTGCGGCCAAGCTCCTGCACCTCTTCCTCCACCCGCTCGGGAAGATGCAACACCAGGGCCTTTTCCATCAGCACTTCGGTGGCCGCGTCATCCTCTTTCAAGAAGGTGACATCAATCTCGCCCGCCTCAAGCCCCGAAAACGCCAGCGCCTCAGCCATCGCTTTCGCAATACCGGGTTGCGCGGGTTCGGGCGCGCCGACAAAGGCGAGCACGTGGCCACGCCCTCCGCCCTCATAAGTCACGCCGCCCAACAGCGCATGGGTGGCAAGCCCGGCAAGCTGGTCAAACTTCGCCTCAAACGCCGGAAGCAGCAGGCCGAGCACTGCGGGCGGCAGGTTCGGCGCGTCAAACGCCACCGGGGTGGCCGAGGTCGCTAGCGGCGCATGGGTCAAGGTATGAGTCAGCCATTCAAGCGCCTCGGGCGGCAAAAGCATCGCGGAATTGGCGACGCCCAAGTTGATGCCAAGCCCAACCCCCTCACCCGAAAGGTTTTGCGCGATCACCCGACCGGGCAGCGCCGCATAGGGGGCAGGCGCGCCGACAAAGGCCGAAAGCCGCTCTTCGAGATCAAAGGCCAAGATGAAATCGCCGTCTTCTGTGGCAAAGACTTGCGGGGTGATGTCTTCATCCACGGGCTCTTCTTCCAAGAGCACGAACAGTTCGGCATCGGCAAGCCGGTCGTAAACCGCCAGCCGCAAAGCCTCGTTTTCCGGGGCGGCTTCCATCGCCGCATGGGCACGATCATATGGGGTCATTGAGCACCTCCTTCACGCGGGCGCGCAGCGCGGGCACAACCTCGCCCGCGAACCACGGATTGCGTTTGAGCCAAGCCGTATTGCGCCAAGACGGATGCGGCAAGGGAAAGACGCGCGGCGCCTGCGATTTCCACCCCATCACCGCCTGCGTGAGCCGCTTTTCCCCAAGGTGCCAGCGGATTGCCGCGCCGCCGACCAAAAGCGTGCATTCCACCTGCCCCAAAGCGTCTAGCACCCGCGCGCGCCAGGTTTGCGCACAAAGTGGCGGCGGCGGCAGATCGGCCCCCTTGGTATCATAGCCCGGAAAGCAAAAGGCCATCGGCACAATGGCAATACGGTCGCGGTCATAAAAAGTGGGCTCGTCTACCCCCATCCAATCGCGCAGCCGATCCCCCGACGGATCGGTGAAGGGGCGGCCAGAGGCATGCACGCGCGCGCCGGGCGCTTGACCCACGATCAAAAGCCGCGCGCCGGGGCGAAACCACACCACCGGGCGCGGTTGATGCGCGGTGGCCGTGGCGGCAAACCGCCCCGCGCACAACCTGCAAGCGGTGATGCTTTCGATCAGCCTCTCGGCAGTTTCAGCGGGCGGCATCTGGCCTTCTTCGTTTCGCACCCGGCAACAAAATCGCGCGGATTGTAGAAAGATCGCGCATTCGGACATAATATCGCCCAAAAGCGAACGTAGGCGGTATCTTAACCAGTTCAGGTCACGATCGCCATGGTGGGCAGATAACAGGCAACAATCACGGGCCGGACAGGAGCCATGCTCGAATTCGACAATGTCAGCAAGTCCTTCTGGACGGGCAAGCGCCGCAAGGTGATCTTGGATCAGGCGTCGTTCCGTGTCGAATTGGGCAATTCTTTGGGCATTCTTGCCCCCAACGGCACAGGCAAGACCACCATCGTCAACATGATGGCGGGTCTGGAAAAGCCCGACGAGGGCGAAATCCGCAAAAGCTGCCGGGTGTCTTTTCCGCTTGGCTTCATGGGTGGCGTCGTCAACAAGCATTCAGGCCGCGAAAACGTGCGCTATATCGCGCGGCTCTATGGGCTCGACCCGGATTATGTGGAAGCCTTCTGCCGCTGGCTCTGCGGTATCGAGGAATATTTCGACATGCCGGTGGGCACCTACAGCCAAGGCATGCGGTCGCGCCTGACCTTTGCACTGCTGTTGGCGCTTGAATTTGACATTTACCTGATCGACGAGGGCATGCCCTCGACCACTGATGTCGAGTTCAACCGCAAGGCAGGATCGATCCTGCGCGACCGGCTGAAAGATGCCACGGTTGTCGTGGTCTCGCACCAGCCGAGCACACTTGAGAAATTCTGCCGCTCTGCGGCGGTGCTGCGCGATGGGCAGCTTTACATGTTCGACACTCTGGAAGAAGCGAAACGGATGTATGACTACCATGCCTAAGGCCGCCAGATACCGCATCCGTCGCGCCGGTGCTGCCCCGCAGCCCGCCCCCCAGCCCAAAGCCGGGGCCAATCTGCATTCGGTCGAGGAACTGCTGCGCCGCCGCGCCAAGCGTGGCGAGGTGCTGAACGCGGCCCAACACGCCGCGCAAACCGCCGAGGAAAATCCGGCGCCACCGGCAGATCCTCAAAGCGAACAACAGGCGGCGCCTGCCGCCGCGCCGCGTGCAAACGCCAATCCGCAACAGCCCGCGCCCCAGCCCCCGGCCGTAAAGCGCCCCGAACCGCCGGAGGCCCTTTTTGAGCCTGAAGACGATGGCTTCGGCGATGAACGCTTTCCCACCGCCGCCCCGGCTGGACCGGGCAGCGAAGTCTTGGGGCCGAACGAGCGCACCGCAGAAGAAGACATTGAAGCGATCCGCGCCGAAGGGCTAACCGGGCGGCAATTGCGCCTTGCCCGCCGGACCGCGCAAAAATACGGGGTCGAAGCGACCTCTGATTTTGAAGCGGTGCTGATGCTACGTCGGCGCGGGATCGACCCGTTTGATCGCGGCGCACTTCTGGCGCTTGAAAAATCCAATCAAGAAGCCGTGGCGCAAGCCACCGCAGCGGCCACCCCGGCGGTGGTCGGCGGGCGCGGCTCGGCCACGACCAAGGCCCTCGCACGCCTTGATGGCGCCGGTGCCGACACCCGCGTGCAACTGCCACAAACCATGGCGCCCGGCCAACTTCCCGCCCCGCAAGGCGCCCCGCCGCTCGACGAAGGCGCCCGGGCCCGCGAGATCATCCGCATCCAACGCGACATCGCCAAACGCCGCCGCCGCAAATTGTTGCTGCTCGCCGCGCGCCTGACGTTTTTTGTCTTCCTGCCCACGCTTCTGGCCGGGTGGTATTACTTCGTCATCGCCACGCCGATGTATGCCACTAAAACCGAATTCGTGATCCAAAAGGCCGATAGCATGGGCGGAGCGACGGGCCTTGGCTCGCTCTTTTCCGGCACGCAACTCGCCACCAACCAAGATTCGGTCACGGTGCAAAGCTTCTTGCAATCACGCGATGCGATGATGCGACTAGAGGCCGACAAAGGTTTCAAGGAGCATTTCGCGCAAGAGGGCATCGACCCGCTGCAACGGCTTGATCCCGATGCAACGAATGAGGCCGCCTACAAGGTCTATAAGCGCAATGTGAAGATTGGCTATGACCCGTCCGAAGGCATCGTGCGGATGGAAGTTGTCGCCGCCGATCCGCAGGTATCTAAGGCCTTTTCCGAGGCGCTGATTTCTTACGCCGAAGAACAAGTGGACCGGCTCACCTCGCGGCTGCGCGAAGACCAAATGCGCGGTGCCCGTGAAAGCTATGAAGATGCCGAGGCAAAAGTCTTTGCGGCCCAAGCCAAGGTGCTGGACCTGCAAGAAAAGGTTGGCATTCTGGACCCGATGGCGGAAAGCAGCGCTGTGATGGGGCAGGTCACAGCCTTTGAAACCGAATTGCAGAAAAAGCGGCTCGAACTCGGGCAATTGCTCGACAACCCACGCCCGAACCAAGCCCGCGTTGCCGGGGTACAAGGCGATATTTCGCGGCTGGAAAGCCTGATTTCCGACCTGCGCGGCCAATTGACCGAGCGCACGGGGTCAACCGAATCCCTCGCTGCCGTCACCGGGCAATTGCGGATCGCTGAAGCGGAATTGCAGACCCGTCAGGGCCTTCTGTCTGCCGCCGCGCAGCAAATGGAAGTGGCGCGGATCGAGGCCAACAAACAGGTGCGCTACCTTGAAATGGGCGTGCGCCCCGTGGCCCCCGATGAGCCCACCTATCCGCGTGCCTTTGAAGATACCCTTCTGGCCTTCCTGATCTTTTCCGGTATTTACTTGATGCTGTCGCTGACAGCCTCGATCCTGCGCGAACAGGTGTCGAGCTAAGCCCGGAGAAAGCATGAAAACCATCGAGATCGGCCCGCTGAAGATCGGCAATGACCTTCCGTTGACGGTGATTGCCGGCCCCTGCCAGCTTGAAAGCACCGATCACGCGCTAATGATCGCCGACACGATGGCCAAGGCCTGTGCCGCCGCTGGCGCGCAATTCATCTTCAAGGGCAGCTATGACAAGGCCAACCGCACCAGCCTGAGCGGTAAGCGCGGGCTTGGGATTGAGGCCGGTCTTTCGGTGCTCGACACGGTGCGTGCCCAGATCGGCTGCCCCGTGCTGACCGACATCCATGATGCCGAGCAGGCCCGCACCGCCGCACAGGTGGTGGACGTGATCCAGATCCCCGCGTTCCTATGCCGTCAGACCGATCTGCTTTTGGCGGCGGGCGAAACCGGCAAAGTGGTGAACATCAAGAAGGGCCAATTCCTTGCGCCGTGGGATATGGACAATGTCGCCGGTAAGGTCGCGGCAACGGGCAATGAGAAAATCTTGCTGACCGAGCGTGGCACCTCTTTTGGCTATAACACGCTGGTGGCGGATATGCGCGGCCTGCCGCGGATGGCGCAAACGGGCTACCCGGTGATTATGGATGCTACCCATTCGGTGCAGCAGCCGGGCGGGCTTGGCGGCGCCTCGGGTGGTCAGCGCGAAATGGCGCCGGTGATGGCCCGCGCGGCGGTGAGCCTTGGCATTGCTGGGGTCTTTATTGAAACCCATGAAACGCCCGATACCGCGCCCTCAGATGGGCCAAATATGATCCCGCTCGATCAGATGCCAAAGCTCATTGAAACGCTGATGGCCTTTGACCGGCTGGCAAAAGCCGATCCGATCCGGCTATAAGGCAGAGGGGGCATAGAGCCCCCTTTTTGTTTAAATGACCTGCGCCGCGGCCCAAGCCGACGACCACGCCCATTGGAAGTTATAGCCCCCAAGCCAGCCCGTTACATCGACCACCTCGCCGATGAAATGCAGCCCCGGCACGCGCTTGGCTTCAAGCGTTTTCGCGTCCAATTCATCGGTCGCGACACCGCCCACCGTGACCTCCGCCGTGCGATATCCCTCAGAACCCACGGGCCGCACCTGCCAGGCCTGCGCCTGTGCTGCCAATTGCGCCAAGGCTTTATTACCGTGATCGGCGAGCCGCCCCGAGAGCCCCGCCTCTGCGACAATCAGATGCGCGAGCTTCTCCGGCAGCAAGCGCGCAAGCGCGGTGTGAATGGCAATCCGCCCCGCCTCGGCCCGAATCGCGGCGAGCTCTGCAGCAATATCCCGCCCCGGTGCCAGATCAACCGTGAGGCTGTCCCCTTCCCGCCAATAGCTTGAAATCTGCAAAATCGCCGGCCCAGAAAGCCCGCGATGGGTGAACAAGAGCGCCTCGTCAAAGCTGCGCTTGCCGTGGGTGACCCGCGCCGGAACCGCAATGCCCGAAAGCGGGGCTGTGCGCGCCAAATCTTGTTCAGCGAAGGTCAGGGGCACAAGCCCCGGCCGCGTTTCCGTCACCCGCAGCCCAAATTGTTCTGCCAAACGATAACCAAAGGGGCTGGCACCGATCTTCGGGATTGATTTGCCCCCGGTGGCCACCACAACGCGGGGCGCATGCAAAACGCCTTCGGAAGTCATAACCTCAAAACCCGCTTCGGTTTGCCGAACCGCCTCGACGGATGTGCCCAGCCGCAACGCGCCTCCGGCCTGCACGCCCTCCACCAACAGATCGACGAGCTGGCTCGCCTTACCATCGAAAAACAGCTGTCCAAGGTGCTTTTCGTGCCAAGCAATCCCCGCCGCGTCGACCCGTGCGATCATATCGGCAGCGGTGAACCGGCTCAGCGCCGAAAGCGCAAAACGCGGGTTTTCCGAAACAAACCGGTCCGTGGCATTTTGGCGCGTCAGGTCGCGATTGGTGAAATTGCACCGCCCTCCGCCGGAAATGCGGATCTTTTCGCCCGGGCGCGCGGCATGGTCGAGCACCGCGATACGGCGCCCACGCGCCACCGCTTCGGCCCCACAGAAAAGCCCCGCAGCCCCGGCGCCAAGGATAATTGCGTCATAAGTGTCCATGCCTTCGTCCCTGCCTGTGGGCGCAGAAAAACGCAATGCATTTCGCGAATTTTCCTCTTGCGCCCCCCGACGCGCTTGGCTAAACACCGCCGCACAGAGTTGGGGTGTCGCCAAGTGGTAAGGCAGCGGTTTTTGGTACCGCCATTCCCAGGTTCGAATCCTGGCACCCCAGCCAACTCTCCCGGAAATAACCTTTGGTTGAGAAGCGTTGTTTTGCAAGGCCAGTAGTGTCTGGATGCAGGTTTTACAGGCGTTTCCACACGAGCTTGCCCAGCCTCGCGGGGAAACGGAGACGCTTTTCGTAGGGATGCCTGAGCGAAGAAGCGGTCTATGACCCCGTCAGCTAGCTTTGCACTCGGAACGGGCGAATTTTGCTACGCCAGATCGCCCACGTTTATCCGGAAGCATTACCCGTGTTGGTAACGACGGATCTGGGCCGGGCCTGCTTCCGCCGTCTACGAGATACGCTGCGGATTTATCTTGCGACCTTACGCAAGAACGCAGCGCATTTAGGGAGGCGGCTCCGAGACGATACAAAAAGCCGCAACTCCCTATCGCGATTGGCGGCGGCCTAGCGCTTCCCCTTCGGCTTACCGCGTTTGGCGCCTGCGGCAATCTCGCGCGCAGCCTCTGCTGCGGCCATCAATTCCTCGGCAATTTCTTCGGCCTCTTCCGGGTCAAAATCGAAGGGCGCGTCAAACCCTTCGCCGGAAAGATAGATTCGCACCATGCCCTGATCGGTCGGGCCAATTTGCAAATCGCCCATCATTTCGTTTTCGTCATTGATCCCCATCTTCGCCTCCGATGCGGTTTTCTTCCTTGGGCCTAGCCAAAGCCTGCGCGGGGGGCAAGCGCTTCGCCAATTTTACGCAGCAAATCCACGCGGGTTCCCTCTTGCAATCCCCCGCGCCAGCCGCTAAACGCCCCCTCAGTGCCGCCTTAGCTCAGTTGGTTAGAGCGCTGGATTGTGGATCCAGAGGTCCCCCGTTCGAGCCGGGGAGGCGGTACCATCCTCCCAGAAGATTTTCTACTTGTTCCGCACAGCGAGACCTAAGGCTGCGTGGCAAGAGGCCACCGCCCCTATTCTCCGATCGCAGCGCGCCAGCGGGCAAGGAAACCAGCCGTTTTCATCTGATCCATCGCGACAAGCAAGGTCGGCCCTAGTTCGATCAAGCGCCAGCGGCTGTCATCTTCTTCGCGATCCGCACCCGGCAAGGGGGCCGAGGGCGCACTGGCCAGATGAACCTTGGCCATTGAGCGCTGTCCAGATTCGGACAAGATGAAATCGAGCAAATCCCCGGCGTCGTGATTGGCTTCCGTCCCGGGCAAGATGGCTGCACGCGACAAAACCAAAGTGTAATCTGCAGGCGCAACAATTCCCAACCGTTGATCGCTGCGCGCGGCCTGCATCGCGTAGGAGCCTAACACGTTGTAAGCGATAAGATAGTCTCCAGTGGCCACGCCGCCGATGATCTCTGCAGAGCAGCAGGTTGCAACCGCACCAGAACGGGCGAAGGCCTCCATCAGCGCACCGAAGGTTGAGGCTTCTTGGCTATCCATAAATGCAAAAAGAAAGCCGAGCCCAGAGGCCGCGATGTCATAGGTCGCCACCCGTCCACCATAGCGCGAGCCTTCGGGGCGGAGCAGATCCAAAAGATCGAACCGGCTATCTGGAACATCTTCTGGGGGCACGAGGTTGCGATTGTAAACGATCACCGCTGGCTCACGCGAAATCCCCCAGACCTGATCGCGCCAGCGTAATCTATCGGGCAAGGCCTGTGTTTCCGGCGAAACCCAACTGACGGCACAGCCATCATTGACCAGTTTCACCATCTGATGCACGCCTGAGCTAATCACGATATCCGCGCCGGGCCTGCCCGTTTTGCAATCAAGCTCCGTAAGCGCATAGAGGTCATTCGAGCCCCATTGCTCATAGCGCAGGGCGAGGTCGGGGCGGTTTGCCAGAAAGTCCCGCATCGTCGGGGCCAGCACGGCAATATCGGTGGTTGTGCGCAAAGTGATTGAACGGGTTGCCCCTTGTGCGCCGAAATGCGCAACCGCTTCTTGCGCATGAACCGACGCGGCGAAGACCCCGCCAAGCAGTGACAATCCGATGAGAAGCTTTTGGATCATGGTTCCGGCTCCGGCGGCAGGACAATGGCAATACAAAATCCCTCTGGCCCACTCTCGGCCTGAAGTTCGCCGTCAAACGCCTCCGCCACGGCCTGTGCAATCGAAAGCCCCAAGCCGCTACCGCGCACCCGTCCTGCCGCCCCGGTGGCGAACCGCTCTCCCAACTGCGCCAAAAGCGCGGGCGAAGGCCCCGCCCCAACGTCTCGCACCCAAAGCCGCGCGCCCAGCAGGCTTTGATCGGCCCCAATCGTAATCGGCGCTGTGCCATGCGCGAGGGCATTGCCAAGCAGGTTCTTGGCCGCTTCGGTCAAAGACAGCCCATCGGCCAGTACCGTGACCGGAGCCTCACCAATCTCAAGATGCACCTCAGCCTCGGGGGCGACATGGCGCGGATCGGCATCGTCGAAAACATCAAGCGCAATATCACGCAGATCAATGGGCTCGCGCCTCGCCGCACCACCGCGATGAATCACCAAAGCACGCGAGAGCATCTGATCAAGCAAGCGGCTCAGTCGAACCGTGCCACCATGCAGTCGGGTGACAATCGCCTTTTGGGCGCCGGCATCCTCCTCTCCCGCGGCAAGATCAGCCTGCGCCCGTAAGGCCGCCACCGGGGTGCGCAATTGATGCGCGGTATCGCTGATCAGGTTTTTCATCGTGCGGAACTGACCATTAAGCCGCCCCATGAATCCGTTGATTGCCTGCACCATCGCATCCACCTCTGGAGGCACGGCGGCATCAATCGGGGTCAAGTCTCGCGGGTCGCGCAGCGCCAGACTTGCCGCCAGCTGGTTGAGCGGGCGCAGCGCTTGGCGCACCACAAAGACCGCAAAAGTCATGATAGCTACCCCACCAACGACCAGCCCCGCCAGCGCGTTGCGCGTGATATCAAGCGCCAATTCGGTGCGCGCATGCGTGGTTTGGCCCACAATCACCTGCACGGCACCCGAAAACTGCCGCTCGGCAAAGCGTCGCGTCACCCGAATGTAGCGCGCCGGATCACCGGTAAAGGAGGCATCATAAAAGGCGACATCGCCCTGCCCTTCAGGCGGCAATGGCAGCAGATCATAACCGGTCAGAACAGTGTCTTGCGGGCCAAGCACCTGATACGCGATGCGATCTTCTTGCGCGAGCCCCAAGAGCTCAAACGCCGACAGCGGCAGATCGACAACCGGCACCCCATCGACGATCGAGATCGAGGCGGCAATGTCATTCGCGGCCCCCACCAGAAGACGATCAAAGGCATCGCGTGCCGCTGCCCGGCCATAGGCAAAAGCCGCGAGCGACAGAATCAAGCCCCCGATCAGCAACAGTGCCGAGAGCCCCACAACCAGCCGTGCCGTCAAAGACAAAGGCCGTGAAGACGCGGCCCCCGCCTCACGCATCTTTGGCGACCTCATTTGTGGCGTCCAAACGATAGCCCCGCCCGCGCAGGGTTTGAATCTCGACCCCACTTCCGCTCAGCCTTTTGCGCAACCGTGCAACATAAAGCTCAATCGCGTTTTCCCCCGCCACGGTGTCATCGAACCCATAAAGGCCCTCTAACAGGCGCTTCTTGGACAAAACCTGCCCCCGATTGCGCATCAAAAGACCCAAAAGCGCAAATTCACGCCGCGCCAGTTCCAGCGGTTGCCCCGCTAATTGCACAAGCCCGCTGGTAGGATTGTAGCTAAGCGCGCCGATGACCAATTCGGGCGAGCGATCTGCCTTTTCGCGCCGCAAGATCGCATGCAATCGCGCCTCCAACTCGCGGTGATCGAACGGTTTGATCAGATAATCATCGGCACCAAGCGCAAAGGCCGAAAGCTTATCATCTACCGAGAATTGCGCTGTGAGCATGACCACCGGTGTCGCACTCCCGGCCCTGCGCATCTGGCGCAACAGGTCCGTGCCGCTGCCATCGGGCAGGTTGATGTCCAAGATCAGCGCATCATAGCCTTGCACATCAAGGCACGCGCGCGCCTGCTCCAATGTTGTCACCCAATCGCAAGCCATACCGGACCGCGCAAGGCGGCGTTGCGTGGCTTCGGCTAAGTCTTCGGCATCTTCAACCAGAAGTACGCGCATGAGCCCTCCTCTCTCGGAAAGCTTGTGACAGGTTTTTGACAGGTTCAAGCGCTATCAAGGGCGCACAAATCCGGTGCGGGAGGCGCTGGATGAAAAAGTGGAGGACAAAAATGGCTTTCAAACTTGTGCGCGCGGCGGCGACCGTCGCGGGGCTGACTTTTGCAACCGGTGCAATGGCATCGGAATGCATCGCCCCGGCGGGCCCCGGTGGTGGCTGGGATTTCACCTGCCGTCAGGTGGGCAAAATGCTGCAAGACCTTAAGCTGATCGATGAAACGATGCAGGTCACCAACCTTGAAGGCGGCGGCGGCGGCGTGGCTTTTGCTGAGGTGGTCAATAAGCGCGGCGACGCTAACGATCTGATTGTGGCGGCTTCTTCGGCCACGGCGACTCGGCTTGCCCAAGGCGCGTACCCGGGCAATACGATGGATCAAGTGCGCTGGCTCGCCGCCGTGGGCGCCGATTACGGCGTGATCGCGGTATCGGCGAATAGCCCGATCCAAACGCTTCCTGAACTGCTTGAGCAAATTAAAACCGACCCGACCTCGGTCTCGGTTGCGGGGGGCTCGGCTGTCGGCGGCTGGGACCACCTGAAGGTGCTGATCGCGGCCAATGCCTTTGGCATCGACGATGTGCGCACCGTGAAATACATCGCCTTTGATGGCGGTGGCGAGGCGGTGACACAGCTTCTGGCGGGCTCGGTGCAAGCGTTTACCGGCGATATTTCCGAAGCCAAAGGCTTTGTCGATTCGGGCGATATCCGCGTGATCGCGGTGCTCGCGCCGGAACGGCTTCCGGGAGCCTTTGCCGATTTTCCGACCGCGAAAGAACAAGGTGTGGATGCAATCGGCGCGAACTGGCGCGGCTTTTATGCCCCCGGCGGGATGACCGATGCGGCCTATAACACTTGGGTCGAAGACATTGGCGCGCTCTATGCCTCAGACGAATGGAAAACAGTGATGGCGGCCAATGGCCTTGCCCCGCTCGATCTGCAAGGCGCAGCGTTTGAAGAGTTCGTTGCCAGCTCGGTGGCGCAAATCCAACAGATTTCGAAAGAAATCGGCATCCTGCGCTAAGGCACCCGGCGCGGCAAACCTCGCGCTTGCCGCGCCCCAAAATCTTGTGGGAGGGACAGATGAGTGACCGCATCTTTGGAGCCTTTGGGCTCATGTTGGCGATTTTCTTCGCTTGGGGAACTTTGCAAATTCAGGAAAGCTTTTTGTCGGATACGGTCGGGCCCAAGACCTTTCCGCTGCTGATCGCCTCCCTTTTGGGCCTGTCCTCGTTCGCCATTTTGGTGCGTCCCGGGCCGGAACCAGTTTGGCCGAGCCTTGGCCGATTTGTCGAAATTCTCGCCGCGGTCGTGGTGATGGTGCTTTATGTCGAAGCGCTGGACATGTTGGGCTTTGTCTTCGCCACCACCCTTGCCACCACCTATCTATCGTGGCGCCTCCAATCCCCCCTTTGGCAAGCAGGCCTTGTTGGCGTGGGCACCGCGGTCGGGATCTATGTGATCTTTCATCTCCTCCTTGGCCTGTCGCTCGCGCGCGGCCCCTTCGGTTTCTGAGGCACCCCAATGGATATTCTTGCATCTCTCGGGGATGGCTTCGTCACCGCGATGACCTTCCAAAACCTTGCACTTGCGCTGTTGGGCACCTTCCTTGGCACGATGATGGGCGCTTTGCCCGGGCTTGGGCCGTCCAATGGCGTCGCGATCTTGATCCCGCTCGCTTTCTCACTGGGACTTGGGGCGACGCCTGCGCTGATCTTGCTCACAAGCGTCTATTATGGGGCCATGTATGGCGGGCGGATCTCTTCGATCTTGCTTAACATTCCGGGCGATGAACCGGCGATGATGACCTGCCTTGATGGGTATCCGATGGCCCAGAAAGGCTTGGCGGGCGAGGCACTTTCGCTTTCGGGTATTGCCAGCTTTGTGGGCGCCTTCATCGCCACTTGGGGGCTGATCCTGTTCGCGCCGATCTTGGTGAAATTCGCTCTTCTGTTCGGCCCGGCGGAATATTTCGCGCTTTTCGCGCTCGCTTTTGCCACTTTGGGCGGCGTCTCTTCGACCAACCAAGCCAAAGCCGCTTTTGCCGCAATGCTGGGTCTTGGCCTTTCAGTGATTGGCGTCGACACCCAAACCGGCGTGCCGCGGCTGACTTTTGGTGAAGTCCATCTCTATGACGGGCTCGATTTCCTTGTCGCCATCGTGGGGCTTTTCGCGCTCTCGGAGGTGTTTATCTTCCTTGAGCACCATCATGGTAATTCGGCTGCAGGCGGTCGTTCAATCAAAGTGGGGCGCCTAACGCCGCCTTGGTCGATGCTGAAGTCGACCTTCGGCAGTATGCTTCGCGCCTCTGGGCTTGGCTTTATCGCCGGTGTTCTACCGGGGGCTGGCGCATCGCTGGGTTCTTTCCTCGCCTATTCGGTGGAAAAGCGCTTGGTCGACCGCGAAGGCACCTTTGGCAAAGGCGATCCGCGCGGGGTTGCCGCCCCTGAGGCGGGAAACAATGCTGCATCCGGGGGGGCTTTGGTACCGATGTTGGCGCTGGGGGTGCCTGGCTCTGGCACGACTGCCGTGTTGCTTGCAGTTCTGCTTTCACTCAATATCACGCCGGGGCCGCTCTTGTTCCAAAACAACGCCGATGTGGTTTGGGGACTGATCGCAGCGCTTTTCATTGCCAACTTCATGCTGTTAGCGATGAACATCCCCATGGTTGGCATTTTTACCCGCGTGCTTTTGATCCCACCGCGCATCTTGATGCCGGTCGTGGCGATGATCTCTTTCGTCGGCATCTATGGCATTTCAGGCTCGACCTTCGATCTGTTGGTGATGATCGGCTTTGGGGTTCTGGGCTGGGTGCTGCGCAAGCTTGATGTGCCGCTGGTGCCGATCATCCTTGGCACGCTTTTGGGCAACACGATGGAAAACAACCTGCGCCGCGCGGTGACAATTTCCAACGGCGATTACTGGACACTGGTGGGCAGCCCGCTCGCGATTGGCCTGTGGACCGTGGCGATTGTGGGATTTGTACTGCCGCTGTTTATCGGGCGCATCGTCAAAGCCCGGATGCATGAGCGCGGCGATGAAGAAGGCGCGATCACCGATTGATCAAACAGATGTGGCGGCCCGCGCTTACAAGGCTCGGGTCGCTACATCGTTTTTGCCATGCAATGCAGCGCCCTGATGGGCTGGCACTTGCGCAAAACACCTCGTGATTTGGGGAGATATGTCCCCGCAGCACTCGCCCAATCAGCAAGCTTCACGCCTGCAATTCGGCATCCCAATACAGGAAATCAATCCAACTTTCATGCAGGTGCCCCGGCGGGAAGCGTCGCCCGATTCGGTGCATGTCTTCGGCATTCGGTTCGCGCGCGGGTTGGCGCAGCCGCAGGCCCGAGGCTTTGAGCGATTTGTTGGCCTTTTTCAGGTTACACGGCGCGCAGGCCGCCACCACGTTTTCCCAACTGGTCACGCCGCCTTTGGAACGCGGGATCACATGGTCAAAGGTCAAATCCCCCTTCGCGCCACAATATTGGCAGCAAAAACCGTCCCTTAAAAAAAGATTGAAGCGCGTGAAGGCCACGCGCTTCTGGGGTTTGACGAATTCTTTGAGCACCACAACAGAGGGGATGCGTATGCTTTGCCTTTGCGACCGCACCACCTCGTCATATTCGGCCAAGATGGTGACCCGGTCGAGGCAGACCGCTTTGACCGCCTCCTGCCAAGGCCAAAGCGACAGCGGGTAGTAACTCAGCGGGCGAAAATCGGCGTTGAGCACCAGTGCCGGGTGACGGCGCAAGGCCGATGGCTCGCGCACAAAATGTGTTCGAAAGTCGCTCCTGTCGCCGTGATCGAGCATGGCCATGCCCCTTCCGCCTGTCATCTGCGGGCAGCGATGCGGAGAAGCGCTCCGCTCCTGCCGTGGTATAACTATATATGGCGTTCGCCACAGAGCAAGACCCGCAATCTGCGAGCCCCCTGCTCGGGCACAGGCTTTGCATGACTTTGCAACACGCGCGTGACGAGATGCCCGCGAAACGGGCAAAGCGGCGCTTAGCTTGGCAGATATTCCGAAAGGAAGGACAGCGCCGTCCCCAGTCCGCCGGGCGAGATCCCGTGGCCGGTGCCTTCCATCACATGGGCATAAACTTGGAAACCTGCTTCTTGCAGGGCTTCTGCGGTTTTTTGCAGATCGGAAAACGGCACGATCTGATCGGTGTTGCCATGCGCCAGCAAAACGGGCGGCTTGGTCAGCACTTCTTCGGCCAAAGCATCGGGGCGCAACAGTCGGCCCGAAAAGCCAATGATCCCGGCAAAGGCTTCGGCCCGGCGCGGGATCACTTGCAGCGCCATCATCGTGCCTTGAGAAAAACCAAAGACCACGATTTGCGACGCGGTCAACCCCTCGTCTTCCATCACCTTATCAAGGAAGGCGTTCAAATCTTTGGAGCTTTGCGCAAGGCCCGCAGCGGCATCCTCGGGCGAGGATTCATCAAGCCACGGGATCGGGAACCACTGCCGCCCGAACGGGTTGGTGATGCATTCTTCGGGCGCGTCAGGGGCCAAAAAGAGCGTATCGGGCAGATGTTCGCCCAATGGTTCGGCAAGGCCCAGAAGGTCATCCCCATCCGCCCCATAGCCGTGCAGAAAGATCACGGCCGATTTCACATTGCCGGATTTAGGCGCCACCCGCCCAAGCTTCATTTCACGTGTCATGGAGCCACCCCCTCGCGTTCTTTTCTCTTTGCGTAATAGGCCCAAAGCCCCCGCGCAGCAACCGCCCGCCACGGCGACCAGCATGCAGCAAGCGTGCCAAATTCCTTGCGTTTTGGCCGTTCGGGCAGATCAAACAGCATCCGCGCCGCCTCTGCCAAAGCCAGATCATCGACCGCAAAGACATCGGCGCGCCCGAGCGCGAACATCAAATACATCTCCACCGTCCAGCGCCCAATCCCCGGAAGCGGCAAGAGCGTGTTGATCACGTCCTCATTCGGCAGGCTGCGCAGGGCGGCAAAATCAATCCCGGAACGGGCGAGCGCTTGCACATAGCGCACCTTTTGCCGCGAAAGCCCGCACCCGCGCAGGTCGTCTTCTTGCGCCTCGGCCAAAGCCTCCGCCGCGCCAAAGCCCGCATCAATCAGCTTTTGCCGGATCGAGCGCGCCGCCGCGGTGGACACCTGCTGGCCCAAAATCGCATCGCGCAGCGCTTCAAACCCGTCTTCGCGCCGCCGCAAGGGCCAAGGGCCAGTGAGCGCCAGCACCTCGGCAAAACGCGGCTCGGCTTGGGCCAACCACGCCGCGCCCTCTGCCATATCTTCTTCGGTTTCGATGATACGTCCGACCATGCCCCACCCTGCCCGCTTTCGCGCCCGCTTGCCAGCCCCCTTCGGCCACGCTAGGGCTGAGCCATGACACAGACTTCCGGCTCCACGACCCCCTCGCCCGACGCTCGGCGCAACACGATCGTTTTGGTCGCGGCGCAGGCGTTTTTGGGCGCGCAAATGTCGATGATTTTCACCGTGGGGGGGCTCGCGGGCGCTTCGCTCACGCCCGACCCGTGCTGGGCCACGTTGCCGCTTTCGCTCATCGTGTTGGGCTCGGTGTTGACCGCGCAGCCAATGTCGGAATTCATGGCGGCCTTTGGGCGCCGCGCCGGGTTCATTCTGGCGACCTTTGCCGGGGCCATTGGTGCCGCGATTTCCGCCTATGCGCTGCAAATCGGGTCTTTCGCGCTGTTCTGCTTGGGCGGCGTATTTGCTGGCATCTACATGTCCGCGCAGGGGTTTTACCGTTTTGCCGTGACCGATGGCCTGCCGATTGAGGCGCAATCCAAGGCGATCTCTTGGGTGCTAGCCGGGGGCTTGGCGGCGGCGATCATTGGCCCGCAGCTCGTCAAACTCACCGCGCAGGCGATGGTGGTGCCATTTCTGGCCACTTATCTGGCAATCATTGGCATCAACATTCTTGGCCCGATCTTGTTTGCCTTTTTGCGCATTCCCGCACCGGGGCGGCGGGCGAAGGGCGTGCATCATGTGGGCCGCACGCGGTTGGAGTTGCTCAAAGACCCGCAAATTGCCGTGGCAATGATCTGCGGCATGGTCTCTTACGCGCTGATGAACCTTGTGATGACCTCCACGCCTTTGGCGGTGGTGGGCTGTGGCCATGACACAACCGATGCGGCCAATATCGTTTCCGCCCATGTGATGGCGATGTATCTGCCCTCTTTCTTCACCGGGCATCTGATCGCGCGTTTTGGCCGCGAGGTGATCGTGGGGATTGGGCTTTTCATCCTCGCTGCCTCGGGAGCGGTGGCGCTGACGGGGATGGACCTTGAGAAGTTCTACCTCGCGCTGATGCTCTTGGGGCTTGGCTGGAACTTTGGCTTTATTGGCTCCACGGCAATGCTGAGCGCCGCCCATAGCCCCGAAGAACGCGGCCATGTGCAGGGCATGAACGATTTCGTGGTCTTTGGCGGGGTGTTCCTCGCCTCGCTTTCATCGGGCGGGCTGATGAATTGTTCCTCGGCAGGCGATCCGACGGCGGGCTGGCAAGCGGTGAATATGGCGATGCTGCCATTCCTCACGCTTGCAGGCGGCGCATTGATTTGGCTCGCCCTTCGGCCCAAGGAAACGCGTTAAACCCAATTTCACCGCGCGCGGGCGCCCCATCGGGGGAGCCCCTTCGGGTATTTCCACAAAGTCGAAGATAAAGGGCGCCCAAATAGAGCGCCCTTTTCTAAAACGGCGGTTTCGACTTGGTCGACATATCCCGGGGGTGAATGGCCTGCAGGGCCAGAGGAGGCGGCGCCCCCTTCCTTACCCCCGCAAAGCGCGAAGACGGGCGGCGAGTTGCAGGGTAGAACCATCCTTACCCGCCCCATCCGACGTGCCTTCCAGCACCGGTGCCAGCGCCAAGGCGAGCTCTTTGCCCAGCTCCACCCCCCATTGGTCAAAGCTGTTGATGCCCAAGACCACGCCCTCCACAAACACCCGGTGCTCATAAAGCGCGATCAGGCCGCCCAAGGTGGCGGGGGTGAGTTGATCAAACATCAAGGTCGTCGAGGGGCGGTTGCCCGGGAACACGCGGTGGCGGGCTTGGCGGTCAAGCTCTGCCCCCTCCAGCCCTTTGGCGCGCATGATCTCCGTCGCCTCTGCAAACGAACGGCCCCGCAAAAGCGCCTCAGATTGCGCAAGGCAGTTGGCCATCAGCAAAAGATGCTGGTGATCTAGATCCGGTTCCAGCCCGTTTGCCGTGACGATAAACTCGCAGGGCACCACCCGCGTGCCTTGGTGGATCAGCTGGTAAAACGCGTGCTGACCGTTGGTGCCCGGCTCGCCCCAGACAACGGGGCCGGAATGGTAGGGCAGATCGCTCCCATCCATCGCGACGCGCTTGCCATTGCTCTCCATCTCAAGCTGCTGCAGGTAAGCGGGCAGACGTGCAAGCCGTTGTTCATAAGGCAGCACCGCGCGGGTTGCATGGCCGAGCACCTGATTGTGCCAAAGGCCAACCAACGCCAAAAGCACCGGCAAGTTGTGGGCGAAAGGCGCGGTGCGGAAGTGTTCGTCCATCGCCGCCGCGCCGCTCAGGAATTGATCGAAGAGGTCGGGGCCGATGCCGATCATCAGGCTCAGTCCAATCGGCGACCAGACCGAATAGCGCCCGCCCACCCAATCTTCAAAGCCAAAGACCCGCTCTGCGGGAATGCCAAAGGTCGCGGTGCGGTCGGTGGCCGAGGAAATGGCCGCAAATTGCTTGGCGGGCTCGGTCACCACCTCAGCCATCCAGCGCCGCGCGCTTTCGGCATTGGTCATCGTCTCGATCGTGGTGAAGGTTTTCGAGGCCACAATCACCAGCGTCGTTTCCGGGTCGAGCCCCGCGAGCGTGTCATGGATATGCGCACCATCGACATTGGAAACGAAATGCAGCTTCGGCCCATCGGCAAAGGCGGCGCAGGCAAGCGAGGCCATCGCCGGGCCAAGGTCCGACCCACCGATGCCGATATTGACCACGTCCGTAATGGTGCCGCCTTGGCCATTGTAGCGCCCTTCGCGCACGGCGGCGGCGAATTCTTGCATCCGGGCGCGCGTGTCGCGCAACGCAGGCATGACATTGGCGCCATCCACCAAGATGCTGTCTTCCACGCTGCGCCAAGCGGTGTGCAGCACCGCGCGGCCTTCCGTTTCGTTGATCTTTTCACCCGAAAACATCGCATCGCGCTGGGCGGCAACACCGGTTTGCACGGCCAAATCCAGCAAAAGCGCCATGCCATCGGCATCGATATTGGTCTTGGAGTAATCAAACAGGAACGGCCCCGCCTCAGCCGAGAAGCTTTCGGCCCGCGACGGATCGGCGGCGAAAAGGTCCAAGATAGGCCGATCCTTGACGGTGGCGGCATGGGAAAGCAGGGGGTCAAAACGGTTCATCATGGGGCCCAATGGATCGTTGCAATAGGAAGGACCGTGCGCACCGGGGCCTCGATCTCGGGCAGGCTGGCGGCACGTTCGATGGCAGCGCGTTTTTCCGCGCCAGTAATCACAATATGGCAATGCATCGCTTCACGCAAAACCCGCGCGGTGAGGGTGATACGCGGCTCGCCCGCCGCTTCGGCCCGCAGCGCCATAACCTCGGGCGCAGTGTCAGATAGCGCCTCTTCGAGCTTATCGGCACCGGGGAAGAGCGAGGCGGTGTGCATATCCGCCCCCATACCCAGCACCAAAACCGTCAAGGGCAACGCGCCGCGCACCCCTTCAGACAGTTCCTCCAGCCGGTCTTCGGGATGCGGCGCAGGGGCGTAAAGCGGCACAAGCCGCGCGGCGGCAGCTTTGTTGCGCAAGAGCCGCGCGCGCAAAAGCGCAGTATTGGAGCGGGGACTGTCTTCTCCCACCCAACGCTCGTCATTGAGCAGCACATCTACCCGCGCCCAATCGAGTTCGAGCTCCGAGAGCACATCAAAGACCGGGCCGGGCGTCGTGCCGCCGGGCACGCAAAGCGTGGCGCGCTCTTGCACCTCAAGCGCGCGGCGCAATTGGCTGGCGATCCGGTCTGACAAGGCGACCATCATCAATTCGCGGTCGGGATATTCCACAAAGCTCATTCGCGGATCTCCCGCCAGCGGCGGCCATCGCGGTGCATCAGCATCAGCGCATCTTCGGGGCCCGAGGAACCCGGATCATAAGACCGGGGCCGATCGCCACGCGCTTCCCAACCCGCGATGATCGGGTCGGTCCAGGCCCAAGCGGCCTCCACCTCATCGCCACGCATAAAGAGCGTTTGGTTGCCGCGGATCACATCCATGATCAGCCGCTCGTAAGCATCAGGAATATCGGTGCCCTCTTCGCCCAGAGCCTCGGCAAAAGACATATCGAGCGGCACTTGCACCAGACGCATGCCACCGGGGCCGGGCTCTTTGATCATCACCTTGAGGTTCATCCCCTCATTCGGTTGCAACCGGATCACCAGCACGTTTTCGGGCCAGCTGGCATCCTCCTCGTCAAAGATCGAATGCGGCGGCGCTTTGAAGGTAATGGCGATTTCGCTCGCGCGCCCGCGCAGCTTTTTCCCGGTGCGCAGATAGAACGGTGTGCCCTGCCAACGCCAGTTCGCCACATGCACCTTGAGCGCGATATAGCTTTCGGTCCGACTGTCGGGATTTTCGCTGTCTTCCAAGTAGCCGGGCTGGGCGGCACGCGTCTCAGAGGCTTTCACCCCCGCATATTGGCCGCGCACAATATCGGCGGGCGAAACGGGTTGCAGCGCCCGGATCACCTTCACCTTTTCATCGCGCACCGCATCGGGGTCGAAGTGATAGGGCGGCTCCATCGCGATCAGGCACAAAAGCTGCATCAAGTGGTTTTGCACCATGTCGCGCATCGCGCCTGACTTGTCATAATAAGCGCCGCGCCCGCCCACGCCGACGGTTTCCGCCACGGTAATTTGCACATGATCAACGTATTGGGCGTTCCAAAGCGGCTCAAACAGGATGTTGGCGAAGCGCACCGCCATCAAGTTTTGCACCGTTTCTTTGCCCAGATAATGGTCGATGCGGTAAATCTGGCTCTCCTCGAAATGCGCGGCGAGCGTCGCGTTCAGCGCCTTGGCAGAGGCGAGGTCGCGCCCAAACGGCTTTTCCACCACGATCCGTGCTTCGCTATCGGCAATGCCATGTTCATTGAGCCGTTCAGCCAGCGGCCCAAACAGCGACGGTGCAACCGAGAAGTAGAACGCATGCACGCGCCCGTCTTGAACCTTGTCCTTCAGTTCGGCCCAGCCGCCCTCGCCCATGGCATCCACGGGCACATAGTCGATGCATTCAAGGAAGGTCTCGACATCCTTCGCGTCGATTTTGCTGCGGTCGACAAACTCGGCAATCGCTTTGCGGACCTGTTCGCGAAACGCTTCTGGCTCCATCGCAGAGCGGGCGGCACCGATGATGCGCGCGCCTTGCGGCATTTGGCCTGCATGAAAACGACGGTAAAGGCCGGGCAAAATCTTGCGTTGGGCAAGATCGCCAGTGGCTCCAAAGATCACAAGGTCGAAAGGATCAACCGGGATAACACGCGATACCATGGGGCTTGCTCCGATTCTTGGCACGACTGGCCCCTCCTCGCGGTTGGCGCCAGATGTTAGCGGTAACAAGGATGATGTCTACCGCGACGCCCAACACAAGTCTAGCGCGCGCTTGCGCGATCTCAAAGCGCTTTGACGCTGCGGAAAGCAATCAATTTGCCTCGAGCGCTTTCGCCACACGGTAAAGGCGGGCGCGTTTAAGCAACCCGCGCAAGGGCTGTGGCTGGCCAGAAAGCTCCTCGGCCTGCGCCCGCACGGCCTCGACCACCCGCGCAACAGCCTCGGGCGCATCGGCAATTAGCGCCAACAGAAAGGCATCGACATCGAGCCGATCCAGCCCCTCTGCCGCCAAAGTGCCACGCGGAAAGTCAGATCGGTTTTGCGTCACGATCGCATCTGCGCCCCCGGCGATGGCCGCCGCCAGCACGTGAATATCGTTTTCATCGGGTAGATGCAGGCGCGATTCGAGACCGGGGCGCGGTGGTACAGAGGCCTTCGGAAAGCGCGCCTTGA
The DNA here is from genome assembly GCF_900217725.1 of Rhodobacter sp. JA431. Taxonomy (NCBI): domain Bacteria; kingdom Pseudomonadati; phylum Pseudomonadota; class Alphaproteobacteria; order Rhodobacterales; genus Rhodobacter; species Rhodobacter sp. JA431. The sequence goes on from NZ_OBMP01000001.1 coordinate 416,189, forward strand.
GGGCCGCCACCTCGCCGCGCGCCATTGCTTCATCCCCCGCAGAAAGCCGCGCTGCCGCGCGCGCCCATTCTTCCAATATCCTGTCCGACCAGAGCGGCTGATACAGCCCCTCTGCCGCGCAACCGATTAGGATTTCGCGCATCACCGTGGGGTAAAGCACACAAGCATCGAGCAGAGCTTTTTGCGGCGCGGCCCGCATCAATCCAGCCGGAAGAAGAGCGATTTAAGATAGGCCGATTCCGCCAGCTGCAGCAGCATCGGATGGTCCGGCCCGGCAAAGCCCGTGTGCAGCAGTTGCGCGCGCCGCCCCCCCCTGCCAAGCCCACGCGCCGAGGCGTTGCGGAACTGCACAAGATCGGCGGCATGGGAGCACGAACACAAAACAATATAGCCGCCCGGTGCCACCAAGGGCGCGGCCAGTCGCGCGATACGCTCATAGGCGCGCAGCCCGGCTTCAAGCGCGGGTTTGGCTGGCGCAAAAGCGGGCGGATCACAGATCACCACATCAAATTGCGCACCTTCTGCCTGCAAAGCCTCAAGCGTGGCGAAAGCATCGCCCTTTCGGGTGGCAAAGCGATCCCCCTGCCCCATCGCCTCGGCCCCTTTGGTGGCCAATTCCAGCGCGGCGGCAGAGGCATCGACCGAAAGCGCGCTTGCCGCGCCGCCCGCCAAACAGGCAAGCGCAAAGCCCCCAACATGGGAAAACACGTCCAAAACCCGCGCGCCCCCGGCAAGCCGCGCCGCAAAGGCATGGTTCGGGCGTTGATCATAAAAGAGCCCGGTCTTTTGCCCGCCCATCACATCGGCCATGTAAATCGCGCCATTCATCGGCACGGGCACGGGGGCGGTGATTTCGCCCGCCATCACAACCGTTTCTTCGGGCAAGCCTTCCAACCCGCGCGCGCGGCCCGAGCCGTTTTTGACGACCGTGGTCACGCCCGTGACCTCCATCAGCGCGGCGCAAAGATCGTCGATCATCGTTTCGGCCCAAGCGGCGTTGGGCTGCACCACAGCCACATCACCAAACCGATCAACAATCACCCCGGGCAGGCCATCGGCCTCGGCATGAACCAACCGACAGAACGGCGCCTCAAAAAGCCGCTCGCGCAGGGCCAAAGCGCGCGCAATCCGCGCCGCGATCCAAGCGCGGTCAATCACGGCGTCGGCATCCCGCTCCAACACCCGCGCGATGATCTTGGATTTCGGGTTCACCGTCACCGTCGCCATCGGGCGCCGCTCAGCATCTTCCAGCGTGGCAATCACACCCGGTGCCAAGGCTTGCGTGCGCCGGTCGGTTACCAACTCATCGGCATAGACCCACGGAAAGCCGTGTCGGATGGCGCGGGCCTCGGCTTTCGGGCGCAGCCGCACAACGGGGCGGGATTTCGGCTCAAGATCAGACATCGGTGCCTCATAGGCGAAAGGGGGCGTTGCCGCCCCCTCTATCTGCGTTCCGGCCTCTTGCAAAGCCTCGCGAGACCTCGCGCGCTCAGTTCGCTTCCGAAATCCGGTCGCTCCCCACCGGCATTGGCAGCGGGCGTAACAGTTCTTCGCGCAGATAATCGGTAAGGTAGTTGGTGATCGCCACCTTTTCGGTGATCCCCCGCGCCTCTTCCTCAATCGCCTTTTGACCGCCAGAGGCTTTGAACCCCACAGAAAGTGCCCGTGGCCCGTCGATCAAGATACCGGTGTTGGCATCGCGCAGCGCGATATCCATTTTCACGCCATAGCTGCCCCCCACCGTGTAACGGGCCCGCTCGGTCAACGCATGGAAACGCTTCATCGTGATTTCGACCACCACCGGCTGGCCGTTGGTCATACCCGAGATGGCGCGCGTCGCGGCATCGGTCACAATCGCATCGACTTGCTCATAGCGGTCGCCACGCGCATCGCCACGCCAGACGATATCGGCAATCGGAAACAACAGGTTCGCCTCGGACACATGCAAGCTGCGCGGCACCTCCACCTGCACCGCCTGCACATTCCACCGCGGCGTCATAATCGGTACTGTGGCCGTAGCAACGGCAACGGGGCGCAAACCAAGCGTATCAGATGCCGCACGCGAGGCGGGTTCGGGGGCGCCACAGGCGCTCAGGGCAATCAAAGCACTCACAACAGCGATAGGAAACACACGCATCGGGATCCTCCGTGTCTGGTTGACGCGAAGGTGATCCCCGAATGTGGCGAAAAATTGCTTCAAATCGTATAATTTAGCGCCTGAAAAGCGCATCCTGAAAGGGATTTGCCGCAATGCCCCCAAACCGCGTCCCTGTGGCGCCCCGCCCGAAGGATTGATTTGTTAGCGCTAACCCCCTAAACAGACCACATCCGGCGCGATCTCTTCTTTCGCGCCAATTTCGTCCTCGCAACGCCGGACCATGCCATGACCGAACCTGCCAATCTGCCGCCGCTCAATGCCACCCTTGCCCGCGTAACCGAGCGCATTCGCGCCCGTTCCGCCGCAAGGCGCGCTGACTATTTGGCACGGATTGATGCGGCTGCTGCGGCAGGCCCAGCCCGCGCGCATCTGACCTGCGGCAACCAAGCCCATGCCTATGCGGCGATGGGGGCAGACCAAGACGCGCTCGCCAAGGGCCGCGCCCCGAATGTGGGAATCGTTACCGCCTATAACGATATGCTCTCGGCCCATGCGCCCTATGGCGACTACCCGGCGCGGATCAAGGAAGCCCTGCGTGAGATTGGCGCCACAGCCCAAGTGGCAGGCGGCGTGCCTGCGATGTGCGATGGCGTCACCCAAGGCCAGCCGGGCATGGAGTTGAGCCTTTTCTCGCGTGATGTGATTGCTTTGTCTGCGGGCGTCGCGCTTTCGCACAACACCTTTGACGCGGCACTTTACCTTGGCATTTGCGACAAGATCGTGCCGGGCCTGATTATGGCAGCGGCAACCTTTGGGCATATTCCGGCGGTGTTCTTGCCCTCCGGCCCGATGCCCGCGGGGCTGCCCAATGATGAGAAAGCCAAGGTGCGTCAACAATTCGCTACCGGCGAGGTGGGCCGCGACAAGCTGATGGAGGCCGAGATGGCCTCTTATCACGCGCCGGGCACCTGCACCTTTTACGGCACCGCCAACACCAACCAAATGCTGATGGAATTCATGGGGCTGCATCTGCCGGGGTCGAGCTTCGTGAACCCCGGCACCGATCTGCGCCAATCGCTCACCGTCGCCGGGGCAAGACGCGCTGCCGAAATCACCGCACTTGGCAACAGCTTCCGCCCGGCGGGGCGGGTGCTGGATGAGCGCGCCTTTGTGAACGGACTTGTGGGCCTGATGGCAACGGGCGGCTCCACCAACCTTGTGCTGCATTTGCCCGCAATGGCGCGTGCGGCGGGGATTGATCTCGACCTCGAAGACTTTGACGACATTTCGAGCGTGGTGCCGCTGATGGCGAAGGTCTATCCGAATGGCTTGGCCGATGTGAACGCCTTCCATGCGGCGGGCGGGCTGCAATTCTTGATCCGTCATTTGCTGGGCGCGGGGCTTTTGCATGCCGATGCCACCACCGTGTGGGGCGATAGCATGGCCGATTACACCAAAGAACCGAAGCTGATTGATGGCGCGCTGACGTGGGTCGAAGGCCCGGAAGACAGCCTCAATGACAAAATCCTGCGCCCCGTGGCCGAAGGTTTCGCCGCGACCGGCGGGCTGAAACAGCTTGCGGGGAACCTTGGGCGGGGGGTGATCAAAGTCTCTGCCGTCGCGCCCGAGCGCCATGTGATCGAAGCGCCCGCACGCATCTTCCATGACCAAGAGGCCGTGAAAACCGCCTTCAAAGCCGGGGAATTCACCACCGACACCGTGGTTGTCGTGCGGTTCCAAGGCCCGCAGGCCAATGGCATGCCCGAATTGCATTCGCTCACTCCCACCCTTTCGGTGCTGCAAGAACGCGGGCTGCAGGTGGCACTGGTGACCGATGGGCGGATGTCGGGGGCGTCTGGCAAAGTGCCTGCGGCCATTCATGTCTCGCCCGAGGGCACCTGTGCTGGCCCCATTGCCAAGTTGCTGGATGGTGACATTGTGCGCCTTGATGCTGTTGCAGGCACGCTTGATTGCCTGACCGAAGGGTTTGAAACCCGCGCCCCCGCGCAACCCGACCTCAGCGCCAATGCGCATGGGATGGGGCGCGAGCTTTTTGAAACCTTCCGCCGCAATGTCGGCCCCGCGACATCGGGCGCCAGCAGCGTTCTATGACTTCCCCCCGCGCGCGTTTTACGTCTTTATGACAGCAAATCTCGTGCCGTGCCCGGTCCCCTGTGTAGGGCCGAGCCATGCCTAACTCTGACAGGAGGCTTTTATGACCCCCGCCGCCCAATCTGCCGCCGCGCGCGAAATTTGCGCAATGGCTCCTATCGTTCCGGTCATCGTGGTGGCCGATGTGGCCCATGCTGCGCCGCTCGCGCAAGCGCTGGTGAAAGGCGGCCTGCCCGCCCTCGAAGTGACGCTGCGCACGCCCTGCGCGCTGGATGCGATCCGCGCGATGGTCGATGTAGAAGGGGGCATCGTGGGCGCGGGCACGCTGCTCAGCCCGGCCGATGTGAAGGCCGCAAAAGCTGCTGGCGCACGTTTTGGCGTGGCCCCGGGGCTGACCGATAGCATCGTGAAAGCCTGCGAAGATGAAGGCCTGCCGCTTTTGCCCGGCGCCGTCACCGCCACCGAGGTGATGTATGCGCTCGAACTCGGCTATAACATGCTCAAATTCTTCCCCGCCGCGACCTCGGGCGGGGCGCCCGCGCTCAAAGCGATTGGCGCGCCGCTGCCGCAAGCGAGCTTCTGCCCGACGGGTGGGGTGAGCCTGCAAAACGCGCGCGACTATCTGAGCCTGCCCAATGTGATGTGCGCAGGTGGCTCGTGGGTGGCGCCGCAAGGCATGATGAATGCAGGCAACTGGGCCGGGATCGAAGATCTTGCCCGCGAAGCCGCTGCGCTTTCGCGCGCCAAAGCCTAAAGATTTGTAAGGGCGGCCCGGCTTGGCCGGGCTAGCCCTTCATCCGCCCGGCACGCCCACCGCGCCGTGAGGGCGCAGCTTGCTCGCGTGTCAGACCCTCGGCCAAAACCACGCTCATCGGATGCGCCGGATCGGCCCCATACGCCGCCAAAACCGCTCGCATCGCCTCGGCCGGATCGGCATCCTTGGCTAGGCTCAGCGCCCAATCCAAAAAGATCGAGCGGCATTCGGCATCGCCGATCCCTTCGATCTTATAGCTTTCGCGGATCAGCCCTTTCGGGTCAGCCTCGGTCAAGGTCATCACGGCACGTCCCATCCTAATTGAGCGCCCTCTCAACGATTTGCGCAGCTTGCGATGTGGTGCGCTCCAGCCTTTCGACAAGGGTCTCAAGGCTGTCTTCATCGACCTCACGTAGCAAAAATGCGCGCCCGCCCTCGCCAATCGCCTCCATATCCAAGGGGCGGTCGGTCAAAAGCCGCCCTCCGGCCTGCAAACGCCACAAGAACCGATAGGCGGCGGCCAAAACCTCGCCCTCTTCTTTGGTGATGAAGTTATGACGGGGGCCAAGCCGCAACTGTGGTTCAACACGACGCGCACTTTCACCGGCACGCAGCGCAAAACTTTGCGCCAGCAGTTCAATGTCTTGCAACCGACCCGGGCCAATTTTGGCCTCCCAAGCACCATCGGGGGCTTTCGCCGCAAAAATGCGCGCCCGCATCTGCGCCAGATCGGGCATCACCTTTTCTGCGCTGCCTTTTGCCGCCAGAACCTCTTGCCGCACCGCCTCCACATCCGCACCCAGGCCGCTGTCGCCCACCAAGACCCGCGCCCGCGTGAGCGCCAAATGCTCCCAAGTCCAAGCCTCGTCCATTTGATACGCGCGGAAGCTTTCCAAAGACACCGCGACCGGCCCTTGCCGACCCGAGGGCCGCAGCCGCATATCCACCTCGTAAAGCCGCCCCTCGGGCGTGGGCGCGGTCAGCGCGGTGATGAAAGCCTGCGTCAGCCGCGCGAAATAGGGCCGTGTTGCCAAGGGCTTCGGGCCATCCGAACTTTCAGCGCCTTGCGCATCATAGATGATGATCAAATCAAGATCGGAGGCCGCATTGAGCCGTTCCGCCCCAAGCGAGCCCATACCCAACACCACCGCGCCCCGCCCCGGCGCGGGGCCATGCTTGCGAGCAAATTCCGCGCCCACCTGCGGCCAAAGCGCGGCCACCGCCGCGCCCGCAATATCGGCATAATGCTTGGCCGCCTCGGACGCATCCACCAGCCCGCGCAGATGATGCACGCCCACGCGAAAGCGCATCTCTTTCGCCCAGCGCCGCGCAGCATCAAGCTTCTTTTCGTAATCCGCCGTTGCGAACAAAAGCGCCGAGAGGTCTTCTTGAAGCTTCGCCTGCCCCGGCCAAGCCTCAAAGAACGAGCCGCCCAGAACAGCATCCAACACACCCGCATTGCGGCTCAAATGTGCGGCCAATCCGGGCGCGGTGGCGCAAATATCGACGATCAAGTCAATCAGTTGCGGGTTGGCCTCAAACAGTGCGAAAAGCTGCACCCCAGCGGGCAAGCGCGCCAAAAAACCGTCAAACTGACGGAGCGCCTCTTCCGGGCAAGCCGCGCGCCGCATTCGGCCCAGAATCTCGGGCTCGATACGGCGGAAAATCCCCTGCGCACGTTCCGACCGCAGTGCCGGGTAAGCGCGCCAGCCGTCAACAATCCCAGCCTCGGTCTCGCTTAATTCAGGGCGCGCGGCCTCAGCCCCCGGTGCAAAAAAGGCTCCTGTCAGCGCCTCAACCCGCTCCAAGCGCCCCTTGAGCCGCGCACTCCACGCGGCCAAATCCCCTTCGCCCATCATATTCGCGATCCGGGTAAGACCCTCTTCTGCAGCGGGCAAAAGCTGGGTCTGGGAATCGTTCACCATCTGGATGCGGTGCTCGATCTCCCGATGTTCGCGGTAATGATCGGTCAATTCCCGCGCCACGTCGGTGGGCACCCAGCCCTTTACAGCGAGCTTGGCAAGCCCACCCACGGTGGTGCGGTCGCGCAATTCCGGGTCGCGCCCACCGGCAATCAACTGCCGCGTCTGGGTGAAAAACTCGATCTCGCGGATACCGCCTTGCCCCAGCTTCATGTTGTGACCCGGGACGTCGATCCGACCGCCAAGCCCCTTATGCGCCCGAATGCGCAAGCGCATGTCATGCGCATCTTCGATCGCCGCAAAATCTAGATGCTTGCGCCACACAAAGGGGGTGAGCGTTTTCAAAAACCGCTCGCCCGCCGCCAGATCGCCCCCACAGGGCCGCGCCTTGATATAGGCGGCACGCTCCCATGTGCGCCCCTCGGCCTCGTAATAAAGCTCTGCCGCCCCCATCGAAATGCACACCGGCGTTACAGACGCATCGGGACGCAGCCGCAAATCGGTGCGGAAGACATAGCCCTCGGCGGTATTGTCATTGAGCATCGCCGCCATTTTACGCGTCACACGAATAAAGGCGGATCGCGCTTCCATCCGGTCATCCGGCGGGAATTGCGCCTCGTCAAACAGGCAAATCAGGTCGATGTCAGAGGAGTAGTTGAGTTCATAGGCCCCCATCTTTCCCATCGCCAGTGCGACCATACCCGCAGCGGTTTCGGCATCATCGGCCGTTTTTCCGGGCAGCTTATTGCGGCGAATTTCATCCGCCACCAAACGCTTGAGCGACACGGTAACCGCCGTATCGGCAAGCAATGTCAGCGCCCAAGTCACCCGTTCAAGTGACCAAGCCCCCCCCAAGTCGCAAAGCGCGGCCAAAAGGGCGACCCGGCGTTTCGCCCGGCGCAACTCGACATTGAGCACGTCCAGCGCAACCTCATTGAGGCGGGCGATTTCCTCCCCGAAGGCCTGCAACGGATCGCCGGACAGCGCCAGCTTCAGCCAATCTTGCTCTCGCTCCAATAGCCCCGCAAGGAAGGGCGAACAGCCCGCTGTGCCCTTGATCAGGCTTTTCACTTCGGGCGCAAAATCACCGTAGAACGCGGCGACATCGGCGCCACGACTGGGGTCAAAAGCAATTGGTTCTCGGGTCAGGCTGGCTGCGAAACTCATGGCGCCACAGTAGCCACCGCAACCCAACCGTCAATGACCCATGCGGGGCATAGGCCCGCGACATCCCTGCCCCCTTGCATGGCTGCGAGCAGGGTTGTATCACCCCAACCAGCGCGGGTGTTGTGTAATGGTAAGACCCTAGCCTTCCAAGCTAGAGATACGGGTTCGATTCCCGTCACCCGCTCCAATCCCCCAGATAGACCACCCGCCATCGCGAGGGGCGATTGCGCGAAACGCACTTTGCGCAATGGGATATGCCGCTTATGCTTGAGTGGTCACCTTGCCCGAGCGGCAAGACAGGACGTGGCGAAACATAAAAAGGCGCAACGTAATGGACCCCAAACAGCAGGCTGACGAAATCGAAGCCGTCATGTTGACAACCGAGACCTGTCCGAACCTCAACATCACCCAGCGTTTTGAGATTGTGACCGCAGAATGTGCCTTTGGCATGCACATCTTCAAAGACTTGTTCGCGGCGGTGCGCGACGTGGTGGGCGGCCGGTCGGAAGCGGTGCAAAAAACCATGCGCGATGCCCGCAAGACGGCGCTTTATGAGCTTAAGCGCGAAGCGTGGCTTGTTGGCGCCAATGCCGTTGTCGCGGTTGATCTGGATTACACCGAGCTCAGCAACAGCGGGAATATGATCCTGTTGGTGGCCTCTGGCACGGCGGTGCGGATCGAGTAAGCCTGCTCGTTCTTTGTACTGACGCGCGCCAAGGCCAATGCGTCGCTTCACGCTTTGACGCGCCCATTTTGCTCTGCCAAAATTCTGTTACGGAGGGCAATTCATGGCCGGTGGATGGGCGCGCGATGGCGCGGTGCAAGATCAGATCGACGCGTCGATCGAAGATGAACTCAAGCGAATGGCCGCGCGGCGCCAGCCCGTGGGCGAAAGCGCGCATGAGTGCGTAGAATGTGGCGAACCCATCGCCGAGGCGCGCCGCCAAGCCCTGCCCGGTGTGAAACTGTGCCGCGATTGCGCCGAAGAACGCGATGCCGCCCGCGCCCGCAACCCGCGCGCCGGGATCAACCGGCGCGGCTCCAAGGACAGCCAGTTGAAATGAAAAGGGGGGCCGGATGCTCCGGCCCCCAAGTTCAGCGATGAGACGCGATCTTGTCGGGGGATTACTTCGTCAAGATCAGCTTTCCCTGCCGTGTGATACGCAAGGTATAGATTTGTCCGTCGAGCGCGATCTGCGCCAAGTTGCCGCCCCTAGTCAGATTGCGCGCATCATGCGCGGGGGGGACAGGCGTTGCACCAGCCAAAGGCGCGTCCGGGCCGAGAGATTGATAGACGGTCATACGCGCCCCTCCACCCGGTCGATCAACGCTTCAATGCCCGCCGAACTCCAATGCCCCTGCGCCGCCCCCTTACAGAGGGCAGAGATCAGGTCGCTCAGGCCAAAAGGGTCCAGTGCAGCTTGCTCGGGCGCCATATGCGGCGCGGCAGTAGAAAGATGGGCGGCAGGGGTCATGATAGGCTCCTCGGTCTCGATAGAAATAAACTGACCGATTCACTCGGATATGTAAAGGGTGATTTTTTCACTCAGGTATTAGTGCGCAACGAGAGGCACCCGTATCTTGCGGATCTCCGCCAAGATACGGGCGCAGCGAATGAGGATCGTTCGCAGAAATGGTTAGGTTTTTTGCTCAGGTGCCGCAGAGTCCGAAGACGTCGCTTGCACAACGTCAGAGTCAGCGTGTGTCTGCTCCGATGCCCTTTTCGCGGCACGACGAAGGGCTGCTTCAGCCGCATTAAGTGCTTCATCAAGGCTTTCCGCAAAACGGTTAGAGCCTTCCTGCGCGGCGGCATCCGCCTTGCGGGCAAAACTGCGCGCCCCTTCGCGCGCACGTGCCGCCTCTCGCGCGACAGCGCTGGAAACCGCTTCGACTGTTTCCTCTGCCGCCCCCGCAAATTCGGTCGCGCGGGCACGCGCTGCGGCGCGTTTTTCTTCCAACTCTTCCCAGTTACGCTCGCGCGCACGGGCAATCCGCTCAGCGGTCTCGTTGCTTAAATCGGCCAAACCTTCGCGGAAGGCTTCGGTCAAAGACCGCGCCATCGTGGCCGCGACCTCTGCCTTGGCTTCGGCTGTGGCGCGACCTTCTTCGTAAAGATGCAGCAACCGTTCGCGCGCTAGATTGCGCGCGGCCTCGGCCTGCGCGGCCCAGTCCTCGTCAAGATTGGCGCCAAGCGGTTCGGCGGTCGGCTCTGCGCTGCTTTCTGCCGGGTCCGCGACACGACCGCCATCATCTTCCCAGCGCGCCATCGTTTCTGGTCGTGGGGTCTCTGGCGTTGGCGTTGTTTTGCGGCGCAAAATCGCCACGGCCCCCAAAGCGAGACCGGCTGTCATCCAAGCAAGTGGGATCAGCACGTCGCGGGCGCGGGTCTGTCTGTCGGAAGCGGCTTGGCTCATGGCAGGCTCCTTAGCTATCGGCAGGCTTTATATAGGTGGGGTGCCAGACTGATCCGGCAAGCCCCGTTCATCGGTTACACGGTGCGCGCACTCGACCGCGGGCCGACAAACAACCAAATGAGGAACCCAAGAAGCGGCAAGATCAGGATCAGAAGCGTCCAGAAGACCTTTTGGCCCGTCGAGGCGGTCGACCCAAGCACCGAGACCAGCGCCCACAGATCAAGCACCAAAAGCGCAAAGGCGCCGAGGCTTGTAATATTGAGAAAGTCCATCGTCGATCTCCTTTCCAAAATCCCGTTGGGGCGTTGGAAAGAAAACGCAGCGGATGCAAAAAGGTTCCGCGCGCATGTAGCTTTGCGCGCAGGATTAAGCGATCAGGAAAGAAGCCGCGGTTATTCCGAGACTTTTTTCACGAATTGGGATTTTAGCCCCATTTGGCCGATACCGGGAACCTTGCAATCAATATCGTGATCGCCATCCACCAGCCGAATACCGCGCACCTTAGTGCCCACTTTGACAACGGTGGACGACCCTTTGACCTTCAGGTCTTTGATCACCGTCACCGTGTCGCCATCGGCCAGCACATTGCCAACCGCATCGCGCACCACCGTTTCGCCCTCGCCCGCCGCAGCGGGGGACCATTCATGCCCGCATTCGGGGCAGACCAGCAGGGAATCCGCCTCATAGGTGTAGGCGGAGTTGCATTCGGGGCACGGGGGCAAGGTATCGCTCATGCCGCCCCCTTAGCGCGCGCAGGCCTTGCGCACCAGCAAAACATCGTCGCAGGCGCGCAAGGCGTTTGCATTACCCCAAGGCATAGGCCGGATAGGGCCAGATGGCGGGCATCTGCCCTTCGACAATGTCAGGCGTATGGCGGCGCACGGCAGCATCGGTCAGCGCATAGCCGAAGTTGATCAACATGCGCTGCTCGCGATCCGTAAAATGGTTGAGCCGGGTGCGCAGTTTTGCAAGCTCTGCAGTGACCTCCGGCTTGCAGGGAAGGGTATCGCCCAGCCCATAATTGGCAATATCGGTCGAAAGCCCCCAATAGGTGCCAGTCCGCGCCGTGCCATCCTCGGCCGCGCCCGCGATGAATTGCTCTATCAGCCAACGCTTGCGTAGCCCGCGCGACTGGTCGGTTACGATGTCATAAGACCGCATCGCCTGCGCGAGCCAATCCCGGCCCGGTTTCGGGTCCGGCTGGAAATGGGCTCCCGCATCCGAGACCAAAACCGTGCGGCAACGCTTCCAGACCGTTTCTAGCCCGAGATTGTCATAGACCCCACCATCGGCCAGCCGGATCTGACGTGTATAAGCCGGGTTGTTGTTCAAATCGGCTCCTTCAACAGCCTCAAACGGCCCCGGATCTTTGAGCGTGATCGGCGAGAAATAGGGCGGAAACGCCGAAGACGCGGCCACCGCCCGCGCCACCGGCAAAAGCGGGTCCGGCAAAAGCCCAATCCGCCAATCGCCCATATAGCGCTTGGAAAAGCGGAAATTGCGCCCAGTTTGCATATTGGTCGCGTTGAAGATGAACACCGGATGATCAGGCAAAGCATCAAGGCTTTTGGTGATCAGCTGTTCTGCATAGGCTTTTTCCAGCATCTGCCCGGCAGAGGAAAACGGGTTCGCCCCCGCTTTCAAAATCGCGGGAATATCAATGGACCTTTCGCAAAAGCTGCGGATCGGATCGCCCACCAACCGCTCGTAATTGGCCACGGTCGGATCGGCGGTCAATTCCTCCCAAACTTCGGCCAAGCGCCCAGTCACAATCGAGCCGCCCGAGACCGAGGAAATTCGATCCAACTTCGTCAACACACCAAGTTCAACCAAGCGGCGCAGCGCCCCAAGGTGGAATAACGCGGCCCGGAACCCGCCGCCCGATAGCGCGAGCCCGATCCCGTCTTGCAGTCCTTCACGTCCAAATGGCATGGCTTACCCCCAAAAGATCAGGTGATGCGCGCGGAAGCCCGGCGCCGATTGACTCGTCTTCAGTGGTATTGTTGGGCGAAATCGCACCCCGCATAAGTTAACGCCGCCCGAGCCCATACTGTCCAGACCATCGCCCCTGCGGCGAGAGCGCGCAGGCGACACGACGGCGAAGGCCCCGCCCAAAAGGGCGAGGCAAGGTAGTCACGGAATTGGTGGATGCTGCGCTGGCTTTTTTAGCCGATCCCGACGCCGCTGTAGTTGGCAAACCCCGCCGTTTTCGCCAGTTCCGGCGAATAGACATTGCGCAGATCAGCCATCACGGGCGTCACCATCGTTTTTGCCAAACGCGACAGATCCAGCGCGCGGAACTCGTTCCATTCGGTCAAGACGACCACGACAGAGGCCCCCTCGCAGGCATGATAGGGGTCTTCGAACCAATCTACAGCGGGCAACAAATGTTCCCCCTCGCGGCGGCCCTGCGGATCAACAACCCGCACAATCGCCCCGGCACCCACCAATGCCGGCACGATCGTTAGCGCGGGCGCGTCGCGCATATCATCCGTATTGGGTTTGAACGTCACCCCAAGCACCGCAACGGTTTTGCCCGCAAGCCCGCCTTCGACCAGATCGGCGATTTTTGTCACCATCCGGCGCTTGATCGCTTCGTTGAGGTCGATCACCGTTTCCACGATCCGCATCGGCAAGGCATTGTCTTGGCCAATCCGCGCAAGTGCCAGCGTATCTTTCGGGAAGCAGGAACCGCCATAGCCCGGCCCTGCATGCAGGAACTTGTTGCCAATCCGGCCATCAAGGCCGATTCCGCGGGCGACCTCTTTCACATTGCCGCCCACCCGCTCACAAAGCGCGGCGATTTCATTGATGAAGGTGATCTTGGTCGCCAAAAACGCATTGGCGGCGTATTTGATCAGCTCCGCGCTTTCCAGATCGGTGGTGATCACCGGATATTCGCGCAGATAAAGCGGGCGATAGACCGCCGCCATCACCTGTGCCGCACGATCCGTTTCAACCCCGACCACAACGCGATCAGGGCGCATGAAATCGTCAATCGCTGCCCCTTCGCGCAAGAATTCCGGGTTAGAGGCCACATCAAAATCTGCCTTGGGGTTTGCCGCCGCCATCACTTCGGCCACCCGCCGGTTGGTGCCCACAGGCACGGTGGATTTGGTGACAATCACCGTATAGCCGGTGATCGACTGCGCCACCTCTTCGGCGGCCGCGAAAACATAGGTGAGATCGGCATGGCCATCGCCCCGCCGCGATGGCGTACCCACCGCGATAAACACCGCATCAGCATCGGCCACAGCGCTTGCAAGATCGGCAGTAAAAGACAACCGCCCGGCAGAGACGTTCTTTTCGATCAGCGCATCAAGCCCCGGCTCATAGATCGGCACTTCACCGCGTTCCAGCATGGCGATCTTTTCGAGGTTCTTATCGACGCAGATCACGTCATGGCCAAAGTCGGAAAAACACACACCCGACACAAGGCCCACGTAACCGGTTCCAATCATTGCAATTTTCATGCAGTCTTGCTCCTTTACGAGGAAGGAAGGCGGGCACCGCACCCGCCTTAAAATCAATTAGCTCAAGATGAAGTCGGTGCTGGCGAGGCTGGCGATCTGTTCGAGCCGGAAGCTGAAATCAGCCCCAATGACGCCATCAAGCTCCAGCGAAACGATCAGGTCATCGCCCGCCACCGTGTAGTAAACCGCGCCAAGCGTCGAAACGGCCCCCACCCCAAAGAAGCTTAGGGCGCTCCCTGACGCGAAAGCACTCAGATCAATCAGGTCTTCGCCCGCGTCGAAATCGGTGATCACATCGAGACCCGAACCCCTATCTGGGCCAGCCGTAAAGACGAAAACATCCGCATCCCCGCTGCCGGTGAGCGTGTCGCCATCCCCCGTGGCAATCAGCCGATCTTCGCCCGACCCACCGTCCAGCATGTCTTGCCCGGCGCCACCTTCCAGCGTGTCATCATCGGCACCGCCTTCCAGCGTGTCATCACCTGACCCACCCTCCAGCAGGTCATTGCCTGACCCGCCTGCAAGCGTATCGGCCCCATCGCCTCCCCCAAGCGTATCAGCCCCAGTGCCGCCGCTCATGTCATCGGCTCCATCACCGCCTTCAAGCAGGTCATTATCCGCCCCGCCCTCAAGCCGGTCATCGCCGTCGCCGCCGTCAAGCGTGTCTTCGCCGCGGCTGCCGACAAGCTTATCATCGTCGTCACCGCCGCTCAGGAAGTCATTCCCATTTCCGCCGGTCAGCGTGTCATCCGCCGCCCCGCCGTAGAAACTATCGTTCCCGTCATCGCCGATCATCTTGTCGCGCGCATTGGTGCCGATGAAATCACCGTCCCCCTCGAAAACCTCAAACCGGTTTTCGAACTCGGGCGTGTCGCCATAAATCACCGTGCGCCATTGCAGATCAGCATCTTTGCCGGTGATCCACTCTGTCGTGACCTTGTAATCCAAGGTGGTCGTGGCAAGGCGGGAGATCAGTTCCCAATTGGCGCCGTAATCCTCAACCACATGGCGCCCACCGTCCTCAATCACCAGATGCGCAGAGACAAGCTGGTCTTGCGCATCATAAATCTGCACACCGGTCTTCGTGTCGGTATGGACCTGCTTTTCATAGCCCAGCAGCACCCAAGCGGCCCCGAAGGTCTCGACCAAGGTGAAACCGGACGCCAGCGTCACCCGCGTGCCGCCAGTGATATTGCCCGCGCCGTTTTCCTCAATCACCGTGGTGGTGACATTGCCCGACGTGGTCGTGGTTTCGCGATAGATCACCGACCAGTCTGGACCATATTGCGCGACCTGCGTGCGACCAGGTTCGGTGATGTCTAGACGCGCCTCAATCAGATTGTCCTGCGCATCATAGATCTGGTAGCCGGTCGTCGTCTCAGTATGAATGGACTTTTCATACCCGGTGACCACCCAACCTGGGCCGAAAAACTCGATCAGCGTGAAGTCATCGGCTTCTGTCTCGCGCATGCCACCAGTGATATTCCCGGCGCCATTCTCTTCGATCACCGTCGTGGTAACATTCCCCGAGGTGGTCGTGGTTTCGCGATAAATCACGAACCAGTCTGGCCCATAGGTGGCAAACTGCATGCGCCCGGGTTCGTAGATCTCCATAGACGCCGAAATCAGATTGTCCTGAGCGTCGTAAATCTGGAGGCCCGTCGTCCCATAGGTGTGGATTGCCTTTTCATATCCGGTCACAACCCAACCCGCGCCGAAATGCTCGGTCAGCGTGAAGTCATCCGCCTCCGTCACCCGCGTACCGCCGGTGATATTGCCCGCGCCGTTTTCTTCGATCACCGTAGTTGTAACATTGCCCGAAATGGTCGTGGTTTCGCGATAGATCACCGACCAGCCGGGGCCATAATCGGCCACCTGCGTGCGACCGGGTTCGTTGATCTCCAGATGTGCCGAAAGCAGATTGTCTTGCCCATCATAGACTTGAATGCCGGTCATGGTCGCGGTGTGGATCGCTTTTTCATATCCGGTCACGATCCAGCCCGCGCCGAAATTCTCGGTTAGCGTGAAGTCATCCGCCTCCGTCACCCGCGTGCCGCCGGTGATATTGCCCGCGCCGTTTTCTTCGATCACCGTCGTGGTGACATTGCCGGAAATGGTCGTGGTTTCGCGGTAGATCACCGACCAGCCGGCGCCATAATCGGCCACCTGCGTGCGACCGGGTTCGTTGATCTCCAGATGCGCCGAGAGCAGATTGTCTTGCCCATCGTAAACTTGAATGCCGGTCGTGGTCGCGGTGTGGATTGCTTTTTCATATCCGGTCACAACCCAACCCGCGCCGAAATACTCGGTCAGCGTGAAGTCACCCGCTTCCGTCACCCGCGTGCCGCCGGTGATATTGCCCGCGCCGTTTTCTTCGATCACCGTCGTGGTGACATTGCCCGAAGTGGTCGTGGTTTCGCGGTAGATCACCGACCAACCTGGGCCATAATCTGCCACCTGCGTGCGACCCGGTTCCGTCACCTCCAAATGCGCCGAAACAAGGTTCCAATCCACGTCATAAATCTGAACACCGGTCGTTTTGGCGGTGTGGATGTACTTTTCCGCCCCGGTGAAGGCGCCCGTTCCATCCCAATGCTCATGCAAAGTGTAATCGCTGCGATCAATGATCCGCTCGCGCGAAAGCAAGCTGCCCGCAGCATCGTAAACCTCAATGCGCGTGGTATCGCCAACCACCTTTTCGCTGACACTGCCCAAAAGGGTCAGATCGGCATCATAGAAATTGTAAAGTGTTGTACTGCCCGATGTCTCGATCAGGATCTGACCAAGAAACGTGCCTGAGGCATCGGTGAATCTCAGCTGCTCCGTCGCGTCGGGCAGCGAGATGACCTCCGGGCTCGGAAGGCTCGGGTCCCCGTGATAGGGCTGCGTGATATCGAACATGGAAACTCCGGAATGCGGTTTCAGTCAGCATTTGAGCCGACAAAAAAGCATTCCTTCGCCAATTAGCCTGTCCGATTCGTGGGCAAAAATCCACTAGGCAAATGCCCTAATTTTCGCGCCTCTGATGAGGCAGAAACTCACCGAAAGCCAAAAATCATAATTTTTGAAATATTTTCAAGTACTTAAAGGATCACCACCAGAGGGCCGCACAGACAAGAAAACAGCCCCTTATTTCGGCAACGGCCACGACTGCCCACTATTCATGCAAAAACGCGCCACCTGCCGATGATTGGGCAGATGGCGCGTCAATATTGTTTCTCAAGCTGCGGCCATTTGTTGCCGATGCAGAAACAACGAAGGCGATTTACCTCAGGGGCGGACCTCGCCCCGCGCGGCAAGGAAGTCGCGCATCTGCGCATGATCGGGGGCGATCATCCCCAACGTGCTCACCTGAGCGCGCACCGCCTGCCGCTCCCCTTCAACCTGCCCCCCAGCAAAGAGCAACTTCTTCAGCCGGGTCTGGCGCAGCACATTGACCACCTGATGCGCTCCGGCCCGGCGGAGCCATTCCGCGCTGCGCCGCCCCATGCGCGCGGCAAGCGCATTGCGCGGCACGGCCGCGGCATTGACCTGGCGCTGCGATAGGCTGCCGGGCGGCGCGACATAATCAAGCCCCATCACCTCGCACAAAGCTGCGCAAAGCCCATCGGGATCGGTGCGCAGTTGCGCATAAGAGAGATAACTGACCTGACCGGGAAACGCCTCTTCCCAAGCCTGCGCATGTTTGTGAAACAGGCTCGCCTCGACCACATCCGGGAAACGCTGGGCCATTTCCGCAAGCGGCAGCCGCGCCTCGCCAGCCTTGCGATAGTGGAAATAATGCGAAACGGCACGGTCCCAAGGATCGCGCAACATGATCACCACCTTCGTTTTCGGCGCGGTCTGAAGCAGCGCGGCACGTGCCTCGGGTTTATGAAAAAGCGAAGGTGCCACCTCAACCCGGATCCCGTCCCGGTCGGGAAACTGCGCCCGATACCACTCGACCCCGCGCGAAAAGACCTTGTCGAAAAAGAAGGTTTCCTTCGTTTTTTCCGGCAAAACCACCTCGGGGCGGGTCCGCAGATAGGCATCAATCCAGGTGGTGCCGCATTTTGTCGGACCGACAAAAATCACGTCAGGAAGCATCGTCGTCCCCCTCAGGCCAGTGTTTCATAGCGCGAAAGTGCCTCTTCATTGGCCCCGGTCATCACCGAACCCACCACTTTGCCGCGCGCCAACCCGGTGCCTTGCAACGCACGCTTCAACGCCGTCGTCTCCGTCGTGCCCCATTCCGCGCAAATCACATAGCCATCCAAGACGTCGCTGACAGCAGCGGCCTCCACGGTTTCGCCCAAGCCGGAAAAGTCGATCACCACTTGATCAAACTGACCACGCAGCATTTCGATCACTTGCGCGAGGTTGCGCGTGTCGAACACCGCCGGATCAACGCCCTTGCTGTGATCCAAGACCCGGTTGGGCAAGAAATGCAGCCCCGAACGATCATCAAGCCAAAACAGTCGCTCAGACGCGATCTTGCTGCCAGCGCGCATTAAATCGGGCACACCCAATTCCACTTGCGGCGCAATCCGATGGGTCAACCAAGCGGCATTCCAATCCAGATCGACCAACACCGTGCGCTGCCCGCCCACGGCCAGCATTTGCGCATAGTTGATCGCCGCCATTGAGCGCCCTGGGTAGGAGGTATCTGACACAAAGCCAATGGCATGCCCCCCTGCCCGTGCCGGTTGCGTGGCAAGATGATCTTCAAAGGCCACGCGAATGCGACGGATCGTTTCGGCATAGGCGGAGCGCGGCGCCATCAAGGTCACGGCCAATTCGCTGGTCACCATATCCGCCGACAGATGGTTTGCAGACAGCACCATCACATTTGAGCCGGTTTTGTCGACGCGACGCGGCGGGTCAATCGCCAGCCCCGTGATCGAGGCGCGGCGCGCCTCTGCCCCTGCGGGCAAGAGCCCTAAAACCGGCGTTCCCGTCGCTTCGATCAGCGCCGCGCGACTGCGCACCACCGGATCGCCATTTTCACGCCAAAACGCCGAACCCGCGCCAAATGCCGCCCCAAGCACGCCTGCAAGCAACATCGCCCGCATCGCCCCAGTGCCGGATGGCGCATCTGGCACCACAGCAGGCCCAATCACCATCGCATCGGCAGATGGAAACCCCTGTTGCTGCACCGTTTGAAGGTAACTTTCCAAATAACGCTCGTGCATCTCGCGATAGATTCGCGCCTCGCTTTCAAGGCTGCTTAGCTGTGCTTCTTGCAGGGAACTGCCCCCCGAAGCCCCAACGCCACGGCTTTGCGTCACCAAGGCCCGCGCCTCGGCCTCAGCGGTACGCGAGCTACTCAGTGCCACGGTTGCCCGGTCACGCGCAACGACCAAAGCCGCCCGAAGCTCATCTTGTAGCGCCTCGGTTGTATCCACATCGCCCGTCGCCAGTGCAGACCCATATTGCGCCTTCAACGTGCTGAACTGCGCATCTTGCACCAAATCGGGAAGGCTCGCGGGCAATTGCGGCGCGGCCAAAGCCGCCTCAATTTGCGCGAGCCGGTTTTCTGCCTCGATCCGCGCGGAAATGGCATCGCGCAAACCGGCCAAGGCCGTATCGGGGTTCGGCATCGTCACGCTAGAGGCCGTTACATCCTCATCATTGGGCGTGCCCAATTGCGCGATATGCGCCTGCACCGAGGCTGCCGAACGGTTCAGATCCGCAATCCGCTCATTGAGCCAATCAGAGGCCTCGGCTGCCGTATCGCGGCGCTCGCTGAAACGCCCTTCCACATAGGTTTGCGCAATAGCATTGGCGATTTCTGCAGATAGCACCGGCGCGCCCGTGGTCACGGAAACGTCCAGAACCTGCGTCAGCCCATTGCGGCTGACCGACACACTTTCGCGCAACTTTGCAACCGCCGCTTCGAACCGTTTCGCCTCGCTGATCGGGGCGGCGGAGGCGGGCGCAATGCCCAGACCGGCCTTGGCCTTGGACATCAACACTTCCAATTGCATCCCAAGCGCCGAGGGCGGCGGGTCTACAAAGGCCGCGCTTTGGTCCAACCGCAATTGGCTCACCACCTGCGACAGCAACATCTGCGAACGCAGCACCTGCAATTGGCTTTCGATCATCGGGTTATCGAATTTCGTCGCGGTAAAAATACCATCGCGTCCAAAGGGCTGCACGTTTTGTTGCTGTAACAACAAACTGGCCCGCGCTTGGTATTGCGGTGCACGCAGTTTCACCACGGCGTAGCCCAGCACCATCGCCAAGACGGTGAACAGGGCGATCCCAAGGAAGCGACGGCGCAAAATCCGCATCACGCCACCAAAGTCAAACAGCGGCACCGCCGGTTCTACGTAGCGGGGCGTGCCATAGGGGTCCATCTGGTCGAGTTGCATTGGCTGTCTCCCTCGATCACTGAAGTGCTGCGCGCGGCACGGCAACCGTATCGCCCGGCATCAACGGCGTGTCATAAGCTGCGTCGAACACGGCGCCGCGGCGATAAATCAAAATGCCCGAAGCGGTAGCGCCTACGCCTGGATTGAGCAGGTAGCCCAGCTTGTCACGCAAGCGCGCCTCGGTGGTGTCGAGCCGATCTAGCGCCGTCATGAGCTCGATCCGGCGCTTCAATTGCCCTTCGGCGTTCGCCTGTTCCAATTCCCGGCGGCTCAACTGCCCTTCGACGGCATTGGCTTGCGCGGCACTCACCCGATCTAGGGCCTGCAACCATGCACGTTTGCCTGCGGTGAGGGCATCGCCAGAGGCCGCACCACGGCGCGCCAAGGCCTCAATCCGCTGCACATTTGTTTCTTCGTTGAGCGCGATCTGCAAAAGCCCTTCCTTCGCGCGCAAAGCATCGACGATGCGATCTTCCGCCCCTTTGAGCAGCAGCGCATCGCCGCGATCTGCAAGGCTTTGCCGTTTCACCTCAGCCGCGAGCCGTGCTTCAGCGCGGGTGATCAGGGCCTCACGCCGGTCTTGCGGGATCGGCAAAGCTGCAAGCGCGCTTGTGTCGAGCTCATCCGCACCGGAAAGCAACGCTTGCGCCACGGCTTTATCGGCCAAAGTCGCCGCAAGCTCTGCCAAAAGATCGGTTTCCGTCGTCCCGTTCAGCGTGGCCGCGCGGGTCGTGGGCACACCAATCCCCCGCGCCTTGGCCAAAGCCTCGCGCAGGGTCATGCCCACATCAAAGGCAATCTCACCGGGGTCACGCACTGCTCCATCAATGTAAACCGGGCGATACTTCGCCACTTTAAGCGCGACTTCCTCCGGGCGCACCGGGATCAACTCATCGCCACTGCCACCACGGGAGCGGATCACCTGCCCGGCAAGCAGCACAGGCAATTCCGCCCGCACTTCGGCAATGGAGCGCCCAGCCACGCGCACCGGGCCAATCAAAGGCACATCCACCTGCCCGTCTGCCTCCACCCGCATTTCGCGGCCATAGGCGGGCTGGGCCAGAAAATCGATCTGAACCACATCGCCCGGCGCAAGCGGATAACTAATCACAGTGGCGGGGGCCATTTCGGCTTGCGCAGTAAGCGGAGCCGTCACCCCCAGAGCAAGAGACAGAATGGCCGCCTCAACCGCGCGCGGGATCTTTTCAAACGGCACGAAACAACAAGACCGAAGGACCAAGGGGGGCATTATCTCAATCTCCTTTTCCAATCAGCGCATCGGGTGAGGCTGCCGCAAAACGCGGGCAAGCCGCATGGATCAGCCCGAGATAGCGGTGCACCACAGCATCAACGCCAAAATCCTGCGCACGGCTTTGGGCCTGCGCAGCCAGCGTGGTGCGCAGGGCAACGTCTTCCAGCCAGCCAAGTGCCTCGGCCATCGCTTGCGAGTCATTCATCGGGCACAAGACCCCATGCGCGGCCCGCACCGCGCGCCCAGACCCAATCGGCGCATCTCCTCCGAGCACCTCTGCCGGACCCGAGGGGCAATCCGTCGCCACCACGGCGCGCCCAAGTGCCATCGCCTCAATCAACGTATTGGGAAAACCCTCGGCGTTTGAGGCAGACACAAGATAATCGCTACCCGCGATCACGGGGTAAGGGTTGGCCACAAAACCGGGCAAATGCACCCGCCCGGTCAGCCCAAGCGCCGCAATCTGCTTGGTAAGCGCTGCGCGCTCTGACCCCTCCCCTAAGATCACCAAATCCGCTTTTGGATTGGCCTTGGCATAGGCGGCGAGCAACATCGGGAAGTTCTTGTTCGTCACCAGCCGCCCCATCGCCAGCAGATACCGCTTCGGCAAAGCGATCGCCGGCGCTTGCAAGGCAAGGCGTTGCAGATGCGCCGCGTCGATCGGATTGCCGATCACCGTCATCCGTGCCGATTTCACGCCGAAATTGCGCTCCAGATCCAGCGCCACCCCTTGCGAAACCGGCACCACAGCCGCCGCACGTGGATAGCTCAGCCGGGTGATCAGCCGCAAAACCGCCGCCCCGCGCGCAGAGGCGAGATGCGCACTTGTTTGCACACGCTCGGAAATGATCGCCTCATGCCCGGTTGCCTGCGCAAACCACGCGTTGAGGCAATTGGCCCGCGCCAAGAAGCTGATGCACAGATCCGGCGCCCCGCCCTTGAGCCAGTAGCGTGCCAAGGCGCGCGCCGAACGCAACATCGAGCCGCCGCCATCGAGCGTGACCACCCGCACCCCCTCGGGCAGCACCTGCGCGCGCGGCAGATCATCAAGCAAAATAAGCTCCACCCGACAATCGGGCAAATGCGGTAGCAGGTGACCAATCAGGTTGGCCATGGCCCGCTCGGCCCCTCCGCCTTCCATCGAGTTGATCAGAAAGGTGATTTTGCGCGGCGGCAGCGGCGGCAGATCGGGAATGCGCATCTGGTTCATGGAAACCTCATGGGGCAAGCGGCGGGAAGCGCCCCGCCTTGGGCGAGCGCGGCATATGCGGCACAAGCAAAGACATGGAAGACCGAGAGAAGGGCGCAACGGGCTGTACGATATGCCCCCATGGGCAATAGCGCCGCCGCAGATGCGCGATCAGCACCACAGGCAAGACCCAATAAAGGCTGTTGTGCAAAAGCAAGAAAGACGCGGCCCAATTGCCCACCAGCGCGAACAGAGACACAGCGACGGCCAGCAAACCAAGCATCGGGTCTTTGGCCCCGAAAAAGTCACGCAAGCCCACCAGCAGCAGCCAGCCCATCAGGCCAAGCAAAAGCCCAAGCCCAACAACGCCAAGATCCGTCATCAGGTCCAAAAAGCCATTATGCGCATGGCCAACCGAGATTGCTGTGAGGGCAAAAAGCTTGTCGCCCACAATATCCCAACCCGCGCCAAAACCGCCGCCCAAGGCCAAGTTTCCGCGCAACGCGGCGAGAACCCCGCCCCAAATCTCTGTCCGCCCCGTCAAGGTCGGATCTTTGCCCAGAAGTTCGAGCACGGTTGCAAAGAGCACCTGCCAAACCAGCGCGAAAAAGAGGGTGACGGGAACGGCAATCACCACGAGCATCGCGCGCCCTCGCGCGCTGGCCCGCCGCAGCGCAAGGCCGAACAAAAGCAGCGCGGGCATCAGCACGCTCAGGAATGCCGCCTGCCCAGAGGTGGATCCCGCCACGCCAAGAAGCGCCAAAACAGCAATAGGCCCCATAGACCAACGCCAACGCGGCCGCGCCACAAGCAAAACGCAAGACAGCATGAAACAATAGGCCATCATCCGGCCAAAATCGTTCTTATGGAAATAGAGGCCGCGCCAATCGCCCGCATGAGCGGCCTGTTCGCCCAAAGCATCATAGGCCTGATGAATCCCGATCTGCGGGCGCAGAAATACTGTAGCGAGGCTCGCAAGCACCGTGACCGCCAGTGCCGTCGCCAGAATTTGCCACAACACCCGTGCGGGAAACCGTTCTACCAACCAAAGCGCGAAAGCGGTGGTCAGCATCAAGGCCCCCGCTCGGCGCAGCGACAGCGCCGGATCAACCGTCCATAGAAGCGAGGCGACTGCCAGCCCCGGCGCAAGCAGCGCGGGCCAATAGAGCATAACAATCCGATTCAGCGCTCCGGGTCGCGCCCAAAGCCCGATCATGCTCCAAAGCCCAAAAGCCGCGCCCAGCGCTTGCACTTTGCCAGAACTCGACGCGCCCGAAGGCGTCAGCGTCACCACCAGCGAGCCGGTCATGTAAAAGATCCCCGACACCGCAACGGCAAAAGCCAGCCCGTCCGACAGTCGCGCTTTTGCGCGCCCCTTTTGCGAGATCGGCGTCATGGCAGCACTTCCTGCAAAAACCGCTCGGAAATCGCCTCGATCCGGTATTGCGCCGCAATCGCTTCCAAAGTTTCGGGCGCCGGAGGCTCGGCGCGCATCGCATTGATCGCCTGCGCCATTGCAGCGTGATCGCCCACAGGCACCAACGCCTGTGGAACCGCCACGCCAAGAATTTGCTTCGGTCCGCCCCCGGCACAATCGGTCGCCACGCAAGGAACGCCAAAGGCCACCGCCTCGATCAATGCATTCGGGAACCCTTCGATCCGCGACGACAGCAAGAACAAATAGGCATGGGCCAGATAGTCGAAGCGGTTCATCTGAAAGCCCGCGAAATCTACCCGCGCCGAGAGCCCGAGTTCGGCCACAAGGGCCCGCAAAGCCGCCTCTCTCGGCCCCTCGCCCAAGATGATTAGCCGTAACTTCGGATCAGCCTGCGCCACCGCACGCAACATGGTCGGGTAGTCTTTTTGATCCACCAACCGCCCCATCGCCACCGCGACAGGCCCAGCTTCGGCCAACCAAGGGTGCGGAACAGGCGCTAAGCGCGCAGCTTCAATCTGATCGCTTTCAGGGGCCGGGTTCGACAAAAGCGGGAAACTTGCCGGATTTCGCCCCAGCCGCGCGGCGAGATCTTCGACCACACCTTGTGCGTTACCGCTGATTTTATCTGCCAGCGGATACAGCAAACGCACCGCCGCGCGCACCAAGATACGCTTGAGCTTTGGCATTTGCGCGGTGAAGCGTGTCAGCTCATTGCGCTCACTGATCAAAACGCGCACCCGCGCACCGCCCAGAACCCGCGCCAGTTGCACGGCGGAAACAGCGACAAGGTTGCTGAGCGTCAGCGCCGAGATCAACGCCGCCGGACGCTCGCGCATCAGCGCCCATGCGAGCCGTGGCACAGCGGCCAAAGCCCGGCCCACGCCAAGCTCGACCAGTTCAACCCCCGGTGCCACCAGTGGCACCAACGGCCCTTCCGCGCGATTGACGACCAGCCGCACAACACGCCCGGTTTGGGCATAGTGATTGGCCAATCGAAGGTAGACCCGCTCTGCACCGCCGCCCGAAAGGGTTGCGACATAAAGCCAGACAGCATCCGACCCACGCCCGCTGAGAGCTTTAGGCACAACCTTACTAGGGCCAGAAAACATCTGACCTTTCAAAAGGTTGCTGCTCATATCGAACGCGTCGCCGGATTTCGGAGGCAGTCCCGAAACCATGGTGAACGCTTCTCCCCTGATTGCTTAAAGGATTGGCTGAACCGGCCGTTCCCGCAAGTTCTGCGAACAAAATATGCATCTAATCGGCAATATTTTTTGCAAAATTATGGGATTTCACCGGTTCGCGCCCCAGAACTGCGCATCTTTGGTTCACAATTTACGCCGCGGACGGGAGACTGAGAGCCAAAGGGGAGACGAAATGACCGAATCACTCGGGCAGGCGCAAGCGCCGAGAAAAGCCCTCGGCCCGAGCGCTCTGCAGAACTTCCTCTGGATGTTTTCGGGTGGCGGCGTGCAGGCCGTACTGAAGATTTTGGTGCTGATGGTGCTCTCGCGCCTTCTGGTGCCCGAGGCTTTTGGTGTGGTCAGCGCGGCGCTGACCATCGTCACGCTGGCCGATGTATTTGGCAAAATCGGGATCGCGCCTTCCGTTGTGCAATCGCAAACGCTCACCGAAGCGCATATTCGCTCTGCCACCGCCGCGACGCTGCTTTCAGGTTTGATCGTGGCCTTGATCGTGTTCGCGCTCGCCGGGCCGCTGGAGCGGTTTTACGCCATCGACGGACTGCGCCCCTATATTGAGGTGTTCGCCGCCCTCTTCATCGTTCAGTCCACGGGGCTCGTCAGTGAAGCTTTGCTGCAACGCGAGAGCCGCTTTAAGGTTCTGGCCGGGGTTGCGGTGGGCTCCTACCTTTTTGGGTATGCAGCAGTCGCGATTACGCTCGCCAAATTCGGCTTTGGGGGCTGGGCCTTGGTCGGCGGGCAGATCGCCCAGACCACCTTGCAGGCCCTTTTAAACATCCATTTCGCGGGCTATCGGCTCAAACTTGGTTTTGACCTTGGCTGTTTACGGCAGATGTTTCGCTTCGGCTTTGGTGTTTCACTGACCCAGATCGGCAACTACTTTGCGCTCAACCTCGATTACTTCGTCGTTGGGCGATATCTGGGTTCGGCATCACTTGGGCATTACTCGCGTGCTTATCTGCTTTTGGCGCAGCCAGCGAACCTTGTGGGCAGCATGGCTGACAAGGTGCTCTTTCCAGCACTTGCCCATTTGCAAGACGATACCGAGCGGTTGCGCCGCGCTTATGCGATGGCGGTCGGGCTCTGCGCGCTGACCCAGATCCCTTTGAGCGTCTATCTGCTGATCACCGGGCCAGAGGTGATCTTGGTCTTGATGGGGCCACAATGGGGGCCAGCCGTTGTGCCGTTTCAGGTCATGGTCGCCACCCTGTTCTTTCGTACGGCCTATAAGTTCACGGGCACGTTGCTGCGCGCCTCCGGGCATGTCTATCTTGGCGCGCTTTGGCAATGGAGCTATGCGGCAATGGTGCTTGCGGGCGCATTGATCGGCGCACAGTGGGGGCTGCCGGGCGTTGCAACCGGGGTGAGCCTTGCGGTGATTGGGTGCTTTGCGCTGGGGCTTGCAATCTTACGCCTGCGCTTTGGCATGCCCTTGCAAACCATTCGTGCCGCTTTGATGCGCCATGCGGGTTGGGGGCTCGCATTGGCAACGATACTGAGCTTGGCGCGACTGGGCCTCCTTGCCATCGAAACCCCAGCCCTTGTCGTATTGATCGCCCTCGGGCTGATGTGCGTGCTGTTTTATCTGGGCCTGCTTCGACTCGCCCCGCAACGCCTCGGCCCAGAACGCACCCCCCTTCTGAAATTGATCCCTGCCCTGCGCCGCTTTGCGCGCGAAAGCTGAGTTCAAGGAGTTTCCCACATGCCGATTTTCCGCCTTGCCCAAAAGAACGTGCTGTTTCTTCACATCCCCAAGGCCGGGGGCACGTCGATCGAGAGCTTTCTGTCCACCCAATCGGGGGAGTCTTTGCGGATGAAGCAAAATCATCTGCACCTGCCCTGTGTGCCACAGCACTTCCACGGCGAACTGATTGAAACGCTGTTTTCAGCCGACTTCTTCGACTACTCCTTTTGCGTGACCCGCAACCCCTACGCGCGGTTACTCAGCGAATACAATTACCGGATGGGGCATCGCCATTTCCCTTGGCGGCACCTGCCCGAACCGGGCTTTGCGCGCTGGGTGCGGTGGGTTTTCACGCAATACCGCCGCAACCCCTATGTCTACTCCAACCATATCCGCCCTCAGAGCGCGTTCAGCATTGCCGGGACGGAGGCCTTTCGGCTTGAGGATCAGCAGGAGGAGTTGATGGAGCGGTTAAGCGCGCTTGCGGGCGTTGAAGCTGCCGCCCTTCCGCGCACGAACATGTCAAAGCAACGCGCCACCGCGATGGACCCACAGACGGCAAAACTGATCTATGACTTCTACCGTGAAGATTTTGAGCGCTTTGGCTATGCGGAAGACAGCTTCCAACCACAAGAAGACGCATAAAGAAGATTTGCGCGCGCACGCGCGCGAGTCTTTAGTTAGATTGGGCTCACCAATTGCACGCGCGCCGGAGCGGCACCATCGCGGCCCCTAACCCTGCCAAAGAGAACGAAGCCTCAAGCGTGCGATCCGCGAGCGAGGTCACGGAAAGCTGCACCGACCGCGCCCCCATGAGCTGCACCACGAAGGGCACGGCTTGTGAACCGATCATCAGCCCCAGCGTATCATCCGTCTCTGCCCGGCTAAACAGAACCTCGCGCGGGTCTTCGTTATCAAGGCCCACCATAACCTTCCCATAGTCAGCGACATCACTCAGCACATTGCCGGGAAACCGCAGCCGAAGGCTCGTCCGGTTCTCGGAACAGGTCACGCTGAGCCGCGCGAAATCTTGTCGGTCAAAGAGCGTGCTCACCGGCGCATCTGAATAGATCCCAACGCTCAGGGCGGCGGGCGTGTCGCCTTGCGCGGGCGTATCAATCAGCGCCCAGTTGTCCATCTCCCCGACACGACAAGGCACGTCCATGTCTTGGCAGCTTGTGCCCTCGACCGCGGCTTCGCTTGCCATCATGGCAGACGAAACACATAGGAGCGTCAAAACGAGAGCGGCCCGACCACAAGCCGAGTTAAACTCACGAAGGAACGCGCTGCGTGACGAGAGGGTCCGAGTCATCTTGATCTCCTGCTTGGGTTCAGGCGTCGTCTGAGTTCATCTTGCCGCAGCACAGCGATTGGCGCGACACTTAGTCAACCAAAAGCATAGCGATTTTTCTCTACGCCGTCTTTTTCGTCAGTCTTGGCGGATCAGGCCGAAACGGACAGGCTCTCGAAATGATCAACAAAATAAGGCACTGACAGCAAGCTGAACGATTCGTTTCAATCCGCCGTGAAAAAGAAAGCATCCTATCCAAAAGGACAGGCCCCCGTAATTTGCAGAAAGAACGCAGCGCCATGAATAGGCCTATTATTGATGATCATTTAATCAAAAACAGAAAACGTTCCACTTTCGTTCACGACCCGAACCCCCTTCTCCAGGAAAATATGTATTTTGGAACCGGAATTGTGTTAACGTCAGTTAACGCGAGTGAGTGGGTAAAGACTTGCGCCAGCCTCCGACGAGCCAATGGCAAATGGGCTTCGGTAGGTTCTGTAAGGGGTGATCTGTTTCTCAGATCGAGCATCAATCACAATCGGCCAATGGAGCCATAGCTACGCGCCCCCCCTTGGGAGAGGGGTTGGTTTCATGATGCTGTGAGCATGCGGGAGACGCTTGAATTATGCGGGACTTTCAAAATGTCTCGGCGAAAGCCGAGGCAGTAGAGACTTATATTTCATCGGACCGAAATCGTCCGGCGACGCCAGAAATACATCATAACGATCACCCTGTCATTGAACCGCGCAAGCATAAGCGCAGTTCAAGACGGTCGACCTTCATGGCGGCGACCCTCGTGGGCTTCGATATCGCTCCGCGCAATCCGGCGCGCGCATCGATTGCTCAGCCTGCGTGGGTCCATCAGGCGCCACCGCGCCCGGGGCGGCGCCGTCAAAGTCGCCGTAACGCGGCCTATCATCGTGCCAAACGCAGCTTTGATATCGTCTCGGCCTCGGCAGGGCTTCTCATGCTTGCGCCCTTGCTTCTTGGCTGCGCGGCGGCGATCAAACTGACCAGCCCAGGCCCGGTTTTCTTTCGGCAAAATCGGTATGGACGGAAGGGCACGCCGTTCCAAATCTACAAGTTTCGCACCATGCGCACCGAACTGAGCGACAGCTCCGGGGTGCAGCAAACGGTGAAGGGCGATCCTCGGATCACCCCCGTCGGCGCTTTTTTGCGGCGCACCTCAATCGACGAATTGCCCCAACTCCTCAATGTTTTGGAAGGTACGATGTCGATTGTCGGGCCGCGCCCGCATGTGCCCAACATGATCGCCGCAGGCGTGCGTTACGAGGATTTTGATCACCGTTACATGCGACGGCACGCCGTTTTGCCGGGGATCACCGGTCTCGCCCAGGTGCGCGGCTATCGCGGAGAAACAGACACCTATGAAGCGGCGCGCGGGCGCCTTGATCATGACCTAGAATATCTGCGCACAGCGAGCTTTTGGGGGGATCTCAAGATCGTTTTCGGCACTTTGTCGAAAGAGTTTGGGCGCGGCTCGGGATACTAAGCCGCCCCTCGTCGGGTTAAGAATTTTGCCCAGCCACCACCTGACCAAAAAGGAGATAGG
This sequence comes from Rhodobacter sp. JA431, assembly GCF_900217725.1. Taxonomy (NCBI): domain Bacteria; kingdom Pseudomonadati; phylum Pseudomonadota; class Alphaproteobacteria; order Rhodobacterales; genus Rhodobacter; species Rhodobacter sp. JA431. The sequence continues at coordinate 446,111 of NZ_OBMP01000001.1, forward strand.
CCACCAGAAACAAATTAACTGACCCTCAGAAAAGCATATCCTTCAAGACGACTACAGGATGGGCCGTGCCTTTTTGGCAGGGATGGCTTTGTCATGGCGTTCGGTAACTTGCATGAACATGAGCGTCATGCGGTCCGGTTCTTTATGCCTTTCGTGTCGCGCAAAAGGTGCGCGCCCATCCGACGACCAAGACCAGAATGAACCGGCTTCCCAGCACGGAAGCTCTGAATCAAATATCGACCGAATAAACCCAGCTTGGCGCATTCTCCGTTTTAACACAACGGTTTCTTTTGTGCTCGGCCGCGGACTTTTCGGTTGGAAAGGACCGATAATGCTGAAGTCCAAACTGGCGAGTTTTCTTTCGCGCTCCACGTCGCAGAGCGTTCAGGCGATGGCCGAGCCCGATGTGCTGACACTCTCGCGCAACCAATCGCAAGAGTGCCAAAGTGATCCGTTGCGCCGCAAACCTGCGCGTCCGACCGAACCGCGGAATGAAAAGTCCGAGATCAAACGTGAGCCCGTGCGCGCAACGGGGCGCCCGAAGATCACCTGCGTGGTCGGGCTTCGTGGAATTCCCGACGTTCCCGGCGGCATCGAAACGCACTGCGAGCAACTTTACCCCCGTTTGGCTGACCTGCGTCCCGAGCAGCAATTCGTGGTGGTTGGCCGTCGCCCAACAATCGGCCGTGCGAAACGTGTGTGCGCGCAGAACCTCTATGTGATGCCCTTGGCGGCCGCGCAAAACCGCTACTTTGAAACCATCTCGAACACATTTCTTGGGGTTCTTGCAGCGCGGTTTCGCTTTGGTGCCGGCATGATCCATCTGCATGGAATTGGCCCCGGGCTCTTTGCGCCGCTCGCTCGCCTCATCGGTTTGCGTGTTGTGCTGACCCATCACGGGGATGATTTCCTGCGCGCGAAATGGAACCGGTTTGCGAAATTCGTGCTGAAATCCGGAGAGCGGCTCGGGGTGTCCTCCAGCCATGCGGTGATTGCGGTTTCGGCCTCTTTAGCTGAGCGCCTGCGCGAAGACTATCCAAGCAAGGCGGAGGCGATCAATTACATCCCGAATGGCGCGGATCACATCTTGACCACGTCAAATTCGGCCACCCGCACGCCCGAGGAATGGCGCGCACAGTTCGGCCTCCGTGGGCAAGATTACATCCTGTCGGTTGGGCGTCTGGTGCCCGAAAAGGGCTTCGCGGATCTGATCGAAGCCTATGGCCGCACCGATCTACCCGCAAAACTGGTGATTGCAGGCGGCAACGGCGGCTCAGACCACGACAAAGAACTGGCCGCGCTTATCAAGACGCGGGGCTTGCAAGATCGGGTCGTGATGACCGGCTCTGTGCCGCATGAGGGCGTCGCCGCGCTGATGAAAGGGGCACGCCTGTTCGTTTTGGCCTCGCATCACGAGGGACTGCCTATCGTGGCACTGGAAGCCTCTGCCATCGGCACGCCGGTGCTGCTGTCAGACATCACGGCCAACCGTGACCTTGGGTTAGAGCAGGATCATTACTTCCCGAAAGGCAACATCTCTGCGCTGGCGCAAGTGTTACGCACGCGCTGGAATGAGATGCCGCATCGCGACCTGCTGGCTGCGTTCAACTGGGGCGCCATCGCCCGCGACACCCATGCGCTTTATGCGCGCTTGGAAACCGCATGAGGGCGGCAAAGGCCGGCCACACACAGAACACGTTGCGGCTCAGCCGTCGCAGCACGCTCAAAGGCGGTATCGCCCTGCTATGCGTCTCAGCCGCACCCTTGCGTTCGGCGGAGGCAAAGGCGGCACCTCCAATTCCCGCCATGCTGCGCACTGATAGTTCGCGCCGCCTGTTCGAGCTTATGGAGATGAGTATTGGTTGAACGTATCGAGATCGGCAAAACACCAGATGATGGCACCGGGGAAAGCCTGCGCAGCGCTTTTGAGAAGGTGAATGCGAATTTTGCCGAACTCGCAGCCGCCTTGGCTCGGGCAAGCGCCTCGGCGGCGCGCGCAACGCAGCCAAACGGAGGTTGGCCGGGCGAGTGGGTCGCGCGCCATCTGGCCGATGGACCGCCGCAAGGAACGCCGCCTCTGCTTGGTGCGCTTTGGGTGGACGTGACCGCGCAACAGGTCTGGATCTCGACGGGCACCGCCGCATCAACAGATTGGCGCCGCCTCATGCTGGAACGGCAGGAGGGCTGAGATGGGACGCGAAATCCACATTTCCGGCGCGGGCCGCGGAGCGGGGCACAGTTGGCAAGACGCGATGCCGCTAAGCGCCCTCGAAGCCGCACTGGCTGCGATTGAGCCCGATGACGAGTTGCTGATCGGCTTTCCCCGAGACCGAGAGACACCGCTTTTTTGGCGCGAGACGGAAGCGGTGCTGCGCCGCTCGGGACTTGCAAGCCGCCCCATTGCGATCAGCTTCGGCTTTATCGGCGGCGAGGGCACGCTGGTCCCGGCCAACCCTGCAAACGGCTGGGCACAACTCCGGCGGGGCGGTTCAGGATGGCCAAGCCGCACCAACCCAGACCTAGAGGGGCCGCCCTTTCTGCGCCTCGTGGATGCTTCATATCTCACGCTCTCTGGACCAGTCGCCGAGGGCGCACCGCAAAATGGCCTGTTGTTGCTCGAAGGGGCGCTCGATAGCCTGACCCTCCGCGATCTGCACCTGCGCCATGCAGGGCGCGTTATCGAAACCACGCGCGGCACCAACCTGACCCGGCTTTGCATTGAGAATTGCTCCGCCCTCGGGCTTGGGCGCGGGTTCGCGCGGTTTCACAGCCTGTCAAATGCGGTTTTACGCGATCTATGGCTGGATGCCGGTTTCACCGATGGCGGCGGCACCCGCGTTTTACAACTCATCTCGGTCGTTGCGGGGGAGAACCTGCGCTTTGAAAACGTCACCCTACGCAATGCGGTCAGCGCGATTGATGCCGAGGCCCGCGGATCAAGTTACGTTCAGGGCGATGGCATTGTGTTAGAAGAGGAAACCCGCGCGGCGCGGTTCTTTAACTGCCACGCGGTGAATATGGGCGATGCCGGGTTTGACCTGAAATGCGATGGCATTGAGATGACCGATTGCTCGATGCATGGCTGCAAATATGGCGTGCGCATCTGGCGCAACAACCCAAACAACAAACTGACCCGTGTGACCATGACGGCCATGCGCCCAAGGGCGCGCAATGCTGCCGCCTGTATGTGGCTTGGCGGTCAGGCAACCTTGACGGATTGTCACTTGATCGCTGGGGCAGGCAGTGCCGCGATCCGCTTGGGCAAGGGCCCCGATACAACAGAGCGGCGCGCAACGCTGATCGGCGGAGAGATCGACACCGCTGGCGGCGGGAGCTTTCTTGCCGGCGAACCGGGCGAGGTGGTGCTGCGCGACGTGCTGTTAGATGGCCGAGCGATCACCGGTCTGGCCAGTTGGGATGGGCAAACGGTGAGGTTCTCATGAGCGACTTCCCGCAACACCGTCTCACATCGCCCCTACATCATCGGCTATGGGAACAGCCCGATATTTGGCATTGGTGGGCGCTGTACCTTGGGCTTGCCACCGCATTGTGGAGCACGGCACTGACCCTGCCCCGCCCGGACGGGACAGTTCTTTTCTTCCTCACACTGGGCGGGCTTGCGGCTTGGCGCTACAGCTGGTGGAGCCTGCATCAGATCCGCGCGCTGATCTTTTTGCATCGGGTCTATCCGCGGTTGCAAGCCCGCGCGACAGCCGCCGCGGCTTACAAAAGCGTGCCGCATCTTTACGTGGTCGTGCTGTCATACGGCATGAGCCCGCAGATGATCGAGCGATGCTATCGGGGCCTATGCCGCGCCGCGTTGAATGCGGATGTCCCGACCACGATCATCGCCTCCGTCACGTCAAATCGCGATGTGCGCATTCTCAACCGGGTTTATGCTGATCTCGGCGCACCGACGCAGATCCGTTTTCACGCGCAGTTCCAAGACGGCAAGGGCAAGCGCCGCGCCATTTCAGAGGCGCTTCGGGCGATTTCCCGCGATGCCCTGCCGCCCGGTGCCATTGTGACCTTGATGGATGGGGACGTGGTTTTGGCGCCCGACGCTTTTTCAAAATCACTGCCATTTTTCTTGGCCGATCCGGGACTGGATGCGATCACCACCAACAACCGTGCCGAGGTCACGGGCACGCCGATCGCGCAACAGTGGTTCGCGCTGCGGCTCGCGCAGCGCCACGCGCTTATGGCCTCGATGGCATTGTCGAAACGCTTGCTCGTCTTGACGGGGCGCTTTTCTCTGTTTCGGGCAGAAATCGCCACTTCGGAAGCCTTTGTGCAGCGCGTCGAGGCCGACCGGATCTCGCATTGGCGCCATGGCGAGATCACCTTCCTGACCGGAGACGACAAAAGCACTTGGTTTCAGGTGCTTTGTGAAGGCCGCCGGATGCTCTACCTGCCCGATGTCTATGCCACCGGGATTGAGGCGCTTCCTGCTCCGGGAAAATTCTTTCCGGCATCCAGCAAACTGATGACGCGTTGGTTTGGAAATATGCTGCGCGCGAATGGCCGCGCTATTGGGCTCGGCCCGCGCCGCGTCGGGCCCTTTGTTTGGTGGGCGCTGATTGATCAGCGCTTGTCAATCTGGACCGCGCTGACCGGCCCCATCTCAACCCTGTTCCTGTGCTTCTACTATAGCCCCGTCTTTGCGATTTATTATCTGGCGCTGGCCTTCGTGACCCGGGGCATCATGTCGGCGATGGCGGGGGCCCATTACGGACGCTTCCACCCAAGCTGGCCCTTCTTGATGTATTACAACCAAGTCTGGGGCGGGATGCTGAAATCGGTCCTGACCTACCACCTCGATCGCCAAAGCTGGACCCGCCAAGCGATCAAAACCCGCCGTGCAGATCGGCTCTCCCGCACGACCGGTTGGGCCTTGCATGCCGCAACGCTCGCTTGTTTTGCGCTCGCGGTCGGCACGATGATCGGCGTGATCACCGATGTGAGCCCCGGCACAACCACGGAAATTGCACGCCTTTTGCGACTTTGATCCCTCCCCTTTGATCCGGTGGCCCACGGCTTCGGGGCCACCCGCAACCAGATGCGAGACCCCAAAGGATGAATACACACAACCATTCTCACCCTGAGGCGCTGCCACGCGTAGAGATGTTGGGCCGCTCGCCGCTGCGCAGCCGGGCCGTTCATCTGAATTTCTTCGTCGTTTTCGACAATACTGTGCATGAAGGCGTGTCTTTCACACTTGATGAAATGACCGTCTATGCCGCCCCGGCGGCGCAAGAAGGCGGCGACATACCGCCCTTGCCCAAACCCGGCGAAAGCCTGCAAGCGCTGCTGCGGATCAACCTGCATGGCTTCACTTTTGAGGTCAAAACCCGTGCAATCTTGCGCCAGCACGGGATGGAAGCGTCGGACCCAACGCTGACCTTTGCCTTTGAAAACCTCGCCCCAACGCATCGTGAGGCGCTGCGCCGGATCATTCGCAGCTATCACGCGGGGCTTGTTGCTTCGCCCAGCGATTTATTGGACCGCTCCGACGATCCGACCTTTGCAGAAACGACCGACGGCGCCGAGCAAAACACCACGCGTGGACGCAATCTGCTGACGCTGGGTCTGTCGTTTGCGGTGATCCTTGGGGCTCTAGGTTTCATTGCCACCGCGCTTTACGACCATGCCGTTTTTGTACCTGCGCGCTTTGCCACCGTCACGGCTGCACGGCTTGATCTGCGTGCGCCGGAAATGGGGCAAGTCTCAAGCCGGATCACTGCGGTGGGCACGCGCGTGACGCGCGATGCACCGCTCTATTCAATCTCTGTCGATGCGCTCGACACCGAAAGGTTCGAGACAACGGCGAAGCTGGAAGCGTTGTCGATTGCTTCAGCTTCGGGAGGCGGCGTGGCCACAGCACCGCACCAGGACACGCCGCCGACCGCCGCGCCGGGCTACCTGCAACCCGCGTTTTCCCTCGCCTCACTAGATACTCTGGAATTCGCCTCTGATGATGGTGATCTGGCCTTTGCCGCGGGCGCAGAAGCCAGACCAGCTTCCGTCAACGCAGCAGCGGGAGAGCCCGCCGTCGGCCAAGCGGAACCCCGCGCCCTGCTCATGGCCCGCCAACGCGCGCTTGAAATGCGCAAAACCGCGCTTGATGCCTATGCGCCCTGTGACTGCATCGTGCAGTGGTATCAAGAAGATGGGGCATGGGTTTTGGCCGGTGATCTGGTGATGACCCTGACGCGTGCCGACCCGGAGGCCTTGCGGATCGAGACCTTGGTGCCTGTGGCCGATGCGCGCAATCTGGCAGTGGGCCAAGGCGGAGCCGTCGTTACCCCGATTTCGGGGGCGCCGTTTCACGCAACAATCGAGCGGATCACCCTCACACCAGATGCACAACCCCGCTTTGGCTTTCCAGACAGGCTGCGGCGCGAAGACACGCTGGCCTCGGTTCTGCTCAAGGCGGACCAGCCACTTGATGCCGCGCAAATCGGGCAACCGCTCGAAGTCGTACTGCGCCGCAATTCCCTGATTGCACGGCTGTTTGGGTCGGGCGCATGAGGGGGCACGTTCAGGCCGCGCTTTTGGCAATGCTGCTTCTTCCCACCCCGCTCGAAAGCCAAACCACCGCCCCGCGACCAACCGGCGCCTCTGTCTTTCCAGTGCGCGAAGCGGTGGATGTCTCTCGTTTTAAGTTCACCAATCCGGCGGCGAGCTTCTTGGATTTGCCCGCGCGCCGCGCGGCCCTGAAAACGGCAAGCACCCCGCTCCTTCTGGACGAGATTGCCAGCGCAAAATTCGGAATGAGTTGCCGCGATGCGATGGCCCTGCCAATCCCCGAGCCCGGTTTTACCGTGCCCGGGTTCTATGTTGATCGCGCCGGCTGGCGGGATGCGGTGCAGGTGTTCATCGGCTTTGAAAAAACGGTGAGCAATTTGGCAAATGCGCAGCTGGTGGCGGAGGATGACTACCACGCCCAGTGTCTTGTCGATCTGCTGAGCAAATGGGCGCAAGAAAAGGCGCTTGAGAATTTTGGCTATAGCCCGGATGAACCGCAGGCTTGGTACACGGTGGAAAGTGCGCTTTTCGCGGCGGCCTTCGCGCTTTCGATGGTGCGTGATCAACTGCCAGATCGGCAAGATGATCTGGCCGAAATCGACGCGTGGATGGTACGCCTTGCGCGCGGACATTCCGCAATCAGCGGCCTGCCGAGTACGGCTTGCTGCAACAACCACTTCTACCGTCGCGGCCTTTACGCAGCGATCATCGGCATCATGGCCGAGGACGATGCGCTGTTTCAGTATGGTGCGCGCGCCTATCTGACCGCGCTAGATTTGGCCACGGCCGATGGTTGGCTCAAGCTGGAAATGATGCGCGGGCGGCGGGCCGCGCATTATCAAAACTTCGCCACGCTTTACCTTGTTTTTCTGGCCGAATTGCTCGAGTCACAAGGCTATGATGCCTATGCGATGCGCGGCACACATGGAGCGCGGCTGGGCGACATTGCGGGGCGCGCGCTTGATGCGATCATCACGCCCGAGGTTGTTCTTGCCCATGGCGGCTCGGGGGAGCAGATCACCCCAATGGAACGGGACCCCCAATTTTTGGTTTGGCTGGAACCCTATGCGCATCGGGTCGATGACCCGCGGGTCAATGACCTGCTGCAAGAGCGTCGCCCGCTTTACAATCGTGGCCTTGGCGGATCTTTGACACTGCTTTTCATGCCCAATTAGGTCCGGCCTTCTCGATCCAATACGCAAAAAGCCGCGCGAATTGCGCGGCTTCTTTTGCACTTGGGGGCAGATCACTCGGCTACAGTCCGAGCGACGCGCAATGCCTCGCGCTCAATGATCATTTCATGCAGAAATTCGTTGAACTCCTCCCGCAAATCATCGCGCGCCAAGCCAAAGGCAACCGTCGCCTGCAAGAACCCCGCTTTGGAGCCGCAATCATAGCGCTGACCACGAAAGCGGAAGCCATAGACCGGATTGCCAACGGCAATCTCTTCGGCGATCGCATCGGTCAGTTGGATTTCACCGCCCGCGCCCTCTTTTTTCTTGTTGAGGTTCTGCATCACCTTGGGCGTCAGAATATAACGCCCGATCACCGCAAGGTTCGAAGGCGCCTCCTCAGGTTTGGGTTTTTCAACCATCCCTTTCACGCGCACGAGCGAGGACATATCTTCGGCAATATCCAAAACGCCGTAGGAGGCGGTTTGCTCGGGCGGAACTTCCATCGCGGCAACGACATTTCCGCCGGTTTCCGCATGCGCTTCGATCATTTGCTGCAAGCAGGGTTTATCTGCCGCGATGACGTCATCGGTCAACAAAACCGCGAACGGCTCATTGCCAATCAGACGCCGGGCGCACCAAACGGCATGGCCAAGACCAAGCGGCTGGTTTTGCCGGACATAAGCGATGGCGCCAGAATCCATATTGGAGGTTCTAAGCGTTTCAAGAAGCTTGGTTTTGCCTTTGCGGCGCAAAGACGCCTCAAGCTCGGGCGCATCATCGAAATAGTCTTCCAGCGCGGATTTCCCACGCGAGGTGACGAAAATGAATTCCTTAATCCCTGCCGCCCGCGCTTCATCAATGGCGTATTGGATCAGTGGGCGGTCCACCAGAGTCAGGATCTCTTTCGGGATCGACTTGGTGGCGGGAAGGAACCGGGTTCCCAAACCAGCGACCGGGAAGATCGCCTTTTTGACCTTACGTTGCATGCGTTGCCTTTCATTGCGGAAGGAATGCTGCGAGTCTCTTGCCTTTACGAATTATAACCCAGGGCCCTCAGTTTCGTCCCACGAGGCAATCGAAATTAGGCTTTCCATATACCTATTTTTGAAACGCTGCCCGTTTGTCCAAAGAAATGCGCCATTTTCGATCACTTCATGAACAGTTTAGACGATGTGATACGCAAACAGGGGCTCCTGCCTATCCAACGGAAGGGTCAGCCAAAGGCAAATAAGAAGGCGAGGCTATCAAGACCATCATCATCAATGCGGATCACATCTTCCCCGGCGGCATCTCCATATTGCGCCGAGAGGTCGATATAGGTTCGCCCCCCGGACACCCGGATCAAGGCATCTCCATTATCCAAAATGCCGTTCGCATTGGTGTCGAGATCGGTGAAACTGTCGATCAACTCACCAAAGCCCGTGAGCACAATCCGGTCGCCGTCGCGGGCATCAAAATCTGTCAACCGCTCAGAACTGAACGCCAAATCTGCAGTGAACACAAAGGCATCTGCACCGCCGCCGCCCTTGAGCGTATCGGACCCCGCGCTCGCAATCAGCGTGTCGTCCCCCGCGCCACCTTCCAGCGTGTCGGAACTCTCTCCGCCATCAAGCAGATCATCGCCATTATCGCCGCGCAAAAGGTCTGAGCCGTCTCCGCCTTCCAGCGTGTCGTCATCATCGCCGCCTTCAAGGCGATCATTGCCGTCATCGCCTTGCAAGAGGTCATTGCCATCGGCACCTTTCAGCGTATCGGCCCCGCCGCCACCGGCGATCATATCCGCGCCGTTTTCGCCCTCAAGCCGGTCCCGTCCGTTGTCGCCAAGGATGGTATCATCGCCCTCGCCGCCGCGGATCGTGTCATCCCCACTGCCGCCGGAGATCAAATCATCGCCTTTTTCACCCTCAATCTTGTCATTGCCGCCAAGACCTTCGATCACATCGGCCTCATCGGTGCCGCGCAAATCATCTGAATTCCCGGTCCCCGTGATGGGCGCAACCTCCACCGGATCGGTCACCGGGTCAGGGTCGCTTACGGGGGCCGGATCGGCGACCGTCGTGACGGCCGCTGTTGTCTCGGTCCAGTCTTCATAGGCCTGCCCAGCCTCGGCATCCGTCCAAATCACCGCCTGCTCAGAACGGTCGATCAGCCAACCATCCGGGATCGTATTGCCGACAAAGCCAATATCGGTTGCATACCACGTCTCATGATACAGGCTGGAATCATCGATTTTCACCACCGCATTGGTGCCTGACATTGTATTGCCGGAAACCAAAACCCCCTGCGCCCCAATCACCCGCAGCGCCGCGTTGCCACTGTCTGTGATGGTGTTTCCGTCCAAAAGCACATTACCTGCTTCCCACTGACTGCCACTGTCAAAGAAGCCGGGGGGATAGTGTTGCTCGGCCGTGTAGCCGCCGACCTCAATCGCCGTATGGCCCGCGCCCGTGATGGTATTGCCGCGCAAAATCAGATCGGTGGAACCGCCCTTGAGCATGATCCCAATATAGGGGCTATCGGTGATCGTGTTGTTCTCAATCACAACACGGTTGGCCCCAACGCAGTCTATTCCGGCCTCGGTCGGGCCGCCCCCGGTGATCACATTGCCGCTGAGCGTGACATCTTCAGCTTTTGAAAGCTTAATCCCGTCGCCAGCCCCGCGTTCGATAAGACAATCTGCAATCACCACATTGGAGGCGAAGTTGGTCCCACTGTCTGTGCCATGGACATGCACGACCTGCCGGGTCGAATCATCGCTGCCCACCAGCGCGAAACCGGAAACCTCGATATAGTCGGCCCCGGCAATCTCCAGCGTATCTGCCGCCGCATCGGCGGGCCGGATCAGCGCCGCACCTTGGCCATCTGCGGACACGAGCTTGATCGGAGCCCCTTCCGCACCGCTGTTACGAAAGGTCACGTTTTCAATATATTCGCCCGCACCAGCCAAGATCGTATCGCCCGGTTGCGCCGCATCTATCGCCGCTTGGATGGTGGCAAAGGGGCGCGCCGCACTGCCATCGCCCCCCTCGGCGGCACCGGCGGAAACATAGATATCAGACATGGCACGACTTTCTGTTCGGGCAATTTGAGGGCGCAAGGCGATTAACGAAGTTTAACAAATATGTGGATTACATGCGCCTTTCCTGAGCTTTTGCGGGCAAAAAAGATGAGCGACGCCCGTCAAAAAAGCGCTAAGGCACTCGAATGATCGCGGAGAAGGCACCTGCACGGAACCATAGGCAATTGCCCTTTTCTCAAGCAGGCAATCGCACAAAATTGGGGCGCAGGTCCCGAAACCCGCGCCCCCAAAGTACCAATACAGTGACCAACGTCAGATAATATCAATCTCGAACGGGGTGATGATGGTGGTGAATTCCTCTTCCGGGATCTCGATATCATCGAGTTGGAACAGAATGAACTCATCCTCATCAAAGCCCATGCCGCCCGGCAGATTGAGGTTGTTTACGATATTGGTGGCCACTTCCTGAACGATCTCGGCCGCGAAATCGAAGGGCAATTCGATCAGCGCCTCATCGAACAGCGACGAAACATCCAGCGAGCCATCCTCATTCAATTCATGCTCGCCCAGCGCGGCAAGGGCATATTCGGTCGAGAATTCTACCGTCCTGCCATCTTCGCCAACGGTAAAGGCCCCCGACAGATCGACACCAAGGAAGGTGAAGTTCGGATCGATGTCCAGTTTCAGGCGATATTCATAATCTACATCGCCCGAGAAGTGATATTCGGCCGTCCCCGCAACCGTATCGCCAGCAACACCGCTCGGCGCGAGTGTGACTTCCTCGCCCAAAGCGGCTTCGGTGCTCACATCGCCCAAGGTATAGGTCACGGTCACTTCATCCGGATCAAATTTCGCGATCTGGATCAGCTCCAGCCCTGCCGAAAGCTCTGCCGTGAACAGATCAAAGCCAAGCTCCATATTCATCTCGGCGCCATGGGCCACGTCTTTCAAGAAGCCGCCGATATCCGAAAGCGCTGTATCGACAAATCTTCCGACATCGAAGCCCAACAAATCATTCACAAAACCCGTAACATCTTCGATAAAATCACGCAGCGACGACACGCCTGTTTGCAGCGAATCTATTGCCGAATCCACGCTTTTAAGCAGCGCCAGCGGACCAGCAACAGCCCATTCAAGGAACGGCCCAGCGACCGCAATATGTGGCACGCCTTCAAGAACCTTTATCAGCCCTTCGATCGTGCTGCCTGCACCTTGCAAGATCCCTTTAACAACCTCAAGAACGCTATCTATGCCCGATTCGGCTGCTTCCAGCAGGTCGGAAACAAATTCACGGACAACCTGCGCCGGAGCCGCAAGCAAAGTTTCAATCACGTCGAAGGCACCGCCCAAAGCCTGCTGCGCGGCGTCAATGATCGCGTCGATCGTATCCAGCGTCTGATCGGTCGAAAGATGCGTCAGCGGCGTGTAGATATTGCCCGGGATCACGGAATCGATGGTTTCACCAAAGGCGTTGATCCCATCAAAAAGCCCGTTCACCGTGGCGGTCACCAATTCCGCTGGCTGCACGGCGACATCCCAACGGAAGCCATCTTCCAGTGTGGCCATGTATTCCCGTTGCATCGCCATTGAGGTGAGCAAGGACTGCGCCGGGCTCATCGTCGTTCCGGCGCCTGTTCCGGTCACGTCGGACACACCCATGATCGCCTTCACAAAGAAATCCATGATCCCTTCTTGAACGCCCTCGAGGTCAACATCGACATCAATCAACCTTGTGACCTGCCGCACTTCGATCTGTTGCAGACCATCACGGTCATCGGTGTCACGCCCATCTGCCGTGTCAGCAAAGCCCTCGATTTGCTCGGCATTTCCGATCGGCGCAGCGACGGCAACCGAAATCCCTTCAATCGGGGAAATACCGGTACCGCTTAGGATCGACACCAGCGTATCGGCTTTCACGTCAAGTTCTTTGGCATCAATCACACCAAAGACAGCTTCAGCGGTGACCTCCACAGGTTCGCCATCTTCGTCGCTGAGGATAAAGACCCCGGTGCCATCATCGCGATAGTCGTCAAACTCATTGAACATCGCGCGGCGACCAAGGTTCCAGATATCGCGCGCACTGGCCGTAGCCCCTGCGATAGCGATGTCGTCCCCGACATTTTCGCCATTTTCAGACAGTGTCGTAATCAGGTTCAAAGTCTCGTCAAAGACTTTGGCAGCATCCCCGCTGTCGATAGCGCTCAGCAAGGGGGCAAAGTCCACATCGCCAGAGAACAACCCCTCGATCATATTGCCGATATCGAGCGCCAACAGCGTGCTGGCGATTTTGTTGATATCGACCGGCAGTTCGACGCCGCTTGCTTCCATGATCGTTTCAAGGCTGTCGAGCAGGAATTCTTTCACCGTTTCGAGCGATTCCCCCAGATCGAAGGTGCGATCAAGCGACAGCGCCCCCGAAACAACCCCATCAAGATCGAAATCAAGGAAATCGCCGGACGCGAGCGACAGACCGATATTGCTGATCTGCGTATTGGGCAGAGCAAAGCCCGCTTGCACCGCAAAACGGCCAAGCCCAATCCCCTCGGTCGTCGTGGTTGGCGATTGGCTGACCAGATTGCCCGAAGAGAGCCGCACGGCAACACCTTCGGCCGCTTCTTCGGGCGTGCTCAGTTCCAGCGTCACCGGCTGGCTGATATTGGTCTTACCAAGCGTCGGCAGGTCGATATCCCAGCCAAACTCAAGGTCCAGCCCCAATTGCGCGTCAAAGACCGGGGTGAAGGTCAGCGGCCCCAGATCCAGTGGCAAGAACTGATCCACAAAGCTGGCAGCCTCGGCCACACCATCAATCACCGTTTGCGAGAAATCTTCGAGCGCGCCATTGGGCGGATCGACATCCTCAACACCGAAGGTCAGGTTGCCATCGGCGTCAATCGACAGCGTGAAGAGCTTGTTGATGTCGATCAGCGTAAAGTCGAGCAGACTATCCAGATCAATCCCGGCCATCGCCCCGATTTGCTCGATGAAATAGGTCGCCACATCGACCCCGCCATATTGGCGGAAGGTACCGCTGACTTGCGTGATGACAGAGTCAACCGGATCCGTGATTTCGATGGGCGCGGTGGCCCCCGTGACGGTGACCGTCACCGTTGATGTGTCAATACCGCCATGGCCATCCGTCACACTATAGCTCAGAACGGTGTCGCGGGTTTCGCCGGGGGCGAGGTCGCCAAAGGCATTGTTCGGCGCAAAGCTGAAGCTGCCATCCGTATTGAGGGTGAAAATGCCTCCAGCGCTGCCTGCAAAAGTCCCCGCTGCGACACCGGGCAAATCGCCCATGTCCGGATCAGCGCCATTGGCCAAAAGCCCCGCTGCAGCCCCTACGCTCAATGTGCGGTGCGCGCTTGTCGCATAGCCTTCATCGCCATCTTCGGGATTATCATTCTCCCCGGTAATGACCACGCGCAAGGCCCCCTCTGCCGTTGCACCAAGCGCATCGGCCAAAGTGTAGCTCAGGCTGTCTTCGGCGCTCTCCCCTTCACCAAGCCAGGCGAAGGCCCCATTAGGATCATAGGCAAAGCTGCCGTCGGCCTGCAGCACCACGAGTGCGCCCGAGGCCAACAAGACCGGCATACCAATCGCCGCAACATTGCCATTCAACGCCTGAATGGACAGCGTATCCCCCAGATCCGGGTCGGTGTCGTTCGCCAACAGATCGCCGCTGATCGCGGTGTTCTGGTCCGTCATGTCGCTGTCATCGCCGGCCACCGGCGCATCGTTCACACCGACAACCGTCACCCAAAGCTGCCCTTCGGCTTCGGCCCCCGCCTCATCGGCGACCACATAGGTGACCAAAACGCGTTGTTCGTCCCCTGCCCCCAAGGCGACAAAGCGATCTTCGGGATCAAGCGTCACCACGCCATCAGCAAAGCTCACCCCGATTTCGTCAGACGAAACCGAAATCACATGCAAAGCATCGCCATCGGGATCAAGGTCATTGGCCAAAAGGTCCGCAATATCGAGCGTCGCATCAGCCAACACACGCGCAGCATCCGCACGTGTCACCGGCGCGTTATTGGTGCCATCAATGAAGAGTGACAGATCATCAAAGACCAATCTTTCGACGTCATGCAGCCAGTCGGTGCCGCCAGGCCCATCCAAGCGCCAAGTGTTTGCATTGATCTGCGTCAGCGCCGTATCGAAAACAGAGCCCGCGATCACAGCCGTATCGGTTCCGTCACCGCCATAGACCACGTCATCGGCAAGGCTTAGAGCAACGGTTTCATCGCCCCAATTCAACCAAATCCCGCGGACATCGCGCAGCTCGGTTAAGGTCGACAGATCGGCACTCCCGCCCGCGTCAACAAGCAGACGCGCGCCATTCGCGGCAAACAGTTCCACGTCCTCGAAAACCGTGCCCGTGATGTTCAGATCATTCCACCAGAAGCGGAAAGAGGCGTTGTTCTGCACAACGTCAAAGCCCGTGCCACCGATGATCGTATCACCGCGCAGGTTGGTCCCCGCCGCGAAGAAGGTATCATCTCCTCCCTGCCCATCGACATAGTCGGCGCCTTCTCCGGCTTCGATCTCATCCGCACTCTGCGTGCCAATGATCGTTTCAGCACCACGATCACCGCGAATGCGGATCACACCATCCGTTTCAAGAACGGAAGCAAGATCAAGCACACCATCGCGCGCAAGCTCAATACGCCCGCCCTGCATTTCAAGTCGCTCGATATTGGTGATCGTTGCATGATCAAAGGTAATGAAGTTCCCACGCCAATCGTTGCGCAGCACGTCCCAACCGGCACCACCGTCAAGCACGTCATTTGCGGCAGCGCGATTGAAGACGACCAATGTGTCATCGCCCTCGCCGCCGACCACGGTGTCGTCGTCCCAACCGCCATCCAGCCAATCGTTTCCAGAGCCGCCAAGCAACTGGTCGGAACCGCGTTCGCCCGCCAGAAGATCATCACCTGCCATCCCGGCCAAAACATCATCGCCAAAACCGCCGTAGATCGCATCATCTTGCTGCGACCCGGTGATGCTCTCATCACCGCGATCCCCAACGATTGCGGCAACCCCCTGCACAAGGCCAATGCTCGAAAGGTCCAAGAACCCATCACGGTTGACGTGAATTCTGCCGCCCCGCAGGTCAAGCTCCTCGATCGAGGCAAATTCCGCCTCACCCAGAAGCAAATCCCCCCGACTGCGCGCGCTTTGGATCAGGTCATAGCCTTCGCCGCCCTCAAACAGGGTCAAGAAGCCATCGCTATAGTTCAGCGAGAAGACATCATCGCCCGCTGTACCTTGCACGGTGTCCTCAGGTTCAGGGTCAACGGTGATTTGCACCACCGCCTGCGACTTACCCCCATGCCCATCCGACACCTCGTAGGAGAAGCTGTCTTCGCCATGGTAATTGGCATCGGGCCGATAAATCAGCGTGCCGCCCGGCCCCGCGCTGACGGTGCCATGCGCGGCAGCGGCCACAACGGTTGCCGTAAGCGCATCCCCATCAACATCCGTATCATTGGCAAGCACATCAATGGTCACAGAGCCGTCTTCGGCGACCAGCACCTGATCGTCAGAGGCCACGGGAGCATCGTTTTCACCGACAACAGTGATCGTGAGCCGCGAGGTCGCAACACCATCCACCCCGTCAGACACCTGTACATCGGCGGTCACATCGACCGTTTCCCCCGCCGCGAGGTATTCAAAGTCACCATCCGGGTCAAAAGCCAGTTCGGTCGACGAAATTTGCGTGAGTTGCCCCGCACTAGGCTGCGTGAACCCGGTGATCGTGACCATTTCGCCGTCCACTTCAATGTCGTTTAGCGTGACATCAAGGCTGGCGGTGCCGTTTTCGGACACGGTCAACACATCATCGGCGGCGCGCACCATATCGCCTACCGGCGTCACGGTGACCGTCGCTGTTCCCTCGGCGGTCGCCCCTTGCGGATCGGCCACGGTGTAAGAGATGATGGTCGTCCCATTGAAATCGGCAGCGGGCCGGAACGTTACGAGCCCCTCTGCGCTGACCTCGACAGCACCGTCGGGGCAAGTTGCAGCCACCACGGTCAGATGCCCGGCATCGGCGGTATCAACATCGCTGTCATTCGCGGCCGGATCAAAGGAGAGCGTACCATCCTCGACCATTGTTGCGGCATCCGCAATCGCGACCGGCGCATCATTCACGCCGACAATGGTCAGTTCTGCCTCGCGCACCTCGGGCGTACCATCGGCCCCTGTCACCGTGAAGCGGAAGGTTTGGGTCGTTTCTTCCCCTTCATTTAGGGTCTCAAAATCCCCCTCTGCATCAAAGATAACGGTGCCGTTGGCACCAACGGCCATCGCCCCACCACCGTCAAGCGGCATCAACCGCCCGATATTCGCAGCGCTGCCCTCAACCTTCGCAAGCGCTTCGGTCAGGGCATCAATCAGCGCAGTACCAGAGACTTGCAGCCCCGGCGCGGCCGAGAAGCGCAGTGCGGTGCTATCAATCGCACCGCCGATCTCCACTTGGAAGTTGCTGACCACCTGCGTGAAACGATCCGCGCCGATCTCAACATCCTCCAGCGTGAAGAGCCGGATTTCGTTGTAATCAAGGTCGGTCGTCTGTCCGGCGAGTTCGCCAAAGCTTTCGCGGATTTCATCGACGACCACATTCGCCACATCTTCAAACAGGCCGAAGGGCAGTTCAAGCAGAGCATCGTCAAAGGCTTCGCCAAAGTTCAGCGAGCCCAAATCTTCAAGCGTGAAATCATCGGTGAGCTTGATCGCGGCATAGTCGAAATCCAGATCGTAATTGGCAGACCCGTCGCCAACACCAAGCGAGCCGGCAATATCAAAGCCGTACAATTCAAGTGTCGGAGCAATATCAAGCCGCAGGATATAATCGTAATCTACCGCGCCTGAGAAACTATAGGCCACCTCTCCATTGAGCACATCGCCCGGAGCCCCGGCGGCCAAGAATTGCGCCGCTTCATCATAGCTGCCCGTCACCTCGACACCGTCAATCATATAGGTGACCTGCACCTCATCGGGGTCGAACCGCGCCACCTGTACAAGGTCGATACCTGCCTCAATCACGAAATCGATCAGATCGAAATCGGTGCTCAGCTGCAGGTCGATCCCGCGCGCCAAATCTTTGACGAAATCGGCAAAGGTATTGATTCCGAGTTCGATATCGTCGCCAACTTGGGCAAAGTAATCACGCGCACCTGTGACGATGTCGCGGATGAAAACTTCAATATTTGAAATGGCCTCTGGGCCAGCCTCGGCGATATCCAAGAGATTGTCGAAGATGCTGAGGACGGGGCTAAGCCCCACATCGATATGGAACACATCAGCGGCTGTATTCACCAGCCAGCGCAAGGTATTGATGATCCCCGTCATCCCGGCGGCCGCGATGTCCCCAATACCACCAAGCGTCTCAATGATCGCCTGCGAGGTCGGATCGTTCGCAATGAAGTCGAACACCTCCGAAGCAGCCCCAGTGATTCCTTTCAACAAGGTCACAAGGTCCTGCGCAAAACCGTCAATGATCGTATCGAGCGAAGTCTCAAGTTGCTCCGCCGTGATTTCCGCGATCATCGGGATCGCATTGCTCCCAGACAATCCGAGCAAGCTATTGATCGCACCGGCGACGCTGTTCAAAAGACCGCCAACCCCATTGGTGAGTTCGGCAACCAATTCGGTCTGCTTGATTTCCGCGCTTAAAGTGAACCCTTCTTCGGCGGTTTTCTGCGCCTCTTCGGACATGATCAGGGCCGCATTGGCCGCGATATTCGCGCCGATGATGATCGGGATCAGTTCGGGCTGCGCCTTCGCGGCCTCAAGCCCCGCCTCGGTCGCTTTATCAAGCGCAATCCGCACCACCGCAGGAGCGAATTTTTCATAATCGAAGCTGACACCCGCCAAGCGGGTGATCTGTGTCACCTCGATCTCGCTGGTGCCTGCACGAGCGGTTGTATCGACGGTGCCTTCGCCGTCATTCACGAAACCCTCAATGTCATCAACATTGCCAATCGGCAGATCGGCGGTCAGCGTCAGACCTTCGATGGGGGTGAAGCCATCCACCGTCAACAGCTGACGCAAAGTACCAACGGCCCCATCAATCCCCGTGGTCTCGATCACCACATTGACCAGATCCGCCGTGACATGAATTGTCTCGCCCTCGGGCGTTTCAAGCGTGAAGAGCCCACGCCCATCCGCATCCCAAATGTCGAAATCATTGAAACGCGCACGGTCACTCAGGGCTTGCAACTCAGAGGGTTTCAACTCTGCGCCGCCCACGTTGTAAGTCGTGGCGGCATTGCTCGCGACGATCCCAACGGCCTTTTGAATGTATCGGCCAAGTGCCGTGATCGTGGCGCTGGACGGATCATTGACGAAATCCGAAACGAGCTTGAAGAACTCGGGAATCCCTGCCTCAATCAGCCCGTCGAGCACATCTTCGAAAGATAGCGAAATCTCCGACACCATACCGGCGCCATCTTCGTCAACGCCCAAGGCCGCAAGCAGATTGAACTCGTGGTTCAGGCCAACAAAGCCTTCTGCCAGCCCATCAATATCCAATCCAAGGAAATCTTGCGTCCCGAACGAAAGCCCCACGTTGGAGACGGTCAAATCGGTCAGCCCATAGCCCGCATCAATGGTGATGTCGCCAATGCCGACGGTTTGCAGCACCGTGGTGGGCGAAAGCGAGACCAGATTGTCAGACCAAAGCACAAAATTCTGCCATGCCTGCACCGGGCTATCGGGCACCAAAAGATCAATCTCAATCGGTTGGAAGATCGCCGTGCGCCCAAGCGAGGGCAGATCAATATCCCACCCGAGCTTCGCCATGATCGTCGCATCAATCTCAAACGTCGGACCGAAATAGACCGGCGTGATTGGCGCGGTTAGGATCGGATTGGCAAAGCCTGTCAGATAATCCGCAGCGGCATCCAACTCCGCGCCAAAGCCAGAAAGCATTGCCGTGCTATCGGGGTTGTTGTCGGTGATATCGACATTCAACCCCGTATCCGGTCCATAACTGACTTGGATCCGGGTATCGATATCGATCAGGTCCATATCCAGCAAGCTCGCCAGATCGAAATCGACACTGTCATCAAGCCGGGCGAACAGTTCACCCAGCACATCAACGCCACCCATCTGTTCGAACGTGCCCGAGATCGCAATCCGGGTCATTTCGCTTTCATCGGGCAGATCGGCCGGATCAACGTTTTCACTCCCGTAGCTCGAAGGCGTCACAAGGACGCTGAGCACGGCAGTATCCGTGCCCCCATGGCCATCGGAAACCGTATATTCCATCGAGGTGAGGCGGCTTTCCCCCAAGGCCAGATCATCGAAATCTTGCCCGGCCTCAAACCGCCATGCGCCATCGGCCATAAGCGCGAAAGTGCCCCCCGCGCTGCCCGTGGTGGTGAACCCCTGCCTCGCCACAAGCACGCCAGCTTCTAGAATGAAGAAGGTTTCTTCCACGCCACCGGACACACCAGAGACGACAAGCTGATCGCCTGCATCAATATCTGTGTCATTGGACAGAACCCCATCCGCGGCCACTTCGATGCTGCCGCGCGCGGTGGTGATGAAGCCATCGTCATCGGCGGCGTCCGGGGCATCGTTCAACCCGGCGATATGCAGGCTCAGCGTGGCAGTGCTGGTTGCGCCATGTGCATCGGCCACCGTGTAAGTGACGGTTTCCACGGCTTCTTGCCCCACACCAAGGCTTTGATAGCCCGGTCCGGCGGTGAAGGTAAAAGTGCCATCGGCAGCAAGGTCCAAAACCGCACCCGAGGCAAAGCTGCGCGTGAACCCTTCGGCCGTGGCCGTGCCCCCCTCGAGCCCCGCAATCTGCAGGGCATCACCGGTGTCAATGTCGGTGTCATTGATGAGCAAATTGCCTGAGGCCAAAGTGCCTTCGGCCAGATCCGCCCGATCATCCACTGCCACCGGTGCATCATTGGCGCCCATTACAGTGACCGTCACCGCAACCGACACAGTCTGCCCCGCAGCATCCGAAAGCTGATAGGTCATCGTATCTTCTGCGCTTTGCCCCGCGCCAAGTGCCTCAAAGGCCCCATTGGGGTTAAGCGTGATCGCGCTGCCATCAAACGCGGCGGTGACCCATGTCCCGCCCGAGACACCGGTAATCGCAATCGGCCCACCGCCAATGTCAAAATCATTGGCAAGGAACTGATCAACAGCAAAGCTCTGCGCGGCATCTTCGCCAATCGTCACCGCATCCGGCGCACCGAAGGGCAGATTGTCCCGCCCATCAAGGAACAAGGTGTAGTCGTCAAAGCGCAGTTCCTCGACGCCATAAAGCTGGTCGCGCCCCCCTTCGAGGCTTTCGACGATCGCCCGCCCCCGACCGATATTCGAGATCGAAGCATCCGCCACCGAACCAGAGATTAAAACCACATCCCAGCCATGCCCGGCATCAATGAGATCATCCCCACGCGATCCGCCAATGACTTCATTGCGATGGGTGCCGAGAATCCCACGCACATCCCGGAGCGTCTCAACGCTACGCAAATCAAGCGCGCCATTGCTGACACGGATCCAACCACCACGGGCGTCGATCTCTTCCACCCCTTCAAAGCTTGCGCCCGTCAGGTCGAGGTAGCCGCCGCGCTTGGCATTGCGCACGATGTCATAACCTGTACCGCCAGAAACCGTGTCGTCCCGCCCGTCACACCCAGCCACAAGGAACTGATCGTCCCCCGCACCGCCATCAAGAGCATCGGCCCCTTCGCCGCCAACAAGCGTGTCGGCGCCTTCGCCGCCGCTCAGCCTATCGGCACCTTCCTCCCCTGAGAGATGGTCATCACCGCCCGCACCAAACACCTGATCGTCGCCGCGATCCGCCCTGATCACGTCGCCCTGCTGCGACCCGGTGATCGTTTCGTTGCCGCGGTCCCCCTCGATCCTTCGGGCATTCACCAACTGGCCAAGGGTAGAGAGGTCCATCGCCCCATCGCGATCGACAACAATCACACCATTTTGGGCATCGAGCGTTTCAATGCTGTCAAAAACCGTCCCGGTCAGGTTCAGTTTGTCCCAAATGCGCCCGGCGTTGACGACCGTATCGGTGCCACCTCCCCCGTAAAAACCCGCCAAGCGCCCATCAGTGCCGCGGATTTCGAACGTGTCATCCCCCTCCGTGCCCTCATAAATGATTTCCGGGCGCGACAGGATATTGATCTGGACGCTATTGGTATCCGTGCCACCCTGTCCGTCAGAAATTGTGTAGCTGATCACTTCGGGGCCGAAATAGTCCGCCTCCGGCGTGTAGCGCACTTGGCCATCCGCGGTGATTTCTGCCACACCATGCAGCGCCTCCACCGCGATGATCATCAGCGCATCGCCATCGACATCGGTGTCATTGCCCGCAAGATCAAAGATCGCGGTGCTATCTTCCTGCATCTCCTGATCTGGGTCAGCCACGGCAACGGGGGCATCATTGACCGGGGTGACATGGATCGTCAGCGTGGCTGTATCTGAAAGCGCCCCATCCCGCGCGGTTAGGGTCAGCACTTCGGTGCCGTTCGCGTTTGCATCCGGCGTATAAGTGAAGCTGCCATCCTCAGACAGATTGAGCGTCCCAAAGGCAGGTTCCGACCCAGCGGCCAGCTCCCAAGTTACCGCATCCCCATCCCCATCTTGCGCTGTAAGCTGGCCGTTGATGACCGTATCTTCCGGCCCACCAACGGTTAGATCATCAGCCACGGGGGCATCATCTTGCGGCGCAATGGTGAGTGAGACCGTCCCCGGAATGGCACTTGTCCCGTCGCTGACCTCATAGCTGAAGCTATCCATGCCATTGGCGTTTGCGTCCGGCGTATAGATGAAACTGCCGTCGGGATTGAGTTCAAGGCTGCCTAAACTGGGCAGGGTGGTCACGCTGTAAACCAGCACATCCCCATCGGCATCCGTCGCGCCCAGCTGCCCAGCAAGGCTCCCATCTTCAATCAGCGAGAAACTCTCAGCCTGAACCACCGGCGCATCTTCCACCGGGCGTACGGTGATCGTCGCCGTCCCATAGCTCGGCAGGCCAGCCGCCCCGGTTACAACAAAAGTGAATCCGTCCTCGCCATCAAAGTCCGCGTCCGGCGTGTAACGATAGTGACCATCTGCCGACACCTCGACCGTGCCATGTGTCGGCGCGCCCCCTGCTGCCAATGCAAATGCCAGCGTCCCACCATTCGGGTCAAACGCATCAAGCCGCCCTGAAAGCGCCGCATCTTCATCTGTTGTGCCGGTTTCATTGATCACCGTCGGGGGCGTGGCAGTCGCCGAAATGGTCACCACCGCCGTTGCCCTAACGACCGAGAACCCATCGCTCACGGTATAAGTAAAGCTATCGGTTCCCGAAAAACCCGCATAGGGCACATAGTCAAAGCTACCGTCTGCCTGCAGGGTCAGCGTGCCACGCGAGGGCCCGGTTTCCGTGGCGAAGTTGAGCGTATCGTGATCGACATCAGATGCCAAAAGCTGGCCATTCAGCGTGCCATTGCGGCTCACGGCAAAGCTGGTATCTTGCGCGACCGGCGCCGTGTTAAACGCAACCTGCAAACCACCAAGATCGACACTAAGCGCCCCGCCTGAGCCGCTTGCACCATCATCGCTGTAGCTGGCCGAAATCGTTCCCGCAGTGCCACTTGTGTCGGTGTAGATCACCGCATCAGGTCGCGACAGGAAACTGTTCAAGGCGGCAAGCGTCCCTGTCAGGATCAGCGCCTCAGAACCATCGCCGGTCACCGTCAGGGCTGAGGCATCACCGCCAATGCTCAACGTTCCCGCGCCGGGTGTTGCGTTCAGCGTCAGCGTCCCAACCGAGGCGCTCGTCGCATCCACATCGGCCAGTTCA
The DNA here is from genome assembly GCF_900217725.1 of Rhodobacter sp. JA431. Classification (NCBI taxonomy): domain Bacteria; kingdom Pseudomonadati; phylum Pseudomonadota; class Alphaproteobacteria; order Rhodobacterales; genus Rhodobacter; species Rhodobacter sp. JA431. Next base: position 469,668 of record NZ_OBMP01000001.1, read on the forward strand.
ATCCCCGACAGATCAAGGCCAACCGAGCCGCCACGCAACATCGCCGCATCGCCAAGCAAATCGGTGCCCACATTCGTCGGGGCATCATTGATACCGGTGACCTCGACCGTCACCTCCGCCGAGGTCACGCCGCCCTCGCTATCGGTCACAGTGTAGGTGAACCGGTCTGTCCCGACAAAATTTTCATTCGGAGTGTAGGTGTAGTTCCCACCTGCTAAAATGCTCGCCGTGCCGTTGCTGGGGGCTCTATCAAGGGCAAAACTGAAAGCGTTCCCTTCAACATCCGTAGCGGTCAACAGGCCAGAGATTGCCACCTCTTCAGCCGTCGTGCGCGCGACAGACGACGTTTCCGGCGCGTCATTCACCGAGGCAACATTCAGGTAGATCGTGTAGCGCGCAGCTTCGTCGCTACCGTCCAGAACCCGATACGTAAATGTATCTTCACCGTAGTAATCTGCACTCGGAGTATACGTGTAGTCACCGCCTTCGATCTTTAGAACACCATGCGATGTGGTGCTGAGAAGCTCAAAAACCGGGGCCGCGACATCGTTCGGCTTTAGCAATGCAGACGTGACCTCAATGTCCTCATAAAGGTCGGCTTCAAAACGAAGGGTGGCGGCATTAAATTCAATTTCACCATTGGACATGGCTTGGCGCTCCACAGAATGGCTGTTCTAAAACACTTCAGTGGGCGCGCATTTATGCCTAAACTTTAGTCAAATTTGCTCATTTTCGCAATATTTTTTCAAAAAGCTTACCCCAAGGAACTTTATCGAACCCAATGGCGCAAATTTCGCTTTGGCGCGCAGGGGGGAGAACTGCATGGACGCGCAGAAATTCTCCCGTCAGTCATGGCGCATAAGCGATCCTAACCGGGCCTTACGCACACGGTTTACGAAACTGTCGAAAGGGTGCCTTCAGCAGGCTGCGAGCCCGCGTGCGCGAAAAATCTCGCGCGCCGCGTCCGCCGCACCGGGCGTTGGCGTTGGGGTGTTTTCCAAATGGTAGGTCATCCCCAATTGCGCCCATTTCGATTGGCCCAATTGGTGGAACGGCAGAACCTCGACCATCTCGACCGAGGGGCCAAGCCCGGCAACGTAATCCGCCATCCGCGCCACCTCGTCAGCGGCATCGGTCCAGCCAGGCACCAGCACATAGCGGATACGCATCTGCTTGCCGAGCCGCACCATCCGCTCGGCACAATCAAGCGTCGGTTGCAGCGCCTGCGCGGTTAGCGCCTGATGGCGCGCGGGGTCGATATGCTTGATATCAAGCATGACAAGGTCGATCGGGTCGAACCAATCATCTGCCACACGGTCATGAAGATGGCCTTGCGTATCCAGCGCGATATGCAGGCCATATTTTTCCTTGATCGCGCGTGCGGTCGCGTTGACGAATTCGGCCTGCATCATCGGCTCGCCGCCCGAAAAGGTGACCCCGCCCGCGAATTTCAAGAACCGCGCCAGATGCCCCACTTCGCCCAGAAGATCATCGACCGAGACCCGGCGCCCATTGTGCAGCTTCCACGTATCCGGGTTGTGGCAGTAAAGGCACCGGAACTGACAGCCCGACAAAAAGAACACAAAGCGCATGCCGGGGCCATCCACCGCCGCCCCCGATTCGAGCGAATGCAAGAAGCCATGACACGCGGCATCATGCGGGTCGCAAAGCGGCGGCTCGAATTGGGTCTGCGGCAGGGGGGCAGTCATCGTCTCTCTTACATGCTGGCGTGGAAGGTACGGCTGATCACGTCAAGCTGCTGGGCACGGTTCAGCTTGACGAAGTTCACCGCATAGCCCGACACGCGAACGGTGAGCTGCGGATAGGCTTCGGGGTGTTCCATCGCGTCTTCCAGCGTTTCGCGCGTCAACATGTTGACGTTGACGTGGAAGCCTTCCGCCGCACAGAAACCATCCAAGCAATTGGCAAGGTTCGCCACCTGCTCGGCCTCGGTATGGCCCATCGCGCCCGGGGTGGCGCTGGCGGTCCAAGAAATCCCATCCAGCGCGGCGGCATAGGGCAGTTTCGAAACCGAAGCACCCGCAGCCACAAAACCTTTCTTGTCACGCCCGTTCATCGGGTTGGCGCCCGGCGCGAAAGGCTCGCCTGCGCGGCGGCCATCGGGGGTGTTGCCGGTTTTCTTGCCATAGACCACGTTCGAGGTGATCGTCAGGATCGACTGCGTCGGCACCGAGTTGCGGTAGAAATAGGGCTGGCCCGAGACCTTTTTCATGAAGGTTTCGGCAACCCAGACCGCGATGTCATCCACCCGGTCATCATCATTGCCAAAGGCCGGGTAATCCCCCTCAATCGCGAAATCGACGGCCAAGCCTTCCTCGTTGCGGATCACTTTGACCTTGGCGTTTTTGATCGCCGAAAGCGAATCCGCGACAATCGACAGCCCCGCAATCCCGGTCGCCATCGTGCGCAAAATATCGCGGTCATGCAGCGCCATTTCGATCCGCTCATAGGCGTATTTGTCGTGCATGTAGTGGATCGCGTTCAGCGCTTTGACATAGGTCCGCGCCAGCCAATCCATCGCCAGATCAAACTTTTCAACGACCTCGTCATAGTCCAGCACATCGGCGCTGATCGGGGTCAGGCCCTTGGCAACCTGAACTCCCGATTTCTCGTCCACCCCGCCGTTGATCGCGTAAAGAAGTGCCTTGGCAAGGTTGGCACGCGCGCCGAAGAACTGCATCTGCTTGCCGATCCGCATCGCCGACACACAGCAGGCAATGCCGTAATCATCGCTCCATTTCGGGCGCATGATATCGTCGTTTTCATATTGGATCGCCGAAGTGTCTTTCGACACTTTCGCGCAGAAATCTTTGAAGCCGCGCGGCAGGTTGACCGACCAAAGCACGGTCAGGTTCGGTTCCGGCGCCGGGCCGAGGTTGTAAAGCGTTTGCAGCACGCGGAACGAGGTTTTGGAAACCAGCGTCCGGCCATCTTCGCCCATGCCGCCAATCGCTTCGGTGACCCAAGTGGGGTCGCCCGAGAAAAGCTGGTCATAATCGGGCGTGCGCAGGAAGCGGATGATGCGCAGCTTGATCACCAGATCGTCGATCAACTCTTGTGCGCCCACTTCATCCAGACGGCCCGCCGCGAAATCGCGTTCGATGTAGATATCAAGGAAGGTGGAGATCCGGCCAATCGACATGGCCGCGCCGTTTTGTTCCTTCACCGCCGCCAGATAGCCAAAATAGGTGGCCTGCACCGCTTCGCGCGCCGTGCTGGCCGGGCCAGAAAGATCAACGCCGTATTTCTTCGCCATCTCGCGCAGCTCTTCCAGCGCGCGGAATTGCTCAGACAGTTCTTCGCGCAGGCGCAGCGTGTCTTCATCAAAGACCGCATCATCAAGTTCGCGGAACTCGGCCAGTTTTGCAGCTTTCAGCGTGTCGATGCCGTATAGCGCCACGCGGCGATAGTCGCCAATGATCCGACCCCGGCCATAGGCATCGGGCAACCCGGTGATGATGCCCGATTTCCGCGCGGCGAGGATGTCGGGAGAATAGGTGTCAAAGACGCCTTGGTTGTGGCTCTTGCGGTATTTCGTCCAAATCTCGGACACGGTCGCATCGGGTTCAAACCCATAGGCCTTAAGGCCCGTTTCCACCATCCGCAGCCCGCCATTGGGCATGATCGCGCGTTTGAGCGGCGCATCGGTTTGCAAGCCAACGATCAGTTCATTCTCGCGGTCGATATAGCCCGCATCATGCGCGGTAATGCTCGAGGGGCGGTCGGCCGACACATCCAGCACGCCCTTTTCGCGCTCCAGCTTCAAAAGCGCCGCAATGTCGTCCCAGAGTTTTTTGGTCCGCGCCGTCGGCCCCGCCAAGAACCCGGCATCACCTTCAAACGGGGTGTAGTTCTCTTGAATGAAGCCGCGCACATCAATGCTCGTGCGCCAGTTCCCTGCCGAGAAGCCCTCCCAAGGATCGATCATGGAGGGGCTGATCGAAGTATCGGTGAAGGCATTCATTTGGCAGTCCTTTCCAGCCGGGCGGCATACGCCCGTTACGGCCTGAGCGGTCGGTGAGAGGGGAAGGTCGTGCCGAAGAGCCAATCGTGGCAGTGACTGCTCTGAGGAACTCGAGGGAAAGACCTTCAGATACCATTTTGGTAACTTAAACAGACCAGTGAAGCAAGAATTCTTGACCAAGGGTCATTCAATATAATTACGAAAATTCAAAAGGTTAGACCTGAACGCGGGGCGGGGTTGCGGTTACGGAATGACAAGAATGTTACCAATCCCCACCTGAAGACGTAAGAATGTAATCTGCCAGAATAATCTTTTGCGCAGGACCCCACCTGCGACAGATCGTTGCGAGACCAATCGCCCCGCTATCCCTTTGTCGGTGCACAAAAAAACGGCGCTTTTAGAGGGATTCTCAGACCTTTGACACATGCCGGGGCGCGGTTTGCGCCGCGCCCCGCCCGTCTGGTCCTTGGCCCTAAGGACCGTCTGGTCTCGTGAGTGGTTTGCAGGATTTACGCGGTTGCCGCGACACCGTCCCGCAGCGGCTTTTTCAGCACGATCAACATGCCGGTGGTGACAAGCGTGCCGGCCAGAACCGAAGCCGCATAGGCACCCAGATGGGTCACAGCATTCGGGATGGCGAGCACGAAGATACCGCCATGCGGGGCCATGAGTTGGCAGCCAAGCACCATAGAGAGCGCACCCGCCACAGCCGAGCCCACGATGATCGAGGGGATCACCCGCGCCGGGTCTTTCGCGGCAAAAGGGATCGCACCTTCGGTGATGAAGGACAGACCAAGCACCGCAGCAGCGCCACCGGCTTCACGTTCTTCCGGCGCAAAGCGGTTCTTCGCAACCAAGGTGGCAAGCGCAAGGCCAAGCGGCGGGGTCATGCCAGCGGCCATCACGGCGGCCATCGGTGCATAAGTGTCAGAGGTCAAAAGGCCCACGGCAAAGGTGTAAGCGGCTTTGTTGATCGGCCCGCCCATATCAACGGCCATCATGCCCCCAAGGATCAGCCCTAGCACCACAGCATTTGTCGTGCCCAGCCCTTGCAGGAACGAGGTCATCGCGGCCAAGATCGCGGCGACAGGTTCGCCCACCACATAGACCATGATCAGACCGGTGATCAGCGTCGAGAGCAGCGGCAAAATCAAAACGGGTTTGAGCCCCTCGAGCGTGCGCGGCAGCTTGATCGCGTCGCGCAACCAGCGCGCTACGTAGCCCGCCAAGAAGCCCGCAACGATCCCGCCCAAGAAACCGGCGTTGAGGTTCACGGCGAGCATCCCGCCAATCAGGCCGGGCGTCAGGCCGGGGCGGTCGGCGATTGAATAGGCGATATAACCCGCAAGGATCGGCACCATCAGCTTGAAGGCGGCCCCGCCACCAATCGACATCAGCGCCGCCGCCAACGTGCCTTCTTCTTCAAAGGCTTTGATACCGAACACGAACGAAAGCGCGATCAGCAGACCACCCGCCACAACGAGCGGCAGCATGTAAGACACGCCGGTCAGCAGGTGCTGATAGGGGCCGGTGCGCGCCGCGGCACGTTTCGCTTTGAGCGCATCGACCGTATCGGCCAAGTTTTGGCCCAGCACTTCGCCTTCGGCCACAGCGGCATCAAGCACTTTGGCGGCACCTTTTACCGCCGCACCAACCGAGGTTTTATAGACCTTCTTGCCACCAAAGCGGGCGTCATCGACATGGGTATCGGCCGCGATCACCACGAGGTCTGCGCCCGCAACTTGTTCCTCGGTCAGCGTGTTTTGCGAGCCAACCGAGCCTTGCGTTTCAATCGCAATTTCCCAACCGCGCGCAGTGGCGGCTTTCTTCAGGGCGTCCGCCGCCATGAAAGTGTGGGCAATACCGGTCGGGCAAGAGGTGATCGCCACCACCTTCAACGTACCGGGGGTTGCTGGATTTGCCATTTGCGAGCTCTCCTCTCCTGCAAGGGCTAGGGCCGCGTCGAGTTGCGCCGCCGTCTGGGTGATGGCGCGGCTCGGCGTGGTCCGGTAAACGGGTTTGTCGGTGAAGCGGGCCTCATCGACATGAATATCGGCGGCAATCACCACAACATCGGCGGCCGCGATCTCGGCGGGCTGCAAGGCATCTTGCACGCCTTGCGAGCTTTGCCGCTCAACGCGGATGTCATGGCCTTTTTGCGCAGCGGTGGCGCTCAGCGCTTCGGCCGCCATATGGGTATGCGCGATGCCTGTGGGGCAGGCCGTCACGGCAACGATCTTCGACATGGGATCCTCCCGAATGACGCGCAGGCTCAGCCCAGCGCGGTAATTTCAACATCCCGCGCCAGCGCTTCGATGCGCGCAATCGCGGGCAGGCGCGGGCCAATTTCACCGAGCGCGCCAAGGGAAAAGGCGGTGGCAATCCGCGCCGTCTCGGCCAAATCAAGGCCGAGCGTGGCGGCATGAATGAGGCCGGCGACCATCGCATCGCCCGCGCCCACGGTAGAGGCCACGGTGATGCGCGGCGGACGGGCGTGCACCGCCTCATCGCCGCGCACCAGCACGGCCCCAGCCGCCCCCATAGAAACAGACAAAAGCCCAACGCCTTGCGCGACCAGATCGCGCGCCGCGCTTTGCACATCGGCAAGCGTGGTCAATTCGCGCCCAAGATAGGCGCCCAACTCTTCGGCATTGGGTTTGACGATATCGGGGCAAGCCGCCAAAGCGGGCCCAAGCGGCGCGCCCGATGTATCGAGCGCCACCTTCACGCCACCCGCGCGAGCTTGCAGCGCCAAGCGCGCATAGCTGTCTGCGCCAAGCCCTGCGGGCAAGCTGCCGCAAAGCCCCACCCAAGTGAGCCCCCGCGCCATCAAACCCGCCAAGGTGCCAGAAACCGAAGCCAGTTCCTCAGGCCCAGCCTGCACACCGGGCAGGTTCACATCGGTCACCTGATCCAAGACCGGGTCCACGATCTTCACATTGGTCCGGGTCGCGCCGTCGCAGCGCGTGCAAGCATCGCGGATGCCCGCTTGTTCAAAATGGCGCGCAAAGATCGCGTCATTCTCGCGCCCCAAAAGCCCCGCCACCGCCGTGGCATGGCCAAAATGCGCAAGGAAGGAGGCCACATTGACCCCTTTGCCCCCCGCATCAACCTGCACCGCTTCGACGCGGTTCACGGCATCCACCGTAAAGCGCGGCACGGTCACGGTCTGGTCGATCGCGGAATTAAGCGAAACAGTGGCAATGGTCGGCTGCATCTTCGCCTCCTTACGCCAGCGCCCGCACGGTCGCGGCATCGGCCGCCGCCAAGGCGCGTTCCGCCAAGGCGCGGTTTTCCGCCATCGGCGCGCGGCGCAGCACGGCTTTCACACCCGCCACAGAGGGGATCGAGACGCTCAACTCCTGCACGCCAAGGCCCGAAAGGATGCGCGCGCCCAGCGGGTCGCCCGCGATGCCGCCACAAGCGCCCACCCAAATGCCCGCCGCATCGGCGGCACGCACGGTTTGGTCGATGAGCCGCAACACGGCCGGGTGCAGACCATCGGCTTGCTTGGCCAAAACCGGGTGCATCCGGTCCATCGCCAGCGCGTATTGGGTGAGGTCATTGGTGCCGATTGAGAAGAAATCGACCTTCTCGGCCAGTTCGCGCGCCATCATCACCGCCGAGGGGATCTCGATCATGATGCCCATTTCGACGGGCGCGGCACTCACCTCTGCCCGCACCTCTTCGGCAATGCGCAAGGCCGCCTCAAGCTCAGAGACCATCGCAATCATCGGGAACATGATCCGCACCGGCCCATGCGCCGATGCCCGGAAGATCGCGCGGAGTTGCGTGCGGAAAATGTCTTCGTGCGAGAGGCAAAAGCGAATGCCGCGCTCGCCTAGGAACGGGTTTTCCTCGACCGGCATGCGCAGATAGGGGATTTCCTTATCGCCGCCCACATCGAGCGTGCGGATGATGATCGGCAAGCCATTCATCGCGCCCAGCATGGCGGAATAAATCTCCACCTGCTCGTCTTCGCTCGGCGGGGCTTCGCGGTTCACAAACAGAAACTCAGTGCGCAACAGGCCCACGCCTTCGGCCCCGGCGTCCACTGCCGCATGGGCCTCGGCCACGTCAGAGATATTGGCCACCACTTCCACGCGCGCGCCATCGGGGCTGAGCGCGGGCTTATAGCGCTCGCGGGCTTCCACATCACGCTCAGCAGCCAAAGCTTCCATCGCCGCCTTGGCACGGGCGATGTCTGCCTCAGAAGGCGCGGCAACCAAAACGCCAGCCGCCCCATCCAAAAGCGCAGGCGTGCCGGTGGGCAGATCAAGCACGGCGGCCCCTGCCCCCACCACGGCGGGAATATCCAGCGAACGCGCAATGATAGACGTGTGCGAGGTCGGCCCGCCCGCAGCGGTGCAAAGCCCGCGCACCAGTTCCGGGTCAAGCCGCGCAGTATCAGACGGCGTCAGATCATCGGCGACAAGGATGCAAGGCGCGGTGGGCAAATGCGCCTCGGCGCTTTTCACTTCGCCCAGTTCTTGCAACACGCGCAGCCCGGCATCGCGCAGATCAATCGCGCGGCCCGCAAGCACGGTGTCTTTCATCGCGGCGAGCATATCGGCGCGTTCGGTGTAAACAGCATGCCACGCAAAAGCCGCGCTGCGACCTTGGTCGATCAGCGCCTCAGCGGCAGCGTGCATTTCCGGGTCTTCCAAGAACTCCTGATGCGCGCGGAAAATCGCGGCCCGCGCGGGGCCAGATTTCTTCCACACCTCGTCATGCAGCTCTTCTAGCTGATGCCAAGCGGTTTTCAGCGCCGCTTCCAGCGCGCCCCGCTCGGTGCCTGCATCCGCGCCATTCTCGGCAAACGTCACTTCATCACGGGCAAATTTAAAGACGGGAGCGATGGCAAAACCGGGCGAGGAGGAAACGCCGGGGAGGAGACGGCCCTCATACGCGCTTTGGGTGGCCATCGCCCCCGTCAGACCGGGTGCCGTGGCTTCGGGGGCCGCCGCACCGGTGTCTTCTTCCTTTTCCAAACCTTCCCCGAAAGCCGCTTGCAGCGCGGCCAGCGCCGCCTCTGCCTGCGGGCCTTCGGCGCTGATGCGCAAAGCCGCGCCCTGCGCCGCGCCAAGGTTCAGAAGGGAAATCAAGCTTTTCGCATTGCCGGTCTTGGCGCCATGACGTACCCGGATCTCGGCCTCAAAGCCTTTGGCAATTTCAACAATCGTGGTGGCGGGGCGGGCGTGCAGCCCATGCGCGCCATCTACCACGGCATCAAAGCCGTGGGCGAAATCGTCCACCGCAGGCTGGGGCGCTGCGGCAGGCATTTCCGCCCCCGTGAGCCGCGCGACAATCACCGCCGGGTCGGTGGTGGTCGCCAAACGCTCGGCCTCGGCCTCATCCCCCAACACATCGGTGAGATTGCTCAGCACTTGCAGGTGTTCATCAGATTTCGCGGCAATCGCCACAACCAGCCGCGCGCGGTCGCCCGGCCCCCATTCCACACCGCCGGGCAATTGCACCACGGCAATGGCGGTATCCAAGATCAGATCGCGGTCTTTCGGCAATCCGTGCGGGATCGCGATTCCATTTCCCAAGAACGTATTGGCGACGGCCTCACGGCCCATCATGCTGGCGCCATAACGCGGGTCGATCTTGCCCGCTGCCGTCAACAAATCCACCGCCTGCGCAATCGCATCGGCCTTGTCGGTCGCGGTCTTGCCAATCGCCACGAGTTCGCTTGTCAGGGGTATCATGGTTCCTCCTTGGCACGCTCTGTGCGATGCTCTTGACGGAAGAAGACCGGGGCCAGATGAACACAGTATGTCCAAGATCGCGATGCGCTTTGTAACAATTGTAATACTGGCACTGCTGGCCCTGCCGGTGGCGGCAGCCCCCCTAGAGGTGCTGACCCGCGATGGCGGGCCAATTGCGGGGCCGGCGCTTGCACATGGGCAAAGCTTCTCGCAAGAGACCGGGCAAGCGGTCACCGTCCGCACTCGGCCTTTTGATGCGCTTTATGGCGAGATCATGATGGGCTTTGTGACGGGCCAAGTGCCCGCCGATCTGCTGATTTTTCCCGCCGATTGGCTGCCCGATTTCGCGGCTTATCTGCAACCGGTGCCCGAGGCTTTGGTGCAAGGGCCTTTGGTCCAAGGCATCCACCCCGCTTATCGCGATGGCCTCATGCGCTGGCGCGGGCAATGGATGGCGGTGACGCTCGATGGCGATCTGCATATGGGGGCCTATCGCCTTGATCTATTTGAAGATCCAGAAACGCGCGCGGATTATTTGGCCAAAACAGGCACGCCCCTCGCGCCGCCGCAAACGTGGCAAGATTACACCCGGATCGCCACTTTCTTTGTGGGACGCAGTGGGCCAGAGGGCCAACCGCTTGCGGGCACGCTTGAAGCCTCTGCCAGCAACGGCCAGCGGCTTTGGTCGCTTTTCAGCCATGCCGCCGCCTATACCGCCCACCCCGATCATCCGGGCCATTTCTTCTTTGACCCGGAAACAATGACGCCAGAAATCGACAACCCCGCCTGGCAGCGCGCGCTCAGCGATTACCTCGCCGCCGTGGCGACGGGGGTGGATGAGAGCGGGCCATTGGCGAGCCACGGCGTGCGCACCGCTTTTGCGGCCGGGCAAGGCGCGATGGCGCTTGATTGGTCTGACATTGGCGTTTTGGCCACCGACCCCAAGGCTTCAACCGTGGCAGACAAAGTGGGCTTTTTTCCTCTGCCCGGCGCGGATCAGGTTTGGAACCCGCAAACACAAAGCTGGGACAGGCTTGCCGCCCCGCAATCGGTGCCCTTCTTGGCCTTTGGCGGCTGGATTGCCGCCGTGCCGCGTGGGGCGCAACAGCCGCAAACAGCATGGGACTTCATTGCCTATATGGCCGCGCCCGAACGTGCGGCGCGTGACGTGATGTCGGGCGCCTCGGGCTTCAACCCCTATCGGCTCTCGCAACTCGACGACGCCACAGGCTGGGCCGCGCTGATGGGGCCACGCGCCGCGCAAAATTACCTTCGCGTGCTGCGCGAAAGCCTGAATGCCCCCCATGCTGCGCAAGACCTGCGCCTACCCGGCTACCCCGCCTATATGGAGGCGCTCGATGCCCGTATTGGCAAGGTGTTGGCGAAAGAGATGACACCAGAGGAAGCGCTCCACGAAGCCGCCGCCGAATGGGACCGTATCACAGACCGGCTGGGCCGCACGAGCCAGCGCCGCCATTACCGCGAAGCAATGGGGCTTGAGGAGGCGCAGCCATGAGATGGCGAGGCATCCAAGGGCGGCTTTTGCTGATCGTCGCGCTCTCGACCCTCGCGATGGGGCTGGCCGGTATTGCCGCGATCCGCGCCCTTGATGAGATTGGCACCGCCGCTGAAACGGTAACCGGGCGCGATGTGCCCGCGATGGAAGCCGCGCTGCGGCTTGCGCGGATTGGCGAGCGGCTGCAACAGCGCGGCGCAAGCCTTGCCGCCGCCGGAACAGAAACCGCCTTAACCGAAGCGCAGCAGGCAGTAGAGGCGGATTTGGCCGCTTTCACCGCGCAAGCCGCTGCTTTGCGTGCCGACCCAAGTGAGACGGGCTGGGATAGCGCTGAAATTCTGGCCCTATCCGGCGCCCTTTCGGAACGGTTGACCGACCTGCGCCGCGCACTTGAAACATTGCGCGGGGTCGCCGCCGAACGCGAGGCTGAACGCACGCGGATGCTCGCGCTTGAGGATTCGATGCGCCAGATCATTGGTCCCTCGATCTTGGCCGTCGCCGCAATCACCACGGGCGAAACGCTGCCGGAACCCGAGATTTACCGCACCGCCGTGCGCAGCCAAGCGCCGCTGTTGGCCGCCGAACGGCTCACCGGGCGGGCCACCTCGGAACTGCTGCTGGCCACCACCGCGCGCAAAGCGTTAGATCTCGCGCAAAACCGCGCCGCTTACTTACGCACTTTGGGCGAGTTGGAAAGCACGGGCGCGGCCCTTCCCGCCGGGCTGCAACAAGATTTTCAGGCCGCCGTCGCGCGCTACCGCGCACAGATCGGGCCTGACGGTCTTTTCGCGCTCCAAAGTGCCGAGATTGCTGCGCGCGAACGGGCCGAGGCGGCTCTCGCCGCAGCGGGGGCCCGGGCAGCCGAATTGAAAGCCTTGGTCGACCAGCGGGTGCTGGCCACCAGCCGCACCACAGCAACGGTCACACAAGAATTGCGCGACACGATCTTGGCCCGCACCACGCAATTTGCGGCCATTGCCTTGGGCGTGATCTTGGTCGCAGGGGGCGTATCTTACGTGCTGGTCATCCGCCCGCTCAGCACCAATTTGGCCGGCGTTACCCGCGCGATGACGCGGCTCGCAGCGGGGGAGCGCGATGCGCAGGTGCCCGGTGCAAACCGGCGCGACGAAATTGGCGACCTTGCCCGGGCCTTCGCCGTATTCCGAGAAAACTCCGCCCAAGTCGAAAAGCTCGACCGCGAATTGGCCGAGCGTTCTGACCTTCTGCTTGCCACGCTGGAAACCATGAAAGACGGTTTCTCGGTCTTTGACCGTGAGCGCCGCCTTGTTGCTTTCAACCCGCAATATCTGCGGCTGCATGATTTCACCGAGGCTGAACTATCGGGCGAGCCCTCGATTGAAATGCTGAACCAAAAGCTCGAGGCGCGCGGGGTGCAGGCCTTCACCCCCGATGGCACTCCGCTTGATTTGGATACACTTTCCCACGAACGGCTGACACTGTCAGAACGGCATGAATTGCGCTTTCCCTCGGGCCGGGTTTTGGAACTGCGCTCTAACCCAATCCCACAGGGCGGCTTTGCGACGATCCATATGGATGTGACCGAAAGCCGGGCCACGCAAAGCCAATTGCTGCACGCGCAAAAGCTGGAAACGGTGGGGCAGCTAACGGGCGGCATTGCGCATGATTTCAACAACATCCTTGCGGTGATCATTGGCAACTTCAACATCTTGATGCGCGAATTGGCCGAGGTGCCGCCGCTGCAAGCGCGCGCGGAACGGGGGCTGTCGGCGGCCAATCGCGGCGCAGCGCTGATCAACCGGCTTTTGACCTTTTCACGCCGCCAACGCCTTGCGCCCGAGGATGTCGCGCTTGAGACATTGGTGCGCGGCATGGAAGATTTGCTGCAATCAAGCCTTGGCTCTGGCGTGACGCTGATCACCGATTTGGCCGAAGACCTGCCCGCCGTGCGGGTGGACCCCGGCCAATTGGAAAACGCTTTGATGAATTTGGCCGTGAACGCGCGCGACGCGATGGAGGGCGCGGGCCAGATCACCATCACCACCCGCGCCGCAGAGCCGGGCTTTGTGGATTTGACCGTGGCCGATACGGGCAGCGGCATCCCGCCCGAAATTGCTCCGCAGGTGTTGGAGCCCTTCTTCACCACCAAACCCGTAGGCAAGGGCAGCGGGCTCGGGCTCAGCATGGTCTATGGGTTCGTGCAGCAATCGGGTGGCACGCTCACGCTTGATAGCAGCCCCGGCAAGGGCACGCGGGTCACGTTACGCCTGCCCGTCAGCCCGGAACGCGCGCCGGTGGTTATGGCCCCGGCAGAGGCGGGCGAGGCTTGCATTCTGGCCGTGGACGACGATGCGGACCTTTTGGAAATCACCGCCGACCAGCTGCGCGGCATGGGCCATGCCGTGGTGACCGCGCCCGATGGCGCCACCGCGCTGGAACTGCTGCAAGAAATCCCCGAGATTGATCTGCTTTATACCGATCTCGCCATGCCCGGCCTTGATGGCCAAACGCTCGCCGCGCGCGCGCATGACCTGCGCCCCGATCTGCCGGTGCTGTTCACCTCTGGTGCGCCGGGCAAGGCAGGGGCAGACCTGCCAAACCTGCTGCGCAAACCGGTGCCGGAAGAGGTTCTGGCCGCAGCCGTCCAAGTCAGCCTAGAAGATTACAAACGCCGCACATCGGCATCGAGCACATAGCCCGCGCCGCGTTCGGTGCGGATCAGTTGCGGCGCGCGCGGATTGGGCTCGATCTTGCGCCGCAGCCGCAAGATCAACACATCAATCGTGCGGTCGAACACCTCGCCACCATCGGATCGGGTACGTTCCAAAAGCTGATCGCGGCTGAGCACGCATTTGGGCGCGCGCACGAAGGCCTCAAGCAGCAAAAACTCCCCGTTCGTAAGCGCCACGGGCTGGCCCGCTGGCGTTTCCAAACTCCGTGCCGAAAGGTCAATCACCCATCCCGCGAAGCCGCGACGGTCGTGGTCGGCCAAATCGGCGGGCACCGCAGCGCCCCCCGCTCGGCGCAACACCGCCTTGATCCGCGCCACCAATTCGCGCGGATTGAAGGGTTTGACGACATAATCATCGGCCCCCATCTCCAGCCCCACGATCCGATCCACATCGCCGCCAAGACCTGTAAGCATAATGATCGGAATGCTTGAGGTCGCCCGCAAACGGCTGGCGAGGGCAAGGCCATCCTGATCGGGCAGCCGCAGATCAAGCAAAATCAAATCCGGCGGCACCGGGCTGAGTTGTGGGGCGACGTCAGCCGCGCAGGCGGCCTCAACCACCTCAAACTCGCGCGCCTCAAGCTCATAGCGGACAAGGTCACGCACATCTGGATCGTCGTCGACAATCAGGATCTTGGTCATCTGCGGACGGTCCTCCCACGCGCCTCCCGCGCGCCCGTTCAGGCGGCATCATAATGGGCCAAGCGGCGCCCCGCCACTGCCTTTCAAAGCACCATACCGCCCCGAAGGGTTGCACCACACGCCACATGGCCTAAGCTTGAGGCACCCCTATTTGAAACCGCCTTTGTCAACGCGCGCTGGTCCAAGGGCCATCCGCGCAGAACCGCAACGGACCGCTTATGCCCAATGTCTTCATCGCCGGGGCGACTGGCTATCTTGGTCGGCACCTGTGCGCCGAATACAAACGACGGGGCTTTCATGTCACCGCCTTGGTGCGCAACGCGAAAACCGCAGGCAATCTGGACGCGGATCGCCTTGTTGAAGCACAGGCCACCCGCCCCGAAACCTTGACCGGGCTGATGACAGGGATGGATCTGGCTGTGTCTGCCCTTGGGATCACCCGGCAAAAGGATGGGCTGAATTATCGCGATGTCGACTATCGGGCCAACTTGAACCTTTTGCGCGAGGCGGAACGCGCAGGCGTGACGCGCTTTGCCTATGTGCATGTGCTCAACGCCGATAAGATGCGCGATGTCCCGGGGGTTGCGGCGAAAATCGCTTTTGTGGACGCGCTGCAAGCCTCCACCATCGCCTCCACCGTGATCGCGCCAAGCGGCTTTTTCTCGGATATGTCTGATTTTCTGACCATGGCCAAAGGTGGGCGGGTTTGGCTTTTTGGCGCGGGCGATCACAAGATCAACCCAATCCACGGCGCGGATCTTGCTTCTACCACGGCTGACGCCACAACCGCGGGCACGGCTTGGTTGGATGTCGGAGGGCCGGAGGTCTTCACCCATAATGCACTGGCGCATTTGGCCTTTGACGCGCTGCACCGCCCCGCGCGGATCACGCATCTGCCCGATGCGCTGCGTCTCTTGGCGGTGCGGGTTGTGCCTGCGCTCACGCCAAAGCATATTGGCGAGCCCGCGCGCTTTTTTCTCACTGCGATGGGGATGGATATGGTTGGCGCCTGTCATGGCACCCACACGCTTGCCGATCATTTCGCCGCACAGGCGCGGGCAGAATAAAGCCACCGTTGTGATGACGCGCATTTGTCCCGGTTACAGGCGCAAGCCTTTCCCGAATCGCAAAAATCCGAAATCAAGGGAAGACCCGAGCAGGAGAGCACGATCCATGCCATGCGCCTATCGTTCCCGTTTCGCCGCCCTTGGCGTTGCGCTTTGGTTGGCAGCAGCGCCGCCCGTTCTGGCCGAGGCGCCTTTGGCCGTGCAGATCGTCACTGCCCATACCGGACCGGTGTTCTTCCATGTGGAACTTTCCGGCACGATCACCGCAGCCGAAGCCGTGCCCGTGGGCTTTCGCGCAGAAGGGCGGATTTTGACCCTGACGGCAGAGGTCGGCATGCGCATTGCCGAAGGGCAGATTTTAGCGCAACTCGACCCGACACAAGCCGCCGCCGCGCTCCGTGCTGCGCAAGCGCAAGATGCCGCCGCCGAAGCGATGCTGGTGCAAGCCGAGCAAGCGCGCGCCCGCGCCGCAGAACTGGCTGAACGCGGCGCGGCCACGCAAGCGGCCTTGGATGCCGCGACAGAGGCCGCTTTGTCCGCCCGGTCATCACGCGATCAGGCCCGCGCGGCCCTTGCCAAGGCGCAGCAGGCTTTGGAAGATTGCACACTGCGCGCCCCCGCCGATGGCATTGTCACTGAGCGCGATGCCGAACCCGGCCAGATCGTCGGTGCCGCGCAAACCGTGCTAACCATTGCGCGCGACGGTGCCCGCGAGGCGGTTTTTTATGTGCCAGACTTCAGCGCGCTAGATCGGTTTCAAGGCCGGACTGTTACTCTGCGCCCGGTCGAGGGCACCGGCCCAGAACGCGAGGCGATAGTGACAGAGATTGCGCCCCTCGTGGCGGGCGAAAGTGGCACGGTGCGGGTAAAAGCGCAGCTGATAGGGGCTCCGGGTGAAAAGCCGCCGGGCTTGGGCACGGCGGTGGTGAGTGTGGTCGATCTGCCCTACGGCTCTGCGATGGCGCTGCCTTGGTCGGCGCTCGTGCGCCAAGGGGCCAAGCCCGCTGTTTGGACGGTGGACCCGAAAACCCGCCGCGCGCAACTCACCCCCATACGGGTGCTGCGCTACACCGACAATCAGATTGAGGTGGCCGAAGGGCTGTCCGAGGGGGCGTTGGTGGTGACCGAAGGGGCGCATCTTCTTTATCCTGGCCGTGTCGTGATGCAGGAGGGCGCCCAATGATCCGGGCTTTGCTGATGCTGCTCGCGCTGCCACTGGCCGCGCAGGCGCAAGAAATCGCCCCCCCCGCCCAGTGGTGAGCGAGATTGTCACCGATGCCGCAATGACCGCGCGCCAATTCCCCGGCGTGATCGCCGCCGAGGTAGAAACCACGCTTGGCTTTCAGACCTCGGGCCGGATCGGGGCGCGGCCTGTGAACCTTGGCGATACCGTCACCAAGGGACAAGTTCTGGCCACGCTTGACCAGATCACCTTGGCCGAAGATGTCGCCGCCGCCGAGGCCGCACTTCGAGCCGCAAAAGCGCAGGCCGAATTCGCCGCGCAAAGTCTCACGCGCGCGACCGAATTGCATCGGCGCGGTGTCGCGCCCGAAGCAACACTGGAAGCGGCGCAAGCCAATGATACTGCCGCCAAAGCCAGCGTGCAGGCCGCGCAGGCCGACCTTACCCGCGCCCGCGATGCAGAAGCCTTTGGCACGCTGACCGCACCGGAGGATGGCGTTGTCAGCCTTATTCTGGCCGAACCTGGCACCGTGGTTTCTCCCGGCACCCCGGTTTTGCGGCTCGCCACCGCCGCAGGCCGCGAAGCGGTGATTGACGTGCCTGATGAGGTATTGGCGGTGCTGCCCGACGCGGCCCGCTTTACCGTTTGCACCCGCTATGAAGATGCACTCGAAACCGAGGGGCGGCTGCGGTTGATTGAGCCCGTGGCCGATGCCTCGACCCGTTCACATCGTCTGCGCATCGCGCTGGATAATGCCGGGCGCGGGTTCCGGCTGGGGGCGCTTGTCTCTGCCCGGCTCGAAATGCCCGAAGCCGGGCTTCTCACCCTGCCCCGCGCCGCACTTTGGGAAGAGGGCGATCAAACCAAGGTCTGGCGCATTGGCCCCGCACGGCGCGCCGAAGCGGTGCGCGTGACACTGGGGCGCCAAATCGGCCCCCGTGTGGTGATAACCGAAGGCCTCGCGCAAGGCGATGAGGTCTTGATCCGCGGCATTCATTCCGTTTCCGAAGGCAAAGAGCTTGGCGCGAGGGTCAGCCCATGAGTTTCAACCTGTCCGACTGGGCTCTGCGCCACCGCTCGATGGTCTGGTACATGATCATCGTCTCGATCGTTGCGGGGGTGCTGTCTTACGTCAACCTTGGGCGCGAGGAAGACCCCTCCTTCACCATCAAGGTGATGTTCATCACCGCGGTGCTGCCCGGCGCCACGGCGGAAGAAACCCGCGAACAGGTCACCGACCGGATCGAAAAGAAGATGCAGGAGCTGGAGAACCTCAAGTTCACCCGCTCTGAAACCTTTCCGGGCCGCGCCGTGGTTTATGTGGAACTAACGCCGGAAACACGCGGGGCTGCCGTCACCCAAACATGGCTGAAGATCCGCAATATGATGTCGGATCTGACCCCGCA
Source organism: Rhodobacter sp. JA431 (assembly GCF_900217725.1). Taxonomy (NCBI): domain Bacteria; kingdom Pseudomonadati; phylum Pseudomonadota; class Alphaproteobacteria; order Rhodobacterales; genus Rhodobacter; species Rhodobacter sp. JA431. The sequence continues at coordinate 487,888 of NZ_OBMP01000001.1, forward strand.
ATTCCCTGCGGAATTTGCGGGCTATGCGATCAGCGATGATTTTGGCGATGTTTATGGCTCAATTTACGCCTTCACCGCCGATGGGTTTAGCCCGCAAGAGGTCAAAGACCGGGTGGAAGAGGTGCGCTCCGCCGTGCTGACGCTGCCTGCGGCGGGCAAGGTGGAGCTTATTGGCACCCAAGACCCGGTGGTGCATGTCGAGTTTTCCGCCCGCAAACTGGCCGCTTTGGGGCTGGATCAAAGCACGGTTTTGGCAACGCTTGCGGCGCAAAACGCGATTGTCCCTTCGGGCATCATCCGCACGGCGGATGAGTTGATCGCGGTGCGCATGTCGGGGCGGTTTGCGGGTGCCGAGGATTTGGCCGCCGCGCCCTTGCGGGTGGATGACACCTTCTTCACCCTTGCCGATGTGGCCGAAGTCCGCGCGGGCTTTGCTGACCCGCCGTCTTCATTATTCCGCTACAATGGCCAGCCCGCGGTGGGGCTGATCATCGGCATGAAGCAAGGCGCAAATATCCTCGACTTCGGCGCGGAACTGACCGAACTGATGGACCGGATCGCCACCGAATTGCCCGTCGGGATCGAATTGCACAAAGTCGCCGACCAACCCAAGGTGGTTGAGGATTCAGTGAACCACTTCCTGCGCGCTTTAGCCGAAGCGGTGGCGATTGTTTTGCTAGTCTCTTTCATTTCTCTGGGCTGGCGCGCGGGGCTGGTGGTCACAATGTCGATCCCGTTGGTGCTGGCGCTGACCTTTGTGATTTTGGATGCGATGGGGGTCACCCTGCAACGCATCTCGCTTGGGGCGCTGATCATCGCGCTTGGGCTTTTGGTCGATGATGCAATGATCGCGATTGAAACGATGATCGCGCGGCTTGAGGCGGGGGATAAAATCGCCAAAGCGGCATCCTATGCGTGGACCTCAATCGCCTTTCCGATGCTGTCTGGCACTTTGGTGACGGTGGCGGGGTTCATCCCCATCGGGCTGAACTCCTCCCAAGCGGGGGAATATACGCTCTCGCTGTTCTATGTGATCGCAATTTCGCTGATGCTGAGTTGGGTGGTGGCGGTGCTTTTTGCGCCGCTGATCGGGGCCACTGTGCTGCCCAAACACCTGCCGCATCACGACCCGCGCCCCGGCCCGCTGCGCCGAGCCTTCCGCGCGCTGCTCTGCGCCGCAATGCGGGCGAAATGGATCACCATCCTCGCCACGGTTCTACTGTTTGGAAGTGCGCTTTACGGCATGCGCCATATTGAGCAGCAGTTCTTCCCGGCCTCGGATCGGCCCGAATTGCTGGTTGATGTCACGATGCGGCAAAACTCTGCCATTGCGGCAACCGACGCGGCGATGGCCGAACTGGATGCCTGGCTCGCCACCCGGCCCGAGGCGCAATATTGGACAACCTATGTGGGCCGCTCCGCGCCGCGCTTTTTGCTCTCGCTCGACACACCCACGCCTGCCCCCTTCATGGGGCAAATGGTGGTGATGACCGCCGGACTTGAAGACCGCAACGCGCTGCGCGCCGCGATAGAGGAACAAAGCCGCGATATGGCTGGGGTCGATGTCTTCACCAAGCTCATTGAGTTGGGCCCACCCGTCGGCAAGCCGGTGCAATACCGGATCATGGGGCCAGACCGCGCCCGGCTTTTGGCTGAGGCGCGCAGTTTGGCCAAAGTGCTGGCCGATGATCCGCGCCTTTCGAACATCACCATTGACGAGGGGGAGCCCGTGCGCGTGGCGCGGGTGGTGCTGGATCAAGAACGCCTGCGCCAATTGGGGCTAACGCAAAAAGATGTCGCCCAAGCGCTGCAAACCCTGTTTGAGGGGGTCACCATCACCGAATTGCGCGATGGTCAGACCTTGGTGGATGTGGTCGCGCGCGGCGCAGAAGCCGACCGCACCTCGCTGGCCTCGCTTTCCTCGCTGCAACTGCCCTCGCCTTCCGGCGTGCCGGTGCCGCTTTTGAGTTTTGCGCATCTCGATTGGCAGATGGAGCCGCCGGTTTTGCATGCCCGCAACCGGGTGCCCACGATCAGCGTGAAAGCGGCGGTCACGGGCCGCAACCAGCCCGCCACGATCACCGCCGATCTGGCTCCCAAGATTGCCGCGCAACTCGAAACCCTGCCCGCTGGCTACAAAATCGAGCCCGGCGGCGTAGCCGAAAGCAGCGGCGAGAGCCAAGCCCCGATTGTTGCGGTGGTGCCCTTGATGGTGCTGGTGATTCTGACCTTGGTGATGGTGCAGGTGCAAAGCTTCCGGCTAATGTTCATCGTGCTCGCCGTCGCGCCCTTGGGGCTGATTGGCGTTGTGGCGGCGATGCTTCCCTCCGCCCAGCCGCTTGGCTTTGTGGCGATTTTGGGGGTGCTGGCACTGGTGGGCATTTTGATCCGCAATTCACTGATCTTGATGGCGGAGGTGCAAGACCTGCTCGAAAAAGGGCACAGCCATTGGCGCGCGGTCTTTGAAGCCTCCGACAGCCGCGCCCGACCGATTTTGCTGACTGCCGCCGCCGCCTCGCTCGCGCTCATTCCAATCTCGCGGGAGGTATTTTGGGCGCCAATGGCTTTTGCGATGATGGGCGGGATCATCGCGGGCACGCTGATCACGCTGGTTTTTGCGCCTGCGCTTTATTGCGTTGTGTTTGGCGTTAAGCCGCCGCCGAAGAGCGAAGAAGCGCCGCCAGAGCCTGTGTCAGAAGGGGCTTAACCCTCTGTTCACCCTTTTCTGCAACCCTTGGATATTCGCTTTGTCCGAGGCTTGCCATGCTAACGCCCGTGCCAACGACCACCGTGCCGACTACCCCCGGCACCACGCCCCTGCCCTTGCCGCATGGGGCCGAAGCGGCACAGACGCGCGCGCAACACGCCCTTCCGCAGGCACTCACCGCACAACAGCCAAGCCGCCCGGCCTCGGGCGCGCCGCCGCCCAGCACGCCACCGCCTACAGCGGAAAACCCGGCACAAGCTGCGCAAACCCGCGCGGGCAGCGCCACGCTGCCCCTCCCCGAAACCACCCTTGCCAGTGGCGCCACCGCCGCCCAACCAGGCGCCAGCACCGCCGCCCCGGGCTCGCTTGTGGCCGCGCAAATGTTGGGGATGGAAACCGCACCCCTGCAAGCGCTTTTGGCCCAGCAAGCCGCAACCCGCGCCCTGCCCCATCCGGTGCGCCGATCTGAGCCGCGCCCTGATGCGCCCGCTGCCGCCACCGATCACACCCCCGACGATACGTTCGACCCCAAAGCCCCGCATCTGCCGCAAACGCTTCATGGCCATCATAGCGCCAACGGCTCGGCAAACATGGATGAAGACAGCCTAGAGGTGGACGAAGCACCGGAAGATACCGCCCCCGAACGGGCGGAAACACGGCGCGACGTGGCATTGCACCCACCGCCGCCGGACGCCCTGCCCGGCACGGCGATCACCCCATGGGTGCTGGCTGGCGCGGTCTTTGTGGGCACCTTTTCCCTGACCTTGCTTTTGCTGGTCTAAGCGCAAAGCAAAAGGCCGCCCCGAAGGACGGCCTTGAACCCGAGAAGGGGCTGATCTTACTTGATCTTGCCTTCTTTGTATTCGACATGCTTGCGCACGACCGGATCGTATTTGTTCACGGTCATTTTTTCCGTCATGGTGCGGGCATTCTTCTTGGTCACATAGAAGTGCCCGGTGCCCGCCGTCGAGTTCAGACGGATCTTGATCGTCGTCGGCTTCGCCATTTTCAGTCTCCCAGCGTCGGGCACCCATGTACCCGCAAATCCTTGAAGCCCGCCTTTTAGCCAGCCGCGCTCCGGAGTCAACCGCAAAGGCGGGGCTGGCGGTGTTTTTTCGCATCTCCCCGCACCCGGATCGCCATTGGCCCTGTCGCGCGGCTTAGACGAGCGGCTTGCCGAGGCTGCGATGCACCTGCATCACGGTTTCCGCATTCACCCCCAAAGCCGCCGCTAGATTGGCCAAATAACGTTTTTCAGCCTCTGTATCGACCGAAATCGCCATCACTGCAGCCGTATAGACCTGCATCTTCGCCGCTTCGCCGACCTCGGCCACCAGCCCGTCAATATCAATCGGCGCATCAAGCTCGGCCTGCACAAACGCGATCTCTTCCTCGGTCGCATCGCCGAGTTGTGCAAGAATCGCGGCCTTTTCCTCTTCATCAATCACGCCATCGGCTTTGGCCGCCTGAATCATCGCGCGGATCATCAGCTTGGCTTGCGATTCGGCAGAGGCTTCCACCATCGGATCCGCCATCGCCGCGCCAAGCATATCCGACAGGCTCTTGGCCCCGGTCGTTGCCGCGCCCGTCATGGTGCCCATCATTTTGCCAAAATTTGCCTCGGCGGCCTCGGTCATCGCGGCGGCTTGGGGCGCCCATTTGGCGAACATATCCTGCACGGCCTCTTTGCCGCCGGGCACGCCCATGCGCTGCGCAAAAGCCCCCATCTGCTCGGCCATACCGCCGGGCTGATCGGCTTTGCGCAGGGCGTCTTTCATACCGTCCATGCCGCCCATTTGCTGAAACTTTTGCACGCCTTTCGCGGCGGCAAAGCCCACCGCCAGCGTGGCGAGTGTTTTGACGAAACTCATCTCTCCCCCCAATATGAACTGAAACGCAGGTGAATACTGCGCGCATTCTGGCCAAAGGCCAACGGTTTCTGTGCGCGTTAGAGGTTGGCGATCAGGTCGACATAAATCTCGCGCACCTCAGCGGCGATGGCGCGCGCGCCCTCTGCCTCGACCTCAGCGAAAGAGGCAACCGGATCGACGGCAGAGACCTCCACACCCCCTTCAACCGCGCGCACAATCACATTGCACGGCAGCATCGCGCCAATCCGCGGATCTGCCTGAAGCGCTGCAAAGGCGCGCGGCGGGTTGCAGGCACCCAGAATTTTATAAGGCGTCATCTCGCGGTCCAGCTTCGCCTTCATCGTTGCGGCAACATCAATTTCGGTGATCACCCCAAAGCCGCGCTCAGCCAGCGCCGAACGGGTCCGCGCCTCGGCCTCGTCAAACGGGGTGTTTTCCAATAGGCGGTTGAGTGTGTAGCTCATGGCAGGCCTCCCTTGTTCCAGCCAGAGGTGGCGCAGAAGGCGCGCCCTTCAAGGGTGGGAACCGTCAAGCCCGATCACGAAGCAGATATGCGCGGAGAACCTGTAAGCCGGATTTTGTCCGGGGTTGCCCCCTGGATGACCATTCCTCTGGGGCTGCGGTTGCCCACAGCCTCTAGCCGCCAACCCGGACCACTCGGGGCGAAGCTCCCCTGCCAAGCTTGCGCTGGCGCGTGGTCCCTATTCGGCGTTGCTCCCGGTGGGGCTTGCCGTGCCGTTCCTGTTACCAGGCCCGCGGTGGGCTCTTACCCCACCGTTTCACCCTTACCCCCGCAAGCGAGGGCGGTCTGTTCTCTGTGGCGCTTTCCCTAGGGTTGCCCCCGCCGGGCGTTACCCGGCACCGTTGCTTCATGGAGTCCGGACTTTCCTCGACCGCCCAGCTATCCGCAAAACGGAGCTATGGGCCGCCGCGGTCATCCAGTTCTCCGCGCGCGCCTGCCTTACGCCGCGAAGGGCGCAAAGGTCAATGGGCGTAAAGGTGCCTAGCTAGAGCGCCAAGAGCCACCATCAGCCCCAAATCGCAGGCCCAGATCGGTGATCAGTGCCATATCGGTGGCATCGAGCGGGCCAGTGTGACGGGGCCGGAACCGCAGCCGAAATGCGGCGAGCAGCACCTCAAAGGGGGCTTCCGGGTAGCCAAAGGTTTCCGCCATTGCCATGAAGCCCGCCTCGGCCACGGGCGGAGCCATGCCACCGGCCTCTGGCATAACGGCCAACCCTTGGCGCGCAAGCCTTGCCCAATCAAAGCGCGGGCCGGGGTCGATCTTGCGGCCCGGCGCCATATCGGAATGGGCAATCACTGCCTCGGGCACAATCGCCCAGCGCGCCATAATCTCTTTCAGCAAACGGTCCAGCGCGGCCATTTGCGGTTCGGGAAAGGGCGCATTGCCAGTATTGGCCAGTTCAATGCCGATCGAACGGGAGTTCACATCCTCGCGCCCCGCCCAAGCGCCCGCGCCCGCGTGCCAAGCGCGCATCGCTTCGGGCACCAAAGCCTCAACCGTCCCATCTTCGGCAATCAGCCAATGGGCGGAAACTTCTGCCGCAGGGTCGCACAGCCGCGCACGCGCCGCCGCCGCGCTTTCCATGCCGGTATAGTGCAAAACGATCAGTTCAGGCTGCGCGCCCCCGCGCCGCTCGGAATAGTTGGGCGAAGCGGGGGATATTGTCACTGCCGCGCCGCCTGAAACGGACGCGGGTCCCAACCACAGGCAAACCCATCACCATCGGGGTCAAGGTTGCCCGGGTCTTTTTGCGGGCCGCCACGCTCCAAAAACGCCATCTGCGCCAGATCGGGCGAGACATATTTCGCGCAGGCGCGCTCGGTCTTGATCAGCTTGAAGCCGCCCCGCTTGTAAACCGGCTGCCCCGGCGCATTCGTTGCCGAAAGCGCATAGGCGGCAAGGTTCGGCCCTGTCGCCCCGCGCGTCACCACCGGATCGGCCGCAGGGGCCATGGCATCAAGTGGTGCCCCGGCGTCTTGCGCCGCGGGCGCGGCCGGAGCCTCGGTGGCAGAGGTGGCCCGCAGCGCGGCCAAAGTATCGGCCCCAATCGTGCCATCCGAGGCCGTCGTCGCCATTGGGGCCGAAGCTTCCGCCTGCCCCGCCGCAGAGGTGACAGGCGTTGCCCCATAGCCTGTGGTGCCATAGGCCCCACCTGGCGCCACAGCTTGCGCCGGGGCCGGGGCGGCCGCTGCAGGCTGGCCCCGCAATTCCGCCTCGCGTTGGTGCAAATAGGTCTGATAGTCACCAAAGCCCACGCCCGCCGCCGAATTCGGCACCGGAGGATCGCAGGCGGCCAAAGCCAAAACCGGAACAGAAAACACCAACAGCTTGCGCATTGCGCGGCTCCTTACCACCACTTCTCAGGCTTCGCGGTGAAACCTGCTGCTTTCTCAAGCACCAAAGCTTGATTGAGCAGATCGCCTTCACCCCACGGGCGGCCAATGAGTTGCAGCCCCATCGGCAGGCCCTTGGCATCCAGCCCCACCGGCACCGAAATGCCCGGCAGACCCGCCAAGTTCACCGTCACGGTGAACACGTCGTTGAGATACATCTCGACAGGATCGGCGTCTTTCATCTCTCCAAGACCAAAGGCCGATGAGGGCGTCGCAGGGGTCAAAATCGCGTCGATGCCCGCCTCAAAGGCGAGATCAAAGTCGCGCTTGATCAGCGCCCGCACGCGCCGCGCGCGGTTGTAATAGGCATCATAGAAGCCCGCCGACAGCACATAGGTGCCAATCATCACCCGGCGCTGCACCTCGGGGCCAAAGCCCTCGGCGCGGGTTTTTTCATACATATCGACGATGCCCTCGCCCGCCCCCAGATGGGCGCGGTGCCCGTAACGCACGCCATCATAGCGCGCGAGGTTGGAAGAGGCTTCCGCCGGCGCAATCACGTAATAAGCCGGCAGCGCGTATTTGGTGTGCGGCAACGAGATATCGACGATCTCGGCCCCGGCATCACGCAGCATCGCCGCGCCATCGTTCCACAGCTTCTCGATCTCGGCGGGCATCCCGTCCATGCGGTATTCTTTCGGGATACCGATTTTCTTGCCGCGAATATCGCCCGTCAACGCCGCTTCGAAATCCGGCACCGGGAAATCGACACAGGTCGAGTCCTTGGCGTCATTCGAGGCCATCGTGCCGAGCATGATCGCCGCATCGCGCACCGATTTGGTCATCGGACCCGCTTGGTCGAGCGAAGAAGCAAAGGCCACCACGCCCCAACGGCTCACGCGGCCATAGGTCGGCTTGATGCCCACAATGCCGGTGAAGGCCGCGGGCTGGCGGATTGAGCCGCCCGTATCGGTGCCGGTTGCGCCAAGGCACAGGTCAGCGGCCACGGCCGCTGCCGAACCGCCAGACGAGCCGCCGGGCGTTAGCTGGCGATCATCGACCTTCCACGGGTTCACGACCGGACCGTAGCAGGCGGTCTCGTTGCTGGAGCCCATGGCGAACTCGTCCATGGAAAGCTTGCCCAGCATCACCGCGCCCGCATCCCACAGGTTTTGCGTCACGGTGGATTCGTATTCCGGCTTGAAGCCCTCAAGAATGCGCGAGGCCGCCTGAGATGCCACACCTTTGGTGCAGAACAGGTCTTTGATGCCGAGCGGAATGCCGCATAGCGCAGGCGCATCACCGCCCGCAATCCGCGCATCGGCGGCTTTCGCCTGTTCCAGCGCGATCTCGGGCGTTTTGGCGCAATAGGCATTGAGCGCATCCGCGCCCTCAATCGCCGAAAGGCAGCTTTCGGTCAGCTCGACCGAGGTGAACTCGCCCGCTTTCAGCCCGTCACGGGCGGCGGCAATGGTCAGTTTGTTCAGGCTCATTCCACCACCTTCGGCACGGCAAAGAAGCCCTCGCGGGCATCGGGGGCATTGGCGAGAATTTTCTCAGGATAGCTGCCGTCGGTCACTTCATCGACGCGGCGCTTGAGCCGCATCGGCGTGACGGAGGTCATCGGCTCGATGCCCTCCACATCCACCTCATTCAATTGTTCCATGAAGGTCAGGATGCCCGAGAGTTGCTCGGCCAGTTTCGGCAGGTCGTCTTCGGCCACGCGGATGCGCGCCAGATGCGCCACCTTGCGGGCGGTATCAATGTCGATGGACATGGGTGGGTGTCTCCGCTTGTCTGGATGCGGGTTTAGCGTCCGGGGCGGAGGCTTTCAAGCACAGCGTCCTTAACTGGCCCCTGTGACGCCTGCGCGCCTTCCCTTGTCACATATCCACGCTAGCTTTCGGGGCAGTAGATTCGTTGAAGCAACAGAAAGAGGATGACATGAACCTGATTTGGCTAGGCCATTCCGGCTTTCGTCTTGAAATTGAAAACGCCGTAATCCTGATTGACCCTTGGCTGACCGGCAACCCGGTGTTCCCAGCCGAAAAACGCGCCGAAGCGCTGGCCGGGGCCACGCATATTCTGCTCACCCACGGCCATGGCGACCATTCCGCCGATACGCTGGCCTTGGCGAAAGAACTCAATGTGCCGATCGTCGGCATTTACGACATCGTGAGCCATTGGGAAGCGCATGACGGCATTGACGGCATTGGCTTCAACAAAGGCGGCACCGTTGATCTGGGCGGCGCTAAGGTGACGATGGTGCCTGCGATGCACTCTTCGTCAATCAGCGGGCCGACCGGGCCGATCTATGCGGGCGCCGAGTCGGGCTATATGATCGCGGGCGAAGGCCATGTGATCTACCTTTCGGGCGACACCTGCATCAGCTCGGAAATGCAGTGGATGGGCGAATATTTCCAACCCGATATCGGCATTCTTGCTGCCGGTGGCCATTTCACCATGGATATGCGCGCCGCTGCTTGGGCAGCGAAGAAATACTTCAATTTCAAGACCGTGATCCCGTGCCATTACCGCACCTTCCCGCTGCTGGAGCAATCAGCGGCGGCACTGGTGGAAGGTCTGCCGGATGTGCGGGTGATTGAGCCGCAGGTGATGGAAGCGATCAGCCTGTGATCCAAGGGTTGCAAGGGAGCGGCGTGACGACTATATGACGCCGCGAGAGGTTGGCGCGGGCGAGCGCCTCGCCAACCCGGTCAGGTCCGGAAGGAAGCAGCCGCAACGAGCCCCGCTTGGGTCGCTGTCCAGCCTCTCACCCTCCCATCGCATTTCGACTTCGGCTTGAAACCCTTGGCGTTGGCATTAGCGCATCAGGAAACGCGACGCTTGTCTCGTGCCATTCCCGCCGATAGATGTTCTTTAGACGTTTTCGAACCGTCTCGCGGAAGTGGCATTTGCTTGGGGCGGTTCTATGGGCGCTGCGCAACGAAACATCAGCGCGGAGAAACTCGCCTATCTGAAGCGCATGAAGGCATTTCAGCGCGAATTGGAAGCGCTTCAACCGCTCTTCGAGGTCGAGACTGCCATCTATGCAGAACAGCCCTGCGTAACCGGGCCGCTCCCCATCGCCGTAGACCTTTACCGTCCGAAAACAGGCCGCGATTGGCCCGTGGTGATCTGGCTGCATGCGGGCGGCTTCATCGCAGGATCGCGCGAAAAAAAGCTCCATAGTGTCATTGCCGGGCATTTCGTGCGCCACGGCTACGCCGTCGCCGTCCCCGATTATCGGCTACACCGTCAGCGCCCCCTTCTCAAAAAGCCAATGCGGCGGCTCATGCGTGACCTCGTGGCCGAGGCCGCTGCGACAGAAGACCCGATGCAACGAATCTTCCAGCGTGATCGCGCCTTGGCCGTGGTCGAAGATTGCGGAGCTTTACTCCGCTGGCTGGAAAAAGAGGGGCCCTCCCGAGGCTTGGGCAAAGAAATCATCTGGGCCGGGTCATCGGCCGGAGCGATTTCCGCGCTTAATGCCCTCTATCTGCTGCCACAATTGCGGATTGAGCCCTTCACCGTGCGCTCTGCGATGATCAGTTCAGGCGGCTTTGCCTATGGACGCTTTGCAAAACCGGGAACCGCGCCGGTGCTGGCCTTGCATGGCCCTGAGGATAGCCGCGTGCCAATCGGCTCGATCCGCGCGCTCAAAGCGCGCTTGGGCGACGAAATTACGCTGATTGAAAGCGACACTTTGCTACACGGGGAAATCGGGTTCACGCCCGATGAGGCGCTTGGCGTTGCGGTCGACAGGCTTGTGACGTTTGACCAAGCCGCAGCCAAGCAATTCTCCTTCACGCGCGTTCCGGAAGCTGGCGTTACAAAGAACACGCGCCAAGATTGATGCGGCGCCGAGCAAGACCCGAAGCACCTTCCAAACCGCGACAATCTGCCTAAGTTGCACCTTCGCGCGGGCAGGCGTTTGGTACCCGCATCTGCACCGCGTATGCCCCGCGCTGTGCAGACTTTCTTATCTGCACTCAAGGAGGCACTCAATGAAGACGATCTCTCTCACCGCTGCGGCGGTCCTTTTGGCGTTGCTTGGCGCACAAAACGCCTTTGCGAAAGATTGCCGCGCTTACGGCGTATGCGAACAAGAGTGTTTGGGCGGATCTTCCGCGACGGCGAGCAGCGCAGCAAAGCAAAGCTGCAAAGCGCGCTGCATGGCCGCCAGAAAAGGCTGCGCTACGATTGACCAGTAAGACAAGCTGGCTCGGACCCATTTTCCCGAGCCTTACTTCCGCCTAAACACGCGCCGCGCGCATAGCGCGGCGCCCCGCGGCATCGGTTTGACTTGGCCCACCGCCTCGCTAGACTGCGCGAGCAATTCAGGAGCGCCCATGACCGACGCCGAAAGCCCCGCGCAAAACCCCTCGGGCTATCAGGTTCTTGCCCGCAAGTACCGCCCCGCCACCTTTGCCGATTTGATCGGGCAGGAGGCGATGGTGCGCACGCTGAAAAACGCCTTTGCGGCAAGCCGGATCGCGCAAGCCTTTATCATGACGGGGATTCGCGGCACCGGCAAAACCACCACCGCGCGGATCATTGCCAAGGGCCTTAACTGCATCGGCCCCGATGGGAACGGCGGGCCAACGACCGAGCCCTGCCTTGAATGCGAACACTGCAAGGCGATTGCCGAAGGTCGGCACGTAGATGTGCTGGAAATGGACGCCGCCTCGCGCACCGGGGTGGGCGACATTCGCGAGATCATTGAAAGCGTGAACTACCGGGCCGCCTCTGCGCGCTACAAGGTCTATATCATCGACGAAGTGCACATGCTTTCGACCTCAGCCTTCAACGCGCTTTTGAAAACGCTCGAAGAACCGCCGGCGCATGTGAAATTCATCTTCGCCACGACCGAGATTCGCAAAGTTCCGGTGACGGTGCTTAGCCGCTGCCAACGCTTTGATTTGCGCCGCATCGAGCCTGAGGTGATGATTGCGCATTTGCAAAAGGTGGCCGGGCTGGAAAATGCGCAAATCGCCGAAGATGCTCTGGCGCTGATTACCCGCGCCGCCGAAGGCTCGGTTCGTGATGCGATGTCTTTGCTCGATCAAGCCATTTCGCACGGCGCGGGCGAAACCACCGCCGATCAGGTACGTGCGATGCTGGGGCTGGCCGATCGCGCCCGTGTGCTGGACCTGTTCGACCACATCCTGAAGGGCGATGCCGCTGCCGCACTGACCGAACTTGGCGCACAATATAGTGATGGCGCGGACCCGATGGCCGTGCTGCGCGATCTTGCGGAAATCACCCATTGGGTTTCGGTGATCAAAATCACCCCCGAAGCGGCCGATGACCCGACCGTGCCGCCCGAGGAACGCACGCGCGGCCAAGCGATTGCCGCGGCGATCCCGATGCGGGTGCTCAGCCGGTTTTGGCAGATGCTATTGAAAGCGATTGAAGAGGTGGCGGGCGCACCAAACGCGATGATGGCCGCGGAAATGGCGCTTATTCGGCTCACCCATGTGGCAGACCTGCCCGACCCGGAAACGCTGATGCGCAAGGTGATGGGTGGCCCCGGTGCTGCGGGGGGCGCGGGCCCGGCGCAAGGCGGGGGCGGGGGCGGGGGCGGTGGTGGCCCGCGCGCCGAAGCCACAACCCGGCATATGCTTGGCGGGCGGCCTTTGCATATGTCTGGCTCAGCAGCGCTGGCCGTGCAGCCTGCAGCCTCGGCCTTGGCGCGGTATGCCAAGTTTGAAGATGTGGTCGAACTGATCGCCAAAATGCGCGACGGGCTTTTACGGCACCAAGTGGAGCGCGGCGTGCGGCTGGTAAGCTACGCCCCCGGCCGGATCGAGTTTGAGCTTGCCCCCGATGCGCCGCGCGACTTGGCGCAGACCCTTGCGCAACGCCTGCAAGGCTGGACCGGCGCGCGTTGGGGCGTTTCGGTGGTCTCTGAGGGCGGGCAACCGACGATTTTTGAGCGTGAAAATGCCGCGAAACTGGCTGCCGAGGCCGAGGCGCGGGCCGAAAACGCGGTTGTGCAGGCGATCTTTGCCGCCTTCCCGCAAGCCGCGTTTGAACAGATCACCCTCGCCGCAGAGCTAGAGGCTGAACAAGCCGCCGAAGCGCTGCCAGAGGTGGAAGACGAATGGGATCCTTTCGAGGACAACTAACATTGAGGAGAAAGTAATGCTGAAGGGTTTGGGCCAGTTGGGTGACATGGCCAAAATGATGAAAGCCGCCAAGGAAATGCAGGAGCGGATGCTGCAACTGCAAGACGAGCTTGGCCGGATGATCGTGGAAGGCGAGGCCGGTGGCGGTTTGGTCAAGGCGCGCGTCACCGCCAAGGGAGAGTTGACCGGGCTTGAAATTGATCCGTCGATCTTTGTGCCTTCGGAAAAGGAAGTGGTCGAAGATCTGATCATCGCCGCTGTGAAAGACGCACAAGCCCGGGCGCAAGACAAAGCCGGTGAAGAACAGCGCAAGCTGATGGGCGATCTGGGCCTGCCCGCCGATATGAACTTCCCGGGCTAAGATGAGCTTGGGGGCTGGCGGGGGCCGCGACGAGATCGAGGCGCTGATCGCGCTGATGGCGCGGCTGCCGGGGCTTGGCCCCCGCTCCGCGCGGCGCGCCGTCTTGCATTTGTTGCGCCGCCGGGAGGGACAGATGGCCCCTTTGGCGGCGGCGCTGGCCCGCGTCGCCGAAACCGCGCGCGATTGCCCGGTTTGCGGCAATATCGCCGTGGGCGGCACTTGCGAGATTTGCGAAAACCCCGCCCGCGCCACCGGTGAGATTTGCGTTGTGGAAGATGTGGCCGACCTTTGGGCAATGGAACGCGGTGGCGCGTTCAAGGGACGCTACCACGTTTTGGGCGGCACGCTTTCCGCGCTTGATGCTGTGGGGCCGGAAGAACTGGGCATTCCCCGATTGATCGAGCGGGTGGAAGCGGAGCATGTGACCGAGGTGATCTTGGCGCTCAATGCCACGGTCGAAGGCCAAACCACTGCACATTATATTGCCGAAGCGCTAGAGCGCACCGGGGCCAGTGTGACCTCACTGGCGCAAGGCGTGCCGATTGGCGGCGAGCTTGACTATCTTGATGATGGCACGATTTCGGCAGCGCTGCGCGCCCGACGGGCTTTGTGATGGCCACAAGCCCTGAAACCATCGCTTTCTTTCTGGAGCAGCTTGAGGGGCGTGGCGTGACCGCGCGCAAAATGTTTGGCGAATATGGGGTTTATGCGGGCGGCAAGATGGTCGCGCTCATTTGCGATGACACGCTCTTTGTGAAGCACTTGCCCGAGGCGGCCGCCTATTTGGGCGCGCCCGAAGAAGCCCCGCCCTACAAAGGGGCGAAGCCACATTTCCGGATCAGCGCCGATCAATGGGAAGATGGCGATTGGCTGTGGGGCCTGATTTCGTTGATGGAAACCCATCTCCCGATGCCCAAGCCAAAGGCGCGCAAACCCAAAGGGGAGGGTTAACCCCTTCTCAAGAAGCATTGATCCACCTCGCCCCCCTCGGTATCAGGGGGAAAAGCTGTTTTGGATGTTGCAGATGAACCGCCTTTATCACGTTGCCCTTTCGCCCTTTTGCCGCAAGGTCCGCCTGACTTTGGCGGAAAAGAAGATCGAAGTGGAACTGGTCGAAGAGCGTTACTGGGAGAAAAGCACCGAATTCACGCGCCGCAACCCTGCAGGCAAGGTGCCCGTGCTGCGCTATGACAATCGGCTGTTTTCCGAAAGTCAGGCGATCTGCGAATACATTGACGAAATCGTACCGGACCCGCAATTGATGCCGCGCGACCCCGAGGCGCGCTATGAGGTGCGCCGCCTCTGCGCGTGGTTTGATGACAAGTTCAACAGCGAAGTCACCACCAAGGTGATGGGCGAGCGCGTTTGGAAGAAGGTGCAGAAAAAAGGCTACCCCGACAGCAAGACGATCAAGGAAGGCTTGGCGGCGATCAAGTTCCACATTGATTACATGGGCTGGCTTTTAGATCAGCGCCGTTGGCTGGCGGGGGATGTAATGACCTTGGCCGATTTTTCCGCCGCCGCGCATATGAGTTGCCTAGATTACATCTCGGATGTGGATTGGCATCGCTCGGAAGTGGTCAAGCAATGGTATGCGAAAATCAAATCGCGCCCGGCCTTCCGCTCGCTTTTGGCAGACCAATTGCCGGGCATGCCCCCCTCGCCGCAATATGCGGAACTGGATTTTTAAGCGCATCAGCGGCACGGCACAGCGGAGGCGCACCTGCAAGATCTGAAGACACGGCTGGTAGAGCGCGCCCTTTTTGAGGGTTTTGCCAAGGCGCGCATCACCCGGCCCGATGCGGTGCCGCATTTGCCAGAGGCGCTTGCAGGGTTCGTCGAGGCCGGGCACCACGGACAAATGCGCTGGATGGAAGAGCGGATGCATTGGCGCGCCGATCCGGCAGCCCTTTGGCCCGAAGCGCGCTCTGTCATTATGCTGGCGGAAAGCTATAGCCCCGAGACAGACCCGCGCGCCGCGACCAAGGTAAAAGATGGCGGCGCGATTTCGGTCTATGCGCAGGGCAAGGATTACCATGACCTTGTGAAACGCCGCCTGAAACGGTTGGGGCGTTGGCTGATTGAGCAAGAGCCTTGCGAGATCAAGGTTTTCGTCGACACTGCCCCGGTGATGGAAAAGCCGCTGGCGCAGGCGGCGGGTTTGGGCTGGCAGGGCAAGCACACCAACCTTTTGGCGCGCGATCTGGGCAATTGGGTGTTTTTAGGCGCGCTCTTCACCACGCTTGATCTGCCCCCCGACGCACCCGAGGTCAGCCATTGCGGATCTTGCACCGCCTGTTTGGACGCCTGCCCCACCGGGGCCTTTCCGGCGCCCTACCGGATCGACGCGCGGCGCTGCATCTCTTATCTGACCATCGAACATCATGGGCCGGTCGACCCAGCGTTGCGCCCGTTGATGGGCAACCGCATTTATGGCTGCGATGATTGCCTCGCCGCCTGTCCATGGAACAAATTCGCCGTTGCCGCGCAGGATATCGGCTATGCGCATCGTCACGGCACGCCGCCGCTGGCGGAGCTTCTCACCCTTGACGACGCCGCCTTCCGCGCGCGCTTCGCAGGAAGCCCGATCAAGCGGATCGGTCGCAACCGGATGGTGCGCAATGCGCTTTATGCGGCGGGCAATTCTGGCTTGGCAGCACTTCTGCCCCCGGTGCAGGCCCTGTTGGACGACCCGGACCCAACCGTGGCAGAGGCCGCGCGCTGGGCGCATGGCTGCCTTGCGGGCAAAACGCCGCAATAGCCCTTTCCCCCGGCGTGCGGATCGCTAGGTTTGCGCCATGCGCCCAACCGCCCCTTCCAGCCCGGCCCCGATGCCGAGCCCCGTCACCGGCATTGCCCTCAAGGTTCTGTCGGTTCTCTTTTTTATTGCGATGGCGAGCCTTGTGAAAGCGGTCGCTCCGCATGTGCCGCCCGGCGAAACGGTCTTCTTCCGCTCGCTTTTCGCGCTGCCGGTGATTTTGGCGTGGCTGATCTGGCGGCGCGAATTGCGCGTAGGGTTCAAAGTCAAAAGCCCGATGGGCCATGTTTGGCGCGGCGTCGCGGGCACCACGGCGATGGGGCTCAACTTTGCCGCCATTGCACTGCTACCGCTGCCCGAGGTCACCGCGCTTGGCTACACCGCGCCCCTTTTGGTGGTGATCTTTGCGGCGATGTTTTTGGGCGAGAACGTGCGCGCCTATCGGCTTTCGGCGGTCAGCCTTGGGCTGGTGGGCGTGCTGATCGTGCTCTGGCCCCGTTTGGGCGGTGTGAGCGGCGATAACCCGGTAGAGGCTTTGGGCGCAGTGCTTGCCGTAATGGGGGCGACCTTTGCCGCGCTGGCGCAAGTGTTCATCCGCAAAATGGTCGCCACCGAGCGCACCTCGGCAATTGTGTTTTGGTTCACCATCACCTCGGCGGGGCTTTCGCTCATCAGCCTGCCCTTTGGCTGGGTGATGCCCGGCCCGCGGGAGGCGATTTTGCTGATTTCTTGCGGGCTTTTGGGGGGCTTGGGGCAGATTTTCCTGACCTCATCTTACCGCTTTGCCGATGCTTCGATCGTCGCGCCATTTGACTATGTCTCGATGCTGTTTGCGCTGGGGATCGGCTATTGGTTCTTTGACGAAGTGCCCACGCTTTGGATGCTGGGCGGCGCGGGCCTGATCATTTTCGCGGGCGTAATGATCATCTGGCGCGAACATCGGCTGGGGCTGGAGCGCAAGCGGGCGCGTAAAGCGGTCACGCCGCAGGGCTGAGTCGTCTCGCAACGATTTGTCGGCCCAATATGACCCAGAGCAATGACGTAGGTCCGATTCGGTGCTAATCTGTCAAAGATGAAGCTGAAGGAGGCAGACATGACCCGTCACATCATCGACCATGCCGAGCCAAAGGCTGAAGGCACCCGCACCGCCCAATATGTGGATATGGACCGCAAAGCAGGCGTGCATCCCGCCGTGGAAGAACTGAGCCAACGCCCGGAAGATCGTTCCGGCGCGAAAGTGCGGGAATTTGTGCGCATCGCGCGCGAAGAAGCCAAGGCGGAAGACTGATCCGACCCAAATCGGACCTCGCAGGAAGATCGGCCCGCACTGCCAAGGGTGGGCCGAATTGGGAGAAGGGCACGCCTCTGGCGTGCCCCCGTAGCAAATTTCGCCTTTGCGACCCCGAAAGGGGCTGATCAGCGGCCAGCCGCTTAGGCGCGCACGAGTTTCTCGTAGCTTTCCGCGATATCGCGGGTAAGTGCGCCCACCTCAAAGTGGAAGTCCCCGATTTGACCCACCGGGGTGACTTCGGCGGCCGTGCCGGTGAGCCAGCATTGCTCGAAACCCGCCAGTTCCACGGGCTCGATATGGCGTTCGTGGACGGTGATCCCTTTTTCCTTCAGCATGGCGATCACCGTTTGGCGGGTGATGCCGTTGAGGAAGCAATCCGGAAGCGGCGTGTGCACTTCGCCGTTCTTGACGAAGAAGACGTTCGCCCCGGTCGCCTCGGCGACATAGCCGCGATAGTCCATCATCAGCGCGTCCGAGCACCCTTTCGCCTCGGCGGCGTGTTTTGACATGGTGCAGATCATGTAAAGACCCGCCGCCTTGGCCGCCGACGGAATGGTGTGCGGATCAGGGCGACGCCATTTGGAGATGTCGAGCTTGGCGCCCTTCATCTTCGCATCGCCATAATAGTTGCCCCATTCCCAACCCGCGATCGCCATGCGCACCGGGTTTTTGCGCGCCGAAACGCCCATGTCTTCGCCCGCGCCACGCCATGCCACGGCGCGCACATAGGCGTCTTTCCAGCCATTGGCTTCCAGCATCGCGTATTTCGCGGCTTCGATCTCTTCGACCGAATAGGGCACTTCCATATCCAGCAGTTGCGCCGATTTGCGCAGCCGTTCGGAATGTTCCACCCCTTTGAAGATCTTGCCATTGTAGCAGCGTTCGCCCTCAAACACCGACGAGGCGTAATGCAGCGCATGGGTCAGGATATGGACCTTGGCATCGCGCCATTCGACCATTTCCCCATCCATCCAGATCTTACCATCACGATCATCATATGCGCCGTCCATGCTGCCCTCCTTGAGCCCAAATTGTCATAAGTTGCGCCAAACGGGCCAGAACAGGTCAGAAAGTTGCGCAACTTCCCGGTCTCGGTAACAATTGATTCTTGGAAAGTCAACAAGACTGCCCTAAAAGGATCAAAAGCGAGGATCACATGGCCGAGACCGGGGCATCTGGGGGCGAAACGCTCCTGTTTCTGACCGACGAACAATTGCGCAAAGGCATCGAGGCGATGTTCTTTGCTTATCGTGGCTTTACCGCCGATCCGGACCGGATTCTGGAAAAGCACAATTATGGGCGCGCACATCACCGCGCGATCCACTTTATCAACCGCGAACCCGGCCTGACGGTGACAACGCTCATTTCCGTTCTGGGCGTCACCAAGCAAAGCTTGAACCGGGTGCTGCGGACCTTGATCGAGGATGGGCTGGTAGAGAGCCGGGTGGGCAACCGCGACAAGCGCGAGCGGAACCTTTACCTGACCGAGGCTGGCGCGGAGTTGGAGCACGAGCTTTCAAAAGCGCAGCGCGGGCGGATGCGGGCGGCCTATCGTGCGGCAGGGCCACAAGCGGTGGCCGGGTTCCGGCAGGTGCTTGAGGCGATGATGGACCCTGATCTGCACCGTCACTACCAGATGCTGAAGGATGAAGCATGAGCGCCAATGCGCCACATTTGCTGATCGTCGATGATGACGAGCGAATCCGGGGGCTCTTGCACAAGTTCTTGGCGCGCAATGGCTTTTTGGTGACTGCCGCGCGCGATGCGGCGCATGCGCGCAAGCTGCTCGCCGGGCTCGAATTCAACCTGATCGTGCTGGACGTGATGATGCCGGGCGAAGACGGGCTGAGCCTGACGCGCGATCTGCGCACGAAAATGTCCACCCCGATCCTGCTTTTGACCGCGCGCGGCGAGACCCGCGACCGGATCGAGGGGCTCGAGGCAGGCGCGGACGACTATCTGCCCAAACCCTTTGAGCCCAAAGAATTATTGTTGCGAATCAATGCGATCTTGCGTCGCGTGCCGGAAACCACCGCCTCTGGCCCGAAGTTTTTGGGGCTGGGTCCGCTGCGCTATGAGATTGAGCGGGGCGAGTTGTGGCAAGGGGATGCCGCAGTGCGGCTGACCGCAACCGAGGCCGCACTGATGCGGATCTTTGCGGCGCATCCGGGCGAAGTGATCAGCCGCGCCGATCTGATTGATGAATTGGGCCGGGATCGCTCCGCCAGTTCGGAAGAAGGGGCGGGCGACCGTGCGGTGGACGTTCAGATTACCCGCTTGCGGCGCAAGATCGAGCCCGATCCGCGCGAACCGCGCTACCTGCAGACAGTGCGTGGTGCTGGGTATATGCTCGCACCGGACTGACCACTAAAACGGCAACACGCGCCAAGCCAACCCCATGAGGCAGCGACAAAAAAGCGCGAATCGGGGGAAGTTGCGGCTTTTCGCCTCACCCCATTGTGATTGTCTGCTGGACTGACAAGGGCGTCGGCGTTAAACGGAACGCATGGCAGGCCGCCCCCAGAAGCGGCCTGCAACGGCGCATCGGCTTGAAATCCAGGCTCGGGAAGGGAGAAGACTCGTGTCCCACGCAGAAGACTACGAAGGCACTCGGAGGGATTTCCTCTATCATGCTACCGCCGCGACGGGTGTCGTGGTGGCGGGCGCGGCCGTTTGGCCGCTGATCAACCAAATGAACGCTTCAGCAGACGTTAAAGCGCTCGCGTCGATTTTCGTTGACGTGTCGAGCGTTGAAGTGGGCACCCAGCTGACCGTGAAATGGCGCGGCAAGCCGGTGTTCATTCGTCGCCGCGATCAAAAAGACATCGACCTTGCGCGTTCGGTCCCGGTTTCGTCGCTGCGCGACAAATCGGCTGAAAACGCCAACAAACCCGGCGCGGAAGCGACCGACCAAAACCGCACGCTGGACGAAGCCGGCGAATGGCTGGTGATGATCGGCGTTTGCACCCACCTCGGCTGCGTGCCGATGGGCGGCGCTTCGGGTGATTTCGGTGGCTGGTTCTGCCCCTGCCACGGCTCGCACTACGACTCTGCTGGCCGTATCCGCAAGGGCCCGGCGCCGCGGAACCTTGATATCCCGCTGGCGGCCTTCGTCGACGACACCACCATCAAGCTGGGCTGAGGGGAAGACACATGTCCGGAATTCCGCACGACCATTACGAGCCCAGAACGGGCATCGAAAAGTGGCTGCATGATCGTATGCCGATCGTCAGCCTGATTTACGACACCATTATGATCCCCACGCCGAAGAACCTGAACTGGTGGTGGATCTGGGGGATCGTCCTTGCCTTCACGCTGGTGCTGCAAATCGTCACCGGCATCGTGCTGGCGATGCACTACACCCCGCATGTCGATCTGGCTTTCGCCTCGGTCGAGCACATCATGCGCGACGTGAACGGCGGCTGGGCGCTGCGTTACATCCACGCCAACGGCGCTTCGCTGTTCTTCTTGGCGGTCTATATCCACATTTTCCGTGGTCTCTACTACGGCTCCTACAAGGCGCCGCGCGAAATCACCTGGGTCATCGGTATGGTTATCTACCTGCTGATGATGGGCACCGCGTTCATGGGCTACGTGCTTCCGTGGGGGCAAATGTCCTTCTGGGGCGCCACCGTTATCACCGGCCTCTTCGGTGCGTTCCCGGGCTTTGGCCCTGGCGTGCAAGAATGGCTGCTCGGTGGGCCGGCGGTCGACAACGCTACGCTTAACCGCTTCTTCTCGCTGCACTATCTTCTGCCCTTCGTGATCGTGGCTATGGTCGCGCTGCACATCTGGGCGTTCCACACCACGGGCAACAACAACCCGACCGGTGTTGAAGTGCGTCGCGGTTCGAAAGAAGAAGCCGAGAAAGACACCCTGCCCTTCTGGCCCTACTTCGTGATCAAAG
This sequence comes from Rhodobacter sp. JA431, assembly GCF_900217725.1. Taxonomy (NCBI): domain Bacteria; kingdom Pseudomonadati; phylum Pseudomonadota; class Alphaproteobacteria; order Rhodobacterales; genus Rhodobacter; species Rhodobacter sp. JA431. The sequence goes on from NZ_OBMP01000001.1 coordinate 509,272, forward strand.
ATCTGTTCGCGCTGGCGCTGGTGATGGTCGTGTTCTTCGCGGTCGTGGCTTACATGCCGAACTACCTCGGCCACCCGGATAACTACATCCAAGCGAACCCGCTTTCGACGCCTGCACACATCGTGCCGGAATGGTACTTCCTGCCGTTCTACGCGATCTTGCGCGCCTTCACCGCCGACGTTTGGGCTGTGGCTCTGGTTGACGGGATCACCTTCGGCGTCGTTGACGCCAAACTGTTCGGTGTTATCGCGATGTTCGGCGCGATCATCGCGATGGCGCTGGCCCCGTGGCTCGACACCTCGAAAGTCCGCTCGGGCTCCTATCGTCCGAAGTTCAAACTGTGGTTCTGGCTGCTGGTTGGCGACTTCATCCTGCTTACTTGGGTGGGGGCGATGCCGACCGAGTTCCCGTATGACTGGATCTCGCTGATCGGGGCGACCTACTGGTTCGCGTACTTCCTTGTGATCCTGCCGCTGCTTGGCGCGATCGAAAAACCGACGCCGATGCCGGCGACGATTGAGGAAGATTACAACAGCCATTACGGCAATCCGGCCGAGTGAGAGAAGAGGACTGAAATCATGAAAAAGCTTCTGATCTCTGCTGCTTCCGCGCTGATGCTTAGCGCTGGTGGTGCGATGGCCGTCGACCACAACGTGCCTGACGTTGCCTTCAGCTTCGAAGGTCCGTTCGGCACCTACGATGTGGACCAACTGCGTCGTGGCTTCCAAGTCTACTCGGAAGTCTGCTCGGCCTGCCACGGCATGAAATTCGTGCCGATCCGCACGCTCGCCGATGATGGCGGCCCGCAACTCGACCCGGCCTTCGTGCGTGAATACGCCGCTGGCTTGGACGGTGTGCTGGACCCGGAAACCGACGAAGAGCGTGACCGTAAAGAATCCGACATGTTCCCCGAACGTGTTGGTGACGGCATGGGCCCGGACCTCTCGGTGATGGCGAAAGCGCGTGCGGGCTTTATGGGCCCGAACGGCCTCGGCCTGAACCAGCTCTTCAAGGGCATGGGCGGTCCGGAATACCTCTACAACTACATCATCGGCTTCGAAGAAAACCCGGAATGTGCTCCGGATGGGATCGACGGTTACTACTACAACCACACCTTCCAAGTTGGCGGCGTGCCGGACAGCTGTAAGGACGCCAATGGCGTGAAGATCACCCATGGTAGCTGGGCGCAAATGCCCCCGCCGCTCGTGGAAGATCAAGTGGAGTACGACGACGGCACCCCGGCCACCATCGAACAGATGGCCTATGACGTCTCGGCCTTCCTGATGTGGGCTGCGGAACCGAAGATGATGGCGCGCAAACAAATGGGCTTCGTGGCGGTTCTGCTGCTCGGCCTGATGACCGTGCTGCTCTATCTCACCAACAAACGGCTCTGGGCGCCCTACAAAGGCAAACGCCACTAAGCCGTTCCCGAGCCTGAGATAAGAAAACGCGCCCTTCGGGGCGCGTTTTTATTTGTAGGCTGCGGTATCTCACATGCGTCCCCAGCATAGAAAAGGCCCCGGCAAGCGCCGAGGCCACAAACGCTCAAGCCAATCAGAGGTTTCAGCCGCGTACGCCGTAACGCGCCAAGAACATTTCGACCGCGCCCTCAATGATCCGGTGGCGGCTTTCGTCCGTCACCTCATGGATCACACCGCAGACAAGGCAGTTGTGGATTTCAACCTTGCACAATTCCGAGAATTGATCGGCGGCCAAGGCGTAATCTTCAATCACCAACTCGCCCCGCGCCACGGCGGTTTTGAGATATTCCACCAGCCGCGCGCGCACCAATTGCGGCCCCGAGGCATAGAACTGCTGCCCCAATTCCGGGAACCGGTCGCTTTCCGCGACGCACAGCCGGTATGTCTGCCGCCCCAGATCGGAGCGCAAATAATCAATGATCGCGCCAGCCGCATAGCGCAGCACCTGCGCCACCGGCTTTTCATCGGCATAGATAAACTCCACCGCCTCATCGGCTTGGCGTTCGCATTCACCCGTGGCGATGGCCATAAACAAAAGACGTTTATCCGGGAAATAGCTGTAGAGCGTTGCCTTCGACACGCCCGCCTCGCGCGCGATGTCGTCGACCGAGGCGCCCTCGAATCCGTCACGCAAGAAAACCTTACGCGCCCCTTCGATCACCTGATCGAACTTACGGCCTTTGCGGATCGTGCTCGTTTCCTTTGTCATGCAACATCCCTTCGCCACCACAATAGCCCGGCAGCGCCATAAGCGACAAGGCATCCAATGGTCGGTATCGCAAGGTTCTGATCGGAGCTGGCCTTGTCCCGGCCCTTGCAGACGCTAAACTGAGGCCATGTTCAAATTCCTCTCCAGCCTTCTGGCCGACCCGCAACCGCATCATGATCCGCTCACGGCGGAAGATGCCGAACTGGCGCTGGCGGCGCTTTTGGTGCGGCTGGCCCGCTCTGACAACCATTATGGCGCCGATGAACGCCAACATATCGAGCAGGTCCTGGCGACGCGGCGCGGGCTGGGCCATGGCGAAGCGACGGCTTTGCGCGAACGCGCCGAGGCCGCAGAGGCAGAGGCTCCCGACACGGTGCGCTTCACACGCGCGCTCAAGGAAAAGATCGCCTATGAGGACCGAATCGGCGTGATTGAGGCGCTTTGGGACGTCGCCTTGGCCGATAATGAACGCGCCCCCGAAGAAGATGCGCTGATCCGGCTCGCCGCCAATTTGCTGGGCGTCAATGATCGCGATTCGGGCTTGGCGCGGCAGCGGGTGGTGGCGGCGCGCGGCTGAACCACTGTTCGGCGCCTAAAGTTGCGGCGCTTGCCTGTCCTTTTGGCGCTTACCCTTGGGGAAAGACCAACTCGCCGTTGCATTCGGCTCAAAAATCGCGCCAAGTTGACCGACCGGACAAACAGAAGCCGAGCCGTGACAGACCCCGTGACCCAAACTGCCCCCGTCATTGAAATCCGCAACCTGCACAAAAGCTATGGGCCCCTAGAGGTGCTCAAGGGCGTGTCGATCCGGGCCGAAAAGGGCCATGTGGTCTCGCTCATTGGCTCTTCGGGTTCGGGCAAATCCACCCTTTTGCGCTGCTGCAACCTGCTGGAAGACAGCCAGCAAGGCGAAGTCGTCTTTGCGGGCGAACCCGTGCGCTGGCAAGGCGCGGGGCTGGCCCGCCGCCCCGCTGACCGCGCGCAGGTCACGCGGTTTCGCACCAATCTTTCGATGGTGTTTCAGCAGTTCAACCTTTGGAGCCACATGACGATCTTGCAAAACGTCATGGAGGCGCCGGTCACAGTGCTGGGCCGAAAACCCGCCGAGGTGGAGCCGCTCGCGCGCAGCCTTTTGGCCAAGGTCGGCATTGGCGACAAAGCCGATAACTGGCCCGCGCAGCTTTCGGGTGGCCAACAGCAACGCGCCGCGATTGCCCGCGCGCTGTGCATGCAGCCCGAAGCGCTTTTGTTTGATGAGCCGACCTCCGCGCTTGACCCCGAATTGCAGCAAGAAGTGGTGAAGGTGATCAAAGACCTCGCCGCCGAACATCGCACGATGATCCTTGTGACCCATGACATGCGCTTGGCCGCCGAAGTGTCTGACCATGTCGTGTTTCTGCATCAGGGCCTGATCGAAGAGGAAGGCCCGCCCGAAACCCTTTTTGGCGCGCCCAAATCGGAGCGCCTGCAACAATTCCTGTCGGCCACCGCGCCGGCCTGAGTGAAGACCCCAACTTTGGAGAGAGCCATGAAGAAGCTGATCCTGACCGCTGCCGCGCTTGCGCTGACCGCGGGCACCGCCTTTGCGAACGACGTTGTCCGTATGGGCACCGAGGGTGCCTACCCTCCCTACAACTTCATCAACGACAAGAATGAAGTGGAAGGTTTCGAGCGCGAACTGGGCGATGCGCTGTGCGAAAAAGCCGGTCTGACCTGCGAATGGGTCACCAATGACTGGGACAGCATCATCCCGAACCTGCTTTCGGGCAACTATGACACGATCATCGCGGGCATGAGCATCACCGATGAGCGCCAAGAAGTGATCGACTTCACGCAAAACTACTATCCGCCGGCAGCTTCGGCTTATGCAGCCGCCTCGGCCGATGCTGACCTGATGGGTGGCGTGGTTGCCGCGCAAGTGGGCACGATCCAAGCCGATTACGTTGCCAAATCGGGCGCGACCCTTTTGGAATTCGACACGCTTGATGACACCGTCGCGGCCGTGAAAAACGGCGAAGCGGATGCGGTCTTCGCCGATAAAGACGCGCTCGCGCCCTTCGTCACCGAAGGCGGCGATCTGGTTTGGAGCGGCGATGATGTGCCGCTCGGCGGTGGCATCGGTATCGGCCTACGCAAATCCGACACCGAGTTGAAAGAGAAATTCAACGCCGTGATCTCGGAAATGAAAGCCGACGGCTCGCTCAACGAGATGATCGTCAAATGGTTCGGCGACGAAGCCGCCACCTTCTGATTTGAGAGGGCGCGAGGGAAACCTCGCGCCCCCCTTTAGGCACGATGTTCGATACCTGCGCTGATCCCAAAACCCTCGAAGGCCTGTCTTGGCTGCTGTGCTACCTGACCACAGGCAAGCACCTTGCGTTTTATAGCTCATTCTTTGTGGTGCTGGCCCTGATGGCCATCGTCGCCCCTGTGGCGCTTGCCTTTGGCTTTGGCGGGGCAATTGCCGCACGCTCGCCCGTCTTGCCGCTGCGCTGGTTTGGCAAAGCCTATACCGCGATGGTGCGCGGGATCCCCGATATCGTGTTCTTCCTCTTCGTGCCGGTGGTGATGGACCAAGGGCTCGAATATCTGCGCTATCTCTATAAATGCCCGCATGATGGAACGCCCGTTTGGGCCAATAACGAATTCAGCGTTTGCGCCGCCGCGAAACTGCCGCTCTCCACCTCGCCCCAAATCTGGCACGAGGTTTATGGCTTTACGCTGGCCGTGATCGCCTTTTCGATCGTCTTTGGCGCCTTTGCCGCGAACGTGCTTTACGGCGCGATGAATGCGGTGCCGCGCGCGCAGCTTGAAACCGCCGAAGCCTATGGGATGTCGCCCGCGCAGGTGCGCCGCCGCGTGCTTATTCCGCAAATGTGGACCTATGCGCTGCCGGGGCTTTCCAACCTTTGGATGATCCTAATTAAGGCCACGCCGCTTTTGTTCCTGCTGGGCGTCGAAGACATCGTCTATTGGGCGCGCGAATTGGGGGCGACGAAATCGCAGCTTTATGACTACCCGCACCCAGATTGGCGCGTGTGGTATGTGCTGGCACTTTTGGTCTTCTATCTTGGCATGACGAAACTCTCGGAACGGGTGCTGGATCGGCTTTCGGCGCGGCTCTCCAAAGGGCAGGCCACGATGGCAGGCGAAGCACAACGGAAGGCCGCGGCATGAGCGATAGCTGCACCCAGATTATTGCGGATTACGCATTCCGCTCGCTTGGCTATGGCGAACGCCTGCTGCCGCGCACCGATTTTACGCTGTGCCATGAGTTCACGCTGATCGGCTCTGGTCTGATCTGGAACATCTACTTTGGCACGCTGGCGCTTCTGTTTGGCTTCTTCTTCGCCACCGGGCTCGCGTTGGCCAAAGCAGCCCCCAGCGCTGTGCTGCGCCGCCCGGCGGAACTGTTCATCTTTGTGTTCCGGGGCTCGCCGCTCTTCATCCAGTTTTTCTTGGCGTATGAATTGCTGGTGATGCTGCCCAAAGCGGGCATTGATGTCTTTGGCATCACCATTGAAACCGCATGGACGACCAAGGCTTGGGCCGGCGCACTCTTTGTGCTGTTCCTCAACACCTCGGCCTACTCGGCTGAAATCTTCTATGGCGCGCTGCAAAGCGTCCCGAAAGGCGATATCGAGGCAGCCGATGCCTATGGACTCACCGGCTGGAGCAAGTTCCGCCGCGTGCTTTGGCCAACGATGCTGCGGCTCGCCTGGCCCTCTTATACCAACGAAGCGATCTTTCTCTTTCACGCCACGACGCTGGTTTACTTCTCCGGCTTCCCCGCCTTCCAGCAACGCGGCGATGCGCTTTATTACGCGAAGTTCTTTGCTGATAAGACCTTCAACCCCTTCATCCCCTACCCGATCACCGCCTTCTACTTCATCTTGGTGACACTGACGCTGATCGGGCTGTTTGGGATCATCAACCGCCGTCTGAACCGCCACCTTCCGGGCCAACACCGCCCCAAGCTGAGGATCAGGCCGCAAATCATCAGGTGAGACATGGACTGGCTCAAAGAACACCCCGAGGTACGCACCATTCGTGTGGCTGCGGCAGATTTAAACGGGGTGGCGCGGGGCAAACGGATTCCGGCGCGGTTTGCAAGCAAGGTCTTCAGTGAGGGGACGCGCTTTCCCTTCTCGGTGATGAACCTCGACATCTGGGGCGAGGATATCGAAGAAAGCCCGCTCGTTTTTGAAACGGGCGATTGCGACGGCCTGTTGCTGCCGACAGAACGCGGCTTCCTACCGATGCCGTGGCTTGAGGCGCCCACTGCCCTTTTGCCGATCTGGATGCACCATATGGATGGGCGGCCCTATGCGGGTGACCCGCGCCAAGCGCTGGCCCGCGTGGTGGATCGCTATGCCGCACAGGGTCTGCGCCCGGTGGTGGCGACCGAGCTTGAGTTCTTCTTAATCGATGATTCCGGCAAAACCCTGCGCGTGCCGCCCTCGCCCCGCTCGGGCAAGCGTCGCTCGGGTGGGGAAACGCTTAGCCTGCGCGCGCTGGATGCGTTCGATGTGTTCTTCACCAAGCTTTATGAGGCTTGCGAGGCGATGGACATTCCCGCCGATACGGCGATTTCCGAAGCGGGGCCGGGGCAGTTTGAGATCAACCTCATGCATCAGGCGGACCCGCTTAAGGCGGCCGATGACACATGGCTTTTCAAAATGCTGGTGAAAGGGCTCGCCCGTCAGCATGGCTTCGCCGCCAGCTTCATGGCGAAGCCCTATGACATGTGGGCCGGCAACGGCATGCACACCCATTTCTCGATCTTGGATGAAACGGGCGAGAACATCTTCAACGATGGCTCAGACAAAGGTTCGGATGCGCTGCGCCAAGCGGTGGCGGGCTGCCTTGAGGCGCTGCCGGGCTCAACGCTCGTCTTTGCCCCGCATCAAAACAGCTTCACCCGGCTGGTGCCCAATGCCCATGCGCCCACGGGGATCGGATGGGCCTATGAAAACCGCACCGCCGCTTTGCGCATTCCGGCCTCTGGCCCCGCCGCACGGCGGATTGAGCATCGCGTGGCAGGGGGCGATGTGAACCCCTACTTGATGATTGCGGCGATCTTGGGGGCGGCGCTGGTGGGCATTGAAGATGAAATGACCCCGGAAGACCCGATTATCGGCAATGCCTATTCGCTTGGCCTGCCGCAGCTCCCCGCGACATGGAATATGGCGATCAACAGCTTTGCCAATTGCCCGATCATCCGCCGTGTGTTCGAGGAAGAGCTGGTCGAGAACTTCCTGATGACCAAGCGCCAAGAGCTGCACTACATGGCTGAACTCTCTGAGGAAGAGCAAACCGAGCTTTACCTCGACACCGTCTAAGCCCATCAAGAACCGGACCAACCGGCCTGCCCCTTGCCCCGCGTCTGTCGCGGGGCTACCTTTCCCCTATCCAATCACGAGACCCCCATGCGCATCGGTATCCTGCAAACAGGCCAATCTCCCGAACCACTGCGGGAGGCAGCGGGTGACTACCCCGATATGTTCGTGGCGCTTTTGGCGCCCTATGGGTTTAATCTGGTCACCTATAATGTTGAGCAGATGCAGTTCCCCAACGATCTGCATGAATGCGATGGCTGGCTGATCACCGGCTCGCGCCATGGGGCCTATGAAGACCATGCCTTCATCCCCCCGCTGGAAGATTTTATCCGCAAGGTAATGGCCGCCCATATCCCCTTGGTCGGGATTTGCTTCGGCCATCAGATCATCGCACAGGCGATGGGCGGCAAGGTCGAACGCTATGAAGGGGGCTGGGCCGTGGGGCCGCAAAGCTACGATTTCGGCGGCGAAACGATCACCCTGAACGCATGGCACCGCGATCAGGTCACCAAGCTTCCCGAAGAGGCAAAGGTCATTGCCTGCAACGACTTTTGCGCCAATGCCGCGCTGGTCTACGGCGATACCGCCTTTACCGTGCAAGCCCACCCCGAATTCAAAGATGATTTCGTGGACGGGCTGATGACCACCCGCGGCCCCGGCGTTGTACCCGATTCACTTATGGCCGAGGCGCGCGAAAAACTGGGCCAAGGCAATGACTCGCAAGCCATCGCCGCCCGGATCGCGGCCTTCTTTCAAAGGCAGGGCTAGCATGTATCGCCTGCCCGCCTTTGCCGAAACCGATGCGGAGGCGCTGAGCGCGCTGATTGCCGCGCATCCTTTGGGGCTTTTGATCAGTTCCGGTCCGGGCGGAATTATGGCGGGGCCGGTGCCGTTCCAATTGGTGGAAACCGAGACCGGGCAGGTATTGCGCGCGCATCTGGCCAAGGCGAACCCGCAACTGGCCGAACTGGCCGCCGCACCGCAGGTGCTTGTGGTTTTTCAACCCGGCGAAGCTTACGTCTCCCCCAGTTGGTATCCGACCAAGGCAGAGCATCATCGGGTCGTGCCCACATGGAATTATGCGATGGTTCAGGTGCGCGGCACCGCGCGGCTGATAACGGATGACGCGTTCTTGCGCGACCAGATCGCTGCGCTGACCACCCACCAAGAAGCCGAACGCACGGAACCTTGGGCGGTCTCTGATGCGCCGCCCGAGTTTATCACCGCGCAACTGCGCGGCATCACCGGGCTTGAGATCGCGATCACCGCGATGGAGGGCAAGCTAAAGCTTTCCCAAAACCGCACGGCCGCCGACCGCGCAGGCGTGCGCGCGGGGCTGATGGCAGAAGGCGACCCGCTCGCCCGGCTGATGCCCGACCCTACAGACTGACTGTCCGCCCCCCTCCTCATTTCCGGAAAGCGAAAGACATGTCTCAGATTTCTACCCATTGGACCGATCTCATCCCGCAAGCCGCGCAAGATTACATTGAAGGCCGCCGCTTGGATGAGGTGGAATGTATCGTCGCCGATATTGCGGGCGTGGCCCGCGGCAAGGCGATGCCCGCCTCCAAATTCGCCTTTCAAGATCGGTTCTACCTACCGAACTCGATCTATCTACAAACGATCACCGGCGAATGGGCCGACAACCCGATGGGCGCCTTCACCGAACCGGATATGGTGCTGACCCCGGATTGGTCCACCACCTCGGCCGCGCCTTGGACCAACGACATTACCCTGCAAGTGATCCATGATGTGAACGACCAACAGGGCAACCCCGTGCCCGTGGCCCCGCGCAACGTGCTGAAGCGGATCGTGAGCCTTTATGAGGCCGAAGGGCTCAAGCCGATTGTTGCGCCGGAAATGGAGTTCTTTCTGGTTGCCCGCAACCTCGACCCAAACCAACCGATCATCCCGCCGATGGGCCGCTCAGGGCGGCGCGCGGCGGGCAAACAGGCCTATTCGATGTCGGCGGTCGATGAATATGGCAAAGTGATCGACGACATCTATGACTTTGCCGAAGCGCAAGGCTTTGAGATTGATGGCATCTTGCAAGAAGGCGGCGCGGGTCAGGTCGAGATCAACTTAGCGCATGGCGACCCGGTCGCACTGGCCGATCAGATCTTTTACTTCAAACGGCTGATCCGCGAGGCCGCGCTGCGCCACGATTGCTTTGCCACCTTCATGGCCAAGCCGATCGAGGGCGAGCCGGGCTCAGCCATGCATATCCACCAATCGGTGATCGATATGGAAACCGGGCAGAACATTTTCTCCAACCCCGATGGCGGCGAGAGCGAGGCATTCTTGCATTTCATCGCCGGGATGCAAACGCACCTGCCCGCCGTGGTCGCGCTGCTGGCCCCCTATGTGAACAGCTATCGGCGCTACATCCCGGACTTTGCCGCACCGATCAACCTTGAATGGGGCCGCGACAACCGCACCACCGGGCTGCGCGTGCCGATTTCCAGCCCCGAGGCGCGGCGGCTGGAAAACCGGCTCGCCGGGATGGATTGCAACCCTTACCTTGGCCTCGCCGCCTCGCTCGCCTGCGGTTACATCGGGCTGAAAGAGAAGAAAATGCCCAGCCCCGAATGTTTGGGCGATGCCTATATGGGCGACAGTGACCTGCCCTACAACCTTGGCGATGCGCTTGATATTTTTGCCGATAGCGCGCCGGTGCGCGAGGTGCTCGGGGTCGAATTCTGCACCGTTTATGAAGCGGTGAAGCGCAATGAATACAAGGAATTCTTGCAGGTCATCAGCCCGTGGGAGCGTGAGCATCTTCTGCTCAATGTGTGATCCATGAACCTGCTCTTCGCCAATGACCGCGCCGGGCAATATCCGGCAAGTTTCTATGCCGAAACCCGTGATCCGGCCCCTGAACGCCCCAGCTTGAAAGGCGAAACCCGCGCCGATGTTTGCGTGGTGGGAGCAGGCTACACCGGGCTTTCCGCCGCTTTGCATTTGGCGCGGGCGGGTCGGCGTGTCGTGGTGCTTGAGGCGCATCGCGCGGGCTTTGGCGCATCGGGCCGCAATGGCGGGCAAATCGGCTCGGGTCAACGGCTTGATATGGCGACGCTGGAGAAAATGGCGGGGCAAGAGGTTGCCCGGCGGCTTTGGGGCATGGCGGAAGAGGCGAAAGCGCTGACCTATTCTCTGGCCGACGATGCAGGCGTTCCGACCCATCGCGGCATCGCACATACCGGGCGCAAAGTCTCAGAGGTGCGTTGGCTGCATGAAGAGGCCGAGCATCTGGCCAAACACTATGGCTATGACCAGATCGAACCGCTCGACAGGACCGCAACGCAAGCGCTGATCCCCTCCCCCGTCTATATCGGCGGCGATTTGGATCATGGCGCGGGTCATGTGCATCCGCTTAACCTTTGCCTCGGGGTCGCACGCTTGGCCGAGGCGGCGGGGGCAGTGATTTATGAAAATACGCCCGTCACAAACATTATCCACGGCGCGACGGCCAACACCCCAAGCAGGGTCGAAACCGCACAGGGCCATGTGATCGCCGATCAGGTGATCTTGGCCGCGAATGGTTACCTTGACCGGTTAGAGCCCAAAATCGCCGCGCGGGTGATGCCGATCAACAATTACATCGTCGCCACTGAACCCTTGGGGGCGCGCGCGAAAGAGGTCTTTACCCTCGATATCGCCGCGCATGATCTCAAATTCGTCGTCAATTACTGGCGACTCCATGACGACCGGTTGATCTTTGGCGGCGGCGAAACGGTCAGCTACCGCTTCCCGCGCGATATTGCCGCCAAGGTTCGCAAACCGCTGGAAGAGATTTACCCGCAACTGAAGGGTGTCAAAATCACCCATGCTTGGGGCGGCACGCTGGCGATCACCGTCAACCGGATGCCCTGCTTTCATCGCCCCGCGCCCAATTGCCTCTCGGCCTCGGGCTATTCTGGGCATGGCGTGGCGCTGGCGCTCCATGCGGGCAAGCTGATGGCCGAAGCAATCACCGCAACCGGTGACGGGTTTGACGTGATGGCCCGTCTGCCCCAGCCCGCTTTCCCCGGCGGCGGCGCTTTGCGTTGGCCGCTTTTGGTCGCTGGAATGAGCTGGTTTTCGCTGCGCGACAAGATCGGGTTTTAAGCGGCTTCTGGCCGCGTCGTCAAACTTTCACTTGGCCCGAAGCGGCGCAGCTTTTAAAGCTTTTCCGAATGTCACATTCAGGAAAGCTGAACATGCCGCGTGATGGATTGACCGCCCCAAACTGCTACGACGCCGAACCGATCCCCGAAGCCGCCCGCGCCGAGATCGAACGGTTGCTCGCAAGCGGAGACCTGTTCCGCTACACCTCTGACAATGCGCCGGTGGCGAAGCTTGAGGCCGAATTCGCCGAATTGATGGGGGTGCGCTACGCGGTTTGCGTCGCCTCCTGCTCCGCCGCGCTGTTCCTGTCGCTCAAGGCGCTGGATCTGCCGCGCGGCGCGCGGGTGCTCGTGCCGGCCTTCACCTTTGCCGCTGTGCCCTCGGCCATTGTGCACGCTGATTGTGTGCCCGTGCTGGTCGAAGTGGGCGAAAACTTCCGCATTGATCTGGAGGATTTCCGCGCCAAGTTTGACGACACGATCGACGCGGTGATGATCTCTCACATGCGCGGCCATACCTCGGATATGGATGCAATCATGGAACTGGCCAATGCCGCGGGCGTGCCGGTGATCGAAGATGCCGCGCATAGCCTTGGCACGCTTTGGCATGGCGAGAAAATCGGCACGATTGGCAAAATCGGCTGCTTCAGCTTCCAAAGCTATAAGCTGGTGAACGCGGGCGAAGGCGGCGTTTTGGTGACCGACGACCCGGAACTGGCCGCGCGCGCGATTATCATGTCGGGCGCTTATGAGCATAACTGGAAGAAACATCCGGGGCTGCAAAACAGCTTTGTGCATTGGCAAAACAAGCTGCCGCTTTACAACACGCGGATGCAAAACCTCTCTGCTGCCGTGATCCGCCCGCAATTGGGTGAAGTGGCGCGGCGCGTGCGCGATGGGTTGGCAAACCACGATTATGTCGCCGCGAAACTCAATGAGAGCCCGTGGCTTGATGTGCCGCCGCCGCTTGGTCCCGAAACCCGCGCGCCCGATAGCCTGCAATTCAACCTTGTGGGCGAATGGACCGATGCCGAAGCGCGCCAGTTGCAAGACGAAACCAAAACCCGCGGCGTGGGCGTTTCGGTCTTTGGGCTCTCGCAAGACAATGCGCGTGCCTATTGGAACTGGCAATTTTTGGGCGATCTGCCCGATCTGCCGAAAACCCGTGCAATGCTGATGCGCGCTTGCGACACGCGCCTGCCCGCACGGCTCACCCGCCCCGAGCTTGATTTTATCGCCGATGCGATTGTCGAGGCGGCGGCGGTCGTCAAAGGCTGATCCGGTAAGGGGGGCAACGCCCCCCTGCGCCACGTTAGAGCCCAAGACGCGGCATCTCAATTTTGGGGCAACGGTCCATCACCACGCGCTTGCCAACCGCGCGCGCGGCCTCTGCCGCCGCGTCATGCACAACGCCCAACTGCATCCAAATGGTCTTCACCTCGGTCCGCGCGGTCAAAACCTGCTCGACAATCCCCGGCACAGCCTCCGGCGCACGAAAAATATCGACCATATCCACCGCAATCTCGTGTGGAATCGCGGTGAGATCGGCGTAGACCAATTCCCCAAGCTGCATTTGCCCCGCCAGCCCCGGATTGACGGGAATCACCCGGTAGCCCCGGCTTTGCAGCCAAGCGGCCACCTCATGCGAGGGGCGATTGGGGTTGGCCGAAAAGCCAATGACAGCGATCACCTTGGTTTCTTGAAAGATTTCGCGCAGATCGGCGTCATTCATGGTCGTTTTCCTTGGCCAAAGAAAAAACGCCCGAACCACTAAGGGTCCGGGCGCGAAAGTGCGGAACGAGGGACAGTGACGTCAGCGCGGCGGTTCCTAGCCGCGCCTCACCATCCAGACATAGGTATGTAAAAGGCGTGTTAAAGGGTCGCAGGGCAAGAAAAGGCTCCAATCGCCCTTTCGTGATCACGCCCTTTGCGCCGCCGCATAAAGCGAAATCGCCGCTGCGTTTGACACGTTGAGCGAGCCGAAGTCGGTGGCAAAGGGGATGCGCACCAGCATATCGCAGGTTTCACGGGTCTTTTCGCGCAGCCCCGGGCCCTCGGCGCCAAGCACCAAGCCAATCGGTCGCGTGCCTGCCTGTGCCAGCCCCTCGGCCAAGCTCATCTCAGCCTCGCCTGCCAGCCCCAAAAGCACATAGCCCATATCTTGCAACTCGCGCATCGCATCGGCCAAATTCACCACCCGCAAATAGGGCTGGCGTTCCAGCGCGCCCGAGGCGGTTTTGGCCAAAGCCCCGGTTTCGGGGGCGGAATGGCGATGCGGCGCCACAACCGCGCGCGCGCCAAACACCTCGGCCGAGCGCAAAATCGCGCCCACGTTATGCGGGTCGGTGACACGATCAAGCAACACAACGAGCGGCGCACCAGCCCCTTGCAGCGCGACATCGCCCAATTTACCCCAATCAAGCGGTTTGACCTCCAGCGCTGCGCCTTGGTGCACCTGATCGGGCCCGAGCGGCACATGCGTATCAAACTTGCGCGGATCAACGATTTCGGGCTCAAGCCCCCCCGCAGCAATCGCTTCGCCGAGCTTGTCAGAGGCGTTCTTGGTCAAGACAAGCCGCAGTTTTTCACGGGCCGGGTTCATCAGCGCATCGCGCACCGCATGCAAACCAAACAGCCACAGCGTTTCCGCAGCCGCCGCGCGCTTGGCACGTTCTTTATCGATCACCCAAGACGGTTTCTTCATCGCATGCTCCCGTTTCGCCCCTCTGTGCGCTGCCTGCGCCCTTTTGGCAAGGGGGGCGCGAAAAACCCGCTTGACGCCCCCCGGCCCCTTCGCTACACCCCGCCCTCGTCGGGTGACGAGCTGCAAGGTGCGGCAGCGGACTGTAACTCCGCCGGGGAGACCCACGCCTGGTTCGATTCCAGGGTCACCCACCACTTCCCCTCGGGAAGGGTGCGAAAGCGGAGCCGCAAGGCTCCGTTTTTCGTTTGGGCCTAGCGCATCAAAATCTGCGGGCGGGCAAAGATCGCCTCTTCTTCCGTACCATCATCATACAGGAGCCGCAGCCGGATGTTTTGCACCGAACCAAGCGGCTGCGTGATGTAGATCGCATCGGTCTCAATCGCATTGGGCGCGGGCGTGCCCTCATGGCACATTTCCATGAAAAATGGCGTCGTGGGCGGGGCGTCATTCAGCCCATAAAAGATCTGGCTCAAGCCGCAGCGCCAACTGAGCAGCTGCGTGAAATAGACCAAATCTTGCCCGTCATATTCGCGTACCGCGACCCATTGCGCCTTGGTCGCGGCCAAAATCGGGCGCACCTCGGCGGCAGTGGTGAATTGCTGGGCATGAGCCGCGCCTGCCAGCGTCAAACCGCCCATCAGCGCCGTCAAAAGGATCTTTCGCATCGCTTCCCCCATCGCATGGCTTTCACGCTGCGCCAAAACCTCTTATGTCTTGAAGAAAATATGAGGCGCAGCCGGAACATCATGGCAAGGAAATCGGGCACCGGTCCATCCCCCAATGTCTTCTTCGTCGTGCAGGCGGGGCGGCTTGAATATGAAGCGGTGATTTTCACCGCTAGCTTCCGCGCCGCAAATCCGGACTTCAAGGGCCGGTTGCTGGCGATGGAGCCCACCGGCGCGCGCTGGTCCCGCCCGGTGAAAATCTCTGATCCGGTGCGCGCGTTTCTGACAGAAAACGGCGTGGAAATCCTGCCGTTTGAAAACCGCCACTTCGGCGAAAGCTACCCGCACGGCAATAAGATCGAAGCGATGGCCGCGCTGCCGGAAGGGCCCTTCGTCTTCTTTGATACCGACACGGTTTTCCTAGGCCCGCTTTCTTCGGTGGGGTTTGATTTCAACCGCCCTGCCGCCTCGATGCGGCGTGAAGGCACTTGGCCCGAGCCGCCACTTTACAAGGTCGGCTACAGGGAGATTTGGAAGAGCCTTTACGATAAGTTCGACCTCGACTTTGAAAGCTCGCTCGACCTCAGCCAGCCCGATGAATATTGGCGGCGCTATCTTTACTTCAATGCAGGCTGGTTCTTTGGCGCCGATGCGCCAAGCTTTGGCAAGCGGTTCTTACATTACGCCCATGCGATCCGCTGGGACACACCCGAAGAATTGGCCAGCCAATCGCTTGACCCGTGGCTCGATCAGGTGGCTTTGCCCTTGGTGATCCATTCCTTTGGCGGCGGGCGTCCGGGGCCGGAACTTGATGGGCTCGATGGTGCGGTGAGTTGCCATTACCGCGCCTTACCGCTGCTTTATGCGCGTGAAAGCGATGCTGCCGTGGCCGCGCTGGAAGCGGCGGTGATGCCGCAAAAGGTGAAAAAGATCTTGCGACTGCACGAGCCCGCCAAGAAGCTGATCTACCAAGGCAAGGGCATGAAACTTCGGGCTAAATTTGACCGCGATGACCTGCCAAAACGCGAGCAGGTGATCCGCAACACGATCAAACGCGCGGGGCTTTGGCTGCGCTAAGCCCCGCGCTGTCTCTGCTTAGAACTGATAGGTCAGGCCCAAGCGAATTTCGGGCCGCGGATCAGCAGCATATTCCCAAGCGATAGGGGCCCCCGGCGGCACGAAGCTGAACGTGTCATAATCGGTGCTGCGCAGCTCGCCGCGCAAGCGCAGATGCTGGTCAAAGGCATGTTCCACCCCAAGACCAAGATAGCTCGCTTTAAACGTATGCGCGACTTGCGTGGTGTTGACCTGCCACGCGCCCTTGGACCATTGCCGACCCACGGTGACGTAATAAAGATTGCGCGCCTTCGCATAGCCCATCCGCAGACCGAGTTCCGCCGCTTGGTTCATGTCCGTCGCATCTAGGGCTAAGGCAATGCCATTGTCATTGCCGCGCATGTCGCGGGTGAAAAGCCCGACCTCAACCCCATAGACAAAGGCACCGCGCTGCCAGTTATACCCACCGATCATCCCCAAAGAGGTGCCACTCACGTCCCATTCGCTGGTTACCTCCCCTGTGTGGAAAACCCGATCAAACGCGGCCCGATCATGCGAGATTTCCGCGCCAAGATAGGCGCCCTGCCAAGAAACCTGCGCTGCCTCTTGCGCCTGCACTTGCGTGCCCACCACCAGTGCTGCCAGCACTGCCATAACTTTTTTCATCATCGCCTCTAAATCTGTTTTCTGTAACCGCACGCCGCCAAACGCGCCGCGAAATCGTTCTAAAAACCGCGGCGGTCTTAACGAATGAAGGCGCAAAAGGCCAGAGCCGCACCAGGACGTGAGCGGGCTCAATCCCGAATACCGTTGCCGCCCGAAACGGTCGCCGATAGGTTGCGCACAGTCACTTACGGAGACCCTGATGACCGATCATCGTTTCGACACGCTGCAAATCCACGCCGGGGCCGCGCCTGACCCAGCCACTGGCGCGTTGCAGACGCCGATCTACCAAACCACGGCCTATGCTTTCAAAGACGCCGACCACGCGGCGCGTTTGTTCAACCTTGAAGAGGTGGGCTATATCTATTCGCGCCTGACGAACCCCACCGTTTCAGCACTCGCTTCGCGCGTGGCCGCGCTGGAAGGTGGCGCGGGGGCGGTGTGCTGTTCCTCTGGCCATGCGGCGCAGATCATGGCGCTTTTCCCGCTGATGGGGCCGGGGCTGAACATCATCGCCTCGACGCGCCTTTACGGCGGTACGATCACCCAATTTAGCCAAACCATCAAACGCTTTGGCTGGTCGTGCACCTTTGTCGATTTTGATGATCTGGCAGCGCTTGAAGCGGCGGTGGATGAAAACACCCGCGCGATCTTCTGCGAATCGATCTCCAACCCCGGCGGCTATGTGACCGACCTGCCCGCGGTTGCGGCGGTGGCAGATAAAGTGGGCCTGCCGCTCATCGTTGATAACACGCTGGCCTCCCCCTACCTGTGCCGCCCGATTGAACATGGCGCGACGCTCGTGGTGCATTCGGCCACGAAATACATGACCGGCAATGGCACCGTGACCGGCGGTGTGGTGATTGATTCGGGCAAGTTTGATTGGTCGGCGAGCGACAAATTCCCGAGCCTTTCGGCCCCGGAACCGGCCTATCACGGGCTCAAATTCCACGAAGCGCTTGGGCCGATGGCCTTCACCTTCCACTCCATCGCTGTGGGTCTGCGCGATCTGGGCATGACGATGAACCCGCAAGGCGCGCATTACACGCTGATGGGGCTCGAAACGCTCAGCCTGCGGATGGAAAAGCACGTCGCCAATGCCAAAGCCGTGGCCGAGTGGCTCGAAAACGATCCGCGGATCGAATTTGTCACCTATGCGGGCCTTGAAAGCTCGCCTTGGCATGAGCGCGCCACCCGGCTTTGCCCGCTGGGGGCGGGTGCACTGTTCACCGTGGCGGTGAAAGGTGGCTACGAGGCTTGCGTGAAATTTGTCAACAATCTCAAGCTTTTCAGTCATGTGGCCAACCTTGGCGATGCGCGTTCGCTGATCATCCATTCGGCCTCGACCACGCACCGCCAATTGACCGAAGAGCAGCAAGTCAAAGCAGGCGCCGCCCCCAATGTGGTGCGCCTGTCTATCGGCATTGAAAACGCCGCTGATCTGATTGCCGATCTGGACCAAGCGCTGAGCGCCGCAACGGCCTGAACAAAATCGCCCGAAACCGTTTCCGCGCGGTTTCGGGCGCGATTTGGCGCCGGTGCGCTGATCACGAACCGGTGGGCGGCTTTTCATATGCGGTTTTCTGCTTTACCAAAGGGGACCGAGCTATAGCCGATTTCGACGCCTCTTTGTGATGTGGTAAGCCCCGCGGATGAAACCGAACTTCGCCCTAAATCTTTCGCATGATGGCATTGGCCTATTGTTCCGGGCACGGTCCGGTTGGGAACTGCTCGGCGAAGTGGCGCTGGACGCCGAAGATTTCAATGACCAACTCAGCGCGCTGCGTCGTGAAGCCAAAGCGCGGGCGGGCAACAAGGCGGTGACGACGAAGCTTGTCATTCCTGCTTCGCAAATCCTCTACACAGAGATCACCGCCCCCGGCCCCCATGCCGCAACCCGACGCAAAGAGATTGCCGCCGCGCTAGAGGGGCTGACCCCCTATGCTGTTGAAGATCTGGTCTTTGACTGGTCGGGCCATGGCGACGTGGTGCAAGTCGCTGTGGTTGCGCGCGAAACTTTGGCCGAGGCAGAGGCGTTCGCGGAAGATCGCGGTTTCGCCCCGGTAAGCTTTGTGGCCATTCCAGAAGCCGGGCAATTCGCGGGGGAACCGTGGTTCGGCCCGACATCGGTCGCGCCTGCGCATCTGTCTGCGGGCGCTCGGATTGAACGGGATCAAGACCCGCTGCCGTTTGCTGCGCTTCTCGCTGCGGCCCGCGCCAATGCGGCACCCGAAGCGGTCGCGGTACCCTCCGTCGAAGAAAGCGCAAGCGACGCGGTTGAACCTGCGGAAGACATGATCGCCGCAAGCGCAGAAGCGTTTGACGAAGGGCCCTCCCCCGAGCCGCAAGAAACGCCGGAGGCAGAGGCCGACACGCCGGAACCAGAGGCGGATGTTGCTCCGGTCGACGACGCCGATCCCGAACCGGAATCGGAGCCCGAAGAACCGCAGGACGCCCCCCCAGAGGAAGCCGAGGGCGCGGATACACTTCCCCCTGACGCGCCAGAAGGCATTGCGAAAGCGGATGATGGTTCCGAACTGCAGGACCTCGCTCCGGAAGAGCCTTTTGAGATAACCGAGGGCGAAACAGCGCCGATCGAAGAGGCTGCGCCCGACACGGACGCAGACGCGCCAGAGCTTGCCGCAGAACCGGCGCAAGCCCCTGAACCGGAAGGGGCCCTACCCGACGAGCAGGCCATTGCCGAAGAGGCCGCTCCCGAGACCACAGAGCCGGAACTGACAGAAGAACCGTCGGCCCCCCGGCCGGAACCGGCCCCGGACGCGGAAACAGTTGATCTTTCACAACTTGATCTCTCGACACTCGATTGGTCGAAAGTGGTCCCGCAAACGGATATCGCCCCGGACGCGCCTTTGGATGCGGCGGCGACCGATAGCGCAGCCGAAGATGGCTTAAGGGCGGAAACCGCCGAGGAAGCGTCCGCCCCGGAAGTCGTGGAAGACACGGTTGCGCCCGACGCACCGACCGCTTCCACCCCGATTGAAGATACCGAACCACAAGAGGCAGGCAAGTCAACAGACACGCCGCCGCTTGCGCCGGTGCTTGACGCTTTGGAAACGCAAGAGCCCACCCTCAAACCCATGCGGGCGCAACCGCGTCCGCAGCCGCGCGACACACTCGATTCGATCGTTGCGGATATTGGCCCTGCGCCGCAGCCGCCGGGGCCGAAAGCGCCTGCCGCTGTGCCGACTGCGCCACGCCCCACAGCCACCAAATCGGCCCCCGCGAAGCCGCCGATTTCGCGGGCGCTCAGCGGTGCGACCGGACGCGAGGATGGCGCAAGACCTCCGGTTTTGGGGCCGCTCACTCCGCGCGCGCCGCAAGACAAAGCGATGGGCAAGGCTGGGGTCACCGCGCCGGGCCTGTCTTTGCCATGGGAAGAAGATCGCACCACTGGCCCCGGCACCGGGGAAAAGCTGCGCAAAGTGGCCGGCAAGGTCGCTGATGCTGGCCTGCGCACTGCCGCGCTTGGTGGGGCCGCGCTTAGCAGTGGTGCGGGCAAGGCTTTGGCGCGCGGCAAAGCGCTGGCCGAAGCGCGCAGCAATCGCCCACGCGTCGAGATCAAACCGAGCCAGAACCCCGAGGGCATTGACCCAGAAAAGACCGTTTTTGGTGGCCCGAAACCGCCGCAAGTCGGTGGCAAGCCGAAATATCTGGGCGTGACCCTGATGGCCGGGCTGATTGGCGTGATGGCGCTGGCAGCGCTCTGGTCAAGCTATCTTGGCAGCGATGCGCCCGAGACACCGGCCGAACCCGAGGTGACCGTTGCAACGCCCGCCCCCACCGAACCCGCGCCGGATGCGGCGCCGATGACGGTTGAAGAAGCGCGCACGCAAATTGCCGAAATCGAAGCGCAGGCAGAGGTGGCGCCCGCACCGGTTGAAGATCCGCCAGCCGTGGAAGAGACGCCGGAGGCCGAGCCCGAGCAAGTGGCGAGCGTCGAACCAGAGATCGTCGCGCCCCCCGCAGAAACAGCCCCGCCGGAAGAACCGGCCGCAGCCGTCGTCGCGGAGGAGCCTGCCCCCGAAGTGGCGGCCCCCGCCGAACCGATTGAAAGTGCGCTTTCCTCCTCTGGCACGGTTGTGCCCGGGCTGGAACCGCTCGCTCCGCTGGGCTCGCAAGCTGCTCCGCTGCACAGCGCCTTGGCGACCGCGCTGCCGCCGATTGAACCAGAACCGACAGAACCCACGCCCGTTGCGCCCGAAGCCCCTGCGATGGCCGAGGCGAGCTCCGAGCTTGTGCCAACGCCGGAAGGCACTCCCGCGCCGGGCGGCTTCACGCTTTACTCCGGCAAGCCGCCACGGGTGTCGCGCCCGCGCCCGGCCTCGGTGACCGCGGCGGTGGAGGCTGCGCGCGCCGCCGAACAGCGCCGCCTGCAAGCGATGGAACGTATTCGCCCGAAAGCGCGCCCTGAGGCCGTGGTCCGCGCCGCGCAAGCCGCGCAACCAGAACCCGCAGCAGCCCCCGCGCCCACGACCGAGGCACCGGAACCTGTTCCCGAGCCTGAACCAAGCCCCGCACCTCAGCCCGAAGCCAACCCCGGCCAACAGGGCACGCTGATTGGGCCAAGCCCACGGCTCAGCACGGCACAAGCCGCCATTGTGATGAAAGCGCAACCCAAGCCGCGCCCAGACTCGGTTGTGCAGCTTGCCGCAGCAGCGCGTGCCCCTGCGGAACCGGAAGAGATCGCGGCAGCGGAACCCTTCCCCAATGCCTCGGAAACCGCCTTGGCCGTATCGCGCCGCCCGCAGGCGCGTCCGCGCAACTTCAGCGCTGCAGTGGAGCGGGCCTTGGCCGCGGCAATTGCCGCCGAGCCCCCGCAACAGACCGCAGCCGCCGCACCGCCCCGCACCTCTCCCTCTCCGCCGCCCGCGCCGACGCGCATCCCCGGCCCCGAGGAAGTTGACGAACCGGAGCCCACCCGCGCCGCGCCACGCGTGCCGACCTCTGCCTCGGTTGCCAAGCAGGCGACGCAGCGCAATGCGCTCAATCTCGGCGAGGTCAGCCTGATCGGCCTTTACGGCACACAACGCAACCGCAGCGCGCTGGTCCGGATGCCAAACGGGCGATTTTACAAGGTCAAAGTCGGCGATCGGCTTGATGGCGGCAAGGTGGTCGCAATTGGGGATAGCCAGCTCAGCTACCAAAAGGGCAACCGGACTTTGGTGCTCAAACTGCTGCGGGGCGGCTAAGCGGCCCCCTCACACCATCGGGCCGACTCAATGCGTTGTGATCTAACGCATTATCTGAAGCCTTTGTCCTTGTTCCGTCACCGCTTTGCGCTACGCTAGGGGTATTCTCGCGTTTCCGCCCTGCCGCAGCTGCCCGGAATAAGCCGTTGGCGGGCCTCAAAGACAAGTCCCGATGGAAAACTTCCTTTTACAGGCCACACTTTACCTGACAGCCATGGTGGTGGCCGTTCCCCTTGCCACGCGGCTCGGCCTTGGCTCGGTGCTGGGCTATTTGCTGGCCGGGATCATCATCGGACCCATCTTTGGCTTTGTCGCAGACGAGGCCCATGACCTGCAGCATTTCGCCGAGTTTGGTGTGGTGATGATGCTGTTCCTGATCGGGCTTGAGATGAACCCGCGCGCGCTTTGGTCGATGCGTGACAAGCTGATCGGGCTGGGCGGCTTACAGCTTTTAATCACGATTGCGGCGGTTGCGGCGGTCGCGCTGGCCGTTGGCCAACCGCCGCGCGCGGCCATCGCCCTTGGTGGGATCTTGGCCCTGTCTTCGACCGCCATCGTGATGCAAACGCTCAACGAAAAACGATTGATGCAAACGGCAGGCGGGCGCTCTGGCTTTGCGGTGCTGCTGATGCAAGACATTGCCGTAATCCCAATGCTAGCGCTGCTGCCGCTTTTGGCGTTGCCCGGCGCGCGGGAATTGGCGCGGGGCGATATGGCGGGGCACAGCTTCGCCGCGCAATGGCTTGATGCCTTGCCCGCGTGGGGCATGACCCTGATCACTTTTGGCGCCGTCGGGCTGATTGTGATGGCCGGGCATTTCCTGATCCAACCGCTGTTTCGCTTTGTTCAAGCCTCCCGCCTGCCGGAGGTGCATACCGCTGTCGCCCTGATGATTGTGGTTGGCATTGCCTCGCTAATGAACCTTGTCGGGCTTTCTCCCGCTTTGGGCACCTTCCTCGCGGGTCTTGTTCTGGCGGACAGTGAGTTCAAGCATGAGCTTGAAGCCAATGTCGAACCCTTCAAGGGCCTGTTGATGGGGCTGTTCTTCATCGCAGTCGGCGCGGGCATCGACCTGAAGGTGTTCTTTGCGGGCCCCTTGAAGATCATTGCCTTGGTGGTGGCCCTTGTGGCGCTGAAATCCGCCATTCTTTATGTTTTGGGGCGGCTTTTTGGCCTGCGCGGTTCGGATCGTTGGCTCTTTGCCTTCGGCCTTGCGCAAGCGGGGGAATTCTCGCTCGTCTTGGTCTCTTTCGCCACGGCACAGCGCATTTTGCCCCCAGCGGTTGCGGAAAAGGTGCTGCTGGTGATCGCGCTGAGTATGCTGATCTCTCCGGTGCTGTTCTTGCTGCATGAGCGGCTTTCGAAACGCGTCGATCCGGGCGTGGGGCCTGACCCGGATACCGTCGACGAACATCACCCGATCATCATCGCCGGGGCGGGCCGATTTGGGCAGGTGGTGAACCGGATGGTGACGATGTCGGGCTTTGCCACCACGGTGATCGATTCCGATTTGCCCACAGTGCAGCGCCTACGCACCTTTGGCTTCAAAGCCTATTACGGGGACCCGACGCGCCCGCAACTGCTTGCCGCTGCAGGGCTTTCAAAAGCGCGGGTGCTTGTGGTGGCGCTTGATGACAAGAAGGCCACTACAGAACTTGTGGCCTATGCCCGCTCAACACGGCCTGATCTGCATATCATCACCCGCGCGCGCGATCGCTACCACGTTTACGACCTTTATGCCGCGGGCGCGAATGACATCGTGCGTGAAATGTTCGACGGCTCTTGCCGCGCAGGCCGCTATGTTTTGGAAAACGTCGGGCTTAGCGCTTATGAGGCGCATGAGCTTGAGCGGATGTTTTGGAAGCTGGATCGGTCTTCGGTGCGCGATCTGGCGGAGGTCTGGCAACCGGGCGTGCCGGTGGAGCGCAACCGCGCCTATGTGGACCGGTTGAAAGAACTCAATGCCGTGTTCGAAAGCCAGATGACCTCCCAT
This sequence comes from Rhodobacter sp. JA431, assembly GCF_900217725.1. Taxonomy (NCBI): domain Bacteria; kingdom Pseudomonadati; phylum Pseudomonadota; class Alphaproteobacteria; order Rhodobacterales; genus Rhodobacter; species Rhodobacter sp. JA431. The sequence continues at coordinate 533,198 of NZ_OBMP01000001.1, forward strand.
ATCGCAGAGCGGCGGCGCGGCGACGGGAAAGCCCCGCAAGATGCCGATGTGATCGAAGAAGGTTAACGCCTAAACCCTCGGCACTGCGTCATAAAGTGTCTGTCACTTGACGTTGGGCTTTGGTTGAGACGGCCTTGTTTCGGTTATACTCTAAGTTGGTAATGGCCCGCGATTCTGCCGGCGCCACACCCGCCCCAACAAGGCGAAACAAGCACACGGGACCGATGGACGGTTTCGGAGGGTTTAGAGATGCGCGAGGAAACGTCGGACCGTTGGAGCCGCACGATGCCGCCCGAGCCAATCGGTGGCCCGCTTCCCGATGCGCTGATCGGTGAAATTTATCACACTGCGCTCAACCCCGACCAATATGAGCGGCTTGTCGATATCGGGCTGCAATCGCTTGCGCGGATTGATCATCTTGGGGGGCCACAAGACCCGCAAGGCGCTAGCCGCCACGTTGCGCAGGCGGGCAGCATTTTGGACTCCTCTGGCCCCTACCCGGAAATTGCGCGGCTTTTCACCCTTTACCGGCATCTTCCCGCCCTGCTTCTTTCCTCCACGGGGAAAGTGCTCCATGCAAACCCACGCGCAACAACCTTGCTTGGGGGCGCCAACGAATGGCCGCGCGCGCAGGCGGCAAATGCGATGCTGTCGAATGTTGTGATGCGGCGCATTCCGGTGCGGTTTGAAGAGGCAGAAGATTGCAGCTTCACGGTGCTTTTTGATCGTGCAAGCCAAGCACGGCTCACAGAAGAACTGGCCGAAAGCTTCGATTTGACCGAAGCTGAGGGGGATGTGCTGCGCCTCTCCTTGCAAGGTTTAAGCCGGAAAGAGATCGCACAGCAGCGCCATGTTTCCCCGGAAACGGTGAAAAAGCAAATCGAGCGGATTTTGACGAAAACCGGGGCCGCCTCGCAGCAAGAACTCTCGTTGATGAGTGCCGCGCTTTGGCGCGATATTTCGCTGCCGCCACAACATCTGCCGAAAGCCGCCCCCCCGCAAGCGGCCTATCTGCCCTATTTCTGCGATGAGGTGCAGCTAGAGACCGAAGGCCCCCGGATCACCTATCGTTGCTTTGGCGACCCGCAGGGGGTGCCTGTGCTATTCTTCCATGGGACTTTTGGCTTTTGCCGCTGGCCCGTGGCCGCAGAGCAAGAGGCGAAGCGGCGCGGGCTGAAAGTCATCGTCCCGATCCGCCCGGGCTATGGCAACACCAGTCCCGCGGATGACGCCGAAGTGCCAAACCGCATCTTTGAGGATATCCGCGCGATCTTGATCCAAGAGGGCGCGCGTCAGGTGCCGATTATCACACTGGAAAACGACAGTTTTCTGGGTTTCCTATTCGCCCGCGCCTACCCCGAACGTGTAAGCGGCTTGATCGCCTTTAGCGGGGTGCTGCCCGTCACCCGCAAAGCGCAATACAGCCGCATGGACAAATGGCACCGCTTTGTCGTCGGCACGGCCTATTACACCCCTTCGCTGATCCCCCTTGTTGCGCAGGGCGGATTTCACTTCGCGTCGCGGGTGGGGCGCACGGAATTTGTGCGTCAAGTCTATGCGGGATCACCGCCTGATTTGGCGCTGATGCAAGATCCGGCCGCCCGAGAAGCCATTTTGGATGGCACACGTGTCGCGCTCTCGCCCCGTCACCTTGCTCACAAGGCCTATGCGCAAGAAATGCGTATCTTCGCGCGCGGCGATTGGCGCCCAGCGGTCGAGGCGGCGCGTGACCGGTTCCCGGTGATCTTCATCAACGGCACGACGGACCCAATTGCCCCGCCCGAAACGATTGCCGAGTTCCGCGAAGACTACCCGTGGATCGACTTCGAGCTTTATGAAAACGCTGGCCAATTCGTGTTCTTCAGCCATTGGTCGCGGCTTTTTGCGCGCTTGTCAGAACTTACCGCACGCAACTAAGCGCTGCAGTGCTGTCAATCCCCCAACGGGGGAATGGCACCCGCTGCGCGAGCTGGCTTAGCTTTTGCACACAAGCCTCCTCCCCGGCGGCTTACGCAAACCCATTCAGGAGCTACGCCATGTCTTCCTTTGCGTCGAAATCCGTTTTCAGTGCTTTGTTCGCTTTTTTTTTGACCGCTCCGCTGCACGCGGAAATGTCCCTCACCTCCGCCGACATCGCGCCCGATACCACGATCGGTGATGCTTTCGTCTTCAATGGTTTCGGCTGCACCGGCCCGAACACCTCGCCCGCGCTCGCTTGGGAAGGCGCGCCGGAGGGCACCAACAGCTATATCGTGAACGTTTATGACCCGGATGCGCCGACCGGGTCGGGTTTTTGGCACTGGGCCGTTTTTGACCTGCCCGCTTCGGTGACCGAATTGCCGCAAGGCGCTGCAAGCGCGCTGCCCGAAGGCGCGATGCAAGCCCGCAATGACTATTCCGCCAATGATTGGGGCGGCCCCTGCCCGCCGGAAGGCGACACCCCGCACCGCTACGTGTTCACCGTTTATGCCATGCCGCAAGAAAAGCTCGGCATTGATGAAACGGCCTCTGGCGCTGTGGTGGGCTTCTTTGCCCATACCTCTTCGCTCGACAGCGCCTCCTTTACGGCGACCTACGGGCGCTGATAGCCCCGCGCTCTGATCGCCTAGGCCCCGCAGAAACCGACCCTTCTGCGGGGCCGTTGTTCGGAGCCGTGCTTGACCCCGCTGCCAAAATTCGGGCAGACCGAGGCAAACAAGCAAAAGGCCCCAAAGGATGATCTATGTCGATGCCGATGCCTGCCCGGTGAAAGCCGAAGTGGAGCGCGTGGGAACACGGCTTTCGGTGCCGATGGCGGTCGTGTCTAACGGCGGCATCCGCCCCTCACAAAATCCGCTGGTGCAAACGGTGATCGTGCCACAGGGCCCTGATGAGGCTGACAAATGGATCGCCGAACGTGCGGGCCCCGGCGATGTGGTGATTACCGCCGACATTCCCTTGGCCGCCAAATGCGTGGAAGCAGGCGCGCAAGTGCTTAAGCCCGATGGCGAAGTGCTCGGTCCCGACAATATCGGCAATATTCTCGCGATGCGCGATCTGATGGCCGATCTGCGCTCTGCCAACCCGTTTCTGCAAGGCGGCGGGCGGGGGTTCACCAAAGCCGACAGGTCGCGTTTTCTTGATGCGCTAGACCGCGCGCTGCGCCGCGCGAAGCGCTGATCCACCGATCCCCATCGCCGCCCCTTGCAGCCCGCCGCCGCAGGCCCTAAATTGGGCTTGTTCGGGGTAACTCGGACTATGGGCATAAACGCGCACGAAATAAGCGGATCGGACCCGGGGGCGGTACCCGGCGGCTCCACCAAAATCCCTCGTTGGGGGCACATGGGGCCGAAATAGGATCGACGAACGTGTAAAGGTGATGGCTTTGTCCCGGTGAGCGACCACCGTTATCGGTGCAAATTGTACAGTTGCCAACGACAACCGTGCTCCGGTGGCTCTGGCTGCGTAAGCAGCTCGGGTAACCGAAACTTAAGTCCTTACGCTTAGCCGCTTAAGGCGGGGCTCGCAGGTGCCTGGCAACAGAAACCTGCACTTTTATCAGGCAGTTACCCCATATTTTCGGACAGCTCGCGGGTCGTAACCGCTTTGCGCTTGCGCCTCTATCGGCCCGGTTTCAGTCTCTCTCAGACCCACCGGAGATTACGATGCGATACGTTTTTGCCTTTTCTCTCGCCCTGCTCGCGCTTCCAGCCCTTGCCGAGGAAACACCGCCTCCCAAACTTGGCCCCAATGCCGTGCCGATCACCCTTGATCATGCCTATCTGACCGAGGCGCCCGCGCCCGATTTCTGGGCCTTCTTTCCGTTCGTGAAACCCCAGTTCACCTCTTCGGCCTGCGGCGTCGCCTCGATCACCGCTGCGGTGACCGGGCTTGCGGGCCTGCCCCCGAATGCCGAAGACACGGTGATCCGCCAGCCCGAATTGCTTGAAAAGGTGGGCGATGCGCATTGGAGCGAAATCTCTGCCGAAGAGGGCGACGGGATCAAATTTGACGAACTGAGCCTTTATGCAGGCAAAGCGGCCGAAGCGCTCGGGCTTAAAATAACGATCGACAGCTTCCACCCCGGCGCCCCCGGTGCGATGCCCGAGCCAGAGGCGCTCGCCGAACTCCGCGCGCGCCTTGCCGCCAATGAAGCCTCTGCCGATGATGTGACGATGGTTTATTTCAACCAAGGCGTTGTCACTGGCGATTGGGACGGGCCGCATGTCTCGCTTGTGGGCGCTTATGACGCGTCCCGCGACCGCGTGCTGATTCTTGAGGTCGATCAGGAATGGTATGTCCCGTATTGGACCCCGGTTCCGGTCCTGCTCACCGCCATCACGCGCCCCGCCCCCGAAGATCAGGGGGTGCTTGCCGGCCAAACCGGCGGGCTGGTGCGTCTGTCACGTTGAGAGGCTGCGCAGATCAAAAACAAGCCGCGGCTCCGGGCCATATCGGGGCCGCCCTGATCCAAAGCGCGCGACGCAGCGGCCCGATCCCCCGATCTGACGCGTGAAGCGCCATCAAAAACAGCATCGCGTGGCGCTTGCTGGGAAAGGAATTGCCTTTCGCACAAAAGGGAGCCCAGAGCGCGACTTTCCGCCCCGCTTCCCCCCTTTCCTTGCCCGGCAAATCCCCTATGCTGTGCGCAAAGGAAAGGTCTGACATGACGCGTTCGATTGACTATGGCACTCTTATGCATCGCGCGATGCGCGGCCTCATCCAGACTGTTTTGGGCGAGGTGGCCGAGCATGGCCTACCCGGCGCGCATCACTTCTTCATCACCTTCGACACCCGTGCCGATAAGGTGGATATCGCGGATTGGCTGCGCCAACGTTACCCCGAAGAAATGACCATCGTGATCCAGCATTGGTTTGAAAACCTGCATGTGACCGATGAAGGATTTGGGATCACACTCAATTTCGGCAACCAGCCCGAGCCGCTTTGGATCCCGTTTGATGCGGTCCACACCTTCGTCGACCCCTCAGTTGAATTTGGCCTGCGCTTCGAATCGCAAGACTCCGATGACGACGAGGAAGAGGGAGAAGACGAAGAATTCGAAATCAGCGAAACCGCCGAGGACAAACCCCGGACCGAGGCGGAAGTGGTGAGCCTAGACAAGTTCCGCAAATAGTTTTTTCAAATCAACACCTCAGCAAACAACGGCCTCCCAGATGTTTAGCTTCCTTAAGCCGCAAAAGACCGTCACGGTCACCGCCAACTTGCCCACTTGCCTGACAGATGCCCAACGCGCCGCCCGTTATGACGGCCCGGTGCAAGAGGCGCTTGCCTCTTGGGGCGTGGGCTCGGTCACAGGTGGCACGTCGGTTGGCGAAGCGGCGGGGCGCGTGACGGGCTGCACCGTGACGATGCAGATCAAGGGGCTCGATAAAAAGCTGATGGATCGGCTCGTGCCGCATTTTGAATCGCTTGGTGCGCCGCGTGGGTCCGTTTTCACCGATGACGACGGCAAAGAACTGCGCAGCTTTGGATCGACCCAAGTGCTGGTGCTTGAACTCGACATGGCGGGCCTGCCCGATGCGGTGAAAGCCGAGCATAAAACCGATGAGCTGCTGGAGCGGATCAACCACAAGATCAGTTCGGGCGGGCGCTTCATGGGCCAACGCGACTTTGACAAAACGACTGAGCTTTACTTCCACTGCCGCGCGATCCGCAATGTGGAGGCCGCATTGGCCGAGCTTTTGGCCGACCATCCGCTTTGCGCAGGCGCTCGCGCCTTCCCGCTCGCGGCTTAAGCTGGCCCGTATACCCTCGTATACCAATTGCAAAAATACTCCCGCCGTCCTAGAACGCGCGGGAGTTTTTCGCATCATGGAGGCCCAGGATGACTGCGACCAGAACCGAGACCGATAGTTTCGGCCCGCTTGAAGTTCCCGCCGACAAATATTGGGGCGCGCAAACGCAGCGCTCGATCATGAATTTCCCGATCGGCTGGGAACGTCAGCCGGTGCCGATCATCCGCGCGCTTGGCGTGATCAAAAAAGCCGCCGCGCTCGTGAACAAAGCGCAAGGCGATATGGCGCCCGAGATTGCCGATGCCATCGCCGCCGCTGCGACCGAGGTGATTGAGGGCAAGTTTGACGACAACTTCCCGCTGGTTGTCTGGCAAACCGGCTCGGGCACGCAGTCGAATATGAACGCAAACGAGGTGATCTCGAACCGTGCGATCGAAATGCTCGGCGGCGAGAAGGGCTCGAAAAAGCCCGTCCACCCGAACGACCATTGCAACATGGGGCAATCGTCGAACGACACTTTCCCGACCGCGATGCATGTGGCGATTGCCATGCAAGCGCGCGATGTGCTGCTCCCGGGGCTCGAAAAACTCCATGCCGCGCTGGTCGCGAAATCGGAAGAGTTCAAAGACATCATCAAGATTGGCCGCACGCATACCCAAGATGCGACGCCGCTGACCTTGGGCCAAGAATTCTCGGGCTATGCGAAACAGGTCGAGCGCGGCATTGAGCGCGTGAAACTGGCGCTGCCGCATATCTACGAACTCGCGCAGGGCGGCACCGCCGTTGGCACTGGGCTCAACACCAAAGTGGGTTGGGATACTCGCATTGCCGCGCAAATCGCCGAGATCACCGATCTGCCCTTTGTGACCGCGCCGAACAAATTCGAAGCGCTCGCCGCGCATGATGCGATGGTGTTCTTCTCGGGTGCGCTGAAAACCGTGGCGGCCTCGCTCTTTAAAATCGCCAACGACCTGCGGCTTCTGGGCTCCGGCCCGCGCTCGGGGCTTGGCGAATTGATCTTGCCGGAAAACGAGCCGGGCTCGTCGATCATGCCGGGCAAAGTGAACCCGACCCAAGCCGAAGCGCTGACGATGGTCTGCGCCCATGTCATGGGCAATGACGCGGCGATTGGCTTTGCGGGCAGCCAGGGCCATTTTGAGCTGAACGTCTACAACCCGATGATGAGCTATAACGTGCTGCAATCCATGCAATTGCTCGGCGACTCGGCATCGGCCTTCACCGACAATATGGTGGTTGGCACCCAAGCCAACACTGCGCGCATCGACAAGCTGATGAAAGAAAGCCTGATGCTGGTGACCGCACTTGCGCCGACCATCGGCTATGATGCGGCCACCAAAGTCGCCAAAACCGCGCATAAAAACGGCACCACCCTACGCGAAGAAGCTATCGCGCTTGGCTATGTTGATGGCGAGACTTTCGACAAGATCGTGCGCCCGGAAGATATGATCGGCCCGAAAGGCTGATCCTTGTTACACCGGAATATCGGGCGGCCTTCGGGCCGCCCTTTTTATGCCGGGGAATGGTCTCTGCCCAAGCTTCAACCGCTAGGGCGCGACGGAATAGAGAATGAAGCCCGAGGCCGGGGCATAGCTGTCATAAAGCTTGCGCGCCGCTTCATTGTTCTCTGCGGTCAGCCAGCGTACCGAACTGTAGCCACGGTCGCGCGCAAAGGCTCTTACATGGTCAATCAGCGCGCGCCCTACGCCTTTGCCACGGGCTTGCGGCACGGTGAAAAGGTCACTCAAATAGACCACCATGCCGCCTGACAAAGAGCGGTGCATGAGCGAATATTGCACCAAGCCCAGCGCTTGGCCCGTTTCGTCACGCGCGATATCGGCCCAATAGGGTTCCGTTTCCGACTGGATCCACTCCCAAACCTGCGGCTCTGCCGCGCGGGCCTCTGTTTTGTAAAAATCCGCATAGGCGCGAAACAGCGCCTCCCAATCAGCACGGTCAGCCTCGGTCACGGGGGTAATGGTCAGGGTCATGGCGCACTCCTTTACGCTATGGAACAGCACGCGCGCGGCGGGCACAAGCGCGCAAAGCGGTCATTCCCTGCCCGGATTGCGCAGCCCCGCCGCCCGTGCGATGCTGCGCGCATGGCCGAGATCATCAACCTCAACCGTTTTCGCAAAGCCGCAGCGCGCCAAGAGGCGCGCACGAAGGCCGATGCCAATGCCGCCAAGTTCGGCCGCACCAAGGCGCAGAAGCAACTTGAGGAAGCGCAGGCGCAAAAGGCGCGTGATCTGCTTGATGGCGCGAAGCGCGACGACGACGAGACATGAGCCGCCCGCGCAAACACTCGCTGACCTTGGGCGGGCACCGCACCTCGGTCTCGCTTGAAGATGAGTTCTGGGCGGGCTTCAAGGCGCTGGCCGCACACCGTGGCCTTGGCATCAACGAACTTGCGCGCGAAATAGACGCTGCCCGTGGCCAAGAAACCGGCCTTGCCACCGCAATCCGGCTTGAGGTGCTACGCTTTTACCGCGACAGGGCTTGATCCACGCCTGCGCGCACAGCCACCTCACAGGCCGCCGCAAGTTCTTTGCGCGAGGGGTAATCGGCCACATTCAGTGGATCGTGAAACACCACCTCAATTTCGCCTTGGCGCGGCGCGGCCAGCACTTTGGCCAAATGGGTGGCAAAGGCCATATCCCTCCACCAGCCGTAATAGCGCGGATCTTCGCCCTGGGGCGCATGGTAGATCACGCTGACGGGCTGGATTTGCATCACCCGATCAAGCCCATGCGTATAAAACGCTTGAAACAGCGTGGTTTTAAACGGCAGCACTTGCAGCCCATCGGTCGAAGTGCCCTCGGGGAAGAACAGTAGGTGATGCCCAGCGCGGATACGCGCCTCGAACACCGCTTGCTGCGCCTTGGCTTGGCGGGGGTCACGGCGAATGAAGACGGTGCCAGTGGCCTGTGCCAACCAGCCCACAAAGGGCCAGCGCTCCACCTCCTCTTTGGAGACGAAATAGACCCTTTGGCAGGCATTCAGCGCGAAGATATCAAGCCAAGAGGAATGATTGGCCACCACTGCGCCAATGTGGTGCATTGGCGTGCCGCGCACTTTGTAGCGGATGCCGATGATGGCGATCGTCAGGCGACAGACCACGCGCGTGAGGCTCGGCGTCCAAGGCCGCGCCGCGCCGTGGATTGGCCGCTCGATCAGCCGCAAGAGCAACAGCACAACCAGACCACCGCTCAGCAGCAGGCCAATCGCAAGGCCGCGTAGCCCCAGACGCAACTTATCCGCCGCGCTTTTGGGCGGTTCTACCGGGGGCTCGCCGCCCATCCACAATGGGGTTTGGGGCGCGCGTTTGGGCTGGGTCATCCCCGCCCCTCCGCACGTCGGGTGTAAAACTCGCGGTGTTTTTCTGACATCGCCTTGGTATCCATCAACAAAAGCACATCGGTCGTATTAAATGGGTGGTCCACATAGGCACCCTCCCCCACAAAGCCGCCAAGTCGCAAATAGGCTTTGATGAGGTTGGGCATTTGCCCCATGGCCGCGCGGCGATCCAACTCGGCCATAGGCACCAAATCCATGCGCTGGAAATGCGCGGCTTGCGCACGGGGCCGCAATGCTTCGGGCGCAAGATGGTGGTGGTGCAGCCAAGAAAGCGGCGCGCGCAAGGCCTCAATATCGGTGCCATGGAAGGACGCGACACCGAAGAGAATATCAATCTCATGCGCCAAGACATAATCGGCCAGCGCATTCCACAGCATCAGCATCGCGGCCCCGCCGCGATGGTCAGGATGCACGCAAGAGCGGCCCAGTTCCAAGAGCCGCCGGCCAGAGGCCCGCAACGGCGCCAGATCATATTCGGCATCGCAATAAAACCGCCCCACCTCTGCCGCCCGGTCAGAGCGCAACAGCCGGTAGGCCCCCACAACCCGGTCCAGATCATCGGGGTCTTTGGTCGGGTCGATCAGCATCAGGTGATCGTAAAGGGGATCAAGCTCATCGGCTTCAAGGCGGTTTTCATGGTCGATGAGCGGCCCATCGCCGCCCAATTCCTCCACGAACACCCGATAGCGCAGCCGTTGCGAGGCACGGATGTCGCGTGCATCGCTCGCAAGCCGTGTTTCATAGGCCAGTGCTGCCACTGTCATGGTTCCACCCTGTTTTCTGTTTCCCCCGATGTAGGGGGCCCTTTGGGGCCGATCAATGCCCCATCCCACTGCTGTGACGGTACGGAACGCCTGCAATAAGCGCTCCGCCGCCGAGGCTGTTAACCAAGCAGGAAAGTGTTAACCTTTTGTCAACCTTGCCCCTCGATAACGAGAGAAAGCTGAACCCGCCGTCCATCAATCACCTGCTTGCCAGCATGTTGGAAGTTGACCGTCACCTTATCGCCAATGCGCGATTGCACCTGCCCCAGCCCCCAATCGGGTGCCTGCGGGTTTGTCACGAGCATCCCCGGTTCCAAAAATTCGTTCATCCTGCCCCCATCTGGGAAAACTGAAATGCCGCACGATACGACCATGATCCCTGCTCCGAACGCCGATGATGGCATGATCGATGCCGATCTCGTGGCCCTTGTGGGCTCGCGTCTCTGCCATGACCTTATCAGCCCTTTGGGCGCAATCGGCAACGGGGTCGAATTGCTTGCCATGTCGGGTTTGGGCTCCAGCCCCGAAGTGCAGTTGATCTCCGAAAGCGTGAGCGCGGCAAATGCGCGCATCAAGTTCTTCCGCATCGCTTTTGGGCAGGCCAGTGCCGAGCAGCGGCTGGGCACGCCCGAGATTTTGGCTGTGCTGGAGGAAATTTCGCGCGGCGGGCGGCTGCAATATCACTGGCTCGCCTCGGGCGATCATCCGCGCCGCTTGGTCAAGCTGATCTTCTTGGGGCTGTTGTGCCTCGAACCCGCGCTGCCTTGGGGCGGCGAGGTGGTGATCCGCGAAGAAGGCGGCGAATGGAAACTCACTGCGCAAACCAAGCGCACCAAAGCCGACCCGGACCTTTGGTCGCGGCTCTCGGGCAGCCTTGTGACAGTGAGCCCCGCACAGGTGCAATTTGCGCTTTTGCCGCGTGAAGCGGGCCATCAAGGCCGCCGCGTGAACTGGGACGTGACCGAGACCACCGCCGAGATCACATTCTAAAGGAGATGGGGGCGCTGCCCCCTCTTGCCCTCACGGGTAATTCACCCCCGGGATATTTTCACAAAGTCGAAGGCATGAAAGAGGGCGCAAGACCGCCCTCCTTTGCGTTTAGCCGCGCACCGTGCCGTCGCCGCGCACGATATATTTGAACGAGGTGAGCTGTTCTGCCCCCACCGGGCCGCGCGCATGCAGTTTGCCGGTGGCGATGCCGATCTCCGCCCCCATGCCAAACTCTCCACCATCGGCGAATTGGGTCGAGGCGTTGCGCATCAAGATCGCGCTATCAAGCCGCTCAAAGAACCGCGCCGCAGCGGCATCATCTTCGGTCAAAATCGCGTCGGTGTGGTTCGAACCATATTCGCGGATATGCGCGATCGCCCCATCGACACCATCCACCAGCTTCGCCGCACAGATCATATCGAGGAACTCACGCCCGAAATCATCGGCGGCGGCCGGAACGGTGCCCGACACGCCCGCTAGGTCTTCGCTCACGCGCACTTCAACACCCGCTTTGAGCAGGTCTTCCACCAAAACCGCGCCATGTTGTTCGTAGAACTTGCGGTCAATCAGCAGGCATTCCATCGCGCCACAAATTCCGGTGCGCCGGGTCTTGGCGTTCAGCACCACTTTGCGTGCCTTTTCCAGATCCGCCGCGCCATCTGCATAGACGTGGCAAATGCCTTCAAGGTGCGCAAAAACCGGCACCCGCGCTTCGGATTGCACAAGGCCCACCAGCCCCTTGCCACCACGCGGCACGATCACGTCGATATAAGCGACAGCCCGCAGCATCTCGGCCACGGCGGCGCGGTCGCGCGTCGGCACCAGCTGGATCGCCGCTTCGGGCAGGTTGGCGGCCTTCAGCCCCGCCACCATGCAAGCGTGAATCGCGCGCGAGGAATGGAAACTTTCCGAGCCGCCGCGCAAGATCACCGCATTGCCCGCCTTGAGGCAAAGCGCCCCGGCATCAGCGGTGACATTGGGGCGCGATTCGTAAATCACCCCAATCACGCCAAGCGGCGTGCGTACGCGCTGAATATGCAGCCCCGAGGGTTGATCCCATTCCGCAATCACTTCGCCCACCGGGTCGCGCTGCTCGGCCACCGCGCGCAGGCTGTCCACAATGCCGCGAATACGGTCTTCATCGAGCTTGAGCCGGTCCATCATCGCCGGGCTCAGCCCCTTTTCTTGCCCATACGCAAGGTCTTCGGCATTGGCGGCCATGATCTTTTCGCGGTTTTCCCAAACCTCATAAGCCGCGCCAATCAAGGCCGCGTGCTTGCGCTCGGCACTGGCAAAAGCGAGTTCCGCCGCCGCCGCACGCGCCGCCGCGCCCATTTGCTCGATCAGGTTTTTCGCATCCAGCTCATCGCGCATCGTCAATCCCTCCGGTTGCGGCGGTGATACGCGAGCAAACCGGGAGCGTCCAGCAAAGATGAGGGGGGGGAAGTGGCGCGGTTGACGGGGCTCGAACCCGCGACCCCCGGCGTGACAGGCCGGTACTCTAACCAACTGAGCTACAACCGCGCGATGGGCGGGGAATAGCCGCTGGCAAAGGGGGCGTCAAGCGGGAATGCGCTTGCCGCGAAGGGAAGCTGGCGCGAAGGTGGGCGCGTAAGGGGTGGAGGAGCGGATGAGCGCGGCGGAGAAGGCGTATGCGGCGGCGGTCGAAGAGATCGCGCGAGTGAAGCGGGAGGGGAGGAGGGAACTCCACCTATCCATGGGGCGATTTCGGGAATTAAAAAAGATACCTGAGGAGGTCTGCACAATTCCCGAATTGAGGTCTGTCGACCTTAGCCACACTCGGGTAGCTGATTTGACGCCGCTACGCGAACACGCCACGCTTCAAATACTTCTTCTCGAATACACAAAAGTTAAGCGCCTATCTACAATTGAAGGCCTGACGCGCTTGCGCACGCTCTCGCTTTATGGTTCCTCGGTGGTAAATATTGAGACTTTAAGTGGCTTTGTAGACCTAACCTCACTGTTCATCGGCCAAACTCGGGTTGAAGACCTATCCCCCATCTCAGGTCTAGCTTCGCTTAGAGACTTGATCCTAAACCGGTCTCTCGTCGCAGATATGCGCCCACTGCGTTCGCTTTCCAAGCTTACTGCTGCCGAGCAATTCAGTCCGGGACTGGTGTATTCAGACGCTGCGGCTTGCAAAGCTGATGTAGAGCTAATGCGACTGTCCGGTATAAAATCGAATGCGGAGCGCGCCCGCGAAACTCTCGCCTATCTCAACACCCTGCCGCCCTGGCCCGAGCCCTATCTGCCCAAGGCCCGCCCCGACGGCAAACCGCCCGAATGGATCGGCGGGGCGCCCTCCGCACCGCCTGCGGTGCGCACTGCCGAAGCCCAAATCCGGGCGCTGTTGCGTCATGCCACCATCACGCGGGTTTCGGCGGCCAGTTTCGCCGCGCAGATCACCGAGGCCTTGCAGGGTGTGCCCGCGACCCATGGCAACCAACTCGCCCCGGTGTTGCAGGTGATGCTCGAAGTGCGCGATGTGCTCGAGACCATCGCGCGCGACCGGGCCGATGCGCAGAGCGAAGAAACCCTGCTGCGCCTACGCATCGCGCATCTTGAAACCGTCGTGGACAAGTTGACCACGCAACTGGCAGACGCCGAGAAGGCGCGCGAGGCCGCCGAACTTCTGGCGCAGAAAGATGGTTTCATGGCCTCCTATCGCAAGAGCCTGGGCACGGCGGCCGGGGTTGGCACCATCGGGCTGATCGGCGTCGGTGTGCCCACGGCGGCGATTTATTTTCTTGGGGCAGAACACCCGTTGGTGCAAGCTTTCCTAACCGTCACGGGGCGATTACCAAAATCCTGACCCCAAAAACCAAAAGCCCCCGCCGAGGCAGGGGCTTTGGAAAGTGGCGCGGTTGACGGGGCTCGAACCCGCGACCCCCGGCGTGACAGGCCGGTACTCTAACCAACTGAGCTACAACCGCGCATTTCTCCCAAGCCTTGGCTCGGGCGTGAGGGGGCTTCTACGCATCCCGCGCGCCCCCGTCAAGCACCAGAAAGCGAAAAGATGCAGGTTTTTCTGCCCGCTGCGATTGCGGCCCGAATGCTAGAGCAAAAGCGCGTAGGTGGAATGCTCTGTCGGGTCCAAAAGCGCCACCGCCGTGCGGGTATCAGTGACCAGTTCCTGCACCAGCCCGCCGCGCAAAGCGGCCCGGATTGGCGCGACTTTCTCGGGGCCCCCTGCCAGCCCGACAATGCGGCGGCCCGCAAAATCTTGCGGCAGCGGCGAAAGCGTCCGATGCGCGAGCGAGGTGGTCAACTCCTGCCCTCGCCCATCAAAGAAGCGGCCCAAAATCTCGCATTCCGCGCCTCGTTGATCAATTTCGTGCAAGCATCCGGGCAAGATCATCCCGGTGCCCAAAAGCTGGTTGGCATCGCTCGGGCGGCCAATGCCCACAATCCACACCTCAGCCACGCGCGCCATATCGGTGACTTTGGCAACCACCGGCATGCGCATCAATTCGGCGCGCTCTTCGGGGGTGGTGACGTAGAGCGTGGCCGGATAGGGGAAGGCCTGCGCACCAAAACGCTGCGCGAGATAGTTCATCACCACATGCGGATAAGCGGTGTGGGACAGCGTGAGTTCCCCCAAAAGCGAGACAAAGCGCAGTTCTGGCGCACGCATCTCGGGCAACTCGCGCACCATTGCCGCCAAGGACCGCCCATGCGACAGCCCCACCACCTTGGGCGCATCAGAGGATTTCACAAGCCGGGTGAGCCAGCGCGCGGCGACACTGGCAATCGCTGGGATCGGGTCGGTTTCACCGGGGGCAAACGGCGCCAAATGCACGCCAGACAGCCCGTAAACCGTCCGCAATCGCCTGCTAAGGTGGCGCAACAAACGCGCACCCGCCATTCCCCCGGGGATCAAGACCGCCTCGGACTCCCCTTTTTCGAGCAGAGATTTGACCTTTTCGGCGGGCAGACCCAAGCGCCAGCCAATTTCCTCAACAGTGAGCCCACCGACCTCATGGAGCCAGCGTGCGCGCGATTCGGGGGTGTCGGGGCGGCTTAACCGATGCGGAGGAGAGGTCATGCAAAATCTCTCCCGGCGCGAAAGCCCCGCAGTTGTGCCCCCACCCGCGCGCGCTGCTGCGGCAGATACATCGCCTCGAAACTGCGCAAATCCACCGGGCGCCCGAGCAAGAAGCCCTGCATCAGCGTGCATCCTTCGGCCCGCAGCATGTCAAATTGGCGTTCGGTTTCCACCCCTTCGGCGATGGCGTGCAAACCAAGCGATTCGGCCATCGCAAGGATCGCGCGCACAATTGCCAGGGCGCGGGCAGGCTCTTCCCCATCCAACGCTTGCACGAAGGAACGGTCAATTTTCAACTCGGCCACCGGCAGATGCTGCAAAGCCCCCAAGGCCGATTGACCAGTGCCAAAATCATCGACCGAGATGCGGTAGCCCGCCTCTTCCAGCCGCCGCAAGTTGCGCTTGCGCTGCGCAATGGGCGCGGCGAGCCCAGTTTCGGTCAGTTCAATCATCACCTGCGTCGGGCTTAGCCCCGCGCGCATCAACCTCTCGGGCAGATCGGCGCGGCCGGGTTCATCCAGCGTCGCGGCATTGAGGTTGATCGCAATCGGCAAATCAATACCGCGCGCGGCCCAGCCCGTCAGCATCGCTCCCGCAAGCCGCATCACATCCAGATCAATGGCCGCCACCAGCCCATCCACCTCCGCCACCGGAATAAACTCACCCGGCGAGATCGGGCCCAATTCTGCATCGGTCAGCCGCAACAGCGCTTCGGCCCCCACCAGTTCAATGCCATGCGTCACATCAAACTGCGGCTGCAAGAACAATTCAAACCGCCCCGCCTCAAGCCCGCGATGCAGGGCCTGTGCGACCGCGCTGCGCCGCTCAAATTGCCCGCCGATCTCGCGGCTGAACATCGTCACAGTGTTGCGGCCCCGCGCCTGCGAGCGGTGCATCGCCATATCTGCCGCCCGCATCAGCGCCTCGGCGGATTGACCGTCGTCGGGGTAACGGCTTGCGCCGATCGAGGCGGTCAGGAAGAAATGCCGCTGTGGCAGATGCAGCGGCCGGGCGAAGGCACGCACAATCTCCCAGCCGCGCGATTCAGCGGCCAAAGCATCGGCGCCCGGCAGCAAAACGACAAACTCGCCTTCATTCACCCGCGCCAGAACCGCCCCATCGGGCAGCCCGACCTCCAACCGCTTCGCCGCCGATTTGATCAGCTGATCCGCGGTTTCATGGCCTAGCGTGTCATTGATCAGGCGGAAATTGTCGAATTCGATACACAGAACCGCAAGCTGATTGGCCTCCGGTTCCTCATGCGCGCTTTCCAGCCGCCGGATATGCTCATCCACCACGCGCATCGCCAAATAGCGATCTGGCAGCCCCGTCATCAGATCATGGGTCGCAATGAACCGCGCATTCTCGATGGATTGTTCCAACTGGCGCTGCAGATCGAAAAGCTGCGTGATGTCATTGAGGGAAACGAGAACCCGCTCATGGTCATTCGGGTCCGGCATGGGCGCAAGGTCCACTTGCAGCACTTGACGCCGACCAGCGCGTTTGCGGTGCAATCGCAAACTGCCGAGCGTCTCCGGATCTTTCAGCGCATCCTCAAAATCTTCGCGCCCCTCTTCAAGCTGCAGGAGCGCCGCAAAATTGTGGCCCATGAATTTCGACGGGCCGATGTCGAGCAGGGCAGAGGCCTCTGGGTTGGAAAACACCACCTGCCCCTCGGCATCCAGCACCACCTTGCCGGACGGGAGCGCCTCCAACACATGGGCGAGCCGCTCGCGCTCTTGCAGAAGGGCGTTTTCCATCACCGAAAAGGCGGTCATGTCCAAATCGCAGCCCATCACCTGCGTGACATTGCCTTGCGCGTCCCAGCGCACGGCGCGCCCAAAAGAAAGAAAGCTGATCCAAGCCCCATTGCGATGCCGCATCCGCGACAAAAGCTGAAACGGCTCGCCCGCACGTAACCGCGTCTGCACCGCCTCACTTTCAAAGGCGGCAACATCTTCGGGGTGGCTGATCGCGGCCCAACCCTCAAGGCTGAAATCGGGCAGATCTTCGGGGGCATAGCCAAGCCGCGCCTTCCAACTCTCGGCCACTTCAAAGCCGCGATCGGGATAGGTGATCGACCATGCCATCGCCGGGGAGACCCCAATCCGGTCAAGATTGGCGCGCGTCGCATCGAACGAAGTATCGAGCCGCAGCAGCATTCCCTGCCCTGGCAATTCCCGACCGGAAATTTCAAGGCTCGTCAGCACCGCTTCATCGCCCGCGCCGTTCCAGCGCATCCGCCCCATCAGGCGGTCTGGCGCGCGCTGAACCATCGGCGCATCCATTTGCGCAAGCTCACGCTCAAGAAAGGCCAAGACCTGCGCCCGATCATCCGGCACGAACCATTTTGCGAAATCTGAAAACTGCATGGGCTGCGCACCAGCGCCAGTCACCAGCACCGCGCCGCCTTCAGCGGTGCGCCGTAAAGACCATGCGACAGCATCCGCACAAACCATGGTGCAAGCGCGCGGATACAAATCTTGATGGCGGTTGTGCGAAGCCACTGTGTCACGATCTCCACTCAAGACATCCGAGCTTAGCAACGAATCGCGCATAGGGCGAGAATAAATAAGTTAAATCTACTTTTGCGCGCGGCGGTGATTTTTCTCGGCATCACTAGCCTATTGCGTCGCCTCGAAGCAGGGCGAAACGCGGCGCCGAAATATAAAAGCCCGGCCCGCATTGCGGACCGGGCGAAATGCTTGAAATCTCTTATGCCTCAGGCGTTTTTCAGATCGAGGAAGAGTTGATAGGCTTCCTTGGCGGTGAAGTTTTCATGCACCACTTTGTTGACCGCTTGGATCATCGCAATCGGCGCGTCCGATTGGAAAATGTTGCGGCCCATATCAACGCCCGCCGCGCCTTGGTCGATGGCTTTATACGCCATATCAAGCGCTTCGAGTTCCGGCAGCTTCTTGCCGCCCGCGATCACCAGCGGCACCGGGCAGCCAGCGGCGACCTTCTCGAACCCTTCTTCGACGAAGTAGGTCTTCACATAATGCGCGCCCAATTCCGCTGCGATCCGGGTGGCGAGGCCAAAGTAGCGGGCATCGCGCGCCATATCTTTGCCCACGCCCGTCACCGCCAGCGTCGGGATGCCATAGCGGGTGCCGGTGTCGATCAGCTTGAGCACATTGGTGATCGATTTATGCTCGTATTCCGAGCCGATATAGACCTGCGCCGCCATCGCGCAGGCGCCCAGCCGGATCGCATCTTCGATTTCCACCGCAACGGTTTCATTCGACAATTCGGTCAAGATCGAGTTGCCACCCGAGCAACGCAGCGCCACCGGTTTGGTGTTGGTCGGCGGAATGGTCGAGCGCAACGCGCCGCGGGTGCACATCAGCACATCGGCGTAATCGGCGAGCGGCAAAATGTTGAGGTCCATCCGCTCCAGCCCCGTCGCCGGGCCTTGGAAATAGCCGTGGTCAAAGGCCAACATCACCGTGCGGCCGGTTTTCGGGTTGAAGATGCGGCTCAGGCGGTTCTTCATCCCCCAATCGTAATGCGCGGCCCCTTTCAGGTAGAAGCCTTGCAGGTCGGCAGGCTGGTCGAGCCCGAAATCCTTGCCTTCCTTGATGTCGTCGAGATCGGCCATGAGGGGTTCCTTTTCGGTCAAATTCGGCGCGAAGATAGCGCCCTTGCCCTAGCGTTCCTAGAACCACAGCCGCGCCAAGCGCCGATCTGGCTGCGACCTATCGCCCGCCCATCACCCCTTAAAAAGCCGCAAGGCGGACAGCGCCGCATCCCACAAATCGAACACCCGCACGAACAAATGCTCGCGCGCCACAAAGGGGCGTTCTTTCGTGCTCACCACGATGCTTTCCACCGTATCGAGCAAGCGCATCAAGCGGCGGCGATGCAGACCAAGTGCGGCTTGCAGCGGATCAGCCAAAAGCCCCGCAAAACTCGCCACCACCGCACCAAGGCAAACGAGGGCAAGCCCGGTCGTGACAATCATCCAAACGGGCGGTGCCGCCGGGAACAGACCATACCAAACCCCGCCCAAGGCCGCGCCCAAGGGAAAGGCGGAAACCGCTGTTTCGGTTGAGACCGCCTCGGCCACATCGGGGGCCATCGAAATCATCCCCGGTGTCAGCGCGTGAAAGAGAAGCCCGCCAATCGCCAGCGTCAACAAGGCGGTTGTGCCCTCGGCCACCGCAGAGCGGGTGCCGGTATATTCCCCCACCGCACGCATCACCCGCTGCGCCACCAAAGGCGCATCCTCCCCATGGTGGCGGATCAAATCCCCCAGCGGGTGCGCACCGCAAAGCGCTTCCGTCATCTCATGGCGCGCTGGCGTCGCGTCGCCCCCAAGAGGCACCTCCAACAAATCACGCAAAAGCGCGGCCTCAACCCGTGCCGAAACAGCAGTGCGCAGCAAGATCGGGCGCGCGCGGAACCATTGCGCGGCTTGCGACGCGCCAAATCGGTCCAGCAACAGCGCCGCGGCCCGCACCAACAAAAGCACCGGCGAGAGGACAATATTGATCGGCGCGCGCACAACATCTGCGCCCAACGCGGCCCCGTGCAGCCGAAAACTGCCGCGCCCCTGCAAATGCTGCGCAACAAAACCCGCAACACGGGCGCGCCGTTCAGCGAAATAGCTCGTCTGTTCCACGACAGCAGACACCGGCGGCGCTCCTAAAAGGGCCAGCCCATCCGGCCCATGGCAAAGAAGTAATCCATCACGCGCCAGATGGAAGCCCGGCAAACCCCTTTCCGAGACCTTGCCCGCGCACTACACTTTCCCCATGTCTGCACCGAACACCCCTGCAACGGCCCAAGCGGCATTGCCCCCGCTTGAAACGCTGGTCGCCTGCCCAGCCTGCGACTTGCTCATGAGCGTTCCCGATCTCACCTCCGAAACGCGCTGCCGCTGCCCGCGCTGCCACCACCTGCTTTACGCGCCGCGCAAACAGATCTTTGCCAAGGTGATCGCGCTTTCGCTCACCGTTGCGATCTTGATGGTGGGGGCGGTGTTCTTTCCGTTTTTGCAAATCTCGGCAGGCGGCATCAGCCATGCCAGTTCGATCTTTGACGCGGCGCTTGCATTTTCGGATGGGCTTTTGCTGCCGCTTTCCGTGGCGGTGATGGCACTGATCGTGGTGTTGCCAATGCTGCGTGTCACACTTTTGATCTATACGCTCTGGCCCCTTTCCCAAGGCCACCGTCCGTGGCCGCAAGCCCGCCGCGCAATGCATTTTGCTGAAGCCATTCAACCTTGGTCGATGGCCGAGATTTTCGTTGTGGGCGCTGTGGTGGCGCTGGTGAAATTGGCGGGCCTTGCCACAGTCACACTCGGCCCCGCCTTTTGGGCCTTTGGCCTATTGGTGGTGGTGGTCACCGTGAAAGACAATCTCATTTGCGATTGGACCCTATGGCAAGCGCTCGACACCCCACGCTAACCGCCAAAGCCGCCGGGCTGATTGGCTGCCGCGCCTGTGGCCGGGTTTCGCACGGACAAACCCACATCTGCCCGCGGTGCGGCGGGCGGCTAGAGCCCAATCGCGGCTTCGGCCTCCAGCGCGTCTGGGCATGGTTGGCCGCCGGGGTCATTTGCTACATCCCCGCAAACCTCTACCCAATGCTGCGCACCGCCACCGTGGCCACCGGCACGGCCGAAAACACCATTGTTGGCGGTGTGGTCGAGCTTCTTCACCACCATGCCTATGGCGTGGCCGCCATTGTCTTTGGCGCCTCTGTCGTGGTGCCGATGGCTAAATTTATCGCGATTGCGGTTTTGGCGCTCAGCCTGCGCAGCCATGCGCGGCTTTCCAGCCACCGCCGACACCGACTGCTTGAGATCATGGATTTCATCGGCCGCTGGTCGATGGTCGATGTTTTCGTGGTCGCGATCCTGTCTTCGCTGGTGCAACTGGGCTATGTGGTCAGTATCCATCCCGGCCCAGCCGCCGCCCTGTTCGCCCTTTCGGTCGCCTTCACCATGCTGGCGGCGCAAAGTTTCGACCCCAGATTGATTTGGGAAAAAGACCAAGGACCAAGCGCGTGAGTATCGACCCAAACCAGCCCTCCACCCCCGCGCAGCCCGAGATCACCGCCGCCCCGGCCTCTTGGCTGAGCCGATTTTCGATCGTTTGGGTGGTGCCGATCTTGGCCTTGATCGTCTCGCTTGGGGTCGCGTGGAAAACCTTCCACGACCGGGGCGTGCCGATCCAGATCACCTTTTCTGATGCCGCCGGGCTGGTGCCGGGACAATCCGTGCTGAAATATCGCCAAGTCGTGGTCGGCAAGGTCGAGAAGGTGGGCTTTACCGAAGACCTGACCGCCGCCCTTGTGACCGTGCGCGTAGATCAAGACATGGCCGCGCATATTGACAGCGAAGCGCAGTTTTGGCTCGCGCGCCCGCAGATTGGCTTTAGCGGGATTTCGGGGCTCGATACGGTTCTGTCGGGCGTTTTTATTGAGGGGCTGTGGGATAAACGCTTTGCCGGGCCTCCGCCTGCCGTCTTTAAGGGGCTGGAAACGCCACCGCTCGCCGTTACGCCGGGCTCGGGCACATGGATCACGCTCACCGCACCGGATGGCGGCTCTTTGATCGAAGGCGCGCCGGTGCTCTATCGCGGCATCAAGGTTGGCCAGTTGCGCAACCTGCGCGTCAACCCCACCGGCGATGGGGTGCGGATCAATGCCTTTATCGAGGCACCTTATGACAAGCGGCTCACCTCCTCGACGCTGTTTTGGAACACCTCGGGCTTTTCGGTCTCGCTTGGGGCTTCGGGCGTCAAACTGAATGTGCGCAGCCTGTCTTCGCTGATCCAAGGCGGTGTGGAGTTCAACACGCTTGTCACTGGCGGCGCCCCACTCGGCGACAGCCCCTCGTTCCCGATCTTTCCCGACGAAGAAACCGCCCGCGATTCTATCTTTGCCGATACGGCAGAGGCACGCGTCGCGCTTTCGATCCGGCTTGATGGCTCCATCCGTGGCTTGGCGCTTGGCGATCCGGTCAACCTGCGCGGTGTGAAAGTCGGTGAGATCATCAATATCGGGATCGAAACGGTCACCGGGACCGAGGGCGATGAAACAGTGGTGCAACGCGTCGACTTTGCGGTGACGCCCGAACGGCTGGGCTTACCGCGCAAAAGCGATACGGAGGCGGTGCTCGCGCTGCTTTCGGAAGAGGTCAGCCAAAAGAACCTGCGTGCACGGGTGGCGAGCAGCGGGCTTTTGGGCAGCTCGCTCGTGGTCGAACTGGTCGCGGTGAAAGATGCTGAACCCGCCAGCATCGACCTTGATGCCAAGCCAAACCCGGTGCTGCCGACCACCGCCCCGGACATTTCCGACTTCTCGGCCTCAGCCGAGGGTGTTTTGGCGCGTATCAATGCCCTGCCAATCGAAGAGGTGATGGATTCGACCATCTCGCTGCTCGACACCACGACGAAGCTGATCGGGCAGGAAGAAACGCAACAAGTGCCCGGCGCAATCTTGGGTCTTGTCGAGGATGCGCGTGGGGTGATCAGCTCCCCCGATCTGCAAGCCGCCCCCGCCGCGTTGCGCAAAGCGCTGGAGGAAACCGGCGACTTTATGGCCGATCTTGCCGAAGCGGGCACGGTGGACAGTATTACCGGCGCCATGACCACAGCAAGCGAAGCCGCGCAGGCGGTGACAGACAGCGTGGCAGGCGTGCCCAAGCTGATTGATACGCTCAATGAGATTGGCGAAACGGCAAAGACGCTGCCATTGCAAGAAATCACCCAAAACGCCGCTGATCTGTCCGCCTCGCTCAATAAGCTTGCCTCTTCGGCAGATATGGAAGCGCTGCCAAAATCTCTGACTGAATCTTTGGATGCGCTCACCGTCATGCTCAAAGATCTTGAGCAAGGCGGCGCCACAGAAAACCTGAACCAAACCCTTGGCTCGGCGCGCGAGGCCGCCGATGCGGTGGCCGAGGCCAGCACCAAACTGCCAGACCTGACCACCAAGCTGGAACGGGTGATCCGCAATTTGGATGGCGTTTTGGCCAGCTATGGTGAGCGGTCTGATTTCAACACCGAGACGGTGGCGACCCTGCGCCAATTGCGCAAAACCGCCGCCTCTTTCGACACGCTGATCCGAATGATTCAGCGCAATCCGCAATCCATCATTCTCGGGCGGTAAGACATGACATTTCCCCTTGGCACCAAGACCCTGATCCTGAGCCTTCTGGTCTGCGGCACGCTGGCTGGCTGCGGAGATAATTCGGCGCTTTATCTGGTGGAACCGCCTTTGCCCGGTGAAGAGCTTCCCAACCGTTTGGGCCGGGTGGAACTGCGCGAGGTCGTGCTGCCACAATATGCCACCGCGCCCGAAGTCACGATGCAAGAGGCCGATGGCGCGCTGCGCGCCCAGCCCGATGCGCTTTGGGCCGATGCGCCTGCTGCGGCGGTCACGCGCGTGCTGGCGGGGCAAATCTCGGCGCTGAGCGGGGCGACGGCGGTCCCCGAACCTTGGCCGCTGAGCCAAGGGCCCGACCGCGAATTGAACATCCGCGTTTCGCAGATTTTGGCCGGGGCGGACGGGCTTTTTCACCTGAGCGGACAGTATTTTGTGACCCCTGTGATGGGCGCGGGGCGCGATGTAGCGCGCAGCTTCAACATTTCTGTCCCGCTTGAGGGCCAAGGCCCCGCCGCCGTGGCCGCCGCCCAAGCGCGGGCACTGCAACAACTCGCCCGCCAGATCGCGGCGCTCGACTAATTCACAAATAAAGTACCAAACCGCCCGCGTCTCGCGGGCGCTTGGCCATGCCTTGTGCCGAGGCAACCAATTCCACTCACCACAACCGCCGCACAGATTTGGCCAAATAATTCCCCGCGCTGGCGCCTTGACAGCTTGGCTGCGCGAATGCCTAGTTATGGTGGAATTTTTATTCAACGCCGCAAGACACTTCGCACCTTGCAGCCATGACACTGCGCCGCTGCGGGAGCGGCGCGGCCCGTCCACCCCCTCGCCCGCAAATTTTGAGGTCCGGCCATGACCGCGCGCACGATCCTTGCCATTGATGAAGGCACCACCAACTCCAAGGCGGCCCTGTTTTCCGAAACCGGTGCGGTGCTCGCCACGGGGTCGCAGCCGGTGCCCATTCGCCACCCGCAGCCGGGCTGGGTGGAACAAGACGGGGAAGAGATTTGGGCCGCAACGGTTGCGGCGATTGGCGCCTGCCTTGCAAAGGCTCCGGGCAACGAGATTGCGGCGATTGGGATATCCAACCAACGCGAGTCGATCCTGATCTGGGATCGCGCCACGGGCGCACCGCTCGGCCCCGTGGTTACGTGGCAATGCCGCCGCTCTGCCGCCGCTTGCGAGGCGCTCAAGGCCGCGGGCAAAGAAGACCAGGTGATCGCCCGCACCGGCCTGCCGCTTGACCCACTGTTCCCCGCCACAAAGGTCGACTGGCTGTTGGAACACCATGCCCAAGGCCGCGCCCCGGAGGACATTTGCATCGGCACGGTAGACAGCTGGCTGATCTGGAAATTCACCGGTGGCACCGTGCATGCGACCGATGCATCGAATGCCGCGCGCACGCAATTGTTCAACATTGCCGAAGGCGTTTGGGATGCGGAGCTTTGCGCGCTCTTCGGCGTTGATATGCAGATGCTGCCCAATGTCTATGACAGTGCGAGCGTCTTTGGCACCACCAGTGGTGTAGCCGGCCTGCCCGATGGTCTGCCAGTCGCGGCCGCGATTGGCGACAGCCATGCCGCGCTTTTCGGTCATGGCGCGCATACGGCAGGCGATGGCAAAGTGACCTTTGGCACCGGCTCTTCGATCATGACCACCGTGCCCGAGTTTGTCATACCGCCCAAAGGCATCACCACCACGATCGCTTGGAAATATGCGGGCCAGATCACCTATGCGTTTGAGGGCAATATCTTGGTCTCTGCCTCGATCCTGCCTTGGACGGCTGATCTTTTGGGCCTGCCCTCGGTGGATGCGTTGATCGCTTTGGCGGAAACCGTGGATACGACCCTCGGTGTCTCGCTCGTGCCAGCGCATGTGGGCCTTGGCTCGCCGCATTGGGACAGCGAAGCGCGCGGGCTGATTTCGGGCCTGACCTTCGGCGCAGGTCCCGCCCATGTGGCGCGCGCGGCGGTGGAAAGCATCGCCTATCAGGTCAATGACGTGTTCGAGATTGTGCGCGCCAATGCCGGCCAAGAGATCGGGCGGCTTTTCGTTGATGGTGGCCCGAGCCAGAACCGTAAGCTGATGCAGATGGTGGCCGACATTATCGACCATGCGGTCACCACCTCGGAAAGCCCCGATGCCTCGGCGCGCGGCGCGGCCTATCTCGCGGGTCTTGCTGTGGGGCTTTGGCCGGACCTTGAAACCGTGGCGCAGCTTGAACCGCATGATGCGGCGCTTGCCCCGCAGATGCCCTCCGAGAAGCGAGCCGAGGCACTGGCCACATGGGGCAGCGCGATCCGGCGCGCCACCGCGCGGACCTGACGGAGCCCGCCCCGGTGTCGCGCAGCAACGAATTGCGGATGATCGCCCGTGTTGCCCAGATGTATCACGTCGAAAAGAAACGTCAGGCCGAGATCGCCAAACATCTGCGGGTGTCGCAAGCCACCGTCTCGCGGATGCTCAAACGCGCGGTCGAAGAAGAGATCGTGCGCACCACAGTTGTTGCGCCACCGGGCACCTATTCCGCCTTAGAAGGCGCGCTGCGCACCCATTTTGGGCTACATGAGGCCATTGTCGTCCCCTGCTCGGAAGAGCGCGATGGGGCGATCATGGCGCGCATTGGCGAGGCGGCGGCGCATTTTCTGGAAGCCACGATGCAGGCAGATGAGGTCATCGGCGTCTCCAGCTGGTCAGAAACCATCTTGAAAATGGTCGACAACATCCATCCGCTCAAAGGCCCCAAAGCGCGCTTTGTGGTGCAGATTTTGGGCGGCATGGGGGCCCCCGCGATGCAATCTGAGGCGACACAACTCACCACCCGGCTTGCCAAACTCACGGGCGCGGAACCGCGCTTGCTGGCCGCGCCGGGCGTGGCGCAATCGCGCGCGGCGAAAGACGCGATGATCTCTGACCCTTACGTCCGCGCAACGTTGGAACTGTTTTCGCGCGTCACTTTAGCGGTGATCGGCATCGGCAGCATCGAACCTTCGCGAATGCTGGCGCGTTCGGGCAACGTTTTCTCCGCGCCCGAATTGCAAGAAGAGGCCGAGGCGGGCGCGGTGGGCGACATCGGGCTGCGCTTCTTTGATGCGCAGGGCCAGCCCGTGATCACCGCGCTTGATGAACGTGTGATCGGGATGCCGCTTGATGCGCTGCAAAAGGTGGACCGGGTGCTGGCCTTGGCCGGGGGGCCAAGCAAAGTCGCGGCGATTGCGGGCGCGCTGCGCACCGGGGTGATTGACGTGCTGGTGACCGATCGCTTCACAGCCGCACGGCTGTTGGCGCACGAAGGGCTCGAGACCGCGGCTCTCGCCGACACATTCTAAGATCAAAATAAATATCACTCCTGCATCAAAGCCCCCTTGGAGAAAGCCCTGAACCCCGCCTATCCTTTTCGCGGGTCGGAAAGTTCAGGAGCGCATCGTGAAAAGCATCAATCGGGCCGCCTTTGGCGTGGTAATCGGGGGCATCAGCCTCGCGCTGCTGTTGGTTGCTGGCAATATGATCTACAGCGCCGCGACCGGCCCGCGCATCACGCCCCCCGGCAAAACCCCGCGCGAGCGCGCCTATTCGGTCACCGTTGCCCCGCTTGTTGCGCAAGAGGTGACGCCAATCATCACCGCTTATGGTTTGGTGGAAAGTGGCCGTAGCCTTGAATTGCGCAGCGCGGTGGCGGGCACCGTGGTGGAGCTTTCGCCCAATTTCCGCGATGGCGGAGCGGTTGCAGCGGGCGAATTGCTATTCCGCATTGACCCGGCCCGTCTCGAAAGTGCGGTTGCACTCGCCGCGAATGACCTGCGCGAGGCCGAAGCCGAACTGGCCGAGGCAGGCTCTGCGCTGGAACTGGCGCGGATGGAAGCCGCTGTTGCGCAAGAGCAACGCGATATTCGGGCCGAGGCCGCCACCCGCCAGCAAGGCTTGGCGGATCGGGGCGTCTCTACCGCAGCCGATCTGGAAGCAGCGAAACTTGCCAAAGCCGCCGCCGAACAAACATGGGTGAACCGCCTGCAAATTGTCGCCGGGGATGAGGCGCGGCTTGCCCAAGCCGAAATCACCCTTGATCGGCGCAAAATCGCGCTGGCCGAGGCTGAACGCGCCTTGCGCGATGCCACGGTGAGCGCGCCTTTCGCGGGCCAAGTCACCGAGGTGGCGGCGGTCGAGGGGCGGCTGGTTTCTGCCAACGAAAAACTGGCGAGCCTTCTGGACCCGGCAGCCCTTGAGGTGGCTTTCCGCGTCACCAACACCCAGTTTTCGCGGCTTTTGAATGGGCAAGGCAATTTGCGCAAAGCAGAAGTAACGATCCGGGCGCAAAGCGGGCAGCAAAGCAGCACGTGGCAAGCCACCTTGGAACGCGCCGGCGCCGAAACCGGCACCGGGCAAGTGGGGCGGCTCGTCTATGCGCGGCTGATTGAGCCGGACCCGACGCAAATCCGCCCCGGTGATTTTGTCAGTGTTGAGGTGGCGGAAAAACCGCTCAGCAATGTCGCGGTGATCCCGGCGGCGGCGGCCTCTGCCGATGGGCGCATTTTGCTTTTGGGCGAAGGCAACCGGCTGGAAGAGGTGCAAGCGAAACTTCTGCGCCAGCAAGGCGATACGTTGATCGTGGGCGAGGTGCCCTTTGGCCGCAGCTATGTGGAACGCCGCGCGCTGCAATTGGGGGCGGGTATTCAGGTCACCCCCGTCGGCCCGCCGCCTGCGCCCGGTGCGGCCCCGGCGCCTGCCCCAGCGGCGGAGACGGTCACGCTAGAGCCCGAACGTCGCGCCAAGATCATTGCCTTCATCGAAGCCAGCGCCACGATGAAACCTGAAATGCGTGAGAAGTTCCTAGAGGAACTCAGCCGCGAGGCGGTCCCACGCGCCACGGTCGAAAAGTTTGAAGCCAAAATGGCTGAAAGCCAGTGACAGGGGCAAGCTGATGGAGCGCAACGACACCGGCATTCTTGCCTATTTCACCCGCCACGCCACCGCCGCCACCTTTTTGATGGTGGTGATGCTGGCGCTTGGGCTTTTTGCCACCACCAAGATCCGCTCGCAGTTCTTTCCCGATGTGGTGATCGACACGGTCACCGTAAGCGTGGAGTGGGACGGCGCAGGCCCCGAAGAGCTTGATAATGCCGTTGTTGCTCTTTTGGACCCGGCCCTTCAGGGCGTTGAGGGGGTGGTGAGTTCCGCCGCTATTTCTAAAGAAGGCGCAACAACGATCACCCTGACGCTTGAACCCGGCTGGGATATGGCGCGGGCCACCGAGGATGTGAAAGCCGCCGTCGAAACGGTGAAAACCCTGCCCGATACCGCCGAAGAACCCGTGGTGCGGCGCGGGGTTTGGAAGGACAAGGTCACCGATGTGGTGATCTCTGGCCCGATTGCGCCCGATCAATTGGCGGGTCTGGGCGATGATTTCGTGGCGCGGCTGTTTCGCGCCGGGATCACCCGCACCACCATCACCGGGGTCGCGGCCCCGCAAATCGAGGTTTCGGTGCCAGAGCTGGCGCGGCTGCGCCATGACATCACCTTGCGCGATATTGCTGACGCGATTGCCCGCCAAGTGGAGGCGCGCCCCGCAGGCGATATGGCGGCAAGTGCCGCGCGGCTGCGCGCGGGCGATGAGGCGCGCGAAGCAGAGCGCATTCGCAACCTTGTGCTGCGCACCAACCCCGATGGCTCCAAGCTTTACGTGCGCAATGTGGCGAAGGTTTCGGTCACCGGCGCCGATGCGGAGCGCGCCTATTACCTGCACGATCAACCTGCGGTTCTGATCCGGGTGGATCGCACCTCGGAAGGCGATGCGATCAAGATCGAGGCCGCGGTGCGCGCCTTGGCAGAGAGCCTGCGCCCCGAATTGCCCGAGGGGGTGGACATCCGACTTGTCAACACCCGTGCGCAAGACATCACCGACCGGCTGGATGTGCTGATGCAAAACGGCCTGACCGGGCTTGTTCTGGTGCTCGGCACGCTCTTTTTGTTCCTGTCGGCGCGCACCGCACTTTGGGTGGCGATGGGCATTCCCGTCTCGATGCTGGCGGCCATTGGCGCGATGTATGCGATGGGGCTGACCATCAATATGATGTCGCTTTTTGCGCTGATCATCACGCTTGGCATCGTGGTCGATGATGCCATCGTGGTGGCCGAACATGCCGATTTTCGCTACCGCCATCGCGGGGCGGATGCCGCCTCGGCGCCGGTGCAGGCGGTGCGTCGGATGCTGGGCCCGGTCTTTAGCTCCACCACCACCACGGTTTTGGCCTTCTTGGGGCTTTTGTTCGTGGGCGGCGAATTTGGCAGCCTGATCATCGACATTCCCTTTGTTGTCTCGGCGGTGCTTTTGGCCTCGCTGGTCGAAAGCTTCCTGATCCTGCCCAATCACATGTATCACGCGCTCGCCGCCAGTGACCGTCCGCGCTGGTATGACAAGCCCAGCACTTGGTTCAACCAAGGCTTTGACGTGATGGCGGTGCGGGTATTTGAGCCGCTGATCGGCTGGGTGATCCGGCTGCGCTACCTTGTGGCGGCAGCCATGATCGTGGTGCTGTCTTTCTCGGTTGCGATGATCTTGCGCGGCGAGGTGGTCTGGACCTTCTTCACCGCGCCAGAAAGCGGCTCGGTCGGCGGCAACTTCGCCTTCCTGCCCGGCGCGACGCGCGAAGAAACCCGCGCAATGACCCGCGAATTGGCCCGCGCGGTCGATGTGGTGGCCAAACGGCACGAGGCCGAAAGCGGCATCAACCCGGTGGTGCATGCGCTGACCCAAGTGGGCGGCACCACCGCGAAGGGCCTGCCCGGCGAAGAAACGATGGACCCAGACACGCTGGGCGCCATCGACATTGGCCTTGTAGGGGCGGATGAACGCAATTTCACCGCGCTCGAATTTGTGCGCGAGGTGCAGCAAGAACTCAACCGCCCCGCCGGTCTGGCGATCTTGAACTTCCGCACGCAGGGCATGGGACCCGGGGGTGACTCGCTTTCGGTGAATTTCTATGGGGCGGATAGTTTCACCCTCAAAGCCGCCGCCGAAGACCTGATGGCCGCGCTTGGCGCCTTTCCCGAAGTGACGGGGCTGCAAGACAGCCTGCCCTATGGCAAAAACGATGTCACGCTGACGCTCACCCCCGCAGGCGAGGCGCTTGGCTTTTCCACCGAAGCCGTTGGGGCGGAACTGTTCGCCCGGCTGGGCAGCATCACAGCGGCAGAGTTTCCCGCAGGCACCCGCACCACAGCGATTGAGGTGGGCGTGCCCGAGGCCGAACTAAACGCCGATTTCCTGCAATCCACCCTGATGCGCAGCCCAGCGGGCGCCTATGTGCCCTTGGGCGAGATCGTGACGGCCAAAAGCGAAATCGCCTTTTCCACCGTAAACCGCGAAAACGGGCGGCGGCTGATCACCGTCACAGGCGCTTTGTCGGAAGATAATCCCGAACGCGCCAGCGAAATTGCCCGCACACTGCAAAACGATATCCTGCCCACCATCGCGGAACGCTACAACCTTGACTGGGATCTGGGCGGGCTGGCGCTGCAAGAAGATGCCTTCTTGGATGAGGCAATCTTGGGCTTTGCCATGTGTATCTTGGGCATTTACCTCGTGCTCGGCTGGATTTTTGGCAGCTGGACCACGCCGGTCATTGTGATGAGCGTGATCCCCTTTGGGCTGATTGGCACGGTCTGGGGGCATCTGGACTTTGGCCTTGCTATGTCGCTTTTCACGATCATCGGGCTGATCGGCATGTCGGGGATCATTATCAATGATGCCATCGTCTTGGTGACCACAATCCAAGACTATGCCAAACGCCTGCCGATGGCGGTGGCCGCGCGCATCGCCGCGCGCGAGCGGCTACGCCCAATTATGCTGACCACACTCACCACCGTCTTGGGACTTGCGCCGCTGATGTTTGAACAAAGTCGGCAATCTTTGTTTCTCAAACCCACGGTGGTGACGCTGGTCTATGGCCTGAGCACCGGGTTCTTTATTGTGCTGACGCTAGTGCCCGCACTGATGGTGATCCGCCATGATGCCGCGCTGGCGCTGAAAACCGCGCTGCGGCTAGCCCAAGCGCCGCACAGCCCCGCCGCTGTCCGGCAAGGGCTATGGGGGGCGATGGGGGCCGTGGTTGTGGGGCAAGCCATGCTCGCTTGGGTATGGTTGCAAGCGGGCAGTTTGGGCACCGCAAGTTTCTTGGCCGCTGCGGTGGGCCTTTCGGTTTTGGCGGCGGCGCTTATGGCGCTTTGGGGTGGGTTGGCGCCAAGGCTCAGGCGCTGATCTGAGCCAGCCACTCACGGATGAGCGCAACACTCTCGGGCTCATCAAGAAACGGGATATGCGCGCGGTCGGGCACCTCGGCAAACAGCATATCGGGGCGGCGGCGGCGCATTTCGACCACCGTATCCCGGCTCAACAGGTCTGAATTCGCACCCCGTAACAGCGCCAAAGGCAGGCCCGTGCAGGCCTCAAAAAGCGGCCAAGCCGCTGGCACCTTGCCGCCCTGAAAGGCCGCAAGGAAAGACTCGCGCAACGCCGGGTCGTAATTGATACGCAGCCCCTGCGCGGTCTCATGGTAGTGCCGCGTAACCTCTTCGGCCCAACGGATGGCGGGCACATTGGCAAAGCCTGCCATCAGGCGCGGCAAAGCCTCAGCAAGTTCCGCATAGGTCTTGGCAACCGGATTGCGGCCCAGATAATCAAAAATCCGCATCAGCCCGTCATGCTCGATCACCGGGCCAATATCATTGAGACAAATGCCCGACAGCCGCGCGCGCATCTCGGGCAACGCCGCCATATACATAGCGATCATCCCGCCGCGCGAGGTGCCCAGCAGCGCCGCCTTCTCGAGCCCCAGATAATCCATCAGCGCCACCAGATCGGCGGCTTCTTGGATCACGGTGTAGCTGGCGGCCCCTGTCCAATCGCTGCCACCCCGGCCACGATAATCGGGGCGGATCACCCGCAGCCCACCCGGCAGATGCGGCAGCAGATAGTCAAAATCGGCCCCCGTGCGCGTCAGCCCCGGCAACATAATCAGCGCCGCGCCTTCGCCCTGATCACGCCATACCAATTTTGCCCCATCGGGCGCGATAAACTGCTGCAACTCCATAGCCTTCCCCCCATGATGCGCGCATTATCACGCCATCATAGCGACTGGGGCGGGGAAAACCATGAGCGACAACAGGCTAGAACAATTGCAAGCGCGCCTTGCCGAGATAGAGGCGCAGGTCGAAGAGGCTTGGGAGCAAAGCCGCGCGCAATGGCGCTACCGCTTCACCCAAGGCCGGATCGAGTTTGAAGAAGGCGTGCGCGATGCGCACCGTATGGCACGGGTGCGATGGTGGTTGTTTTTGCGCCGCACCCGGCTGTTGGTGGTGCTGACCGCCCCCTTTATCTATGCGGTCTTCATCCCGTTTGTGCTGCTGGACCTGTTCGTGACGATTTATCAGCGCGTCTGTTTTCCGGTTTACGGCATCGCACTGGTGAAACGGCGCGATCATGTGGTGATTGACCGCCAGAACCTTGCCTATCTCAACATCGTGCAGAAGGTGAACTGCATGTATTGCGGTTATGGCAATGGCGTTGTGTCCTATGTGCGCGAGGTCGCCGCGCGGACCGAACAATATTGGTGCCCGATCAAACATGCCCAGCGGGTGAAGGGCGTGCATCCCTATTACGGCAATTTCTGCGATTTCGGCGACGCCGAGGGGTTCCAAAAGCAAAGCCCGAAACTGCGCCGCGCGTTGCGCGATTTGGACCAAGACACCGATTAAAAAGGGCGCCCGAAGGCGCCCATTTCGCTTAGATGTTTTCCGGTTGCGGCATGCCCAACACGTGGTAGCCGCAATCGACCATCAGCACCTCGCCCGTGGTGCACGCCCCGTAATCTGAGCACAGATAAGCCGCCGTGCCGCCGATGCTTTCGAGCGTCGCATTGGCGCGCATCGGGCTGTTTGCCTCGGTATGGCGGAAGGTCTTGCGCGCACCACCAATGGCGGCACCCGCGAGCGTTTTCATCGGGCCGGGCGAGATCGCATTGACGCGGATGCCTTGCGGGCCAAGGTCATTTGCCAAATAGCGCACAGCGCTTTCCAGCGCCGCTTTCGCCACACCCATCACGTTATAGAACGGCGTCACCCGGTTCGAGCCGCCATAGGTCAGCGTGATCAGCGAACCGCCCTCGGGCATCAGTTCCGAGGCGCGGCGCGCCACGTCGATGAAGCTGTAGCAAGAGATCGCCAGCGAGTTTTTGAAGTTCTCGCGCGAGGTGTTGATGAAACGCCCCGTCAGTTCGTTCTTGTCCGAATAGGCGATGGCATGGACCACGAAATCAATCGTGCCCCATTCCTCTTTCAGCTTCGCAAAGGCGGCATCAAGTGAGGCATCGTCGTTCACGTCCACATCAACGAGCAAAGACGCGCCCACCGAGGCGGCGAGCGGTTCCACCCGCTTGCCGAACGCTTCGCCCTGATAGGAGAACGCCAGCTCTGCCCCTTCTGCGGCCAAAGCCGAGGCGATGCCCCAAGCAATCGAGCGCTCGTTGGCAACGCCCATGACAAGCCCGCGCTTGCCCTTCATCAAATCCGCCATGTCAAACCTGCTAGATCAGTCGCGATAGGTGCTCATCACCAGCGTGGCGTTGGTGCCGCCGAAACCGAAGCTGTTGGAAAGCACGGAGTCGAATTCGACGTTTTCGCGCGTTTCGGTGCAGATTTCCTCGGGTTTGATCGCCGGGTCCAGTTCGGTCACATTGGCCGAACCGGTGATGAATTTGCCCTGCATCATCAGCAGGGAGTAAATCGTTTCATGCACGCCGGTCGCGCCGAGGCTGTGCCCGGTCAGCGATTTGGTCGAGGAGATCGGCGGCACATTGCCTTCACCGAAGACGCGGCGCACCGCTTCCACCTCGGTCACGTCGCCCGCAACAGTCGAGGTGCCATGCGCGTTGATGTAGCTGATCTTGCGGCCTTCGGGCAGCGTGCCAATGGCAAGGCGCATCGAGCGCTCGCCACCCTCGCCCGAGGGGGCCACCATGTCGTAGCCATCCGAGGTGGCACCGTAGCCGGTGACTTCGGCATAAATTTTCGCGCCGCGCGCTTTGGCATGCTCAAGCTCTTCAAGCACCACAACGCCACCGCCGCCCGCGATCACGAAACCATCGCGCGTCACGTCAAAGGCGCGGCTCGCGGTGGTCGGCGTGTCATTGTATTTCGACGACATCGCGCCCATCGCGTCGAACAGGCAGCTCAGCGTCCAGTCGAGTTCCTCGCCGCCGCCCGCAAAGACGATGTCTTGCTTGCCCATTTGGATTTGCTCAACACCATTGCCGATGCAATGCGCCGAGGTGGAGCAAGCCGAGGTGATCGAATAGTTCACACCCTTGATCTTGAAGGGCGTCGCCAAGCAAGCCGAGTTGGTGGACGACATGCAGCGCGTCACCATGAACGGGCCCATCCGCTTGGGCGAACCTTTTTGCACAACGATCTGGTGCGCATCAAAGAAGTTGGAGGTCGAGGGGCCACCCGAGCCCATGATCAGGCCTGTGCGCGGGTTCGACACATCGCTTTCTTCCAGCCCCGAATCGGCAATCGCTTGCTCCATCGACAGGAAGTTATAGGCCGCACCGCGCCCCATGAACCGCAGGTTGCGCTTGTCGATATGGTCTTCGAGCACGATTTGCGGCGCGCCATGCACTTGGCTGCGGAAGCCGCGCTCGGCATATTCGGGGGCAAAAACAATGCCCGAGCGCCCGGCGCGCAGGCTTGCGGTGACTTCCTCGGCATTATTGCCAATGGGGCTGACGATGCCCAGACCGGTGATAACGACACGCCGCATGGGGGCCTCCTGTAATTTCGGGGTCAGCTCTCGGAGAGCGCGACCTTCATGTCTTTGACCACGTAGATCACTTCACCATCAGCCTCGACGATACCATCGGCGACGCCCATCGTCAGCCGCCGCGTTTGCAGGGCTTTGGTGAAATCGACCTTGTAGGTCAGCATTTTGCGATCGGGGCGCACCATGCCCGTGAGCTTCACTTCGCCCACGCCAAGCGCATAGCCCCGCCCTTGCCAGCCACGCCAGCCAAGGTTGAAACCCGTAAGCTGCCACAGACCATCAAGGCCAAGGCAGCCCGGCATGATCGGGTTGCCGGGGAAGTGGCAGTCAAAGAACCACAGATCGGGGGTGATATCGAACTCGGCCACAACATGGCCCTTGCCGTGCAGACCGCCATCGCCCGAGATCTCGGTGATACGGTCCATCATCAGCATCGGCGGTGCGGGCAGCTGGGCATTGCCCGGCCCAAAAAGCTCACCACGCGCGCATTTGAGCAGATCTTCCTTGCCGAAGCTGGTCGGATAGGCTGACATCGGCTTTCCCCCCTTGACTTTGTTCACCCCCTCTAGCACCCCCCTTACCGGGCGCGCAAGGGCCGCCCCTGGCGGAAAGCTGCGTCAGAATCTCGTTGTTTTTGGGTTCTACTTGTTCTTATATTAGTTACAGGTAGCGTAGGGGTGAGATGTCATGAAGACGATCGAACAGGAACGCGGTCTGCGCTGGCTTTCGGCTGGCGGTTTGCGGCCGACCCGGCAGCGCATGTCTTTGGCGTCTTTGCTGGTGGGCGATGGCCATAATCGCCATGTAACAGCCGAGGGGCTTTATGCCTCCGCCCTCGAAGCGGGCGAGAAAGTGTCACTGGCCACCGTCTACAACACGCTGCGCGCCTTCTGCGATGCCGGGATCATGCATGAGATCACCGTAGACGCCGGACGCAGCTATTTCGACACGAGGATGGATGATCACCCCCACTTCTTCTGGGAGGGGGAAAACCGCATCTCTGACGCGCCGGTGGAAGAGCTGGAACTCGTCCGCGTCCCCGCCGCCCCGCCCGGCACCGAAGTCAGCCGCGTTGATGTGGTGATCCGCCTGCGCAAAGCCTGAGGGCGAAAAGCGATTGAATGAAGGAAGGCCGGGGCATTTGCTGCGGCCTTTTTTGTTTTTTTGGGGGGTAAGCGTTGAGGAAGGGGATACGGCGGCAATGCGGACGAAGCACCATTTCGGTGCAGCTGTGCGAATGGCGGCTTTGCAGATTCTCCACGCTGCTCAAATCTCCTATTCTGCCTCGACCACCGACACCCACAGCGCAAGCGTGTTGCGGTCTTCCATTTGAACCATACGTTGGTGGAGTTGCTGTTCCCACGCGCCCGACTTTGCTCGTGCGTCGCGCAAGGCTTCCTTAAATGCTTCAATCGCTTTCTCTGGTTCTCCGATCTGAGACAGCGCGATCCCTCTTTCGAGTTCGAGAACGCTTCTCTTTGCGCGCTCCTGGGGAGAGAAATCCATCCAAGCACCAGCGGCGAGTGAAATGTTGCAAAATCGGAGCTTCTTGGCACCTTCGTAGCGATCATTCCGGCACGCTCCGGCCATCAATCCTGCGGTCATTCCACTCAGCCATACACAAAGAAAGGTCACGATTAAGATCGTGTAAGCCCAAGCCTTCAACCTTTGTTTTTGCGTGTCATTAGGCGTTCCCATGCCGCATGTTATCAAACGCTCAAAACATGCAAAACTGCTGAAAGCAGCCTTTCATACAAAGTGCAGCATCTGTCAATTGGGGCTCAAACCGGACAGGCCCCCAAGAGTTAACCCGCTCTCCACCCCAAAAAGAAAGCCCCGCAATGCGGGGCTTTCTTTTGTTCCCTGTGCGCGCGTCTTAGGCGTTGGCGGCGCGGATTTGGTCGGCGCGGCCTTTGTCATAGCCGATGCCTTTGTCTTCAAAGAGTTTGTCCAACTCGCCCGACAGCGTCATCTCGGTGACGATATCGCAGCCGCCGACAAATTCGCCCTTCACGTAAAGCTGGGGGATCGTCGGCCAGTCGGAAAACTCTTTGATGCCCTGGCGCACCTCGGCATCGGCCAGAACGTTCACGTCCTTATAGGCCACGCCAAGATAGTTCAGCACCCCGGCCACGCGGCTCGAGAACCCGCATTGCGGCATCTCGCGGGTGCCTTTCATGTAAAGCACAACATCATTGCTTTCGATGTCAGCCTTGATTTGGTCGATTGCGGTCATGGTCTGGTTCCTTTGCTCCGCCCTCGCGCAACCCGCGAAGACCGTGTCTGAAAAGGCGCGGAAATCCTTGAAAGAAAATCTGTATCAGGCGGGACAGCCCAAAAATCAGTTCAAGGAGTATCCCCACTCACTCCGGGGCCTTCGTGGTCAGCGCCAGCGCATGGAGCGGCGCATCCGGGCCATCCATCGCGCCTTTGAGCGCGGCGAAAACGGCGCGTTGCTGTTGCACCCGGTTCATCCCTTTGAAAGAGGCGTCGATCACCTCGGCCCCCCAGTGGTTCCCATCCCCCGCAAGGTCGGTGATGGTGATCTTTGCTTCGGGGAACCCGGCGCGGATCAGGGCTTCAATGTCGGTCGCTTCCATCGGCATGAGGCACTCCTTCGTGTTGGCTTCAATCTAGGCGGCGGCGCTGGCTGCGGCAAGAGGCCACGCGAGCACCCGGCACGCAGCGTGCCAAGCGGTTAGGGCTGCGGCGGGGTCAGCCAATGCACCGGCGAGGCGGTCGCCAATTCCAGCAAATCATCGGCATAAACCGCATCAAACTTGGCGCGCTCCTCTGCGCTCCACGGATCATAACGGGGGTTGTTCCCATCCAGCGGGGCAATCCGACGCGCCCGACGCATCACGATTTTGTGGTCGCGCTCCGGGTCGTTTTCCATTCGGTTGTGCAAAAAGTTGGCGGCGCGATGGCTCAGCCCCGGGCGCATGCGCAGATCATAGGGGGTGACGGTCGCGCCAAACCCTTTGAGCCCGGTGGCCCAGTCAATGATCTGCGGCATGACGGCGGGATAATCCTCATAGGTCCAGATCGTCAGATCATCGGTTGCCTGCAGCATGCGATTGGTCAGCCACAGCCAGCGCGGCATATCGGGCGGAATGCCCGCGACGAAATCCCGAAACGGAGTCCAAGGTGCAAGCAACAATTGCTCGCTCCAGCAAGAGACAAGGAAATTCGCCGGATTGCGGATGGCAAGCCCCACCCGCACCTCTGCCCCACCAAAACAGGCCAAGGCATCGCGCAACCGCCGCGTGGCAAAGGGGTAGATCAGCCCGCCCTGCCCCAGCAGGAAATTGCGGGTGGTCACGCCAAGCACGTTTTCTTCCATCACCACGACATGGCGCGCCCCGGGGCAAAGCTGCCCAATCGCGGCACGCGCCAGCACCTGCGCCTCGACCGGCGACAACTGTCCGGGCTGCATCGCCGGACGCAAAAACTCGCGCACCTCTTTCGGGCCGATCACGCCGACCCCTTCGGCAGCCAGCCGTTCGCGCACGGATAAAAGCGTCGTCTGAAGATGTGTCGACGCGGTTTTATGCGCGCCGACCATAAGCGTAACCGAGATCATGCGGGCCACCGGCCCCGCCTCACCCTTCTACCGCCGCAGCGAAAGCGGACCGATAGAGGGTCGAAAGCTCAGCCATCGGGGCGCGGTCAGCGCCAAAGATCACCTCGGCGCCACCAAAAACGCCCACGCGTTCCAGCGGCACACCAGCGGCCTGCGCGGCGGCTTCCAGCGCCTCGGCCCCGGCCTCGTCACAAGCGACGAGGTAGCGGGCTTGATCTTCGCCATAAAGCGCGGCGATGCCCGCTTCATCCAGCTGGATGCCAATGCCCGCCACTTCGGCCATTTCAAAGGCCGCAAGCGCCAAGCCGCCATCGGCCAAATCGGCAGCGGCTTTCACCACGCGACCATTGGCACGCAGGAACTCGCCGTGCTTGCGCTCATCGGCCAGATCGACCGGCGGGGCATCGCCCTCTTCCAGCCCAAAGGCTTCCGCCGCCAGCGCCGATTGACCAAGATGGCCGTGGGTCGTGCCGATCAAAAGCGCGATGTCGCCGGCCTCGGGCAGCCCGCCGATCAGATCATCCAGCGATTTCAGCAGGCCAACCGCGCCAATCGTCGGGGTCGGCAGAATGCCCGAGCCATCAGTTTCGTTGTAAAGCGAGACGTTGCCCGAGACGATCGGGAAGTCGAGCGTTTTGCACGCTTCGCTGATACCTTTGATCGCGCCGACGAATTGCCCCATGATTTCGGGCTTTTCGGGGTTACCAAAGTTCATGTTGTCGGTGGTGGCGAGCGGCAGCGCACCCACGGCGCAGAGGTTGCGATAGGCTTCCGCCACCGCTTGCTTGCCGCCTTCAAACGGGTTCGCCTTCACATAGCGCGGCGTCACATCCGAGGTGAAAGCGACCGCTTTGTTGGTGCCGTGGATGCGCACAACCCCGGCACCAAGGCCCGGACGGCGCACGGTATCGGCCATAACTTGGGTGTCATATTGCTCAAACACCCAGTTCTTCGCCGCATAGTTCGGCGAGCCGATCAGCGCTTTGAGTGCCGCAATCGGGGTGATTTCGGGCAGCGCCCCCAGCGGCGCGGCGGCGGGCGTTTCCACCCACGGGCGATCATATTCCGGCGCGGCCGAGGAGAGTTTGGAAAGCGGAATATCCGCCTTCACTTCGTTGCCATGCATGATGACAAAGCGGTCTTCGGCGATGGTTTCACCGACGATGGCAAAATCGAGATCCCATTTTTCAAAGATCGCGCGGGCTTCGGCCTCTTTTTCGGGCTTGAGCACCATGAGCATCCGCTCTTGGCTTTCCGACAGCATCATCTCGTAAGCAGTCATGCGCGCTTCACGCTGCGGCACCGCATCAAGGTTGAGCTTGATCCCAAGGCCGCCTTTGTCGCCCATTTCCACGGCCGAACAGGTCAGGCCCGCCGCGCCCATGTCTTGGATCGAGATCACAGAATCGGTCTGCATCAGTTCCATGCAGGCTTCCATCAGACATTTTTCCACGAAGGGGTCGCCGACTTGCACGGTCGGGCGTTTTTCTTCGATCGTATCGTCGAACTCGGCGGAGGCCATCGTCGCCCCGCCAACGCCATCGCGACCGGTTTTGGCCCCGAGGTAGACCACCGGCATGCCGATGCCCGAAGCAGCGCAATAGAAGATGTTGTCAGTCTGCGCGAGGCCCGCCGCAAAGGCGTTCACAAGGCAGTTGCCGTTATACGAGGCGTGGAAGCGCACTTCGCCGCCAACATTCGGCACACCAAAGCAGTTGCCGTAGCCGCCGACACCTTCCACCACACCTTTCACCAGATGCGGGGTTTTGGGGTGGCTGGGCAGACCAAAGGAGAGGCTATCCATCGCCGCAATCGGGCGCGCGCCCATGGTGAAAACGTCACGCAAAATGCCGCCCACGCCGGTCGCCGCACCTTGATGCGGTTCGATGTAGGAAGGGTGGTTGTGGCTTTCCATCTTGAAGACGATGGCTTGCCCGTCCCCAATATCGACAACGCCCGCGTTTTCGCCGGGGCCGCAAATCACCTGCTCCCCTTCGGTGTGCAGCGTGCGCAGCCAGATTTTGGAAGATTTGTACGAGCAGTGCTCGTTCCACATCGCCGAGAAGATGCCCAGCTCGGTGAAAGTCGGCGCACGACCCAGAATTCCTAAGATGCGCTCATATTCGTCGGGTTTGAGGCCGTGGGCGGCAATCAGGTCGGGGGTGATTTGCGGCTCGGTCATCGGGTCCTCCGGCATCGGCATGTTGCGTTTCCCTTAGTGCATGTGCGCCTGCGGGGAAAGGGGGAAGGCATGCGAAAAGGGGTGGCAGTTGCCACCCCTTTGCATCAGACCGGGTCTCGCCCGTGCTGGATCAGCTTTGGCCATTCAATTCCGCGATAAGCTCGGCCATCGTCATTTGCAGGTGCAGTTGGTCGCCTTTCAGCGCGCCCTTCGGCACATTCACCTTAAACATCGAGAACGTGCGCTGCTTGATGTCGTTCGAGGCACGCACATAGACGGTGTCCACTTGTTCACCCGGCACCACGCGCGAGATCGTACCGACCGCACCGCCATCCGCCGTTACCACTGCGCCAGCAGCTTGGGCCTGGCCTTTATTCAGCGCGATCCCCGATTGATCCACAAGCAGCGTTTGGATCGGGCGATTGTCGAGACCATTCGAGGTCGCCGCCGAGGTGTCGGTGGCTTTGACCGTCCCGGTTTTCACATCAGCGATCCCGTATTGATCCGGGAGCGGCGGGGCAACGTCGCCTTGCGAACCAGCGGTCGGGAGTGTGGCAATACCCATTTTATAGTCGATCAGGCCATAGGGGTTATCGCTCGTGGCAAATGCGGCAACGGGCGCCGCAACGATACCGGCAACAAGAAGGCTGGTGAGCGTGCTGTTCATGCGTTTCATCTCTGATCTCCTTTCAGACGTGGCCTTGGGGCTGTGCCGCAGGCCGTCGCATCGTGTTCATGGTGAGAGAACGCCGGAGATCGGCCAGAAGTTCAGACGCATTTGCGTGAACCGATTTGAACAACTTTGTTGGAACCATTTCACAAGCAGAAGGCGAAAAAGCGCCGCTTCTCGCGCCTTTAGCGCATGCATCGAAAAATGTTCTGAAGTGTGCCCCGGAATAAAAAAAGGGCCGAGACAAGCTCGGCCTTAGTCCAACAGGGAGGTAGAAGATGATGAGAGATTCCTCTGCTCGCCACCCTCTTCGCCCGATTTATGGGCAGAGTGTGAACCGTTCAAGCGGAATCATGTCGCAGATGCAGCATGGCAGATATGCGCTGCGCACATGTCGAAACGCAACCGTCGGTTGGCTTCTTTAAAGTGTCGCTCTTGTCACTCGACCGCGGCTTCGCCGCTTTGCGCACGGCGATAGGCGAGAATTTCTTCCTGCACGAAATCGCGGAAAGCGTTGACTCGGCGCGAGGAGCGCAGCTCTTCGGGGTAGGCAAGGAACACCGGAACCTCGACCGATTCCACCTCGGGCAGCACCCGCTCAAGCAGCGGGAAATCCGCCGTCAGATAATCCGGCAGCACGCCAATGCCGACATGGTTCAGCACGCCCT
Organism: Rhodobacter sp. JA431; assembly: GCF_900217725.1. Taxonomy (NCBI): domain Bacteria; kingdom Pseudomonadati; phylum Pseudomonadota; class Alphaproteobacteria; order Rhodobacterales; genus Rhodobacter; species Rhodobacter sp. JA431. The sequence continues at coordinate 575,164 of NZ_OBMP01000001.1, forward strand.
GCAAAACGCCGAAGTAGTTGTTCACCATCAGCGTGGAATGCACACCATGCGCCATCACGCTTTGCGTTAGATGCGCGCCAGCCTGAACCTGCGGCGTGGCCGGGTTCTGACAGATCAACCGATGCGCACCAAACTCTTCGATCCGGCTCGGTCGCCCAGCGCGCGCCAAATATTCCGGCGTTGCGTAAAGCCGCATGCGGATGTTCAAAAGTCGCTTGCGCACAAGGTCCGCCTGCGCCGGCTCCTTCATGCGGATCGCCACATCGGCCTCCCGCATCGGCAAGTCGAGCACGCGCTCTTCCAGCAGCAGGTCGATTTTTAGTTCCGGATAGCGCTCGTAAAGCTTCACGAGGCGCGGCGCGAGCCACATCGTGCCAAAGCCCACCGTTGTGGTGACACGCAATTCGCCGAAGACTTCCTCTTCGCTGTCACGAATGCGCGCAGCGGCAGAATCGAGCTTTTTCGCCATGGTGGAGGTGGCGTCGAACAGCAATTCCCCCTGTTCGGTCAAGATCAGCCCGCGCGCATGGCGGTGAAACAGCGTGGTTCCAAGCGAATCTTCCAGCGCACGAATCTGACGGCTAACCGCCGATTGCGACAAGTGCAGCGCGTCACCGGCATGGGTCAGGGAGCCCGCATCGGCCACCGCGTGAAATATTCTCAGCTTGTCCCAGTCCATTCCCTGCACGCGCGCGCCTTTTCATACCAGTCTTGCGTCCGTTGCATATCTAAACCTCTCGGATTTAACAAATGCCTTTCAACCGAATTCCTTGTTAGCGCCTAAACTTTTTTCATAGCTGCGGCGCATCTGCACCTCAGCGGGCAGTCGCAGCACAGATGCGGATGCAATAGGCGTTTATTTCCGTCTGAGAGAGGCTTAGAACGGAAGAAAGGCCGCAAAGGCTGTAGCGGCAGGTGTGGAGGCAGGCATGGCGGTAGGCGTTTTTGACAGTGGTCTCGGTGGGCTGACCGTACATCAGGCGGTTTCAAAGCGGCTGCCGGACATGGCCTTCGTCTATTACGGCGACAACCAACACGCTCCCTATGGTGTGCGCGATGCCGAAGACATTTTCCAACTGACCTGCAAAGGCGTTGAGCGGCTTTGGGATGAGGGCTGCGATCTCGTGATCTTGGCCTGTAACACCGCCTCTGCGGCGGCGCTCAAACGAATGCAGGAAACCTGGATTCCGAAGAACAAGCGGGTTTTGGGTGTGTTCGTGCCGATGATTGAGGCCCTGACCGAACGCAAATGGGGCGACAACTCCCCGCCGCGTGAAGTGGCGGTGAAACATGTGGCTTTGTTCGCCACCCCCGCCACAGTGGCCAGCCGTGCCTTTCAGCGCGAATTGGCCTATCGCGCAATTGGCGTGGATGTAGAGGCGCAGCCCTGCGGCGGCGTAGTCGATGCAATTGAAGCGGGCGATGAAATTCTGGCCGAGGCTTTGGTCAAAAGCCATGTCGAGGCGCTCAAACGGCGGATGCCGCATCCGGAGGCGGCGATTCTGGGCTGCACCCATTACCCGCTGATGCAAGAAACCTTCCAACAGGCGCTTGGCGAGCAGGTGAAGGTTTATAGCCAAGCCAACCTCGTGGCGGAAAGCTTGGCCGATTATCTGGAGCGGCGGCCCGATTTCAAAGGCGCGGGGCAGGTATCAAAATATCTGACAACCGGCGATCCAGCCTCGGTTTCGGTGCATGCGACGCAGTTCCTGCGCCGCCAGATCACCTTTGAGGCCGCTTAACCAAAGCGGTTCGGGCCGGGCGTGCTGCGGCTGGCCAGAAAGACCAACATCAAGATCGAATAGACGAGCACCGCGACGCCCATTGCAATGGCGATGGCGCCCAATGCCATATCATTGCCACCGCCGCCTTCGACCATCGCGGCGAGCACTCCCAACACCACGACCCCAGGGATGATCGCCAGATAGAAGCCACCGATCCACCAGCCGGACCGGTCCGTGTCGTGCAAGCGGCGCACCTGCACGGAGAGCGCAGGCAGGAAAGTGGCAAGCGAAAACAAACCGTTGAGCACCGCCCCATCTCTGCCCATGCCGTTCTCCAAAAGCCCGGTGAGGAGTGACCCGCCAATGATGAACAGCTGAAACCACCAAAATTCAGACCGGCTCGCGCGGCCTTTGAAGGTGGCATATTTGCGAAAACACACCTTGATCGCTTCAATGAAATCGCGCGGCGGTGCCCCCTCGTAAGGGCCATATGCGCTCTCGCGACCCAGTGGCGGCGGCCCTGCGGGCGGCGGCGGCACATAGGCGGGCGCAGCAGGCCGTGCGGGGGCAAAGGGGAAATGCGCATCGGCGCGCTCCCAATCTCCCATCCCTTCCGCCCAAATGAGCGTATCGGCCCGCACCCGCCCGGCTCGGATCAAATCGCCCATCATGGCTTCATCCACCGGGCCTTCGGATTTGCCCTGCCACGCGTAATGCCACGCCTTCGTCATTGAGATCCTCATGCAAACTTTGCTTGCGTGGCAACTTAGCCTGAGGCAACACAGGGTCACAACTGCGGAGACTGAAATGACCCAGAAAATCGCCATCCTCGGGGCTTCGGGCTATACCGGGGCCGAGCTCGCCCGGATCATCGCCACCCATCCAGAAATGGAGATCGTCGCGCTGTCGGGGGACCGAAAGGCGGGCATGAAAATGGGCGAGGTCTTTCCGCATCTGCGCCACCTTGGCCTGCCCGATCTGTGCAAGATCGAAGAGATCGACTTCTCAAACGTCGATCTGGCGTTTTGCGCCCTGCCCCATGCCACCTCGCAAGCGGTGATTGCGGAACTGCCGCGTGACCAAAAGGTGGTGGACCTGTCCGCCGACTTCCGGCTGCGCGATCCGGCGGAATATGAAAAATGGTATGGCAAGCCGCATAGCGCGGTCGAGTTGCAAAAAGAGGCCGTCTACGGGCTGACCGAGTTCTACCGCGACGAGATTCGCACCGCGCGGCTGTGCGCGGGCACCGGCTGCAATGCGGCGGCGGGGCAATATGCGATCCGTCCGCTGATTGAGGCGGGTGTGATCGACCTTGACGAGATCGTGATCGACCTCAAAGCGGGCGTTTCCGGCGCGGGCCGCAGCCTGAAAGAGAACCTTCTGCATGCCGAATTGTCGGGCGGGACCATGCCCTATTCGGCGGGCGGCAAGCATCGGCATTTGGGCGAGTTCGACCAAGAGTTTTCCAAACTCGCGGGTCGCCCGGTTTTGGTGCAGTTCACGCCGCATCTGATGCCGTTCAACCGGGGCATTTTGGGTACCGTTTATGTGCGCGGAAATGCTGAGGAAATTCACGCTGCTTTGGCCGCGCGCTATGCCGAGGAAGTGTTCTTGGAAGTGCTGCCCTTTGGCACGCTTGCCTCGACCCGCTCGGTCGCGGGGTCGAACTTCGTGCATTTGGGCGTGACGGGCGACCGTTTGCCGGGCCGCGCCATCGTGACCGTGGCGATTGACAACCTCACCAAGGGTTCGTCGGGTCAAGCGATCCAGAACGCCAACCTGATGCTGGGCCTGCCGGAAACCATGGGCTTGATGTTGGCCCCGGTCTTCCCTTGATCTCTGTCAGGGAATATCTATCGCGCATGCGCCTTTTGGGGCGCAGCGCGTAACGGGAGGCGAGGCGATGAAGAACCTGAAGAAGAAGCGGCGGATCCAAGTGCTGATTGCAGCCGGGTTTGCGCTGGTCTTGGCGACGGGGCTGATCGGCTATGGCTTCAAAGACGGGATCAACTTCTTCCGCTCGCCCGCCGAAGTGGTGGCCGCGCCGCCCGCCGAAGGGGAAGTTTTCCGCTTGGGCGGGCTTGTTGAAACCGGCACGTTGGTGCGCGGCCAAGGCGAAGACATCACCTTTTCGGTGACCGATGGCGGGGCCTCGATCCCCGTTAAATTCACCGGCGTGCTGCCCGATCTTTTTGGCGAAGACAAAGGCATGGTCGGCACTGGCACGATGGTGGATGGCGTCTTTGTGGCGCGCGAAATTCTTGCCAAACATGACGAGAATTATATGCCCAAAGAAGTGACCGACGCGCTTAAAGAGCAGGGCGTCTACCGCGACCCGAACAGCTAAGCGCACGCTGGCGCTGAACTCTTTTAACGGGTTTTAAGCACCCTTTCCCCTTACGCAAGAAGGGGAAAGCGATGAAAACCGTTGAACAGATTGCCCAAGAGATTGTTGCCCGCGAAGGCGGCTATGTGAACGACCCAGATGACCCCGGCGGGGCCACGAAATGGGGCGTGACGCTAGGCACATTGCAAGCGCTTGGGGTGGATTTGAACCATGACGGGGTGGTGAGCGCGGCGGATGTGAAGCTGCTCAGCCGCGCGCAAGCCGTGCAGATCTTCCTCCGCCATTACTATGAGCGGCCGCAAATCCAGCTCTTGCCCGAAGCGGTTCAAGCCTCGGTCTTTGACATGCAGGTGAATGCCGGCGCGAATGCGGTGCGCATCTTGCAAAAGCTTTTAAATGAGACCGGGCATACGGTCAGCGTGGATGGGGAAATTGGTCCGCAAACCGCCGCCGCCGCACATCAGGCTGCCGCCCCGGACCCGCCACTTTTTGCCGATGCCTACGGAATTGCGCGACGCAATTACTATTACGATCTGGCCGCACGCCGCCCCAAAAGCCGCAAATATGCCACCACGAAGCAGGGCCAAAAGGGCGGCTGGATTCGCCGCGCGGAAGAGTTCATCTCCCCCCGGTTTCATTTGAGCGAGGCCGAGCATCGCGCGAAGGTGGCGACATGGGGTTGATTGGCAAAGTTCTGGGCGGCCCCGCCGCCACAACCGCGCTTGGCGGGGCGGTGAGCAGCGTGGCCGAGGTGTTCACCCCCAATGCCACGAAAAAGATGGAAGCCGATGCCGCGGCCTATCTGGCGGCTTTGGATGAACACGGGGCGGAGTTTCAATTTGCAAGGCCGGGGCTTTTTGATCGGCTCGTGAACGGGCTCAACCGCCTGCCCCGGCCAATGCTCGCCTTGGGCACCTTGGGATTGTTTGTCTATGCGATGGTGGAGCCAGTGGGGTTCGCGCAGCGGATGGTGGGGCTCAATTATGTGCCAGAGCCGCTTTGGTGGCTTTTGGGCGCGATTGTCGGGTTCTACTTCGGCGCACGCGAGGCGCATTATTACCGCAACCGCACTCCGGTGCCGACCGATGCGCCGCAAACGGTTGCGGGCGCAGTCCCCACCGAAAACCCAGCACTGAAGGAGCTTTTGGCGCGAGACGGGCCTTAGAATTGTCGCGTGGGGCGATCAAACACTTTGCGGCCCATCAGCGAGGCGACCAACTCGACCATCAGGCGCGCGGTACGGCCCCGCTCATCCAAGAAGGGGTTCAACTCCACAAGGTCGAGCGAGGTCACAAGCCCGGATTCGTGCAAGAGTTCCATCACCAGATGGGCTTCGCGGAAGGTGGTGCCACCGGGCACGGTGGTGCCCACCGCAGGCGCGATGGAGGGGTCCAGAAAATCGACATCGAGCGAGACATGCAGCATCCCGTTTTCGGCCCGCACCCGGTCCAGAAAATCGCGCAAAGGCGCGCCAATACCGCGTTCATCCAGCACCCGCATATCGGCGATCTCGATCTCTTCGGGGATCAGCGCGGCATGTTCCTCTGGGTCCACCGAGCGGATGCCCAGCATACAAATCCGGTGCCCCGGCAGCGGCGCGGGGAACGGCGGGAACATCTCAAATCCCGTGCGCCCTGCGATATAAGCGACCGGCGTGCCGTGCAGATTGCCCGATTGCGTGGTGTCGGGGGTGTGAAAATCGGTATGCGCGTCGAGCCACAAAAGAAAGAGCGGGCGCCCAAAAGCCTGCGCCCGCGCGGCCATCCCCGCCACCGAACCGAGCGAGAGCGAATGATCTCCCCCTAAAAAGATCGGAAAGCCAAGCGCACCTGCCGCCTGCCCGACCTCGGCCAAAGTTTCGGTCCACCCCAAGGTTTCGGCCAAGTGATGCACGGCAGGGTTTGGGTGATCCATCGGCGGATGCGGCCGCGGCGCGACATCGCCGCGATCAATCACCCTATAGCCAAGCCCGGTGAGCGCCTCGGCCAGCCCCGCAACGCGGAAAGCGGCAGGCCCCATCAGGCAACCTGCCCGCTTTTGCCCGCTGTCCACAGGCGCCCCGATCAAGATGCAGGTTTGGCTCATGGCACTCTCCTTTGCGGCATAGCTAGGCGGGGGCTGGCCAAAGAAAAGGGGGGCAATGCCCCCCGATGCTTAGTCGCGCCGCCCCGCGAAGCGGTTGGCCCAGTCTTCGCGTTCGTCATCTGTCACTTTGCGGAACAGGTTTTCCGGCACGGTGAAGGCGTGGCCCGCGGGAAGCGTGCGGATCGCCGCGTCGAGATCTTCAGGCCAAGACCAATCTTCGCAATCGAGCGCGGTCATGATCGCTTGCGCCGCATCCGGGATGAAGGGGCGCGACAGCACCGCATAAAGCCGGATCAGGTTGAGCGCAAAAGCGATGATCCCGCGCGCGGCAGCCTCGTCGGTTTTGACCACGCTCCACGGCGCAGCGGCCTGCAGATATTCATTGCCCAGCACCCAAAGCGCGCGCAACTCTTCTGCCGAGCGACGCACTTGGATCGCATCCATCGCCTTTTCATAAGCCGCCAGCCCCTCGCGGAATTGCGCCAGCAGCGCCTCTTCGCGTTCGGTCAGCACAACTTCGGCGGGCACTTCGGTGCCGAATTTGGAATTACAGAATTTGGTGACGCGGCTCACAAGGTTGCCCAGAACGTCTGCCAAGTCTTTGTTCACGGAGGTTTGGAAGTTCTCCCAAGTGAACTCGCTGTCAGCACTTTCGGGCGCGTGGCTCAGCAGCCACCAGCGCCAGTAATCGGCCGGCAAGAGGCTCAGCGCCTGATCCATAAACACGCCGCGCCCGCGCGAGGTGGAGAATTGGCCGCCGTCATAGTTCAGGTAGTTGAACGATTTGATGTAATCGACCAGCTTCCAGTTTTCGCCCTCGGCGGCGTTCACACCAAGGATCGTGGCCGGGAAGCTCAGCGTATGGAACGGAACGTTATCCTTGCCCATGAACTGGGTGTAGGTCACGTCTTCGGCGCCCGCATCGGTACGCCACCAGCGCGCCCAATCGGTGCCGTCTTGCGCGCTGAGCTCTTGCGTGGCCGCGATATATTCGATCGGCGCATCGAACCACACATAGAAGACCTTGCCTTCCATGCCTTCCCAAGGCGCACCCTCAAATTGCGCGGGCACGCCCCAGCTCAGATCGCGGGTGATGCCGCGATCTTGCAGACCATCACCATCAAAGAGCCATTTCTTCGCAATCGAGGTCGTCAACACCGGCCAGTCGGCTTTGCTGTCGATCCAAGCGGCGAGTTTGTCCTTCATCGCCGATTGGCGCAGGAACAGATGCTTGGTTTCGCGCATCTCCAGATCGGTCGAGCCCGAAATCACCGAACGCGGGTCGATCAGGTCAACCGGGTCAAGCTGCTTGGTGCAGTTGTCGCATTGGTCGCCACGCGCCGAGTCGTAACCGCAGTTCGGGCAGGTGCCCTCGATATAGCGGTCCGGCAGGAAGCGGCCATCGGCCTTCGAATACATCTGCCGCTCGGTCACTTCGCGGATCAGGCCCTGCTCAGCCAGCACCTTCGCAAAATGCTGCGTCAGCGCGCGGTTTTGCGCGGAAGACGAGCGGCCAAAATGATCAAAACTCAGCCGAAAGCCCGCAGCAATCTCGGCCTGAACGTCGTGCATCTCGGCGCAATAATCCGCGACGGGCTTTTCCGCTTTTGCGGCGGCCAGTTCTGCGGGCGTGCCATGCTCATCCGTGGCGCAAATGAACATCACCTCGTTGCCGCGCCCACGCAGGTAGCGCGCGTAAAGATCGGCCGGCAGCTGGCTGCCCACAAGGTTACCAAGGTGCTTGATGCCGTTGATATAGGGAATCGCCGAGGTGATGAGATGCCGCGCCATGACCTTTTCCCGCTGTTTTGGCCCCGATAGGGCTAATTTTCCGATGGTTGCCGCCGTTTATCCTGCCTCCCCGCCTTAGGCCAGCCTCTTTTGGAGGCGAACAACGGCGAAAGGTGCCAAAAAGTTGACGCCTGCGTCAGTGTGACATCCATCACGAGGCTTTTGGGTGTTGCTTCAACGCGCGGATCAAGGCACAACCCTTGAGTGTATTGCAACGAGTGTGTCGGTCCCCTCCCCCGAAACTCTGACGGATTCGCAATGGACTTCTCTTGGCCCTTTCGCGGCGCGCCAACAGATGGCGTGATCGGCGTGGATGCCCATGGGCGCATCGATTATGCAAATCCTGCGGCAACAGCGATGTTTGGCTACGCCAAGGGCGCGCTTGTTGGGCGTATGATCGAGACACTGGTGCCGCAATGCAGCAGCGACCGCCACGCCAAACTGCGTAGCGCGCTGACGACAGCGGATCCGGAAAAGGCCGCGTCCGCCAAGCTGCGGCTTGTGCGGGCTCGCCACAGTGACGGGCATGATTTTCCGATGCAGCTCATGCTGCGGCGCAATGATAGCTCTGGGCGCTATTTCGTCTTTATGCTTCCGGTTGAGGAAGCCACGGGGCTTGGGCACCGTCCGGCGGGCTTACCGGGCGACCCGACACATCTGCCCGGCCCCGAGCGGTTGCGCAAAGATTTGGCCGATCTGCTTGCAGACCGCGCCGCCTGCGAAGGCTCGATCTGGGTGATCCTGACCGAGCTTGAGCAACTCGCCCAATACCGCGCCACGGAAGAAACCCGCCATGCGGAAATGCTAGCGCTGGCCTGCGCGACGCGCCTGCGCAGCGTGCAGGGGCGCCACATCCGGCTGTATCGCGCGGGTGAAAATCGGTTCGCCTTCCTCGTCGTGTTGCCGCGTCCGCATCAACCGCCCGAACGCGCCCTTGCCGCACTTGGCACCGCCTTGATGGAGCCGCTGCGCATTGGACCGAACCTTTTGCATCTGGATGCTGGTGTTGGCTATGCCTGCCGCCCCAATGACGGAATCGGTGCCGAGGCGCTGTTGGCCAATGCCGCGCTGGCGCTGCAAGCTTCGCTTGAAAATCGCAAAAGCCCGGTCGCCTATGACCACGGGCTGCGCAGTCAGGTGGAGCATCGCAACCGCGTGCTGTTGAACCTGCGCCACGCGATCGCACAAGATCAGTTTGAACTGCATTATCAACCGCAGGTCGATCTGGCGACGGGTGAGGTGGTCGCGCTGGAGGCGCTTTTGCGCTGGCGGCACCCCGATTGGGGGCTGTTGATGCCCGCCGATTTCATGGATGTGCTGGGCGACAGCGTCTTGTCTTTGCAGGTGGGCGAATGGGTGCTTCGTGAAGCCTGTCGGCAAGTCGCCGCATGGAACCGCGACCTTGCGCGCCCGCTGACCATTGCCGTGAACATCTTCCCCCGGCAGTTTGACCGCAAGATTTTGCCCGCGCTGGTCAGCACCGTGCTGAAGGAAACCGGGCTTCCCCCGAACCTGCTCGACATCGAAATCACCGAAGATACGGCGCTGGCCCATGTGTCTGACGCGGCGGAGACTTTGGCGGCGCTGCGCGTGCTGGGCGTTGGGCTGGTGCTTGATGATTTCGGCACGGGCTATGCGTCGCTTGCCTCTTTGGCGCGCCACCCGGTGCATAAGCTGAAAATCGACAAGAGCTTTGTCAGCGGCCTGACCAGAGGGCCGGCCTGCCGCGCGATTTTGGAATCGATGCAGCGGATGGCCGCCGCGCTTGGCATTGAAACCGTGGTTGAAGGCGTTGAAACCGAAGAAACTGCGGGCATGATGCGCGAGTTTGGTTTTGACATCGGTCAGGGCTATCTGTGGAGCCGCCCGCTGGATCGTGCCACCTGTGCCGTTGCACTGGGGCTGCCGACGCCGGGCTAAGGGGCTTAGAATAGCAATTTGTAGCTGTTGCCGCGCGTGTCACTCACCGTGCCTGTGCCGCTTTGCGTGCCCGAGCCCATGATGAAGCTGCCCTCAAGCCGGGTGCCATCTTTGCACACCGCATAGAACTCGCCCGAGTTGACGCCGCCCACATCGGAGGTGGCGTTGGTGTATTTACCGCCGATATTCTTGAGCCCGAGCGAGAAGCCTCGCTCATGGGTGGTGACGCGCGGCGCCACGCTTGTCCAAGTGCCGGTGCATTTGCTTTGCGCAGGCTTTGGCAAACGGAAGCTGATCTTGCCCGAGGTTTCGGTATCACTGCTTAGCGTCACCGGGATCACAAGCGCCGGGTTTTCCGCAGCAATCGGCCCCGCAAGCGGGTAAAGCCGCATGTCGTCACCGCCACAAGCCGCAAGAGCCAAGGGAATGAGGCAGGGGATCAAAGACGGCAGCTTCATCGGAACCTCATGCGTTCGGATCAGGCGCGGCACGGCGCGCGCGCAGACCGCTATTGAGGCGGAACACCCGCACCTGTCAAGGCGAAGGCGCGTGCATCTTGGCGCAGGGCCATCACGATGTTTAGAAGAGGGAAAGGGAGCCTTTCCTATGACCGATCCTGAAACCCTGTTGCGCGCGCTTTTTGATGCGGCGATTGCCTCGGCCCAACCCGCGCAATGCCTGCCGCCGTTTTTGCCGCCTTGGCCCGAACGGGGGCGGTTGGTGGTTTTGGGCGCGGGCAAAGCCTCGGCTGAAATGGCGCGGGTGGTTGAGGCGCATTACGGTCGCCCGCTGGAAGGGTTGGTGGTCACCCGCTACGGCCATGCAGTGCCCTGCCAAGGGATTGAGGTGGTTGAGGCCGCGCATCCGGTGCCCGATGTGGCGGGCGAAGAGGCCGCACGGCGGATGTTGGATTTGGCGCACAACCTAAGTGCAGATGACACGGTTTTATGCCTCATTTCGGGAGGCGGCTCTGCGCTTTTGCCCCTGCCCGCGCCGGGGCTCGACCTTGCACAAAAGCAAGAGATCAATCGCGCGCTTTTGAAAAGCGGCGCGACGATTGGTGAAATGAACACGGTGCGGCGGCATCTGTCCGCGATCAAAGGCGGGCGGCTTGCAGCGGCCTGCGCCCCCGCGCGGGTGATTACGTTGATGATCTCTGACGTGCCGGGCGATGCGCCCTGCATCATCGCCTCTGGCCCAACGGTGGGCGACGCCACCACCTGCGCCGATGCGCTGGAGGTGCTGGCGCGCTACGCGATCCCCTTGCCCGAGGGGCTACAAACGGCCCTTGCGGCGGGCGCATTGGAGAGTATCAAACCCGATGATCCGCGCCTTGCCCGCAACGCGGCGCATCTGATCGCCACGCCCCAAGCCGCGCTAGAGGCGGCGGCTCAGGTCGCCCGCGCAGCGGGTTTCCAAGCGCATATTTTGGGCGATGCGCTTGAGGGCGAGGCACGCGATGTGGCCAAAGTGATCGCGGCGATAACGGGCCAAGTTCTGCGCCACGGACAGCCCTTCCAAAGGCCATGTGTTTTGCTGTCTGGCGGCGAAACCACGGTGACGGTGCGTGGTTCTGGCAGCGGCGGGCGCAATGTGGAGTTTCTGCTCGCCCTCGCGCTCGCGCTGGAGGGGATGCCCGACGTTTACGCGCTGGCGGGCGATACCGATGGCGTTGATGGCGCAGCAGAGGTGGCGGGCGCGCTGATCAGCCCCGAAACGCTCGCACAAGCGCGTGCGCTTGGCCTATCCCCCCGCGCGATACTGGAGGCAAACGACGCGCACCCGTTCTTTGCGGCGCTTGGGGCGCAGGTGATCACGGGCCCCACCCTGACCAATGTGAACGATTTTAGGGCAGTGCTGATTTCGTGAGCGCCAACACCGCGCGGATGTTGGACAAAGCTGCCCTTACGGCATAGATAAGGGGCACCGGCGGCCCAGCATCCTTCCCTTATCGCTGCGGCGCAGCAACATGGAGGCATGAGCAGATGCGGGTAGTCGTTCTTGGGGGCGGTTTCGGCGGCATGTATACGGCCCGGGCGCTGCGGCGCACATTGGGGCGCAAGGCCGAGATTGAGATCATCAACGCGGAAAACTACTTCGTCTTCCAACCGCTTTTGCCGGAAGTGGGCGCGGGCTCGATTACCCCCGCCCATGCCGTGTCACCCTTGCGGTTCATCCTCAAGGGCGTCGCCGTGCGCAAAGCGGTGGTCGACAGCGTCGACTTTGACCGCAAGGTGGTCACCGTTTTCCAAGGCATTCAGCGCCGCCCGACCGAGGTGCCCTATGATCACTTGGTGATCGCGCTTGGCCAAGGCACCGATTTTTCGCGCATGCCGGGGCTCGAAGAACATGCGCTAAAAATGAAAACGCTCGAAGATGCCCGCCGCCTGCGCGAGCATGTGATTGAGCAGTTGGAACATGCGCAGGTGACCGCGCTGCCCGACACCAAACGCGGCGCGCTGACGTTTACCGTGGTGGGCGGCGGCTTCTCGGGTGTGGAAACCGTGGGCGAGATGAAAGAACTTATCGACCGCTCGCTGCCCTTCTACTCCAATATCGACCCGTCGGAAGTGCGGGTGCTGATGGTCGAATATGCGCCGCGTATCTTGAATGAGATGCCGCAAGAGCTGGCCGATTACGCAAGCGAGCATCTGAAGAAACACGGCATCGAACTGATGCTGAAAACCGGGGTGAAAAGCTGCACCCATCGCCAATTGGTGACGAGCGATGGCGAGGTGATCGACACGCGCACGATCGTCGCGACGATCGGCAACGCGCCGCTGCCGGTGGTGACGCGGATGGGCCTGCCGATGGACAAGGGCCGGATCATCGTGGACCGCAGCCTGAAAGTGCCGAGCCGCCCCGATGTTTGGGCTCTGGGCGATTGTGCGCTGATCCCGCTGAAAGAGGGCGCGGCTGATCGGCATGATTTTGCCCCGCCCACCGCGCAATTCGCGGTGCGTGAGGCGAAGCGCGTGGCGAAGAACATTGCCGCGACGATCAAGGGCAAGACGCCCGGGATCTTTGCCTATTCCTCGCGCGGCTCGCTTGCCTCGCTGGGCGCAAAACGTGGCGTGGCCGATCTGATGGGCCGCTCGGTCACGGGCTTCCCGGCGTGGTTTGTGTGGCGGTCTTACTATCTGGCGCTTTTGCCTGGGCTTGGCACCAAGATCCGCGTGATGATGAACTGGACGCTGGATCTGATCGGGGCGCGGTCTTTGGTGCAGTTGCGCACCTTCCGCAAACCGCCGATGCGCTATGTATATTACCGCGCGGGCGACCGGATTTACGAGATGGGCGACCGCTCGGATGGGTTCTACACGGTGATTTCGGGCGCGGTGGAAATGGAACGCCCCGATCCGGAAACCGGTGAAATGACCACCCGCATCATTGGCCCCGGCGATCATTTCGGCGAGCGGATCATTTTGGGCGCAACGCGGCGGCGCACCACGGTGCGCGCGAAAGAAGACACCAAGGTTTTGGTGATGAACCGCGCCGAATTCCTGATGCTAACGGAAGGGTTTGAGGCGTTCCGCGACTACTTCCGCCCCTATATGGATAAACACGGCGTCAACCTGCCAAGTGATGCGCCGAAATCAGACAGCTAAAACAAAAGCGCCCCGGGCAACCGGGGCGCTTTTATTTGATAGAGCGCGCATCAAGCTGCGTCTTGTCGGTCTACCTTGTGCACATCTTGCCAGCCGTGGAACCGGCTGACGAGGGCATTGAGTTCGGCCACCGAATGTTTGAGCGAATAGGTCGCGGCAGAGGTTTCTTCGAACATCGCGGCGTTTTGCTTGGTGGCGGCATCCAACATGCCGACGGCTTGGTTGACCTCTGAAATCCCGTCTTTTTGCGCGGTGGCCGAAGAGGCGAGCGCCTGCACCTGCTGAGAAATCGAGCCCACCGACCGGGTCACCGTTTCCATTGCCGTGCCGCTTTCGCGCACCGCGCCGACACCCTCTTTCACATGGCGGCTCGATTCAGAGATCAGCTCACCAATCTCATGCGCGGATTCCGCGGCGCGCTGCGCCAGCGCCCGCACTTCGGACGCCACTACCGCAAAGCCACGCCCAGATTCGCCCGCGCGCGCGGCCTCAACCCCGGCGTTCAGTGCCAGCAAATTGGTTTGGAAAGCGATGTCGTCGATCACGCCAATGATGCGCGTGATCGCCTCGGATGAGCTTTCAATCCGCATCATCACCTCTTCGGTGCGGCGGATCGTGGAAATGCTGGCCTCGGCTTGCTGCGCAGCGGTGCCGGTCAGATCACGCACCGCTTGGATGCCCGCAGTGGTATCCCCCACAAGCGTGTTCATCTGCGCCATGTTTTCAGAGGTTTGGTTGATCGAGGCCGCCGAATCCTCTGTCCGTTTGGACAGGTCTTCCAGCGCGCTGCTGATCGCGGAACTATCTGCACCAATGGTTGAAGCGGATTCCGAAATTTCGGCCACGATGCTCTTGAGCGACAGCACCGCTGCGTTGAAATCCATCCGCAGCTTCTTGTAGCTCTCGGCGAAGAATTCGTTGATCACGACATCCAAATTGCCATCGGCCAAAGAGCGCAGTGAGGCCGCCAGATGGTCCACCACCTGTTGCTGGGCTTCGCGTTCGGCCAGACGTTCCGCTTCAACCCGGGCACGTTCAGCCTCGCGCTGGCGGGTTTCTTCCATCCGCCGCTCGGCTTCCTCGATCTCGCTTTTCATCAGCTTTTGCTTCGCCTCAGCCTCGGCGCGGATCATCTGAGCTTGCTCTTGCTCGCTTTGATGCAGGCTTTCGGTCAGGCGCGCACGCTCGGCCAAGGCTGATTCGAGTGCTTCGACCGCAAGCAAAATCCGGTCGAGCTCAAAGCCGGTGCGCACCTCTTGCGGCAGTTCGGCGATGGTTTCCAACCGATCCGAGACGCAAACAACGGCGCGCGACACGCGCCGCGAAAGCACCATGGAAACAATGACCATGCCCAGCATCACAGAGGCGGCGAACAAGACCACGATCACAAGGTTCCACCCCGCGCGCGAAACGCTGGCCGCTTCACTTTTTGCAGCCGCTTCGCCCACGAGCGTATCGAAGTTGCCCAACCGCGCCTCGGCGGCGACGCGCGCTTTTTCGTAGGCTTGTAGTTGCGCCGGATCAGGCTCAGGCGCAGCCAGCAGAGCACTTGCCCGTTCATGCCACTGCGCAATCTCGGCGCCCAAAGCTGTCAGTTCTGGCTTGATTTGATTGGCAAAATCGTAAACAGCAAACCCTTCGAGATGGCTGTTCAACACAGCCTCTTGCGCGGCAAAGGCTTCAATCGCGCGATCCGAGGGACGGTCGAGCGCGATGCGCAAACCCTCTTCTGCTGCGCGAAAGTCGCTTTCAATTTGCACCGCATCATGAACCGCCGCGCGCGAAAGTTCAGACAGGCGCCGCAATTCGCCGCCCAGCGCATAGGCCTGCCAAGACAGGATTGCCACAATGATGCAGCCGAAAACGGTGAGCAGCATCACCGGAAGAAGCAAACGTTTGATCAGAGACATGGCGTATCGCTGTTCTAGAGAAGACTAATTAACATGAGACCCTCGCAGCATTCCGCTAGGCCTGCGCGTCTGGATCTGGACATCATCTGACGAGCAAGGCGCATGAAGAACCTATGAGGGAGCCCCGGCATCGAGGCGGATTGGCAGCATGATTAGGGCGACACCGTTGTTTTTTCCTTAAACGGAGCCTGCGACACGCACCGTCTTGCGCGAAAAGGGGCAAGAACATAATATGAACAAATGGCCCAGAAAGCGCTTTCAGAAAAACTCGCGATCCTTGCTGATGCTGCGAAATATGATGCCTCCTGCGCCTCGTCGGGGGGCGAGCGGCGCAATTCGCGTGCGGGCAAAAGCCTTGGCTCGACGACGGGGGCGGGCATCTGCCACGCTTGGGCGCCGGATGGGCGGTGCATTTCGCTTTTGAAAATCCTGCTGACGAATTTCTGCATTTACGACTGCGCCTATTGCATCAACCGCGCCTCCAGCGGGGTGGAGCGCGCGCGCTTCACGGTGGAAGAGGTTGTGACGCTGACGCTCGAGTTTTACCGGCGCAACTATATTGAGGGGTTGTTTCTCTCGTCCGGCATCATCCGTTCGCCGGATGAGACAATGGCCGAGATGGTGCGCGTTGCCCGCACCCTGCGCGAGCGGGAACATTTTCGCGGCTATATCCACCTGAAAACCATTCCCGATGCCGCGCCCGAACTGATTGCCGAGGCGGGAAAATGGGCGGATCGGCTGTCGATCAATGTGGAACTGCCGACCGAAGATGCGCTGAGCAGTTTGGCGCCCGAGAAATCCGTGCACACGATCCACGGCGCAATGGCCGAGGTGAAAGCGCGTGGCGAAGCCGCAAAAGACCGCACCAAACGCGGCACCCGCGCGCCGCGCTTTGCGCCAGCCGGGCAATCGACGCAAATGATCATTGGCGCCGATCCCGCAAGCGACGGGGAGATTTTGCACCGCTCCGCCCGGCTTTATGGCGATTATGCTTTGCGCCGTGTCTATTATTCGGCGTTTTCACCGATCCCGGATGCGTCGAAAATGCTGCCGCTGATCCGCCCACCCTTGGTGCGCGAGCATCGGCTTTATCAAGCCGATTGGCTGATGCGGAACTATGGGTTTGACGCGCCCGAGATTGCCGCGCCGGGCAAGAACCTTGATCTGGAGATTGACCCGAAGCTGGCGTGGGCCTTGGCGAACCGGCAGCACTTCCCGCTGGATGTGAACCGTGCGCCGCGTGAAATGCTTTTGCGCGTGCCGGGGATTGGCACCCGTAGCGTGGAGCGGATTTTGAAAGCGCGGCGCTATCGCACCCTGCGCTATGAAGATTTGGTCGCGATTGGCTGCGTGATCCGTAATGCAGAGCCATTCATCACCCTACCCGGCTGGTCGCCGCGTGGCCTGCCAGATGATGCGAACCTGCGCGCGCGCTTTGCCCCGCCGCCCGAACAGTTGAGCCTTTTCTGATGCAGGTGGTGCTGCCCCGGATCGGCACCGTCGCCGCATGGCGCAAGGAAGCGCGGCGCTTGGCGGCAGCGGGCGTTGCCCCCGAGGCGGTGATTTGGTCGGTCGGCACCGCCGCCCCGGATTTGTTTGCCGCTGCCCTACCCACAGCGGCGGGCGCGGTCGCGCTGACCCTGCCACGCGTGGCGGTGGAGGGGCTTGAAACCGCTTTGATGCATTCCGACCCGGAACGGTTTGCGCGCGCCTATGCGCTGGTGTTGCGGCTTTCGCGACGGGAGCTGCGCTGGGGCGACCGATCTGACCCAATGATGCGCCGCGTGCTTGACCAAGAAAAAGCCGTGCGGCGCGACATTCACAAGATGCATGCCTTTGTGCGCTTTCGCGAGGTGACGCCACCGGGCGCGAACCGGCGCGCCTTTGCCGCGTGGTTTGAGCCCGATCACCACATTCTAGAGGCAGGCGCGCCGTTTTTTGCGCGCCGCTTTGGCGATATGGATTGGCTGATCGCCACGCCCACACTGACCGCACGCTTTGAATGTGGCGAGATGCAAATTTCTGAAACCTGTGACACGAGGCCCCCGCCTGCGGATGCAACCGAGCATCTTTGGCGAGTCTATTTTGCCAATATCTTCAACCCGGCGCGGTTGATGGTGCAGGCGATGCAATCGAACATGCCGCGCAAATATTGGAAGAACCTGCCCGAGGCGGATTTGATCCCGGAGTTGATCCGCTCTGCCCCCGCGCGGGTGGCCGCGATGCGGGAGGCTGAGGCACAGGCCCCCGATCCGCGTTTGCAAAAACGGCTTAGCGCGATTGCCGCGCAGCGCATCAAAGATTAGCGGCGGGCCAAAAACGCCTCAAACGCTTTCAGGGTGACATCGGAAACGTGATGCTCCAACCCTTCAGCGTCAATTTCAGCGGTCTCTTGCGGCACGCCAACGGCCACGAGCAGATCCACCACAACCCGGTGACGCATCCGCACCCGCGCGGCCAGGGCGGCCCCCTGTTCTGTTAGGAACACCCCGCGATAGGGGCGCGACACAGCGAGCCCTTCGCGCTTGAGCCGCGCCACGGCTTTGGTTGCGGTCGGATGGGTCACGCCCATGCGCGCGGCAATATCGGTGATGCGCGCCTCGCCCATTTCTTGGGCCAAATCGTCGATCATCTCGGCATAATCCTCAAGCACCGCCATGCTTTGCGCCGCGCGCGCTTGGGTAAAGCGCTCGGGCGTGGGAACCTGCCCCTCGTCTGCGGTGTTGTCGCTCATCTGCCGTCCTCCCGGCTTGGTTTTGGCAGTTTTGCCCGGGTTTTGCAAATCGTTCACAAAACTGCGTTTCCGTGCTGTTTGACAGAAATGTAGCCAGGGCTATAAATCAAGGTCAAGACAACGGGAGTGCCGCAATGCAGAATGACCGCTCACTGACCGGGCGCACCCGCGCCACGATGTCCGCCGTGATCAGCGGCGAGCGGCGCGGCCCGTTGGCGATGCTGGCCTTTGTGGGCCCGGCGGTGATTGCCTCGGTCGCCTATATGGACCCGGGCAATTACGCGACGAACATCCAAGCGGGTGCGGGCTATGGCTATGCGCTGTTATGGGTCGTGTTGATGGCGAACCTGATTGCGATGCTGTTTCAGGCGCTTTCGGCGCGCTTGGGCATTGTGACCGGGCGCAACTTGGCAGAGTTGAGCCGCGATCACCTGCCCCGCCCGCTGGTTTATGTGATGTGGTTCATCTCTGAGATCGCCGCGATGGCCACGGATTTGGCGGAATTTCTCGGCGGGGCCATTGGTCTTTCGCTGCTGCTGGGCATTCCGCTGATCTGGGGCATGGTGATCACCGCAATCATCACCTATGCGATTTTGCTGATGGAAGCGCGCGGCTTTCGCCCGATGGAAATTGCCATTGGCACACTCGTTGGCTTGATTGGTCTTTGCTATTTGGCAGAAATCCTGATTGCGCCGGTGGATTGGACGGCGGCGGGCCTTGGCCTTGTTTCCCCGGACCTGCCCGATGCCGGGGCACTGACGATTGCGGTGGGGATCATTGGCGCGACCGTCATGCCGCATGCGATTTTTCTGCACTCGGGCCTGACGCAGGGCCGCGCCGTGTTGCGCAATGATGACGAGCGCCGCCGCGTGCTGCGGATTTCCAACATTGAGGTAATCGTCGCGCTGGCGGTGGCGGGGCTGATCAATATGGCAATGGTGATCATGGCGGCCTCTGCCTTCCATCGCGGCCATGCGGAAGTGGCCGAGATTGAAACCGCCTATCACATGCTGACGCCGCTTTTGGGCGCAGCGGCTGCAGGGGCGTTTTTGATCTCGCTGATCGCCTCTGGGATCTCGTCTTCCGTGGTGGGGACGATGGCGGGGCAGTTGATCATGCAGGGCTTCTTGCGGATCACTATTCCGCTATGGCTACGCCGCGCCATCACGATGCTGCCCGCGTTTGCGGTGGTGGCTTCGGGGGCGAATGCCACACAAGCGCTGGTGATGAGCCAAGTCGTTTTGTCGATCGCGCTTCCCGTGCCGATGCTGGCGCTCTTGTGGCTCATTCGCAAGCCCGAGGTGATGGGCGCTTTTGTGCCGCGCCAGTATATTCAAGCCCTGGCAGGGCTCGGCGCCGCGTTGGTGCTCGGGCTGAACTTTGTGCTTTTGGCGGGCGCTTTCGGGATTGCCATGCCGTTCCTTGAATAACGCCCCACCCTTGCGCCCGCCCGTGAGGGTTGTAAGGCTCATATAAAATGGAGGGCAGCATGGCCAAAATGATCCACTCAATGATCCGCGTTCTGGATGAGGCGCGCTCACTTGCCTTTTACGAAACCGCCTTTGGGCTGAAGGTCGCGGATCGGCTCGACTTTCCCGAATTCACCCTGATTTACCTTGCCAACGAGGACAGCACCTTTGAACTGGAGCTGACCGTGAACAAGGGCCGCGAAACGCCCTATGACTTGGGCGACGGCTACGGGCATTTGGCGGTGTCGGTGCCCGATGTGGCGGCGGAACATGCGCGGCTGGAAGCGGCGGGCCTCGCCCCGCGCAAGATTGTTGATTTTGCGCCCGCTGGCACCGTGATCGCGCGGTTCTTCTTTATTGCCGACCCGGACGGCTACCAGATCGAGGTGCTCGAACGCGGCGGGCGTTACCTCTAAGCGCTTGAACATCGGGCACGGCTGGCGCGCTTTTTGCTGCAATTTTGCGGGGAGGGCGGGGCAGCCCGGCTATTGTGCTGGAACTGTCGCGGACCTG
Source organism: Rhodobacter sp. JA431 (assembly GCF_900217725.1). Taxonomy (NCBI): domain Bacteria; kingdom Pseudomonadati; phylum Pseudomonadota; class Alphaproteobacteria; order Rhodobacterales; genus Rhodobacter; species Rhodobacter sp. JA431. The sequence goes on from NZ_OBMP01000001.1 coordinate 595,265, forward strand.
ACAGAATGCATGCCTGCGCTGTCGCACAAACGACAGTCAGGCAAAAGACAGACAGGACTATGAAGATGAACGACGAGACGCCCGACCGTTATGTGACCTTCCTTGGCCTCGATTGCGATGCCAAGGCCGACAGGCTTTATCAGATGCTGCAAGCTCGAATGGCGGGGAATGACTCGCCTTGGGTGGGCTATTTCGAGAAAAAACTGGCCGAGAATACGCGCATGGGCCACGACATGCTGCGCTTCGTCGGTGCGCAGGTGAATGCGCTGATGAGCTTCTTCGAAGAGGAAGACGACGAAGAGGCGCTCGTCCTGCTTCACCACCTCGAATATCACTGCTGCTGATCTGCGGGCCTAGCGCGCAGTCAAAACCGGCGCCCCGCCTGGCGCGGGGCGCGATCCGTTTAGCAAGGCGGATAGCCCATCTCGATTAACCGCGTGCCTGTGACCTCGTAATAGCCAACAATCGTGTGACGCCCGGTGCTCATGTACCAAGAGAGCAAGGGCTCGCGATAACCGCTCGCCATGATCTCTGACCAATAGTCGAACTTCTCGCGTGGCAGCGGCGTGCCACTGCGGCTTGGCCCATGAAAACCGAAAACGGCGGTGGGCGCGACACAGACATTCGGCAAGCTTAGATACATTGTGCAAGCCGAGATGCAGGTGCCGCGCAGTTCAACCCGCGTGCCCGAGGCGCGCAAGGTGTCAATCTCGCGGCGACGCTTGGCAAGATAGCCGCCCCAGTCAGAGCGCACGACCAAGGTGCTGCTGCTGGCGGTCCAGAGGATGTCTTGAGATTGCGCAGGACTGGCAATCACACCGACAAGCCCAAAAATCACAACTGCCCGTAGCGACCGCGCAACATACACACGCAGCCGCCTGCACAGGCTCTGCGCCTGTCCTTGCATGAGGTTTACCCCTTCGTTCCACAAACGCCGGGGCGTGGCCTTTGATCCACCTGCGCCCGACGACCCAACGAACAGGAAACACAATCTCTGTTAACGGCTGGTGAGCGGCAGCCGGAAACGGCGCTCTCTTCGCTTCAAAATTGAGATGAATCCGTGTGACTGCAGGCGCAGCAACGCAAAGGGCGCAAAGGCGCCCCGCGCGTTTTACCAATCATTTGAATAGGTTCGTGCGTCCGTGGAGGCAATCGAGGGTTACAGACGCGCGAAGAACGGGTCGATATCCCAATAGGCGAGCAAATCACGCGCCTTCTTACAGGGCATGCCCAGCAGTTCCATCGCATAGACATCCATCGAAATCAGCGCCGCCAAGCGATACCCTTGCATCGCGGCATCGCGCACCGGGCTTGATTTCGTGAAAGAGCTTTCTATCGCCGAAGCCGCCGAGACCAGCGCAAAACCCAGTTCCAGTGGCGGTTCGTCGGGCCAGCGCTCGACCATGTCCCGCACAAGGCTACGCCATGCGTCATCGCTGCGCATCAAACGCTCGATGGCAAACGCCACCCGTTCCTCGATTCGCAAAGACATCACGGTCATCGTCACCTCGAACGATCCCACCAACCGCAATTCCGGGCAAGCCGCAATGCCTTTGGCGTAGTTTTCCCCAACTTTCGATTTGTGAACCCATGGGTCGGCAGACACATGCCGAAGGCATCCCCGTTGAAGCCACCCGCCGCAACGGCTAGCCTGCCCGCACACAAGCACAGGTCGGCCATGACGCACCCCCAAACTCGTAACCCCGGCACCGCCCTTACCCCCTCGTGGTTCGAGGACGTGGCCGTTAACACCCCCGCAGCCGAAGAACGCGCCACAAAGCTGACCGCCAACAGGCCCCTCAAAGGGACATGGCAGGCCGCTTGGCTCGTCAATGCGATCCGGTGCATGGACCTAACCACGCTTGCGGGCGACGACACCGAGGCACGGGTGGCACGACTTTGTGCCAAGGCCCGCCGTCCGATTGCCGAGCCTATCCTTTGTGCGTTGGGGCTGGACCATCTGACGACTGGCGCCGTCTGCGTTTACCCTACCATGGTTCGTTCGGCAGTGCGCGCGCTCGATGGGTCAGGCATTCCAGTCGCTTCCGTGGCGACAGGCTTTCCATCGGGGTTAATGCCCCTAGCCTTAAGGTTACAAGAAATTAACTATGCTGTCGCAGAAGGTGCCGCCGAGATCGACATCGTGATCACCCGCGCCCATGTTTTGCGCGGTGAATGGGCGGCGCTTTACGATGAAATCGCTGCGATGCGAGACGCCTGCGGCGACGCGCATATGAAAGCGATCTTGGCGACGGGCGACCTGCAAACGCTGACGAATGTCTATAAAGCCTCGATGGTGGCGATGCAGGCGGGGGCCGATTTCATCAAGACCTCGACCGGGAAAGAAGCGGTGAATGCCACCCTGCCCGTCTCGCTCACGATGGTGCGGGCGCTTCGCGATTATGGGGACCGCACGAGGGCGCGCGTGGGCTTCAAACCCGCAGGCGGGATGAAAACCGCACAAGATGCCCTGAATTGGCAGACCTTGATGAAGGAAGAACTCGGCAATGACTGGCTGCAGCCTGACTTGTTCCGGCTTGGGGCCTCGTCGATGCTGGGCAATATCGAATTGGCGCTGAGCCACTATGTCACCGGGCGCCTTGCCGCCAGCCACCGCCACGCAATTGCCTGAGGGAAAGATGCCTTCCGTGACCGAGATCCTTGAGATGATGGACTATGGCGCCGCCCCCGTAAGCGATCGGCCCGCGCAGGACTGGCTTAAGGCGCATAGCCCCCTAGGCCATTTTATCGGGGGAGCTTTCACCGAAGCGGCGAATGGTCAAGCTTTGCTATACCCCGCAACCGGCAAAGAGCTTGCACAGGTGGCCCAAGGCAGCGCCGATGACGTGACCCGCGCTGTGGCAGCCGCACGTGCGGCAGCCCCCGGTTGGGCCGCCCTCCCTCCGCATGAGCGCGCCGAGCATCTTACCAAGCTCGCTGCCCTTTTGCGCAAACGGCAAGAGGTGCTCGCCCAACTTGCAACGCGAGAGAGCGGGCGCGCGATCCACACCACCACCGCGACCGACATGCCGGAGGCGATTGCGCAGTTCACCCATTTCGCCCACCGCGCCGAACTTCTGGACGAGACCTTCCCCGGTCGCGCGCCGCATGGCGTTGTGGGGATCATCTTGCCCGCGCCGCGCGCCTTTGTGACCTTGGCGGCAAAAGCAGCCCCAGCGCTTGCTGCAGGAAATACGGTTGTTTTGAAACCCGCCGCAGAAGCCCCACTGACCGTGCTGGCCTTTACAGCGATCTGCGCCGAGGCGGGTCTGCCTGCCGGGGTGATCAATGTGGTCACCGGCGAGGCAGAACCGGATCTGGCCCTTGCCGGCGCCGGTGTTGATATGCTGTCCTTCACCGGGCCAACAGAGACGGGCCGCGCCCTGCGCATCGCTACGGCGGGGTCAGGCAAAACCTTGGCTTTGGCGCTTGGCGGCAGGCCGCCCCATCTGATTTTTGCCGATGCAGACTTGGATGCTGCGGTCGAAGGCGTGGTGACCGCACTTGAAAGCAGCCCCCGGCTTTTGGTCGCCGAAGCGGTGCTTGAGCGCTTTACGCAAAAGCTCACCCGGCGGCTTGAAACGCTGCGTATCGGCGACCCGCTCGACAAGGGCACAGATCTTGGGATCACCGTGCCCCCGTCGCACTTGGCGGAGATCCGCGCCCGTATCGCGCAAGGCGTCGAAGCCGGGGCGGAATTGGTGCAGCCAAGCTTGAGCGCGAACCTACCGGAAAACGGGCAGTTTTGCCGCCCCGGTTTGCTCCTTCAGGTCTTCCCCGCCAACCCGTGTTTTGATGCAGAAACCTTGGGCCCCACTGCGACGCTCACCAGCTTCCGCACCCCGGCCGAGGCGGTGGAGCTTGCCAATAACAGCCGTTTCGGGCGCGCCGCGGCGGTCTGGTCGGAAAATATCACGCTCGCAACCGATATCGCGGCGCAGATCGAAACCGGCACTGTTTGGATCAACAGCAGCGACCTGAGCGCCCCCGGCGCACCGCAAGAGGGTCTGCGCGAAAGCGGTGTTTCTCAGGCGGGGCTCGCGGCCTACCTCGCCCCGAGCACTGTGCCTGCCCTGCCAGAGCCCCCGGCGGTAATGATCCCGGAAAGCGTGCTGGGGGAAAGCGATGTTGCCAAGGCGGTGGCACAGGCTGAAAAAGCAGGCGGCTGGAGCCAGAAGACTAGCGGTGACCGGGCGCAGGTCTTGCGTGCCTTTGGCGCAGAGCTTGCGGTGCAACAAGCGCGGATCGCAGAGCGCTTGCAAAGCCTCGGCCATGACCCGCAAGAGGTGGCGCAAGCGATCCGCTTGGCCTATCGCTGCGCGGCCCATGCCGAAACCGGGGCAGATGAGGTGCTGCGGCCCGCTCCCAAAACCTTGGCCCTTGCCCAAAGCTTGCCTTGGGGCGTTCTGGGCGTCGCCTGCCCGGTGACGCAGCCGCTTTTGGGCTTTGCCGCGCTGGTGCTGCCCGCGCTGGCGATGGGCAACCGGGTGGCCGCGATCCCTGCCCCTTCTCTGGCACAGATCCTGCCGGATCTGGCGCAGATGCTCACCAAAGCGGGGCTGCCGGGGGGTGCGCTTTCCCTCGTCAACGGTCCGCGCGATACTTGGGTTCAAACGCTTGCCCGCCATGACGGGGTGGCGGCGCTTTGGTACGCGGGCAATGCAGAGGGCGCGGCCATGGCGGAACGCCAAAGCGCGGGCAATCTGAAAGCCACATGGTGCCCGACAGAACGCGATTGGTCCGCGCAACCGCTCAGCGAAACCCTTGCCCAAGCGCGCCAAAGCAAAACCATCTGGCTGCCCCACGGCGCATGAAAAAACCGCGCCCCAAGGGGCGCGGCTTCATTCGCTTAGGCAATCGTTCTTAGAACCGATCCGTCACATCTTCGATCCGGTCGGCCACATCTTCCAGCACCGGGTCGATCGAACGGCGGCGGAACTGAATCCACAGCGCGCGGATCGTCAGCACCAGCATCCCAAACAGCGTCAGGAAGATGATGTTGAACCACGGAATCACCGAGGCGTCTTTGCTCTCCACCGGTTGGATCGCTACGGCATTGGGGAAGATCGAGAGGATCTCACTGCGCCAGCCGTAATGGGTCACCACCGCCCATTTCGGATTTTCGGGCGAGGATTTCAGGTCATCGGCTTCGGTTTGCAGGTTGGCCGTGTCAAATTTGAAATAGGGCGGCCAGCCCCAACCGGTATCTTCGTTACGATAGACCACGGGTTTGCCCGCAGCGGTCACCGTCGAGATAAATTGCACATCGCGGTTCACCAGCGAAGCAGATTGATCTTCGGGGCTCGACCAGAAAATCCGCGTCCAATCCCCCAGATCTTGCCGTTCTTGGTAGGTGTTTACCACCCGCACAACATCGTGCTGCGGCAGCGTGTAATGCAGGAAGGCACCAACGATCACCGCAACGATCGTCCAGAAAGTCCATTTCACATAGGTCATTGCAGCCTCTCAGTTCACGAAATAGATCAGCGCGCCCACCACAAGGTAGGGCACCAGCACGACGAGCCAAAGGCCGCGCCGCACCCAACTTCTTTTGAACGCCTCCATCTCAACGTCGATAAAGGGTTCGCGTTCCATTGCTCCGCCGGCTTCGCCCCGGTCCCAAGCGTTTTCAAGGGCTTCGCGCTTTCGCGAGGTGATGTAAAGTCGAAGCGCCCAATAGGTCACAAATGCCAAAGCCGCTTCGATTAGCAGAAGTCTGGTAAATCCGATCATGTCCGCCCCCTCAACACGGCCCCCCAAGGGCCGACGAGATCAATCGGGTCACGGCTGGGCAGCGGGGGCGGTGGCGATTTGCGCGGGCTGCCCCAAGGGCCTGCCTGCACCGGCACAGGTGCCTTGGCTGTCTCCGTGGCCTCTTCCATGCCCGGTTCCGACCCAAAGAGCCGTTTGCGCGCACCGGCCTTATCGATTTGGTACTCCGTTTCGAGAAATTCCGCCACCCACGCCTTTTTCACCTCGGGCCAGCCCGCATAAAGCCGGTAGAAAAGCTCTTTGTGACAGATGAACAATTGCCGCACATCCAGCGGGCTGAGTTCGGCCAAGAGCCGGTTCACCAGATCGCGCAGCGGGCCGGGCCGGGCGCGCAGGGTGTAGAAATAAGCCGGATGGTTGCTGTCAATCTCGGGCCACGCGCCACCGGCCTCGACCCAGCGCAACAGCGCCGCAAGCGCCTCAAATTCACGCGGCAACACACTGCCCAATTGCCCCGCCACACCGCGCAGCGCGCGCCGGTCGCCTGCGCCGATAGGCAGGCCCAATTCAGCCGCGGCAGAGACCAGAATGAAATCCATCTTCTGGCGCAAGATCGCGCCCGCATCGGTGCCACGCGCCTTTACGATGGGTTCGACAAGGCCGTTGACATCCAAAAACCGCGCAATCGCATTGCGATCCGTGCCGCTGATCATGTCATGGGGCAGACCTTGCAGCAGCTCCCCCATGCCGATCACCGCTTTATGGCGCGGCGTGCGGAAGAGATAAACACCACCAAAATGCGATGTCCAAAAATCTGGCGCATCAAATTGGGTTTTGCCAAATTTGACCGGGTGGCGCGTCACATCACCGGTTTTATCTGCCAGCGTGATCATCTCGCCGATCAGCGCATCATCATACCAGCCCGCAGGATCGGTGCGAAACCGGGTGATCAGCCCGGCCAATTTCTCAGCTTCCGCAACATGGTTGCCGGTCGTATCGGCGGCCACATTGAAATAGCGCAGGCCGATGAGCTGCGCGGGGGTTTCTAGGCTGTAGACGGTATCTTCCACCTCCCCCAAAACCGCATCGCGCGCGGTGAGCGAGAAAAGCTGCGCTTCATTCGCCTCGATGAACTCGCGCAAAATCGCGCGTTCAGTGGAGAAGGTCGCCTCCAGAAGCGGCGCGGTTTTCTGCTCCGGGCTGAGCAAAATGAACTGCCGATTGACGCCATTGGGGTTGAGGTAGCGGCTATTGCCCAATTCGTCGCCCACCTCGGGGCTGTAGCCCGAAATGTCGATATGAAAGGCGTCAAGCCCGGTGGTCTTGCCCGTCAGCTTTTGCAGGGCGCGGTTATAGCGCTCAATCAACGCCGGGCTTTCCACCCGGATCAGATTGCCAAACATCAACCCCTTGTCGATCAGGCGTTTCATCGGCTCCTAGCCCCGCAATTTTGTCAAAAGCACACGCCCGCTTTTGACGATCACACTCGCCCCCAGAACAGCCACAAGCCCGAACACAAAATAAGCGGCAAAGAGTTCGTATGGGGCGCCGGGCACGGTGCAGCTTTCAGCGGCGGTGAGTCTGATCACGAAATCCGCGCCGCACATGGTGCCGGTGCCAAAATAGGCCGGCACCAAGGCGCCAAAGGGCACCAAGACCAGCATCTTCCCCCAGCCCGCACGGGAGAGGAAAAACGCCACCAAAAGCGCCACGAGCCCGAAATAGAGTGCGAACATGGTCATTGTTTTTCCTCCAGATAGCGCCGCTTCGCCTCTTCTGCGCGCTGCATGTCGCGGACCATGCCCGCGATCGCGACCTCGTCGGATTTGTCGGCATAGCGGAATTCGCTATCGGCGTAGCGGTTGATTTCTTGCACAACCATCTCTGCCGTGATCGGGCGGCGCAGTTCCGCGATCATCTCGGATTTACGATCATAGGGCTGGAACAGGAAAAGATCGGGGTTTTCCATCCAGTCATCGGGCAGTTCAAAATCCATCGCCCGGACTTTCACCGCATCGGTGATGTTCTTGATCGCGCGACCGGTAAAGCGCGGATCGGCCTCTTTGATCGCTTTGAGGTAAGCGCCCAGCTTTTCCAGCGTATCAAGGGCACCACGCTGCTGGCTCACCTGCGCAAACACGCTTTGCAGCCCCGGTTCCGCAGGCTGGCTGTGGCGGGCAAAGCTTTCGGCCACCGCGCGCTGAATTTCTTGCGCGGCATAAAGGTCGTGATCGCCAAGCGGGATCGCGTGTTTCTTGCCCAAGAGCAGCGTCAAAATATCAATGTAATCTTCGCGTGTTTGCGGGCCATCAACCAAAAAACGCGCCCCCGCGCGCTGGCGCAACGCATCATCCACATTTTCCGGAAAGTTGGAAAACATGCCAAAGGTGCAATTACCGCGCACGACAGTATTGGCGCCAGCAAAGGCCTCCATCAAAACGGCGGTGACCTCTTGCTGCCCCGCCGAGGATTGCCGATCCCCGCGCTTGCCGGCGATCTGGTCGATGTCATCCACCGTGCCAAAACCGATCACGGCAGGGTCCATAATCTCGGAGATGAACGCCTTGGCGTTTTGACCCGATTTGCCCTGATAGCTGTCGATATTGTCGATGCCAAAGTTTTGGTAGCGAAACGGATAGCCCGCGACCTTGCAGTACTCGTTCAACAGCCCCGCCATCATTTGAATGAGCGTGGTTTTCCCTGTGCCCGGTGCGCCATCGCCCATGAAGGTGAAGATAAAACCACCGAGTTCGGCAAAGGGGTTCAGCTTGCGCTCGAAGTCATAGGCCATCAGCATTTTGGCAAGCCGCATCGCCTGATATTTGGCGATATGGTTGCCCACAACCTCTTGCGGGCGTTTGAATTGCATCACCAGCGTGGAGCCGCGCGCCTTGCGGGGCGGCGCAAAACCTGCAATCGGCAGATCATCGGCCTCCACCCGCCAATTGGCGCGGGTGAACGCGCCAATGCGCGGCGCGGCTTCACCGCGCGCAGCTGCCTTGGCGGACAATTCCTCGGCAAAGGCCAAGACGGTGGCGATCAGCTTGCTTTCATCCTCAGCAAAGGTGGCAATGTCTTGATCCAACTCCCAAAGCGCGCCGTGCAGCGCCAAGATCGCATTATCGCTCAGCACCTCTTCCACGGCCCCAATTTCAACAACCGCCTCACCTGCCTGATCGGCGAGCAAGAAAGCGAGCGCATTGGCGAAACTGCCCAAAACTGCAAAGCTTTCGGCGGCCAGAAGTTCGGAAAATTCCGCCCGACGGGGTTGCGGCAAGCGGCCTTCAAGATTGGCTTTTTTCAGCTCTTTCAGCCCGGTCACTTCAGAGAAACTCTCGCCAATCGCCAAAGCAATCGCCAAGGCGCGGCGCAGGTCTTGCGCGACGGTCGCAGCGGCGGGTGTAGGCAGCGTATCGCCCGTGGCATCATTGATCCGCTCAAGCAGCCGCACGCCCTCGCTGCGCGCGGTGGGGCGCGTCACCAAGCCCGGCGTGGTGGAGCGAAACCGCCGCGTGCCGGTGGTGATGCCAGCGGAGCGTTCCTGCCCAACAGGCGCAGAGGCTTTGGCCAAACGCGGCACATGGTCAAACCCCTCCAGCATCGCCTCGGCGGCGGGGTAATGCGCGCGGATCGCCTCTTCGCGCAGTTCCATTTCGTCGCGTTGTCCGCTCATAAAATCCTCATTGTGAAACAATCACCCGGTCGCCCGCGCCGACCACAAATTTGCGCACATCGGCAAAGCCGGGGGGGTTCAATTCGGCCAAAGCCTGATAGGGGCGCTGCGGCAAAATCAGCGCGCGGCGCATTCGCGTAGCCCCGCGCTCGGCCCCGGCGGGGCTGAGCGGATCGAGTTGAAACACCTCGCGCTCGGTGGCGGAAAACCAGCCCTTTTCCAACTCCACCCGCGCGCTTTCCAACTCTTCCACCGTCCAAGCCAGTGCCCAATCATCGCCTTCTGGCGCGCGTGCGGTTTCTAACACCTCGCGAATGGGGCCGGTTTGCAGCGTGTAGGCGTGCGAATACATCGGCCCCAGATGGATGCGCAAAAGCCGCTTGGGGTGCAGATCGTCAAAATCAGCATCAATCCCGCGCGCGATGGTAAGCAGTTTCAGATCGGTGATCGACTGCGCCAGCAGATGCGCCTCCAGCCGCGCGCGCCGCCCCGCATCTTGCGACAGCGGCAAACGGCCCGAGTCTTCCAGATCAAGAATATAGATCACCGGCAGGTTTAACGTGCTGTCGTAAACCGCCCAATGCGCCCGCAGCCGGGCACGCCCCTCGACCACGCCCAAATGATCAAACGCGGGTGGCATTTGCGGCCAGAAAAGACCGCCCTCCCCCAAAGCCTCCAGATAGAGCCTTTGGCTGAGCGCGTATTGCAGATCGGTTGGCACTTCGCGCCGGGCGATGATGCGCTGCACCATCTGCTTTTTCAGAACCTCCGCGCTTTCCATCCGGGAAAGCTGCATCTGCGCCTGCGCGGCATCATTCGCCATTGTCAGAATTTCCTGAAAAACAGGAAAGCCGCTTTCATGCAGGTCAATCGTCAGATGGCGGTTCACCACGCCCGTCAGCCGCCCCGCGATCAGATATTTGAGCGAGAGCGCCCGAAAGCTTGCGGCGAGCGCCTGCGCATAGCCCACAAGCACCGCGCTTTCAGAGGGCGCGAAACTGCCGCCCGCTTCCATCTCGCGCACCACGCTTTGCAACAGCCCGGTGATGCGCTCGAATTTCGCAAAATAGCGCCGCGCCGCAGCCTCATCCTCAAGCGGCTTGTGATCGCGGGTCAGATCGGTCTCGACCACTTAGCCCCCATACAGGTTTTTATCGTGTTTCTCGACAATGGCGGCAAAGCGGCGGGCAAAGCGCTCATCGGCTTTTGCTTTGTCTTCCAGCACTTTGCGGGCAAAGACCATTTGATCGCCATGGGCTTCCAGCATCTCGGCCATACGCCGATTGGTGGCCGCGCCAATCCCCGCCATCGCCGCTTGCGCCTCTTGATCGGTTTTCACGCCGATTTCGTTGATGCGGTGGGCAATGTCTTGCTGCTGCGCGGTTTTGAGCGATTTCGTCAGCGCATCATAAAGCACCACGCGCTGCTTGGTGTCGGTCATCAGCTTGTTGATCAGCACCATCTGCGTCGCCGCCTGATTGGTCAGGCTATCGACCCAAGTTTTGCCCTGTTCGATATAGCGTTCCAAGGTTTGGCTTTTCGCAAGCTGCACCTGCTCATCTTGCACCATTGCATTGTAGCGCAGGTTCAAATCGGCCAGTTCGGTTTCCAGCCGGGTGCGCGCGGCGGCATCTTGCTCGACCGCGATTTTGTTTTCCAATTCGATGATTTTGGGATCAATCGCCAAAATCTCGGCGCGGGTCTTTTCCAGCGCGGCGACGGTGGCTTCGCGCTCATCAAGCGTTGCTTTCAGGTTCGTTTCAACCTTGCCCTTTTGCTCATTGAGCACGGCCAATTGGCCTTCAAGCAGGGTCACAATCGTATCGGATTTGGCGATCAGATCTTGCAGCTTGGCATCAATCGAGGCCGCGCGCAGCCGCTCCGCCCGCATCGATTCCGCCTTAGTTTTGGAGAAAAAACCCACAAGGCTTTCCATCCCCGACTTGGAGCGTAGCCCGTCAAATTCCTTTGAAAAGCCGGTCGTCAAATCATCAAGCCCCATGATGAGTTCTGCGATATTGGCGTTCATCGTATCGGTATGGGCCTGAACATCGGCAAGGGTGGCGTTTTCGATATCGAGCGCCTGCCCCGGCTCGGCCCGCGCTTGCGAGATTTTCGCCGTCACCGCTGAAATCTTTGCCTGCGCCTGCGCCACCTGCTGCTTGCTTTGCGCAATCTGTGCGTCCAACCCGCTCATCTGGCCCTCCAATGTTAATGCACTTTACAAATTGGGATGCCAAAGCGGCATTGTAAGTCCCTGCGGCAAAAGCGTAGCGAATTCGGCTTAGCGGGGCCAGCCTTTCTGCCCCGAAAGGTCAATCCAGCCGAAAGACCTTGTCGCGCGCGGTTTCGCCGCGAATAAGCGTAAGCCGCGTTTTGGCAACGCCCAAGCTTTTGGCCAAGAGCTTCACCACCGCCGCATTGGCTTTGCCATTTTCGGGTACCACAGTGACATAGGCGCGCAGACCATCCTCCCCCGCAACGATCTGGTTGCGCGAGGCTTTTGGGGTCACCCGCAGCGCGATTTCCGCGCCGGGAACGGCAAGATGGCTGAGGTCGCTCATACGCGCTTCATAACGCGGGTGCGGGCAAAGCGAAACCGTTCCAACGCTTGCAATTGCGCCCCGCCCCCCCGATATCAAACGCAATAGGAGGACGAAAATGGATTTCCCCCCCGGCACGATCAACCCTGCCAAACGCAATGAAGATGCGCTGAGCTTTTTGGCGACGCGCCGCTCGCGCCCCCCCAAAATGCTGGCCGCCCCCGCGCCCGACCGCGCCGCGATGCGCGAGATTTTATCCATTGCCGCGCGGGTGCCAGATCATGGCAAGCTCGAACCCTGGCGCTTTGTGGTGCTGGAAAAGGCTGCGCTTGATCGTTTGGCGGAAGAGGCGGCTGTTTTTGCGGCGACCCATAACCTGCCAGAAGACAAAGCCGCCAAGGGCGTGAACCAATTCGCACAAAGCCCGCTGTGTGTCGCGCTGATTTCCGTACCGCGCCCCACCGATAAGGTGCCGCAAATCGAACAAACCCTGTCTGTTGGCGCGGCGGGGATGCAGCTTGTGAATGCGGCGCTGGCGGCGGGCTGGGGGGCCTCTTGGCTGACCGGATGGGTTGCGTTGGATGAACACTTCACCGGCCCTACCTTTGGGCTGAAAGCGGGCGAATGGGTCGCCGGGCTCATTCATATCGGCACCGAGGCGCATCAGCCGCCCGAGCGCCCCCGCCCGAATATGGACGCCATCACCACATGGGTAGAGGCATGATTTTTGAGGTTTTTCTGCGCGGCTGGGCTGATCTGGCCCGCCCCCGCGCGCTGAAGGTTCTGCTCAAGGGGATCGGCCTTGCGGTGCTCTTGCTGTTTGGGGTCTGGTTTGGGCTTTTTGAGCTCATTAGCTGGTTCGTCCCCGACACGATCACCCTGCCGTGGATCGGCCCGGTTGGCTGGATCGACCCGGCGCTTTCGATTGCCTCAATCGGGGTAATGCTGATCGCGTCCATCTTCCTGATGGTCCCGGTCGCTTCGGTCTTTACCGGGTTCTTTCTGGATGAGGTGGCCGAGGTGGTGGAAACCGCGCATTATCCCGGCCTGCCAGCGGTGCGCAGTTTGAGCCTTGCGGAAACCTTGGGCGACAGTTTGCGGTTTTTTGGCGTGGTCCTGCTCGCCAACTTCGTGGCGCTGTTTCTTTACTTCTTCGTCGGCCCGCTCGCACCGCTTTTGTTCTTTGCGCTCAACGGCTACCTGCTTGGGCGGGAATATTTCCAAATGGTCGCCGCGCGGCGGATGAGCCGGCCCGAGGTCGCCATGCTTTACGGGCAAAACAAGGTGACGGTCTGGATGGCGGGCGCGCTGATGGCATTGCCGCTGACGGTGCCGCTTTTGAACCTTGCGGTGCCTGTGGTGGGGGCTGCGGCCTTCACCCACCTATTTCATCGGCTGGCGCGGAATTAACCGCGCCAGCGCTATGGCTTAGACCTGCTCCAACTCGATCAGGCAGCCGTTGAAATCTTTCGGGTGCAGGAACAGAACGGGCTTGCCATGCGCGCCGATCTTCGGCTCGCCCGTGCCCAGAACCCGCGCGCCCTCGGCCTTCAGCTTGTCGCGCGCGGCCAGAATATCTTCGACCTCAAAGCACATATGGTGGATGCCGCCCGAGGGGTTTTTATCCAAGAACCCTTGGATCGGGCTGTTCTCGCCCAGCGGATAAAGCAGTTCAATCTTGGTATTGGGCAGTTCAATGAACACCACGGTCACGCCGTGGTCGGGCTCGTCTTGCGGCGGGTTCACCTTTGCCCCAAGCGTATTTTCATATTGCGCCGCCGCTGCCGCGAGGTCGGGCACGGCAATGGCGACATGGTTCAAACGTCCAATCATTTGGGCCTCCCTAAAGCTTCATTCGGCATAGGGGGGGCATTTGCACGATGCAAGCGCGGGATTCACCGTTTGCGTTAACCCTTCGTTAGTCAAAGTTGCCCTTAATGAATGGTGTAGCGATTCCTGCGCCAAGGTGACGCAATGTCTGACGATCTGAGTAAGTTTCTCGCCACCCGTCCCGCTTCGGCGGAACGTCCCCTTCTGGGCCTGACAGTCCTTTTGGTGGAAGATAGCCGCTTTGCCTCTGAGGCCGTGCGGCTGTTATGTCTGCGCTCTGGTGCGCGCATCCGCCGGGCTGATTGCCTGCGCTCTGCGCATCGGCATCTCGCCACATATCGCCCCGGTGTGGTGATTGTGGATATGGGTCTGCCGGATGGGTCCGGTGCCGATCTGATCCACCAAATCAAGCAGGGTGGCCACGGTGCCCCTGCCGTGCTGGGCCTTTCGGGCGATCCCGGCAAAGAGGCGGAGGCTTTGGCCGCCGGGGCCGATGCGTTCATGCCCAAACCGCTTGAATCGTTGGCGATGTTCCAGCAAGCCGTGCTTTCGGTGCTCCCCCCCGAAGAACGCCCGCTGGGGCTGCGCGTGGTCGATGATGAAACCGTCTCCCCCGACCCGCTCGCGCTGCGCGATGACCTCAGCCATGTGGCCGAGGTGCTGGCTGCGGGCCCCGACAGTGCCGCGCTTGACTATGTCGCCCACTTCCTGACCGGGATCGCGCGGTCTTCGCATGATGAAGACCTTGAAGCCGCGGCAGAGGCTTTGGGTGACCAGCGCCGCAGCCGTGACATCACCAAGCTCACCGGCTTGGTGCAGGCGCGCCTGGCGGCTGCGTCGGGCTTTTGAACCCTTAAATCCGCGCCAAAACCGGGTCTGACGCCACGCGCACCAGCCGCGTCAGATCCGAAAGCCGCTCGCGCTGCTGCCCCTGATCATCGAAGTTTGCAGGCGCAAGCCAAGCCTCATAGGCGGCTTGCAGGCTTGGCCAATCCCCATCCGTCGCCGCAAACCACGCCGTATCGCGGTTGCGACCTTTGACGATGGCGGCTTGCCGGAACGTGCCTTCATAGCTCAGTCCCAACCGCTGCGCCGCCCGGCGTGACGGGATGTTGAGCGCGTCGCATTTCCATTCAAAGCGGCGATAGCCCGCACGGAAGGCCCAATCGATCATCAAGATCATCGCCTCGCTTGCCACGGTGGACCGCGACAGGCGCGGCGAAAGGTTGATATGCCCAAGCTCAATCACGCCCATCTCTGGCACGATCCGCAAATAAGACATCACCCCCGAGGCCAACCCGGTTTCACGATCGACCACGGCATAAAAGAACGGGTCATTTAAGGCCGCCATCTCCGCCACCCAGCGGATATAGCCCGCCTCAGACGGAAACGGCCCATAGGGCAGGTAATCCCAGATCGCATCATCCTCGGCATTGGCACGAAACAGCGCATCGGCATGGCGCTCCGAGAGCCGCTCCAACCGGCACCATTGCCCCTCGATCACCTCGGCATCGGGAAAACGTGGTGCCTGCCACCCGACCACTGGCGCCCCGAACTGCTTGCCCGCCATGATTTCCTCCCGTTTTCAAGAAGGTTAGCGCAGCCCGTGCGCCCGCGCAATTGCCGCGCAAAGGCACGATTGCTTCCGTTTTCTCGCCGCATTTCGCCGCAAGGATTGGTCATCCCCCTGCCAGAGGATTGCAGATGAAAGACCACGCCCTTCGCCTGATCAACGACGAACGCCTTATCGAAGCCACGCATTGGACCGTGTTCAGCCTTGGCGCGCTGAGCTTGGCCGTTGCCGTGGGTGGCACCGCTTGGACGGCGTTTTTCGCCTAAGCGCCCCCAAACCTCCCCGATGCAAAGCAAAAGGGCGCCGCATATCGCGACGCCCTTTGTGCTTTTGCTCCGCTTGCCGGATCAGTCTTCTTTCGGCAGCACCCGCAGGCGCAATTCGCGAAGTTGCTCATTGAGCGGTTCCGAAGGCGCGCCCATCATCAGATCTTCGGCGCGTTGGTTCATCGGGAACATGATCACTTCACGGATGTTGGCGGTGTCGGCCAAAAGCATCACGATCCGGTCGATGCCTGCAGCGCAGCCACCGTGGGGGGGCGCGCCAAAGCGGAACGCCTTGACCATACCGCCGAAGCGTTTTTCCACTTCTTCCTTCGGGTAGCCCGCCAGTTCAAAGGCTTTGAACATGATGTCGGGACGGTGGTTCCGAATACCGCCCGAAACCAGTTCATAGCCGTTGCAAGCGAGGTCGTATTGGTAGGCCAGCACTTTGAGCGGGTCGCCCATCAGCGCCTCAAGCCCGCCTTGCGGCATCGAGAACGGGTTGTGCGAGAAGTCGATTTTGCCTTCGTCGTCTTTTTCATACATCGGGAAATCGACGATCCACGCAAAGCGGAAGCTGTCGGTTTCCGTCAGGCCCAATTCGCGGCCGATCTCGTTGCGGGCGCGGCCCGCCACGCCTTCGAATTGCTCGGCTTTGCCGCCCAAGAAGAAGACAGCATCGCCTTCGTTCAGATCAAGCTGGGCGCGAATGGCTTCGGTGCGTTCCGGGCCAAGCGCTTTGGCGATCGGGCCTGCGGCTTCCATCGCGCCCGCATCGCCCTTGCGCCAGAAGATATACCCCATCCCCGGCAGGCCGTTTTGTTGCGCAAAGGCGTTCATCCGGTCGCAGAATTTGCGCGAACCGCCCGTGGGGGCAGGAATGGCGCGCACTTCCGTGCCTTCGTTTTCCAAAAGCTTCGCGAAGATGCCAAAGCCCGAGCCCCGGAAGTGCTCGCTCACATCGGCCATTTTGATCGGGTTGCGCAGGTCGGGTTTGTCCGAGCCATACCACATCAACGCGTCTTTATAGGCGATGCGCGGCCAATCGGCATCGACCCGCTTGCCGCCGCCAAATTCTTCAAAGAGCCCCTGAATCACCGGCTGCACGGCCGCAAAGACTTCTTCTTGTTCGACAAAGCTCATTTCGATGTCGAGCTGGTAGAAGTCGGTCGGGCTGCGGTCGGCGCGCGGGTCTTCATCTCGGAAGCAGGGCGCGATCTGGAAGTAGCGGTCAAAGCCCGCCACCATGATCAGCTGTTTGAACTGCTGCGGCGCTTGCGGCAGCGCGTAGAATTTGCCCGGATGCAGACGCGAGGGCACCAAGAAGTCGCGCGCACCCTCAGGGCTCGAGGCCGTGATGATCGGCGTTTGGAACTCGGTGAAGCCCGTGTCCCACATGCGGTTGCGCAAAGAGCGCACCACGTTCGAGCGCAGCATCATATTGTTGTGCAGGCTTTCGCGGCGCAGGTCGAGGAAACGATAGGTCAGCCGCGTTTCTTCGGGGTATTCGGGTTCACCGAACACTTGCACCGGCAGATCGCCCTCAACCGCGCCCAGCACTTCCACGTCGCGGACGTAGACTTCAATCTCGCCCGTCGGGATTTTGGCGTTGATCAGGCTTTCGTCGCGCAGCTTCACGCTGCCGTCGATGCGGATCACCCATTCCGCGCGGACCTTTTCCAGCGCGGCAAAGGCGGGGCTGTCCCCATCGCACAGCACCTGCGTGATGCCGTAATGGTCGCGCAAGTCGATGAAGAGCACGCCACCGTGGTCGCGCACCCGGTGCACCCAACCCGACAGGCGGACATCTTTGCCGGCATCGGCGGCGCTCAGATCTGCGCAGGTATGGCTGCGGTAGGCGTGCATCATTCTCCCCTTTCGGCGGGCTGGCATCAGTCGCGCTGATCAAGCGCTTTGGCCCCGGAAAGTCAAGCGCCCGACGCAAAAGGAGGTGTTTCACACCCCGACAACGGCGCCCTCTATGGAAATAAGCGCCTCGACGGCATGAATAGCCAATAGCGTTAAGGTGAGAGTGCAAGGGCAGCCATAGAAAATAACTCGTCCAAAGCCTGCGCAATCACGCTTGCGCCGCGCCCGAAGGTGACTATAACCCCCATCAATTTGCGCACTGCCCGTCCGGCCGGTGCGTTTTGTCGCGCCAGATAGCAAGAGGTCCCCATGCCGAAGAGAACCGACATCAAGTCCATCCTCATCATCGGCGCAGGGCCCATCATCATCGGCCAAGCCTGCGAGTTTGACTATTCGGGCGCGCAAGCCTGTAAAGCGCTCCGCGAAGAGGGCTACCGGGTCATCTTGGTGAACTCCAACCCGGCCACGATCATGACCGACCCGGAAATGGCCGATGCGACCTATATCGAGCCGATCACCCCCGAAGTGGTGGCCAAGATCATCGAGGCCGAGCGCCCCGATGCGCTTTTGCCGACGATGGGCGGGCAAACGGGTCTGAACACCTCGCTCGCGCTTGCTGACATGGGCGTTCTGGAAAAATTCGGCGTTGAGCTGATTGGCGCGAATCGCGAAGCGATCGAGATGGCCGAAGACCGGAAGCTGTTCCGCGAGGCGATGGACCGGATCGGGCTGGAAAACCCGAAAGCCACGATCATTTCCGCGCCCAAGCTCGAAAACGGCAAATACGACATCAACGCGGGCGTGCAGCAAGCACTGGTGGAACTGGAGCATATCGGCCTGCCCGCGATCATCCGCCCCGCCTTTACGCTGGGCGGCACCGGCGGCGGTGTGGCCTACAACCGCGATGATTATGAAGCGATTTGCCGCTCGGGCCTTGATGCTTCGCCGGTCGCGCAGATCTTGGTCGATGAAAGCCTCCTGGGCTGGAAAGAATACGAGATGGAGGTTGTTCGCGACAAAGCGGATAACGCGATCATCGTTTGTTCGATTGAAAACGTTGACCCGATGGGCGTGCACACCGGCGACAGCATTACCGTCGCCCCGGCGCTGACGCTGACCGACAAAGAATACCAAATCATGCGCAACGGCTCGATCGCCGTTTTGCGCGAGATCGGCGTGGAAACCGGCGGTTCGAACGTGCAATGGGCAATCAACCCCGCCGATGGCCGGATGGTCGTGATCGAAATGAACCCGCGCGTGTCGCGTTCTTCGGCGCTCGCCTCGAAAGCCACCGGCTTCCCGATTGCGAAAATCGCCGCGAAGCTCGCCGTGGGCTACACGCTCGACGAACTTGATAACGACATCACCAAAGTGACGCCCGCCAGCTTCGAGCCGACCATCGACTATGTCGTGACGAAGATCCCGCGCTTTGCCTTTGAGAAATTCCCCGGCTCCAAGCCCGAACTCACCACCGCGATGAAATCGGTCGGCGAGGCGATGGCGATTGGCCGGACCTTCCACGAATCGGTGCAAAAGGCGCTCGCCTCGATGGAAACGGGCCTCTCGGGCTTTGACGAAATCGCCATTGAAGGCGCGCCCGACAAAGCTGCCGTGATCAAGGCGATCTCGCAACAAACGCCAGATCGGCTGCGGCTGATCGCGCAAGCGATGCGCCACGGGCTGACGGACGATGAGATTGTCACCGCCACCGCGTTTGACCCGTGGTTCCTTGCCCGTATCCGCGAGATCATCGAAGCCGAGGCCGCGATCCGCAAACACGGTCTGCCGCTCGATGAAACCGGGCTACGCAAGCTTAAGATGATGGGCTTCACCGATGCGCGCCTGGCCAAGCTGACGGGCCGGGATGAGGCGCAAGTGCGCCGCGCGCGGCGCAACCTTGGCGTGACGGCGGTGTTCAAACGCATCGACACCTGCGCCGCCGAGTTTGAGGCACAAACGCCCTATATGTATTCCACCTATGAAGCCCCGGCGATGGGCGATGTGGAATGCGAAGCCCGCCCGTCTGACCGTAAGAAGGTGGTGATCTTGGGCGGGGGTCCGAACCGGATCGGCCAAGGGATCGAGTTTGACTATTGCTGCTGCCATGCCTGTTTCGCCCTGACCAAGACCGGGTTTGAAACGATCATGATCAACTGCAACCCCGAGACGGTGTCGACCGACTATGACACCTCGGACCGGCTCTATTTCGAACCGCTGACGCTAGAGCATGTGCTCGAAATTCTGCGCGTCGAACAAGACAACGGCACGCTGCATGGGGTGATTGTGCAGTTCGGCGGCCAGACGCCCTTGAAACTCGCCAATGCGCTAGAAGCCGAAGGCATTCCGATTTTGGGCACCACGCCGGACGCGATCGACCTGGCCGAAGACCGCGAGCGGTTCCAAAAACTGCTCAACGACTTGGAGCTGAAACAGCCGGTCAATGGTATCGCCAGCTCGGACGCTGAGGCCTTTGAGATTGCGGGCCGCGTGGGCTACCCGCTGGTGATCCGCCCGTCTTACGTGCTCGGTGGCCGCGCGATGGAAATTGTGCGCGACCTTGAGGGGCTCAAGCGCTATATCTCCACCGCCGTGAACGTCTCGGGCGATAGCCCCGTGCTTTTGGACAGCTACCTGTCGGGCGCGATTGAAGTGGATGTGGATGCACTGAGCGACGGGAAAACCGTCCATGTCGCGGGCATCATGCAGCATATCGAGGAAGCCGGTGTGCACTCGGGCGACTCTGCCTGTTCGCTGCCCCCCTATTCGCTCTCGCCCGAAACCGTGGCGGAACTGAAGGTGCAGACCGAGAAGATGGCGCTGGCACTTGGCGTGGTCGGCCTGATGAACGTGCAATTCGCGATCAAAGATGGCGTGATTTACGTGCTTGAGGTGAACCCGCGTGCCTCGCGCACGGTGCCGTTTGTTGCCAAGGCCACCGATTCGGCGATTGCCTCGATTGCCGCGCGTCTGATGGCGGGCGAACCGATGGCGAACTTCCCCGAGCGCGCCCCCTACCCCGAAGGGGTCGGCCCGGAAACGCCGCTGCCCTTTGCCGACCCGCTGACGCTGGCGGATCCGAACACACCGTGGTTCTCGGTCAAAGAAGCGGTGCTGCCGTTTGCGCGCTTCCCCGGCGTTGATACGCTTTTGGGGCCGGAAATGCGCTCCACC
Organism: Rhodobacter sp. JA431; assembly: GCF_900217725.1. NCBI lineage: Bacteria > Pseudomonadati > Pseudomonadota > Alphaproteobacteria > Rhodobacterales > Rhodobacter > Rhodobacter sp. JA431. The sequence continues at coordinate 615,899 of NZ_OBMP01000001.1, forward strand.
GGTGAGGTGATGGGCTGGGATCGCAACTTCCCGCGTGCCTTCCTGAAAGCGCAGCTTGGCGCGGGCACGCATCTGCCCGAATCCGGTCGCGTCTTTATCTCGATTAAAGATGCTGACAAATCGGACGAACTGGCCGATGCGGCGCGCGATCTGATCGCCATGGGCTTTGGCCTTGTGACCACTCGTGGCACCGGCGCGTGGCTCAAAGAACGCGGTATCGAATCCGAAATCGTCAACAAGGTCTATGAAGGCCGCCCGAACATTGTCGACTGCCTCAAAAACGGCGATATCGGGCTGGTGCTGAACACGACCGAGGGAAATCAAGCCATCGCCGACAGCCGCGAAATCCGCGCCGTCGCGCTTTATGACAAGATCCCCTATTTCACCACGGCCGCCGCCTCTGTCGCCGCTGTCGCGGCGATGAAAAGCCGTGCCGAAGGGGAAATTGGCGTGCGCTCGCTGCAAGACTGAGCGGACATACACCCGAGCTAAATCGCAAGGCGCTGCCCCGGCAGCGCCTTGTTTTATTTCTGAGCAAAAACATAACATCTTGGGGATGCGACAAGATTTCACCCCGTATTCTGTATGATCTTGTTGCGAAGCACAAAATGCCGACCTATCCAAAAGGACAATAAAAGAAATCACAAACACTACCTTTTGGAGGCAGCAATGAAAGCAGTATTGCCCGTGGCGCTTGTCGCCGCGCTTTGTGCACATGGCGCATTCGCCGGAGACGTCACCGGCGCCTATGTCGGGCTTGATTACAGCCGTTTCAATGACGACAGCGCCGGGACGTTTAGCAAAACCTCGCTCAAAGGAAGCTTGGAATACGGCTTCACGCGCGATTTCTCGGTGCAAGGCGATCTCGCCATGATGGATTTCGGCCTGTCCAACGCCGATGCCAGCACCCTGCAATTGCACGGCATCTATCATGCCAGCGAGAATGCCTCGGTCGGTGCGTTTGTTGGGCGTGATGACGTTGAGGGAAATGGCTTCAACTACGTCGGTCTCGAAGGTGGCTTTGAGCAAGGCAAACTGGAAGGCGAAGCCTATGTTGGCACCGCCGACAGCGATGGCATCAATGGGAGCCTGTTGGGGCTGGGGGTGATGTATAACACCTCAGACAGTTTCGCGTTTGGGGCCTCGCATGACCGTCTCGACGTTGAGGGCTTTGACGCCTCGCGCACCCAGCTTGAGGCCGAATATCATATGGACAAGGTCACGCTGTCTGCACAAATCGGGACCATTGATATCGAGGACGCCGGCTCTGAGGGCTACTTCGGCTTGGGCGCACGCGTGAATTTCGGAGCAAAGCGCGGCACAACTTTCGAGCGCCGTGGTCTGCTTGAAGTGATCCCCGGCCTCTAAGGGCACCGCACAGAAAACCGAACCGCGACGGCAAACCGTCGCGGTTTTTTCGTTTTCAGATGAACGGAATGATCGGCACGCTGTCGCCGCAAGCGCTCACAAGAAGAATCAGGCCAAGGGCCAAGGCAAGTTTCATAGCAGCCTCCTTCGATGGCTTGAGCTTACGCTCCTGCAAGCGCCGCGCAATCGCTCTTTTCTTCGCCGCAGCGCAGGTCTAGCGTGCGCCCATGCAAAACGATTTCCTTATCCTTGGGGGCGGTATCGCGGGTCTTTCCGCAGCGGCCCGGCTTGCGCCCTTGGGCAGCCTGACGCTGCTTGAGACGGAAGACCATCTGGCCCATCACGCCTCTTCGCGCTCTGCGGCGCTTTACGAACCGCGCTATGGCAACCCGGCGGTGGTGGCGCTTTCGCTTGCTTCGGGCGATTTCTATCACGGCTCGGGTCTTCTCAGCGACCGGGGTTTCATGATTGTCGACGGGCTGGAGCATGAGGCGCGGTTCAACAAACAGGCAGCGGCGTTTGAGGTCGCAAAGCTCAGCTTCACCGAGGCGCAAGCGTTGTTTCCGATCTTGAACCCCAAAACGGTGACCTTCGCGGGCTATGCCGAACATGCGTGGGACATTGATACCGATGCGCTGGTGCAGGCCTACGCCCGCGAAGCGCGCGCCGCAGGTGCTAGCATCCGCACCAAAGCCAAAGCGACCCGCATCACGCGCCTTGAAGGCGGCTGGGAGGTTGAGGCTGGGGGCGAGACATTCACCGCTAAACTGCTGATCAATGCCGCCGGTGCTTGGGTAGATGAAGTCGCGCAGATGGCAGGCGTAACGCCCTTGGGCTTTAAGGCGCTGCGCCGTTCCATGGCGCGCATCCCGGCCCCCGGCGGCCATGATGTCAGCCGCTGGCCGATGGTGATTGGCGGCGCGGAAGATTGGTATTGCAAGCCCGACGCAGGCGCTCTGATCGTCTCCCCCGCCGAGGAAGACCCGGTTGAACCGCATGACGCATGGGCCGATGATATGGTGCTGGCCGAGGGCTTGGCGCGCTACGAAGAAGCCGTGACCGAACCTGTCACCCGGCTTTTGGCCAATTGGGCGGGCTTGCGCACCTTCGCGCCCGACCGTGCCCCGGTGATTGGCTTTGACGCCAAAGATCCCAGCTTCTTCTGGCTCGCGGGACAAGGCGGCTATGGGTTCCAAAGCGCGCCCGCGGCGGCGGAACTGGTGACGGATCTCATTGGGGGGCGCGTGCCATCAGTCGAAGCCGCGATCCTCTCTGCGCTTGATCCCAAGCGTTTTGGTTGACATTCCAATCTATGAATACTCATGTAGCGCCAAAAGGAGACCTCCCATGAGCTACAAACAAAAGATGGAAGACCAACGCGCCGAATTGCGCGTGATGAGCAAAGCGATCCCCGATGCGATGCGCGGCTTTGGTGCGATGGAAAAGGCGATCACCGAAAACGGCACGCTGGATAAACGCCAAAAAGAATGGCTCGCCGTGGCGATGGGGATTGTGATCCGCTGCGAGCCTTGCGTAAATTTCCACGTTTCCGCGCTGATGCGCGCGGGCGGCACCCGCGAAGAGCTTTCCGATATCTGCGCCGTGGCGATCCAAATGGGCGGTGGCCCCGCCATGATGTATGCCGCCCATGCGCTGGCTTGCTGGGATGAATTGGCCGCCGACAGCACCCAAGGCTAATTTCACATCGCCGTGATTTAGGCAGGCCCGCGACGGAAGTTGCGGGCCTGCGCGTTTTTCAGGCAATCTTGGAACGAAAGGATCGTCCGATGAAACGCCTGATCACCTTCACCGCCGCCCTTGCCCTTGTTGCTGGCTCGGTACCCGCGCTCGCCCAAGACGCCCCCGAACCGGTCGTGCCGGGACAAGAATTCATGCTGATGTGGGATCTTGATAGCGATGGTCAGGTCACGCTGGACGAAGCCCGCGAACATCGCTCCGACATTTTCACCATGTTCGATGAAGATGAAAACGGCAGCTTCTCGCCCGAGGAACTTAAGGGCATTGATGAGTTTAAACTTGCCCAACTCGATGCGGGCATGGGCCCCGGCCATCAGATGCCCGAAGGGATGCAACCGGGCCAAGGGATGCGCGCGCAAGGTATGGCCCCTCCGCAAGGCCAACAGATGCAACCGCGCCGTGGCATGGGGCAAGGCATGCAACCCGGTATGCAACCGCAGGGGCGCGGCATGGGCCCCGGTCAGGGCCAAGGGCGTGGTCAAGGCATGATGGCGCAACAGCAAGGCCGTGGCCCGCAAGGCATGGGGCCGCAAGGGCGTGGCATGCAAGGTCAGGGCCCGCAGGGCCAACCCATGCGTGGCCAAGGCATGGGGCCGGGCTCCGCGATGCAAGGCTCGGGCTTCTTTGCCGCCGCCGAAGATGAGATGATGCGCTTTGATCGCAACCGCGATGCCAAAGTGACCAAGCTCGAATTTGTCGATGGCACCAAGGATTGGTTTGCCATGCGCGACATGAACGGCGATGGCGTGATTACACCCGATGATTTCGGCCCCCGCCGCTGACCACGGTCCTGCGATCACGTCCTCTTGAGCCTTTCCATAGCGCCCGGCTGCCGCGTGACAGCTGGGCGCTTTTGCGTCACCCTTCCCAAAACGCGCCAAGGGAGGGCTGCAATGCGGTTTGGTTGGGTCTCTACGACAGGGTTGGTTTGTCTGGCATTGTGGGGCTGCGGCCCGGGCTCTGGCCCAGTCCGCACTGAGCTGATGGCCCCCGCGCCTCTGGTGGCGGCCGATTACCGCGCGCCCGGTCTACCCCCACGCTTTGGCGACACAGACCCACATCCTTGGGAAGGTCGAACCCCTGCCAGCTATCCGGTGCATGGCATTGATGCCGCCCGCTACCAAGGCAAGATTGATTGGCGCACAGCCCATGCCAATGGCGTAGAATTTGCATGGCTCAAAGCGACCGAGGGCGGCGATCATATCGACCCCGGCTTTAGCGCCAATGCCGGAGGCGCGCGGGCTGCCGGCGTCGCCGTCGGGGCCTATCATTTCTACTATTTCTGCCGCCCGGCAATTGAGCAGGCCGATTGGTTCATCCGCAATGTGCCCAAGCACAAGGGCGACCTGCCGCCAGTGCTGGATATCGAATGGAACCACACCTCCCCGACCTGTCAGCTGCGCCCGCCAGCCGCCACCGTGCGCGCGGAAATGCGCGTTTTCCTCAACGCGCTTGAGGCGCATTACGGCACCCAGCCGGTCGTTTATACCGACCCCAAATTCTACGCCGATAATGACCTTGGCCAGATGGCGGGCGTAGAGTTTTGGCTGCGCACCGTCACGGCGCATCCATCGGAGAAATATCCCAATGAACGCTGGAGCTTTTGGCAATATTCCGGCACCGGGGTGGTGCCCGGCATTGGCGGCACAGTGGATCTGAACGCCTTTGGCGGCTCGCGCGAGGGCTGGGCCAACTGGCTTGCCGGGCGCGCGCAATAAGCCACGCTGGGGGCGCGGCCCCCAGACCCCCGGGATATTGACGGCAAGATGAAAAGGCCTCGGCCAAAAGCAAACGGGGCAGAGGTTGCCCCCCGCCCCGCAGTTTGTTCATGTGAAAGCGCTTAGCCGTCGATGCGGATGCGCGCGTTGGTCGGGTCATGCGGGCTGTCTTCGGCCACAACCGCGTCCCATTCTTGCAGCAGCATCTTCACTTTGAGCTTGGTGCCGACCTCGGCCAGATCGGGGCGGACATAGCCCATGCCGATCTGTTTGCCGAAAGCGACAGACCAGCCGCCCGAGGTCAGACGGCCAACCTTTTCGCCATCCGACAAGATCGCTTCTTTGCCCCACGGGTCGCAATCTTCCGGCCCGTCGATCAGCAACGTCACGCATTTCGCGCGGATGCCGGTGTCGATCATCGCTTGCTTGCCACGGAACTCTTTGCCCAGATCAATGAAGCGGTCGAGCCCGGCTTCCATCGGCGTCGCGTCGCGCCCCAATTCGTTGCCGAAGGCGCGGTAGGATTTTTCCTGACGCAGCCAGTTTTGCGCGCGCGCGCCGACCGGTTTCAGCCCGTGCTTCTCGCCCACAGACCAGATCAGATCCCACAGGTAGCGGCCAAACTCGACCGGGAAGTGAAGCTCCCAGCCCAATTCGCCGGTATATGCCACGCGCACCGCACGCACCGGGCACATGCCCAGTTCGATGTCGCGATAGCTCAGCCATGGGAAGCGTTTGTTGCTCAGCACCGTTTCGGGCGCCGCATCTTTGACGATTTCATTGAGCAGCGCACGCGCGGTCGGGCCCGCGAGCGCATAGACGCCCCATTGCGTGGTGACATCATGAATGTCGATATAACCACCGCCATTGGCGATGAAATCCTCGGCCGATTGCTTGAGGAAGTCGGCGTCATAGGCCGTCCAAGCGCCTGCCGAGATCAGGTAGTATTCATCCTCGGCCAAACGCACGATCGTGTATTCCGTGCGGGTGGTGCCCGCATCGGTTAGCGCGTAGGTCAGGTTGATCCGGCCCACTTTCGGCAGTTTGTTGCAGGTGAAGTGGTCAAGGAAGGCGGTCGCGCCGGGGCCACGCACAAGGTGCTTGGTGAAGGCGGAGGCATCAATGATCCCGCAGGTTTCGCGCACGGCTTCAGCCTCAGCCTTGGCATATTGCCACCAGCCGCCACGGCGGAAGCTGCGCGAATTGTGGTCAAAGTCCGCCGGCGCATCGACCGGGCCATAATAGTTCGGGCGTTCCCAGCCGTTCACCTGCCCCATTTGCGCGCCAAGCGCGAGCTGGCGGTCATAGGCGGGGGCGGTGCGCAGCGGACGGCAGGCTTCGCGCTCTTCGTCCGGGTGGTGCAAAATGAAGACGTGCTCGTAGCATTCTTCGTTCTTGCGTGCCGCATATTCGGTGGTCATCCACGAGCCGTAACGCTTGGGATCAAGGCTCGCCATGTCGATCTCGGCTTCGCCCTCGACCATCATCTGGGCGAGATAGTAGCCCGTGCCGCCCGCCGCGGTGATGCCGAACGAGAACCCTTCGGCCAGCCACATGTTGCGCAGGCCCGGCGCCGGACCAACCAGCGGGTTGCCATCGGGGGTGTAGCAGATCGGGCCGTTGAAATCGTCTTTCAGACCCACGGTTTCCGAGGTCGGCAGGCGGTGGATCATCGACATATATTCTTCTTCGATCCGCTCCAGATCGAGCGGGAAGAGGTCGGCGCGGAAGGTTTCCGGCACATCGTAAAGGAACCGCGCCGGGGCGCCACGCTCATAGGGGCCCAAGATCCAGCCGCCACGCTCTTCGCGGACATACCATTTCGAATCCGAATCGCGCAGCACCGGGTGCTCCGGGTTGCCCTCGGCGCGCCATTTGACCAGCATCGGATCGGGCTCGGTGACGATGAATTGGTGCTCGACCGGGATCGCCGGGATTTTGATGCCCAAAAGCCGCGCGGTGCGCTGCGCGTGGTTGCCCGTCGCAGTGACCACATGTTCGGCATGCACGTCGATCATCTCGCCGGAACCAACGAGGTTGCCGCCCTTTTCGACCATCTTTTCAAGCGTGACGATCCATTCCGAGCCGGTCCACTTATAGGCGTTCACTTGCAGCTTGCGGACAATGTCCACGCCGCGCTGACGCGCACCCTTGGCCATCGCTTGGGTCACGTCGGCGGGGTTGATGTAGCCGTCTTGCGGATGGAACAGCGCGCCGCGCAGATCTTCGGTGTTCAGAAGCGGCCAGCGCTCTTTCATTTGCGCGGGCGTCAGAAACTCATGGTAGACGCCAGCCGTTTCCGCGACCGACGAATAGAGCATGTATTCGTCCATCCGCTCTTGCGTCTGCGCCATACGCAGGTTGCCGCAGATCGAAAAGCCAGCATTGAGCCCGGTTTCGGCTTCCAGCGTTTTGTAGAAATCCACCGAGTATTTGTGGATGTGGGTCGTGGCATAGCTCATGTTGAAGAGCGGCAGCAGACCCGCGGCGTGCCACGTCGAGCCCGAGGTCAGCTCATCGCGTTCCACCAGCATCGTCTCCCAGCCCGCTTTCGCGAGGTGATAGGCGACCGAGCAGCCAACGGCACCGCCGCCGACGACCAGAGCTTTGACATGGGTTTTCATCGGACTCTCCTGAAGGGGGTTTTCCCCGTTGTGGCAGTTTGACCGGGCTTCGGACAAGCGTGCCCGACATTTGGCAGCGAAAAGCGACATACCCACGCGGTGGTGAATTGGCATGCCGCCTGAGCCGCAGGGGTTTACCAATTCGTAAGCTTCCGCGTGAATCGGCGGCCCGGGCGCGGTACAAACAATTTGACACAATTCCCAGCGAGTCCCGCCATGTCTATTCTCGGCTATGTTTCAGCACTTTTGCATATGATCCTGTCTGGGCAGGGCTATGGCCAAAGCCAATCCTCCCAATCATCGGCGTCTTCACAAAGCCCGGCAAAGACAACCCCGACTGCGGCGACCGAACCCGCGTCCCCGGCCCCGCAAACCGAGGGGCTTGGCCAAGTGGGTTTGGCGGTCGAATCAATGTTGTCAGGGCAAAGCGGTGCAGAAAGCGGCACCAATGCGCAGACTGAAACGAGCGACACCACTGCCGTTCTGGCCGGGGCGCAACAAAACGCGGCTTCCTCGGCCGCGCAGACCAACGCATCGCAATCCGAAAACACTGCGGGTCAAGGCTCTAGCGCCGCGCAAGCTGGCCTAGAGAACGCGCAATCGCATGTCACAAATGCCAATGCCCAGTCGGTTCTGGAAGCGCTGCTTGGTCGCCTCGTCGAAGCTGGCGCCGCCACACAAGACGGCAATGATACGGTCATCGACTTGAGCAGCTTGTTCGATGCAGACAGTGGCGCCACCGAATCTGATGCCCGCCGTCTTGCAGAAATGCGCGTCGACGCAAACCGACGCGAAGCGATTTTGGAAAGCATCGCCACCGCCGCAAACCCGGTCGATTCTGTGGCCGCTGGCGTTTCCGAAATGAGCCGGGGCCGCGACGCGATGGAGGCGCTGATGTCGCAAATGACCGGGATGAGCGTGACACAGGGCGCCTATTCCACCTTCTCTTTGGCCGTGGTGGGCCATGAGGCGCAACGGGGTCATAGCATCCGGCTGACACTCTGACGCAACCGCACGCTCGACCTCTGCAATTTACCAACTCACAAGCTCTCGCGTGAAACGCGGGCACAGTTACGGTAAGAAGGAAGGCGAAACATTAGCCCACGCTTGCGTAGCGAGTTTGCCATGCCCTTCGATGGACAGATTTCCAGCTCTTCCGCCGCCACCTCGGTAAGTGCCGCGATGGCCCGCCGTGCCACCCCCGCTGCCGCTATGGCCGCAGGCGGAAACGCGCAAGCCGCTGAAAGTTCGGCGAGCAAACGCAACACGCCCACCGAGGTTGCGCGCATGGGGCGTTCCCTGCCCACCAACGCCGCCGCCGAAACGCTTGTGAAAGCTGCAGCCGAGGCGAAAACGCAAAAAACCGGTGCCTTGGCGATGAGCAAAGAGATCGGCGCCGAAAACCTTGCGGAAATGAAGCAGCGCGAGCCGACCCCGGTCGAGCAAATCCGCAAACAGCAGGCGGGTGGCAAACCGGGGGCAACGATCACGGAACTGACCGACATGATCGCCCAGTCGACCGAGTTGGGCAAGGTGGACCTGTCGCAAACCCGACCCGATGTCACCGAGCAGTTGGCCAAGCAGCGCAGCATCACCGAGCAAAGCATCGAAGCCTCGAATGCAGAGGCAAAAGCCAACTCCCGCGTCAACCTTGCGCAAAAGATGGAACAACGCATGGCCGAGGCCAATGCCGAGAACAGCTATTCCACCGCATCTTTGGCAGCCGTGAGTACGCAGGGGCAAGGCGGCGGTGCCGTGCAGGTGCGGATGTAAAAGCCCGAAAGCTCCTGAACTGAAAACGGCGGCCCCTCGGGACCGCCGTTTTCAGTTCATTCTGGGCAAGGCTTCAAAGAACGCCCGGCACAACCAAATCCGGCGGCCGGTGGCCATCGGCGAAGGTCTTGATGTTCAAGATCACTTTCTCGCCCATCTCAATCCGCCCCTCGATCGTGGCAGACCCCATATGCGGCAAAAGAACGACATTGGGCATTTCGCGCAGCACAGGGTTGAATTCGGTCCCGTGCTCAAACACATCAAGCCCGGCCCCCGCCAATTCCCCCGCTTTCAGCGCCCGCGTCAGCGCATTTTCGTCGATCACTTCGCCGCGCGAAGTGTTCACGATCACCGCTGTGGGCTTCATCAACTTCAGCCGCCGCGCATTGAGCAGGTGGAAGGTCGAGGGCGTATGCGGGCAGTTGACCGAGATCACATCCATCCGCGCGACCATCTGGTCAAGGCTTTCCCAATAGGTCGCCTGCAACTCCGCCTCGGTCTCAGGGCGCAAACGGCGGCGGTTGTGGTAGTGGATTTGCATCCCAAAAGCCGCCGCGCGCCGCGCCACCGCCTGACCGATCCGGCCCATTCCGATGATGCCAAGCCGACGCCCGCCGATGCGACCGCCCAAAAGCGCGGTGGGCGAAAAGCCCTGCCACTCGCCTCGGTTAATCAACGCCAGCCCCTCGGGCACACGCCGCGTCACGCCAAGGATCAATGACATCACCATATCGGCGGTGTCCTCCGTCACCACCCCCGGCGTGTTTGAGACCAGCACGTTACGCGAACGCGCAGAGGCGACGTCAATATGGTCCACCCCGGCCCCGAAATTGGCAATCAGCCGCAACCGGTCGCCCGCCTGCGCGAGCATATTGGCATCAATATGATCGGTCAGCGTCGGCACGAGCACATCGGCATCATGCATCGCAGCGACCAATTCCTCGCGCGTCATCCGCGCATCGGTTTCGCGCAGTTCAACGTCGAACAGTTCTTTCATCCGGGTCTCGACGACTTCGGGCAACCGTCGCGTCACGACAACACTCAGCCGCGGTGCGGGCATGGTTGGCTCTCCTCTCTTCCAATGCGTCTGACTTGGGTGCAAATTGACCGCCAAAGGGGCAAGTTACAAGGCCCGGAGAGAGCAGAAATGACGCTTTTTGGACTTTTGGCGCAATTTTCTTGCGCGCCGCTTGCGCGGATGCGCAGGCAAAAGGCAGGTTTCGCCTGTTTGCTGCTTATACTGGCGGGGCTTTCGGGGGCGCCCGCTATGGCACAAGACAGTGATGCCCTGCCTGAAGTGAAAGTTTCCCCGCAACCCGACCGCGGTCCAGTCACCAATTTGCCGCTGCCACGCTTTGTCTCGCTCAAGGGGGATGAGGGGAATGCCCGGCGCGGTCCCTCGCTCTCGCATCGTATTGATTGGGTGTTCAAACATGCGGGCATGCCGCTTCGGATCACCGCCGAATTCGGCCACTGGCGCCGCGTGGAAGACCGTGATGGGGCAGGCGGCTGGGTGCATTACTCGCTGCTGTCGGGTGTGCGCACGGTGATTGTCGAGGATGACATGACCGAATTGCATGCCCGTGCCGATACCCGTGCCCCGGTGGTCGCACTGGCGGAAATGGGGGCCATTGCCCGGCTCGGCGATTGCAACCGCGATTGGTGTGAGATTTTGGCAGGCGATGCCGATGGTTGGGTGCCCAAGGAGAAAATCTGGGGCGTTACCCCCGATGAAATCCGTGACTGAGCCGCGCGCTTGAGATAGGCAGGGCTCCCACGCCAGCCAGCCGAATCGTGCCATGCCCTATTCTACGCCCTCGCAAAAACTGAACTTGTCTGCTGGGGCGGCCTCTGTCTCTGTCGCGGCGGTTTTGGTTGGGCTCAAGCTCTGGGCGCTTTGGGCAACGGGGGCGCTGTCCATCGCGGCCTCTTTGGCGGATTCGGCGCTTGATCTGCTGATCTCTGCGGCGGGGCTGATCGCGATTGTCTATGCCGCCCGCCCCGCCGATGAAGACCATTCCTTTGGCCATACCTCGGTTGAAGATCTGGTCTCGCTTGGCCAAGCCATTTTCGTAGCCGCTTCTGGTGCCGCGATCCTGTGGACTGGGGTGGAGCGGTTGATTGCCACCACCCCGCCCGTCCTTGCGGATGAAGGCGCTGGCATTGCCGTTATGGCGCTTTCGGCACTGCTGACGGCTGCACTCGTTCTTTGGCAACGCCGGGTGGCCGCGCGCACCGGCAATAAGGTCGTTGCAGCGGACATGCTGCATTACGTGGGCGATTTGCTGCCCACGCTTGGCGCGATGCTCGCGCTTTGGCTTTCGGCCCGCTTTGGCTGGACCCGCGCCGACAGCGTGATTGCGATCATTGCCGCCGCGATCATGCTGCGCGGCGCGTCCAAGATCTTTGTCTCGAGCTGGCACGCGCTGATGGACCGCGCGGCCCCCGACAGCATTGTGAAAAGCATCGCCGAGATCGCAGAAATCTGGCCCGGCGTGCGGGGGTTCCATGACCTCAAGACCCGCACCGCAGGCGCAAAACTCTTTGTGCAGTTGCATATCGAACTTGATGGCGAACAAAGCCTAGAGGCCGCACATGCGATTGCCAAAAGCCTGAAACGCGCGATTTTGGACGCCCATCCGCAAGCGGATGTGATCATCCACATGGATGTCTGGCACGGCTAAGGGGAACTCTTCCGGCTTGGTTTGCGTTGATCCGACAACCGCAACCAAAGACAGGAGGCTTTCATGGCCAGCGCCCAACCCCTTTCCAATTCGAATGGCAAGGTTCCCGCCGAGGTCGCGAAACTTGAAGAGCAAATCGAAAAGCTCAGCGCCGAACTGGCCGAGTTGAGCCGTACCGCGCGCGACTATGGCGCGACGCGAGGCGAGAAATTGGCCGAACAGGCGCAAGAGTTGCGCGCCGAATTGGCCGACCGGTCCGCAAAAGCTGCCGAAATCGCGCGCGAGCGGTTCCTTGATGCCGAAGGCGCGGTCGAGGACCGCGTGCGCGCCAACCCGATGGCTGCGCTTGGTGTAGCCGCAGGTGTCGGCTTTCTCGCAGCCCTTTTGATGAAGCGCTAAGATCATGCGCGAATTGGCACAGCTAGCCCCCGAACTTCTGGGCGCGCTGATGGGCGGGTTTGCCCCGCCCGTGGCCAAGGCGCGCCGCGCCGCGATTGGCACCGGGCTGATCGCGGTTTTTGGGCTTACGGCCTATGTGGCGGCAGCAGTGGCGCTTTGGTTTGCGCTGATGCCGCTGATTGGCCCGGCCTTGTCCGCCCTTGTTTTGGCGGGCTTGGCTCTACTCGCCGTGTTGGTTGTGTGGGCGGTGACGGCGGTTCTCGACGCGCGTGCCAAGGCGCGCGCCCAGGCCGCCCGGTCCGCCGCCTTACAATCAGCGCTAAGCGACACTGCCCTGCAAACCATCCCAAAGTTGATTTCGGAACATCCCGCCGCAACGTTGGCAGTGGCCGCGGGGCTGGTTTTTGCCCTCACCCCGCGCCCAGATCGTTAAGCCGCTTTAGGCGACATCCAAAAGCCCGCGCCCCCTCAGTAGCGGCTCAACGCCGGGCTTTTTGCCGCGAAACGCCATCCAAGCCGCATCGGCTGGCACAGAGCCGCCAACGGAAAGAATGCACTCTTCCAACCGCTTCGCGGTCGCTTCATCAAACGGGCTGCCCGCTTCTTCAAACGCGGCAAAAGCGTCAGCATCCATCACCTCTGACCACATGTAGCTGTAATAGCCCGAGGAATAGCCATCGCCTGAGAAGACGTGCCCAAAATGCGGGGTGGCGTGGCGCATCCGAATGGCCTTGGGCAGGCCAATCTCGGCCAAAACCTCCGCCTGCTTCGCCATCGGGTCTTTGGGGGCTGCGCCTTCATGGAAGGCAAGGTCCACCAGAGCCGAGGCGATGAATTCCACCGTCGCAAATCCTTGATCATAGGTGCTGGCGGCAAGCAGCTTTTGCAACAAAGCTTCGGGCATCGCCGCGCCAGTTTGCCAATGGCGCGCATGCTTTTGCAGCACTTCGGGCACTTCCATCCAATGTTCATAAAGCTGGCTTGGCAGTTCCACGAAATCGCGCGCGACAGACGTACCAGAGACGAATTGATAGGTCACATCCGACAGCATCTGATGCAGGGCATGGCCAAATTCATGGAAAAGCGTCCGCGCATCATCATAGCTGAGCAGGCAAGGGTCACCCTTGGCGAAGTTGCACACATTGACCACGATGGGCCGCGTTTCGCCCCCAAGCTTGGATTGCGAGCGCATCGCCGAACACCACGCGCCCGAGCGCTTTGAGGCGCGCGCGAAATAGTCCCCCAAGAAGACCGCAATATGTTTGCCGCCGCGCGTAACCTCCCAGCCGCGCACATCCGGGTGATAAAACGGGCCGTCGAGCGGTTTGAAGTCTAGCCCGAACAAACGGTTGGCAGTGTCAAAGACCGCGTTCAGCATCGCCTCAAGCGAGAGGTAAGGTTTCAGCGCGGCTTCATCAAAATCATGCTCGGCCACCCGACGCTTTTCGGAATAATAGCGCCAATCCCATGCCTCTAGATCGCCGTTGAGACCATCTTCTTGCAGCATCTCGGTCAGTTTGGCGGCATCGGCCTCTGCCGCGGCTTTGGCGGGCTCCCAAACGCGCATCAACAACTCGCGCACTTGCGCAGGTTCCTTCGCCATTTCGGGTTCCAGCTTATAGGCAGCGAAACTCTCGTACCCCAAGAGCTTCGCGCGTTCCTCGCGCAGCGCCAGAATTTCGGCCGCAAGCGCGCGGTTATCGGTTTCACCGCCATTCGCGCCGCGCGCAGTCCAAGCCTCATAAGCGATCTCGCGCAAATCGCGGCGTGGCGAGAATTGCAAAAACGGCACGATAAGCGAGCGTGACAGCGTCAGCACCGGGCCAGATTGGCCGCGTTCCGCGCCCGCCGCTTTTGCTGCCTCAACCACGAAGTCTGGCAGACCTTCCAACTCGTCTTCAGCCAAGGTGCGGAACCAATCCCGCTCATCCGCCAGAAGGTTTTGCGAAAACTGGGTCGACAGCACCGCCAACAGCGCTTTAATCGCGGTCATCCGCTCGGCCTCGGCCCCTTCCAGCGCCGCACCAGAGCGGATGAACATCTTGTAGTAAAGCTCCAACACACGCGCCTGTTCGCATGTTAGCTCCAGCGTGTCGCGCGCATTCCAAAGGGTTTCAATCCGCGCAAACAACGGTCGGTTCATTGTGACCTCAGAGGCAAAGGCCGCCATTTTCGGCGCCAGATCACGCATCAATGCCTCGCGCGCAGGCGTGCTATCCGCGCCCGAGAGGTTGTAAAAAACGCCCGCGACCCGGTCCAGCGTGGCCTCGGCCAGTTCCATCGCGTCAATGGTGTTGGCAAAGCTCGGTGCATCAGGGGTTTCGGCAATCGCGGCGATATTCGCACGCGCCTCGGAAAGCGCCGCCTCAAAGGCGGGGGCGAAATCGTCATCGGTGATATGGGCGAAATCAGGCAGCGCGAAGGGGCCTTTGCCCGGCGCCAAAAGCGGATTGGTCATGAGAGGTCTCCTTTGCCCACAAGCTAGGCTGCGGGGGCGCAAAGGAAAAGGGGCGGCGCCCGCAGCACCGCCCCTTTCAGCCGTTGCAAAAGGTTAGGCCGCTGCCGCCGCCTGCCCGCCACCGAAGCGCGCATAGAAACTGTCACCCTTGTCGGCAATGTCGCGCAAAAGCGCGGGCGCGTTGAAGCGCGGGCCATAGGCTGCTTCAAGCGCCTCGCAGATTTCCACCGCGCGGGGCGCGCCGATGATATCAAGCCAGGCAAACGGCCCGCCCGACCACGGTGCGAACCCCCAACCCAAGATCGCGCCGACATCGCCTTCGCGAATATCGGTGAGCACGCCTTGTTCAAAGGCCCGCACGGCTTCGAGCACCTGCGCCATCAGCAAGCGGTGCTGCACCTCGGTCAATTCGGGCTGCTCCTCGGCGCGGGGGTATTGATCGGCCAAGCCCTCCCACAGCCCCGCGCGCTTACCACCCGCATAGCTGTAAAAACCCGCATCGGCCTTTTTGCCCAAGCGGCCCTGATCGGCCATCCAGAACACCACCTCATCCACCGCGCCATCGGGATAGGCATCGCCCATCGCCGCTTTGGTGGCTTTGGCGATTTTCACACCCAAATCAATCGAGGTTTCATCGACCAATTGCAGCGGGCCGAGCGGCATCCCCACCAGCTTCGCGGCGTTTTCCACCAACACCGGGTTCACCCCCTCGGCCACCATGCGAATGCCCTCATTGATGTAGGGGATGATGCAGCGGTTGGCGTAGAAGAAGCGCGCATCATTCACAACGATCGGCGTTTTGCGAATGGCGCGGACGAAATCGAGCGCCTTCGCCACGGCCACATCGCCCGTCTGTTCCCCCTTGATGATCTCGACCAAAAGCATCTTATCGACGGGCGAGAAGAAGTGGATGCCGATGAATTGCTCGGGCCGTTTGGAGGCTTTGGCAAGGTGTGAGATCGGCAAGGTGGAGGTATTGGTCGCAAAGATCGCCGTTTCCGGGATCACGGCCTCCGCTTTCGCGGTGACTTCGGCCTTCACGCCCGGATCTTCAAACACCGCTTCCACGATCAGATCGCAGCCTTCAAGCGCGGCATAATCGGTGGTGGCGGTGATGCGAGCCAGCACCTCGGCCTTTTTCTCTTCCGTCACCTTCTTGCGTTGGATGCCCTTGTCGAGAATGCCAGTCGAATAGCTTTTGCCACGATCCGCGGCCTCTTGGCTGGCGTCGATCAGCACCACTTCAATGCCCGCATTGGCCGAGACATAGGCGATCCCCGCACCCATCATACCCGCGCCCAAAATGCCGACTTTCTTGACCGATTGATCCTCGACCTGCGGGCGGTTCGCACCTTTTTCGAGCGCTTCTTTGTTGATGAAAAGCGAGCGGATCATCGCCGAAGACGACGGGTTCAACAGCAGATTTGTGAACCAACGCGCCTCGATCTTGAGCGCGGTATCAAAGGGCACCAGCGCCCCTTCATAGACAGCCGACAAAAGCGCCTTGGCAGCGGGGTAAACCCCCATCGTCTTACCATGCACCATCGCTGAGGCGCCCAAGAAGGTCATGAACCCCGCCGGATGATAGGGCGCGCCGCCGGGCATTTTATACCCCTTGGCATCCCACGGCTTGACCAGATCGCCGTCTTTCGCGGTCAAAACCCAGTCTCGCGCGGCGGCCATCGGGTCTTCGCAGACCTCGTCAATCAGCCCGGCCGCTTTCGCCGCTTTCGGGTTGGAAAGCTTGCCTTCCAGCAAGAAGGGCGCGGCGGCCATTGCCCCCATTTTGCGCACCAACCGCGTGGTGCCGCCACCGCCGGGGAAGATGCCCACCATAATCTCGGGAAGGCCAATCTTGGCCTTCGGATTATCCGCCGCAAAGATCCGATGCGTGGCGAGCGGCAGTTCCAACCCGATGCCCAGCGCCGTTCCCGGCAGCACCGTCACAATCGGCTTGCCACCTTTGAGCGTTTTAGGGTCCATCCCCGCACGTTCGATCTTGCGTAGCACACCATGCAATTGCATCACTCCGTCGAACATCGCCTGCGCGCCACCCGCACGCATTTGCGCAATGACGTTCAGATCCATCCCGCCCGCGAAGTCTTTCTTGGCCGAGGTGATGATCACGCCCTTGCAAGCTTCATCCGCCAAGGCTTGATCAATCAACTGATCAAGCAGGATCAAACCTTCCGTGCTCATCACATTCATCGACTTGGCGACCACATCCCAAGTGATGGTGGCCACGCCATCGACGCCAAGGTCATAGGTGAAATCGGTCATGGTTTCCTCCCTCAGACCCGTTCGATGATGGTGGCAGCACCCATGCCGGATGCGATGCAAAGCGTGGCAAGGCCGGTCGATAGATCGCGCCGCTCCATTTCATCGAGCAGCGTGCCGATGATAATCGCGCCGGTCGCGCCCAGCGGGTGGCCCATCGCCATCGCGCCGCCGTTGACGTTGACCTTATCGGGGCTGACGTCGAACGCCTGCATGAAGCGCAGCACCACAGCGGCGAAGGCCTCGTTCACCTCAAACAGATCAATATCCGAAATGCTCATCCCGCTGTCGCGCAGGATCTTTTCGGTCACCGGCACCGGGCCGGTCAGCATGATGGTGGGATCGGTGCCAATTTTCGCGGTGGCGCGAATGCGCGCGCGGGGCTTGAGCCCATGCGCAATGCCAAATTCTTTGGAGCCCACCAGCACCGCCGCCGCACCATCCACAATCCCCGAGGAGTTCCCGGCGTGGTGGATGTGTTCAATCTTTTCCAGATGCGGGTATTTGAGCAGCGCGACCTTATCAAAGCCGGGCATCACCTCGCCCATATCTTTGAAGCTGGCCTTGAGCTTGCCGAGGTCTTCCATCGTCGTGCCGGGCCGCATGAATTCATCATGGCCCAAGATCGTCAGCCCGTTTTGATCCAGCACCGGAACGATGGATTTGCCAAAGCGGTTTTCGGCCCAAGCTTCCGCCGCGCGGCGCTGACTTTCCACCGCCAAAGCATCCGCGTCTTCGCGGCTAAAACCGTATTCGGTGGCGATCAGATCGGCCGAAATGCCCTGCGGCACAAAATAGGTTTTCAGCGCAAGCGCCGGGTCCACGGCAATCGCAGCCCCGTCCGAGCCCATCGCGACGCGGCCCATCATCTCAACACCGCCCGCGATATAGGCTTGGCCCGCCCCACCCTTCACTTGGTTCGCGGCCAAGTTCACCGCCTCCATGCCAGAGGCGCAAAACCGGTTGATCGAGAGCCCCGGGATCGCTTCATCCAAGCCAGACATCAGCACCGCAGAGCGCGCCAAGCAGCCGCCCTGCTCGCCCACCTGCGTGACATTGCCCCAAATCACATCTTCAACCGCATGGCCCGACAGACCATTGCGTTCCTTCACCGCATTCAGAAGCCGCGCCGACAGCGCGAGCGAGGTCACCTCGTGCAAGCTGCCATCGCGGCGGCCTTTGCCCCGCGGGGTGCGGCAGGCGTCATAGATATAGGCTTCGGTCATTGCTCCTCCTCTGACCCGGTCGGGCCGGTATCCTGTCAGGGCACGTCACGCGCGCCGCTTGATCCCCACCATATTGCAACGAATTGACGTGCGCGTAAGGGGCAAGCAAGCCTCGTGGCGCAACGTCACGCAGCAGGCAAGGCAGATGATGGGGCTCCGCAGTCAGATGCCAAGCAAAAAGGGGCGCTTACGCCTTTCGATCCGGCAATTCAGCCTTAAAGAGCCGCAGCCGCGCAGTCAGGTTTTCGGCATTCGTGACCGAGTTGAAATGCTCAAACAAAAAGCAAAGCGCCTCGTCGGGCGTGATCTCGGCCTCCGCGGCAAAGCGGTGCAGGCTGCGATAGGCGTCATTTGTCATCGCCACCGGAAAGCGGCGCGTCAGGCGCAGGCGTTTGGGCATTGGGCGGTCCTTGCTTTGCGCCAAGCGTAAGGGGGCCGCGCGCCGAAGGCCAGAGCAAACCCGAAACCCTCACGCCGCGATAGAAGAACTGCAGCAAAACAAAATGGGGGCCAAAGCGGCCCCCATTTCCAAAGTTCCAAGATTTCAGAACTGATCCGCCGAGAGCGCCATCACCGGGTCGGCCCCGCTTTCGATCCGCGTCAAATGCATGGAACAGGCCGGCAATTGCCGCGCCATGTAATAGCGCCCGGTGGCAATCTTGCCCTCGTAAAACGCGATATCCGTCGCGCCACCATCAAGTGCGGTATAGGCGGCCTTGGCCATCCGGGTCCACATGAGCCCAAGGCAGACATGCCCCATCATATGCATGAAGTCATAGCTGCCAGAGAGCGCCGCATTGGGGTTTTTCATGCCGTTTTGCATGAAGAACATCCCCGCCGTTTGCAGCTGTTTTGAAGCCACCTTTAGCGCCTCGGTGAAGGACGTCATCCGCGCATCGCCCTCATGCGCTTTGCATTCGGCCTTCACCATTTCGAAAAACGCCATCAAGGGCTTGCCCCCATCGGCGGCGAGCTTGCGGCCCACAAGGTCAAGCGCCTGCACCCCGTTTGCGCCTTCATAGATCATCGTGATCCGCGCATCGCGGGTGAACTGGCTCATGCCCTGTTCTTCAATATAGCCATGCCCGCCCCAGACCTGCTGGGCCTGCACGCAGGCTTCAAAGCCTTTGTCGGTCAGGAACCCTTTGATCACCGGGGTCATCAGCGAAATCAGCCCCTCGGCATCGTGATCTTGCATCAGATGCGCGCGGTCGATCAGCGTCGCACCCCAATAGGTGAAGGCCCGCGCCCCTTCGAGGAAGCTTTTTTGATCCATCAAGCTGCGACGAATATCGGGGTGCACAATCAGCGGATCGGCAGCGCCCCCCGGATTTTCCGCCCCGGTCACAGCGCGGCCTTGAAGCCGGTCTTTGGCGTAAGCGACCGCATTTTGATAGGCCGCCTCGGCCACCGCATAGCCTTGCAAGCCCACGCCCAGCCGGGCTTCGTTCATCATCGTAAACATCGCGCGCATGCCTTTGTGCAGATCGCCCAACAGGTAGCCCGTCGCGCCATCGTAGTTCATCACGCAGGTGGCAGAGCCGTGGATGCCCATTTTATGCTCCACCTTGCCCGCGCTCACCGCATTGCGCGCGCCCAAGCTGCCATCCGCGTTCACAAGGAATTTCGGCACGATGAAAAGCGAAATCCCCTTCGTGCCCTCGCCCCCGCCCGGCGCTTTTGCCAGCACAAGGTGGATGATATTCTCGGCCAAGTCGTGCTCGCCCGCCGAGATGAAAATCTTGGTGCCGGTGATGCTGTAGCTGCCGTCTTCCTGCGGCTCGGCTTTGGTGCGCAGAAGCCCCAGATCGGTCCCGCAATGCGGCTCGGTCAGGTTCATGGTCCCGGTCCAGTCGCAAGCGATCATCTTCGGCAGGAAGGTCGTTTTCTGCTCTTCGGTCCCATGCGCCTCAATCGCCGAGACCGCGCCATGCGTCAGCCCCTGATACATGTTGAACGCCATATTGGAGGAAACGAACATCTCCCCCACCGCGCAGTTGAGCACATAGGGCATGCCCTGCCCGCCATATTCCGGGTTGCAATCGAGCGCGGTCCAGCCGCCCTCTTTCATCGCGGCAAAGGCCGCATCAAAGCCCTTCGGGGTGCGCACAGCGCCATTTTCCAGCACGCAGCCCTCGTGATCGCCAACCGCGTTCAGCGGAGCCAGCACCTCAGACGAGACCTTGCCCGCAGCATCGAGCACAGCCTCGGTGAAATCGCGCTCCATATCCGCATAGCCCGGAACATCTTGCTCGGCCACTTTCAGCAATTCATGCAGCACGAATTGCATATCGCGCACATTGGCGGTGTAACTCGTCATGATCCTCTCCCTTCTCCCGACCCGGGGACAGGATCACTCGGCCGAATTGGCCAGCTTCTCCTCGCCCCAAGCAATCTGCTTCGCCAACTCGTCGATCGCCTGACCGAGTTCGTCGCGCTGGCGCTCCATCTCCTCCAGCCGTTGACGCGCCAATTTCAGCGTCTCGGCCAATTGCGTGCGCTGCTGGTCCCCCATGTCGTAGAGGTCCAGAAGCTGGCGAATATCCTCAAGGCTGAAGCCAAAGCGCTTGCCGCGCAAAATCAGCTTCAACCGCGCCCGGTCGCGCCGGGTAAACAGCCGCTTCTGCCCCTCACGTTGCGGAAACAGCAGCTCTTTCGCCTCGTAGAACCGCAAGGTGCGCGGCGTCACCTCAAAGGCGTCGCACATCTCGCGGATCGTCATCAGTTCGTCACTCATCGTGCCGCCCCATGCTTTCCTTAGGGTAATGTAGGGCGGCGGATGAATTTTCCGAGCCCATATTACATTTGAAGTTGACGTTCGCGTCACCGTAACGTCGCGTCACAGTGACGTTGACGTAATGTCAGGAAGAAAACAGCAGGAAAATGGAAAAACCGTTACGATCCATTGTCATACCGTCGCGGCGGGCGACCGAAAGCGCCCGCGCCCTACGCAATCGTATCTCTTTCTAATCCTTAAGCGTTTCCGCGACATCGTCGCGCAATTGCCGCAAATCGGTGATCGCGGCTTGAAGATCGTCGAGTTGGCCTGTCAGCACGCCAAGCTGGCGATCCGCCAATTCGATCCAAGCGCGGTTTTGCGCCTCGGTGCCTTGGTGATCATAGATCAGCAGCCATTGGCGCAATTCCTCTAGGCTGAACCCAAAGCGCCGCCCGCGCAAAATCAGCGTCATCCGCGCCACTTCGCGGGGCCCATAAAACCGCGCCCGCCCCTCCTTTTGCGGCGAAAGCAGCTCGATATATTCGTAGTAACGCAAGGTGCGCGGCGTCACATCGAAGCGCGCGCACATCTCCTTAAAGCTTAGCACATCTGCCATGGTCTCCCCCCTCCCCTGGGCGATCCAGACTGTCTGCGCGGAAGCTAACGCTTGGGACAGGCTGCTTCAACTCCCCATCCGCTTGCGCTTGGCGCGCCGTCGCGGCATCGTTTGCCAAACGGAGGGCAGCATGAGCGCGGATAAACTCACTTTGGCGCGGCAATTCATCGAGGCGATCCCGCATGCGCAGGCGCTGGAAATGCGGTTTGAATCCCTTGGCGACGGCAAAGCCGTGCTGTCGATGCCGTGGCGCGAGGAATTGGTCGGCGATCCGCGCACCGGGGTGATTCATGGCGGCGCGGTTTCCGCGCTGATGGATACCTGCTGTGGCGCGGCCGTGATCAGCCACCCAGAAACGCCCGCAGGAACCGCGACGATTGATCTGCGGATCGACTATATGCGCGCCGCGACGCCCCGCCAGCGCATTACCGCGCGCGCAGAGGTCTATCACATGACCCGCACCGTCGCCTTTTTGCGTGCCACCGCGCATGATGAAGAAGATGGGCTGCCCGTGGCCACCGCCACCGGGGCTTTTACCGTCGAACGCCCGAAAGGGGGTGCGCAATGAGCCGCCCGAAACCCGAACCCGTTCAAGTGGTCAAACAACGCCGCGATGCCGCTTTGCGCGCGCTGGTCTCTGGCGTGCCCTATATCCGCTTTTTGGGCATTGAGTTTGAACGCCGCGGCGATGAGCTGACCGCCGTTTTGAACTATGACAACAAGCTGATCGGCAACCCATTGCTGCCCGCGCTGCATGGCGGTGTGACAGCGGCGTTCATGGAAGTGGCCGCGATTATGGAACTGAGCTGGTCCACGCTTTGGGAAGATATCGAAGCGGGGCGGATTGATCTGACCGCGCCCGATCCGGTACTGCCGCGCCTGCCCAAAACCATTGACTTCACTGTGGATTATCTGCGCTCCGGCCTGCCGCGCGATGCCTATGCCCGCGCGCGGGTAAATCGCTCTGGGCGGCGCTATGCCTCCGTGCATGTGGAGGCGTGGCAAGACAATCGCGCCAAGCTGTTTGCCCAAGCCACAGGGCATTTTCTGATGCCGGACCGCAGCGCGGATGTCTGAGGTTACCCACCGCCGCGTTTTAAAAATAGCGGCTCCGATCGTGATCTCCAATGCCACTGTGCCGCTTTTGGGCGCGGTGGATACCGGCGTTGTCGGCCAACTGGGGGCGGCGGCACCTATTGGCGCGGTCGGGATTGGCGCGGTGATCCTCGCCTCGGTCTATTGGATCTTTGGCTTTTTGCGCATGGGCACCACCGGGCTTGTGGCCCAAGCCAAGGGCGAGGGGGACAGCGAAGAGATCGCCGCCGGGCTGTTGCGCGCACTTCTTATCGCCGGGGCGGCAGGGCTCGGGCTGATCGCCTTGCAACTGCCTCTTTTCTGGGCCGCCTTCCAAATCGCCCCCGCCTCAGAAGAGGTGGAAGCTTTGGCGCGGCAATATCTGGCCATCCGCATCTGGGGCGCCCCCGCCACCATTGCACTTTACGCCTTCACCGGTTGGCTAATCGCGCTGGAGCGCACCCGCGCGGTGCTGCTGTTGCAAGTGGCGATGAACGGGCTGAATGTTGGGCTCGACCTCTTGTTTGTTTTGGGCTTTGGCTGGGGCGTGCAAGGCGTCGCCGGGGCCACCTTGATCTCAGAGCTTGCCGGGCTGGCCTTAGCGTTGTGGCTTACCCGTTCGGCTTTTGCCGCGGGGCTTAGCCGGGCTGCGCTCTTCTCAGCCGCGCCGCTCAAACAAATGGCACGCGTCAATACCGATATCATGATCCGTTCGGTGATCTTGCAAGGCAGCTTCACCACCTTCTTGTTCCTTGGCGCGGGGCAAGGGGATGTGAAACTCGCCGCCAATCAGGTGCTGTTGCAGTTTTTGCAAATCACCGCCTTCGCGCTGGATGGCTTTGCCTTCGCCGCTGAAAGCCTTGTCGGCCAAGCCGTGGGCGCACGGGCCCCCGCACGGCTGCGGCGCGCCGCCATCGTTTCGGCGCAATGGGGTGTCGCGGGCGCAGTGGCGCTTGGGGTGGTGTTCACGCTCTTTGGCGGACCAATCATTGACCTCATGACCACGGCCCCGATGGTACGCGAGGTCGCGCGCGATTTCCTGCCTTGGCTCATCGCCGCGCCGCTGATTGGCATTGCCTCATGGATGTTTGACGGCATCTTCATCGGCGCCACACTTACGCGCGAGATGCGCAATGCGATGATCTTTTCAGTAGCGGTCTATATTGCCGCGCTTTTCGTGCTGGTTCCCACCTTTGGCAACCACGGGCTTTGGGCGGCGCTGATGGTGCTCAACGCCACGCGCGGCGTGGCGATGGGGCGGCTTTATCCGCGCGCCGAATTGAAAGCGGCCCCCAGATCGCTCTAGGGGCCGCCAAATCTTACCTTCGACTGTGTCGAAATATCCCGGGGGTCCGGGGGCAGCGCCCCCGGCTTTTGGCTCAGCGCGAGCGGATCATCCCCATGATCTCCAGCGCTTTCGCCAAGATCGGCTGGGCAATCTCATCGGCCTTCGCCGCGCCTTCGCCCAAGATCCGGTCAATCTCGGCGGGGTCGTTCATCAGCCGGCTCATTTCCGTGCTGATCGGCTCCAACTTCGAAACCGCCAAATCGGCCAAAGCCGGTTTGAAGGCGCCAAAGCCCTGCCCGCCAAAGTCGCCCAACACTTGCGTGGGGGTCATATCGGCCAGCGCCGCATAGATGTTCACAAGGTTGCGCGCCTCGGCCCGGCCCTCAAGCCCCTCCACCGTTTCCGGCAGCGGCTCGGGATCGGTCACCGCCTTGCGGAACTTCTTGGCGATCGTATCGGCGTCATCCGTGAGGTTGATGCGGCTTGCATCCGACGGGTCGGATTTCGACATTTTCTTCGAACCATCGCGCAGGCTCATCACCCGCGTGGCGGCCCCTTCGATCAGCGGCAGCGGCGCGGGGAAGAAATCGACACCATAGTCATGGTTGAACTTCGCGGCGATGTCGCGCGTCAACTCCACATGCTGCTTTTGGTCCTCGCCCACCGGCACCATCGTCGCATGATAAACCAAAATATCCGCCGCCATCAGCGAGGGGTAAGCAAACAGGCCAAGCGACTGCTTCTCGGCATTTTTGCCCGCCTTGTCCTTCCACTGCGTCATGCGGTTCATCCAGCCCATCCGCGCGACACAGTTGAGAGCCCAGCCCAGCTCTGCATGGGCCGACACTTGGCTTTGATTGAACAAGATCGACCGCGACGGGTCGATGCCCGAGGCCAAGAAGCCTGCCGCCGCTTCACGCGTTTGCCGCTTCAAGGCTTCCGGATCTTGCCACACCGTGATCGCATGCAGATCGACCAAGCAATAGATCGTCTCGATCCCCTCATCTTGCTTTTGTGCAAAACGCTTCAGCGCCCCCAAATAGTTGCCCAGCGTCAAGTTGCCCGAGGGCTGGATGCCGGAAAAAATGCGCGGCGTGAACTTGGCGTTGATATCTTCGGGAGTTTCTAGGGCTTTGGCAGTCATGATAGGGCTCCGGGCTGGAAATACGGACCATCAGCGCTTATCGCTAAAGGGCGCGCGGCGCAATGTTGCGCCCGAAGGGAGAGACAATGCATCACGGCTATAACGAAAAACCAGTCAACCCGCTGCCCACCGTGGTTTGGATACTGGTCGCGCCGATGATCGTCACTGAGATCATCTTTGCGCTGGCAAATACGGGCGTTATGGGCACCAGCGCGATTGGCTGGCGCTATGAGATTTTAGGCCAGTTGGGCTTCGACCCAGAGAGCTTCCGGCGCATGATCGCGGTGCAAGATTGGTCGGTGCGCCCGCTCGCGACGCTGATCAGCTATGCCTTTGTGCACACAAGTCTGACGCATGCGGCCTTTGTGGTGGTATTCACCCTCGCGATTGGCAAATTCGTGGGCGAGGTGTTTGCCGGTTGGGCCGTTGCCGCGGTCTTTCTGGGCGCCTCGATCTTGGGCGGGCTCGTCTATGCGCTGATGCCCTTTACCAGCGGCTTTTTGATCGGCGGCTATCCGGGCGCTTATGGGCTGATTGGCGCCTTCACATGGCTTTTGTGGATGAAGCTTGGCCCCGGTGACCCGAACCGGATGCGGGCGTTTTCGTTGATCGGGATGCTGGCAGGTTTGCAATTGGTCTTTGGCGCGCTTTTCGGTGCGCGCCCCGATTGGATCGCGCAATTCGCGGGCTTTGGCGTGGGCTTCTTGCTCAGCTTCATCGTCGCGCCCGGCGGCTGGCGGCACCTGCTGCGCAAGCTGCGCAAACGCTAAAATTGGCGGGGGCCGTTACCGGCCCCGCCGCACCGCCGATTTAAAATCGCTCAGCCGGAACGCACCAATCACCGCACCGGACCCGAAATAGCTGACAATCCCGATCCCAATCAGCCCAGCAAGCGCCAAGTAGCGCCAGCTTGCCATATGCAGCGCGGGGTCAAGGAACAGATCGCCAAGCCAAAGGCATAGCCCCATCACGGCAGAGGCCACGGCAATGCGCGGCGCACGTTTGCGCAATCCATCATCCAGCGTGACGCTTTCGCCCATCGCGCGGCTACCAAGCCACAACTGCACCACCATCACCCAAGCGGCGAGTGTGGTGGCCAGCGCGGCGGCGATATAGCCCAAAAGGAACGCCAACCCCACCGCGAGCACCGCATTCACCACCATCGCAACGAGCGCGTAATGGAACGGGCTGCGGGTATCTTCGCGGGCAAAGAACAAGGGTTGCAGCACCTTTTGCAGCACGAAAGCGGGCAGCCCCACGCCATATACCGCCACCGCCAACGCTGTCGCCACCGTGTCTTCCGGGCCAAAACGGCCGCGCTCAAACAAGACCGTCGTCAACGGCTCGGCGATCACGACCAGCGCAACGGCGGCGGGCAGCGTGAGGGCAAGGCAAAACTCGGTCGCGCGGTTGAAACTATGCCGCGCGCCTGCGGCATCGCCGTTTTGCAAGCGGCGCGACAGGTCCGGCAACAGCACCACACCAATCGCAATCGCCACCACGCCGAGCGGCAATTGATAAAGCCGGTCGGCGTTATAAAGCCACGCCACCGCATCGTCGAAATAGCTGGAGACCTGCCGCCCAACGAGCAGGTTGATCTGCACCACCCCGCCCGCAAGCATGGCCGGCGCAGCCACCGCAGCAAGCCGCTTCATATCGGGCGAAAGCCGAGGCAAGCGTGGGATCAGGCGGATACCTGCGCGCCGCGCCGCCTCCCAAACGAGCGCTAGCTGCGCCACCCCAGCCACCGGAACCGCCCATGTGATGGCAAGCCCCGGATCGAGCCCAAACCGCGGTACCGCCCAAAGCGCCGCGACGAACGTAAGGTTCAAAAGCACCGGCGCCGCCGCCGCCGCCGCAAAACGCCCGGAGGCATTGAGAACACCCGAGGCAAGCGCAGCAAGCGAGATGAACAGAATGTAGGGGAAGGCGATCCGCGAGAAACCGACGGTCAGATCGAACTTCTCGCCCTCAAACCCAGAGGCCATAAGATAGACAAGCCCGGGCATGAACAGTTGCGCCACGAGCGTCAGGGCCAGTACGACCGTCGCCAATCCCGCCATTGCCTCGCGCGCAAACTCCTCCGCCCCGGCGCCGCTTTCTAGCTTTTTGGAAAACATTGGCACGAAGGCGGTGTTGAACGCGCCTTCTGCAAAGAAGCGGCGAAACATATTGGGCAGCGAAAATGCCACGATGAAGGCCTGCGCGGCAGGCCCCGTCCCCAAAACAGCGGCAATCCAAGCGTCGCGCACAAAGCCAAGGATGCGGCTCGCCATCGTCCAGCCGCCCACCGTAAAAAAGCCGCGCACCAAACGGATCGGTGTCATGATTGTTCTGCCGCCCTTTCGGCCCCACGCGTGATCGCCTCACGCAGGCGTTTTTCCAGCGCCTCTTGGCGCGATTTGGAATGCAGCTTCAGCCCGAACATGTCTTTTACATAGAAGGTGTCGACCACCTGCGCGCCATAGGTCGCGATCACCGCAGAGGCGATATAGATGTTCGAAGCCGCCAAGGCCCGCGTCAGATCATAAAGCAGGCCGGGCCGGTCACGGGTATCCACCTCGACGATCGTATAGATATCCGAGCCTTCGTTGTCGATGGTGACATGGGTCGGGAATTTGAACTCGCGTTCGCGCTTTTTGAGCTTATCGCGGTCTTTCAGCGCATCACGCGCGACCACCTCGCCCTTGAGCGTGCGCTCGATCATTTTGCGCAGACGCGGCAGGCGCGAGGCCTCATAGGGGTGACCCTCGGCATCCTGAATCCAAAAGACCGCCGTCGCATAGCCATCTTTGGAGGTATAGGTGCGCGCGTCCACGACGTTTGCGCCCACCAGCGCCAGCGCCCCGGCAAGCCGCGAGAAGATACCCGGGTGATCACCGAGCGCGAAAGAGGCACGCGTGGCGTCGTGATCCGGGTCTGGATGCAGGTCGATGCGAATCTCGTCATCGCTCAAGCCACGCAAGAGCTTGGCCAAATCGGCATGGGTGCCGGTGGTCAGGCCCTGCCAGTACGGGTCATAATGGCGGGCAAGTTCCGCCCGCAGATCTTTGGCATCCCAATCCGCAAGCGCTTCGCGCAAGGCCTTCTTGGCGGCATCCGAGCGTTGCGCACGGTTCACCGCCTCAAGCCCATGTTCCAGCGCGCGCGCGGTTTCCGAATGCAACCGCCGTAGAAGCGAGGCTTTCCAGTTGTTCCACACATTCGGACCAACGCCGCGAATGTCGCAAACCGTCAGCACCGTGAGCAGATCGAGCCGCTTGCGGTTTTTCACCTGTTTGGCGAATTCGCGGATCGTGCGCGGGTCGCTCAGGTCGCGTTTTTGCGCCACATCGGACATCAGCAGGTGGTTGCGGATAAGCCATTCCACGGTTTCGCAATCTTCCGCATTCAGCCCAAGCCGCGGCGCCACTTTGCGCGAGATTTTCGCCCCAAGGATCGAATGATCCTCGGGCCGTCCTTTGCCGATGTCATGCAAAAGCAGCGCCACATAAAGCACGCGGCGGTTCACCCCCTCGTCCAAGATATGCGACGAGAGCGGCAGATCTTCGGTCAACTCACTGCGCTCGATCTGCGCGAGCGTCGAAATCACCTGAATCGTGTGCTCGTCCACCGTGTAGCTGTGATACATGTTGAACTGCATCATCGCTACAATCGGCTCAAACTCGGGGATGAAGGCGGCCAAAACGCCCATTTCATTCATCCGCCGCAAGGCACGTTCCGGGTTGCCGTGCTTCAAAAGCAGATCGAGAAAGATCCGCGCGGCTTCCCTGTCTTCGCGCATTTTGTCGTCGATGCGGCGCAGGTTGGCCGAAATCAGCCGCATCGCATCAGGGTGGATCAACATCCCCGTGCGCAAAGCCTCTTCAAAGATCCGCAGGAAATTGAGCGGGTCCGACAGAAAGGCATCGCGGTCCGAAATATTGATCCGACCGATGTCATCGATGAAAGGCGCCATCAGCGGGCGACGGCGACGGAACAGCCGCTTGAGCACCGGGGCGGGCTTGGCGTGCTGTTGTTCCAGCACCGTCAAAAAGATCCGCGTGACCTCCCCCACCTGGGTGGCATGGCGGAAATAATGCTGCATGAAGACCTCAACCCCACGGCGGCCGGCCATGTCGCTGAACCCCATGCGCCTTGCCACCTCCACTTGCGCATCGAAAGACAGCTGATCTGAGGCGCGGTTGGCGATCAGATGCAAATGACAGCGCACCGCCCAAAGGAAGTCTTCGGCCTGTTGGAAGGCCCGAAATTCCTCGACGGTGAACACCCCCAAGCCCACAAGATCTGCGGTGTCATTCACGCCGTGGATATATTTGGCGATCCAGTAAAGCGTTTGCAGGTCACGCAACCCGCCCTTGCCCTCTTTCACGTTCGGCTCAAGCACATAGCGTTGCCCGCCTTGGCGGCGGTGACGCTCGGCCCGTTCGGCAAGCTTCGCCTCAATGAACTCCGGCCCGGTGGATTTGAAAAGGTCGTTGCGCAGGGTCTGGTCGAGCTTTTCGGCCAAAGGCGCATCGCCACAGATCGGGCGGTTTTCCAAAAGCGCGGTGCGGATCGTGATATCTTCACGGCCAAGGCGCAGGCAATCATCCACCGTGCGGGAGGAATGGCCGACCTTCAGCTTCAGATCCCACAGCATATAGAGCATGCTTTCGATCACGCTCTCGGCCCAAGCGGTGATCTTGTAGGGCGTCAGGAACAAGAGATCGACGTCGGAAAACGGTGCCATCTCGGCACGGCCATAACCGCCCACAGCCAGCACCGAGATATTCTCCGCCGCGGTCCGCGGCTGTACCGGATGCAGCCGCGTGGTCGCAACGTGGAAAACCGCGCACACCAGCCCATCGGTCATATTGGCATAGGCCTGCACCGTGGCTTCGGCGCTGCGAGGATGGGTCTCGAAATCCGCCACGATCTGCGGCAGCGCCATCTCTCGCTGTTCGGAGAGGAACTTCACCGTCTCTGCCCGCAGACCTTTTGCATCCGTTGCCGTCAGCCGCGCATCAAGCGCAGTCAAAAGTGCGGGGGTATCGAAAAGCAAGGGCGCCCCGGCATCTGCCGGGGCGATCAGTTTAGTGTCACTCACGTGAGCCTCATGTCCCTATTGGCCTCGCGGCACGGGTTGGGTTGGGCGGTCGGCTTAGAAGCCGAACCCGCCGAAAGAGCGCGGCGCCGCATCAATCACGACCACCCGCCCGTCACGAATTTCAGCCACAGCAAGGCCGCGTTCATTGGTGCCATCGGGGCGCAGACGGAAGATACCATTCACGCCAACAAAGCCCGAGGGTTGGGTCAGCGCGGCGCGGCCCAGCGGGTCGGGATTGCGCGATTTCACCAACGCACCAATCGCCGCGATCCCATCATAGGCAAGCCCGGCGATCGGATGCGGCGCGGAGCCATAGGCCGTTTGATAGCGCGCGCTGAACCGCTCATTAAGGTTCGGATCAGGCAATGCGAACCACCCCCCTTGCAGCCCCGGCAGCGCCATTGCGGCAGGCGGCGTGTCCCACCGGGTCAGGCCGATAAATTTGGTGACGGCGGGGTTCACGCCCTGCTCGGGCAACATCTGCGCCAAAAGCGGCAGCGCACCGCCCGCGTCGGAGGTGATAAAGAGCGCATCCACCCCGCCCGCTTTCACACGGCTGGCGATTTGCGGCACGGCATTGACCACATCGGTTTGCGAATAGGGGAAGCTCACCTCACCCGCGACCGAGCCACCAAAGCGCCCAACGGCGGTTTTGATCGCACTGGCGCCCACTTGGCCCGCAAGCGTCTGCTCGCTCACAACCAAAATCCGGCGCTTGCCTTGCGACACGGCGAAGGACGCCATCCGGTTCGCGGTATTGGGGAAAGTCGGCCCCAAGACAAAGAGGTTGCCCCCCGCAATATCGGTGTTGTTGGAAAAGGCCAGAACGCTCACACCACGATCCGCCACCGCGACAGCTGCCGCATTGGCAGAGCCGGAATAAACCGGGCCTAGAATGATCTTTGCCCCCTCATCCACGGCTTTTGTCGCCATCGCAGCGGCCTGCGCGGGCTGTGCGCCAGTGTTGTAGATGCGCAGGTCGATCTTCACGCCATTGAGGTCAGAAATCGCCAATTCCGCAGCTTGGCGCAGCGATGTTGCCAAGAATTCGTCATTCGTCTCCCCCGAGCCAGAGGGGACAAGAAGCGCCACGGGCACGGCTTCGCCCGCGCCAAGGCTCGGACCAGCACCGCCACCGGGAATCGGTTCGCAAGCTGCCAGCCACAAAGCTGAGAACAGAATGAACAGCCGCAACAGGGGGTTGCGGGGGATGCGCAAAGTAGCGAACATGAAATGGGCCTCCGGATCGGCGGGGGTTTAACTGTGGCGAACCCTAAGCGTTCCGCCTTAATAAGTAAACTTGGCTTGGCAGCGGGACGCATAACCATGACAGCGGATAACGACTTGGGCGAAAGCGTGCCGATGCAAAACGAAACCTTCGGCGGCGCGCCGCGCAAACCGGCTCCGGGGCTGCACTTCATTGCCACCCCAATCGGCACTGCGCGCGACATTACCCTGCGCGCGCTGGATATTTTGCGCATGGCCGATGTGCTTGCCGCCGAAGACACACGCACCTTGCGCCATCTGATGGAAATTCACGGTATTCCGCTCAATGGCCGCGCGGTGGTGGCCTATCACGATCATAATGGCGAGCAGGCCCGACCCCGGCTGTTGGCGGCTTTGGCAGAAGGCAAATCGGTTGGCTATGCGTCCGAGGCAGGCACGCCCTTGGTGGCGGACCCCGGATTTCAATTGGGCCGCGCCGCCATTGCCGAGGGCTGTGATGTCTTTGCCGCGCCCGGGCCCTCTGCGGTGCTCGCCGCGCTGACCGTCTCTGGCCTGCCGTCGGATCGGTTCCTATTTGCGGGCTTTCCGCCCAACACGCAAAGCGCGCGCCGCAAGTGGCTTTCTGAAATGGCTGATCTGCAAGCCACGGTGATCTTTTATGAATCCCCCAAACGGGTGGCGGCCATGCTCGCCGATCTGGCGGAAACCTTTGGGCCCGAGCGTCGCGCCGTTTTGTGCCGCGAACTCACGAAACGCTTTGAAGAAGTGCGCCGGGGTACAGTGGCGGAACTGATCGAGAGCCTCGAAACCGCGCCCATCAAGGGTGAGATTGTGGTGTTGTTGGATCGCCCGCACGGCCCCCGCTTTGGCCCCGAAGATATTGATGCCGCGTTGCGCGATAGGCTTGGCCGGATGCGGGTGAAGGAGGCGGCGAGCGAGGTTGCGCAAGCCTTGGGCCTGCCCCGGCGCGAGGTCTACCAACGCGCGCTTGCGCTTGACCGCGATGAGGAATGACCGCCGTAGCACGCGGGGCCGCATGGCCCATCACGCGGGCCTTGCTGCCGAGGCACAGGTGGCCCAACACTACGAACGCGCGGGATTTTCGATCCTCGCCTCCCGCTGGCGCGGCCAATATGGCGGCGAGATTGATCTGATCGTTTCGCGCGATGGCGTGGTGGTCTTTGTCGAGGTGAAACACTCCGTCACACATGCAAGCGCCGCCGAACATCTGCTCCCCAAGCAACTGAACCGCATCGCGCTTTCGGCGGAAGAGTTCGTCGCCGCCCGCCCAGAACTGGCCGCAACAGACATGCGGCTGGACCTTGCGTTGGTCGATCAGCGCGGCGTTATCGAAATTGTCGAAAATGCACATATATTCGGCTGAAGTCCTCACGGGCTGTTCACCACGCTGCGGATTGCATCGCCTCCCCGCGCGGGGCATCTAGAGATGAATGAAAGGGGGCGTCATGGCCTTGAAAGTAGCACTGCAAATGGACCCAATCGCCGGGATCGACATCTCCGGCGACAGCACCTTCCGCATTGGACTTGAGGCGCAGGCGCGTGGCCACAGCCTGTTTTACTACACGCCCAACAAGATGTTTTACCGCGAAGGCAAGGTGATGGCGCGTGGCTGGCCGCTGGAGTTGCGCCGCGAGAAGGGCAACCATTTCAGCTTGGGCGATGAGGTCGAGGTCGATCTGGCCAGCTTTGACGTGGTTTGGCTGCGCCAAGACCCGCCCTTTGACATGGGCTATATCACCACCACCCACCTGTTGGACCGCATTCACCCCAAAACCTTGGTGGTCAACAACCCGTTTTGGGTCCGCAACTACCCTGAAAAGCTGCTGGTGCTGGATTTCCCAGACCTGACGCCGCCCACTTTGGTCGCGCGCGATCTGCAGGTGATCCGCGATTTCAAATCCAAGCATGGCGATGTGATTTTGAAGCCGCTTTACGGCAATGGCGGCGCGGGGGTGTTCCGGCTTGATGCGAATGACCGCAACCTTGCCTCGCTGCATGAGCTGTTTACCGGCATCAACCGCGAGCCGCTGATTGTGCAAAAATACCTGCCTGCGGTGACCCAAGGTGACAAACGTATTTTGCTGGTGAATGGCGAGCCGGTGGGCGCGATCAACCGCGTCCCTGCAGCGGGCGAAACCCGCTCCAACATGCATGTGGGTGGGCGGCCAGAACCCACCAAGCTTACCGATCGCGAGCTAGAGATTTGCGCCGCCATCGGCCCGCTTCTGCGCGAGAAGGGGCAGATTTTCGTTGGCATCGACGTGATCGGCGATTGTCTCACAGAGATCAACGTGACCTCCCCCACCGGCCTGCAAGAGCTCGAACGGTTTGATGGCACCAATGCCGCCGCCCGCATTTGGGATGTGATCGAGGCCGAGCGGGAGGCCGCGCAATGAGCCTACAACTGACCCTTCTGAACGCGGCGCTGCGTCTGACCACCAAACCCTATCTGCGCAAGGTTTCGGAGCCTGAGAAGCTGCGCAATGATATGGAGCGCTGGGCGCGCTATGGCGCACGCTCGGCCCCTTGCACGGTGGCGGTGCCGATGACTTTGGCGGGGCGTCCGGCGCTTTCGATCCGCTCGGGCAAGACCATCCCCGACAAGGTGATTTTGCATTTCCACGGCGGTGCTTTCATCGCGGGCAGCCCCAACACGCATAAGGCCATGCTAAGTCGGCTGGCGCGGCTGGCGCAGGTGGAGGTGATCGCCCCCGCCTATCGGCTGGCCCCCGAACACCCCTACCCCGCCGCGCTCAATGATGCCGAAGCCGCGTTTGAGGATTTGGTGACTAAGGGCTACGCGGCAGAAAACATTGTGCTTTCGGGCGATAGTGCCGGGGCAGGCTTGGCACTGTCGCTGCTGGCGCGGCTGTGTAAAGCGGGGCATCCACCTGCGGGGATCATTGCGCTTTCGCCTTGGACGGACTTGACCGGGGCCTCGCCTTCACTGGTGCTTTTGGAAGATCGGGACCCGATGCTTGCCGCCGAGCGGATGGAAGAGGTCGCGCAATATTACCTCAACGGACACCGCGCCGATGACCCGGCCGTGTCCCCGCTTTACGCCAGCTACCCCAATTGCCCGCCGGTGCTTTTGCAAACCTCGGAACGCGATATTTTGCGCGATGATGCGATGTTCTTGGAACATAAGCTGCGCGATGCGGGGGTTGATGTGACGCTGCAGCTTTGGCCCGATGCACCCCATGTCTGGCAGATGTTCGATGGCTGGGTGCCAGAGGCGCGCGCGGCCCTGCGCGATGCGGCCGATTTCGCGCGTAAATGCCTTAGCCTGCCTGCGCGAAACTGATCCGGTAACTCACGGCTTCCGCCAAATGGGGGGCGCGCACTTGGGCCGCGCCCTCTAGGTCCGCAATCGTGCGTGCGGTGCGCAAGACGCGGTGATAGCCACGCGCGGTCAGCCCAAAGCGTTCTGACACTTTGCCCAACAATTCGCGCCCCTCGGCATCCAGCGGCGCAATCTCTTCCAAGACCGCCCCTTCGGCTTCGGCATTCACCCGCACGCTCGGGTGGTGTTCATAGCGTTTGGCCTGCACCTCGCGCGCCTGTGCCACCCGCGCGGCCACCGTGCCGGAACTATCGCCTGCGGAGGGTAGGTCTAACTCCCGCCAATCCACCCCCGGCACTTCGATCCGCAGGTCAAACCGATCCATCAGCGGGCCGGAAATGCGCCCCAAATAATCCGCCCCGCATTGCGGTACCCGCGCGCAAGCACGCGCCGGATCGCCTAGGTAACCGCAGCGGCAGGGGTTCGCCGCAGCAATCAACAAAAACCGGCAAGGGTAGCGCACATGGGCGTTGGCGCGGGCCACCACAACCTCCCCGGTTTCAATCGGCTGGCGCAGCGTCTCCAGCACCGTGCGGGGAAATTCGGGGAACTCATCCATGAACAAAACGCCATTATGCGCCAAGCTCACCTCGCCCGGTTTCGCCCCACGCCCGCCGCCGATCATCGCCGCCATCGAGGCAGTATGATGCGGCTCGCGAAAGGGGCGCGTGCGAGAAATGCCACCCTCGGACAAAAGCCCCGAAAGCGAATGTACCATCGAGGTCTCCAACGCCTCCATCGCCGAAAGCGGCGGCAAAATGCCCGGCAGCCGCGCGGCCAGCATCGACTTCCCCGACCCCGGCGGGCCAACCAAAAACAGATGATGACGCCCAGCGGCGGCAATTTCCAAAGCGCGTTTGGCCCGTTCTTGGCCTTTCACATCACGCAAATCGCGCGGACTTTGCGGCGCCACCACCTCGCCCGGTTGCGCGGGGGCAAGCGGCCTTTGACCACTCAGATGTTGCAGGGCTTCGGTCAGCGTGGCGGGGCCAAAAACGTCGGTCGCACCAACCCACGCGGCTTCGGCCCCACAATCCTGCGGGCAGATGAGCGCCTTATCTTCGCTTGCCGCTGCCATTGCGGCAGGAAGCGCACCGACCACGGGCACCAATCGCCCATCAAGCGCCAATTCGCCAATCGCGACCAGCCCCTCCACCTCTTCGCGGGGCACAATGTCGATGGCCGCCAAAAGCGCCAAAGCGATGGGCAGATCGAAATGCGAGCCCTCTTTGGGCAGATCGGCGGGCGAAAGGTTGATCGTGATGCGCCGCATCGGCAGCGCAATCGACAACGCCGCCAAAGCCGCCCGCACCCGCTCTTTCGCCTCGCTCACGGCTTTGTCCGGCAAGCCCACGATGGAGAAAGAAGGCATACCGGTGGCCAAGGCGCATTGGACCTCAACCGGGCGCGCCTCGACCCCTTCAAAGGCCACGGTATAGGTTCTGGCCACCATGCACACACCACCCAAACACTTACCCAACACTGCCCCGCCAGCATGGTCCGCAAGGGCGAATGCGATCAAGAATTTTCCCGCTATGAGGGAATCTCCTTAGCGCAACGCGCGCGGGTTTCGAGGCTTAAAATTATGCATCCCAGCCTCACCAAACCGCGAAAAATGCCACTCACGTAGCCGTGATGCGCAATATTCCACGTATTTCCAAATGGTTGCCTCTGCGCATTTCCGAACACTGAATTTTTTGTGACGCACAGTGCAACCAAAAGACATCGGTGCGCGTTTCTGTCACAGTGACCTCAGGGAGCAAGCCAACAGCGGGTCGCAGAACCCGGGGAGACTGGACATGGCACTCGATGGAATGACAGACGACACCCTGGCGCGGCAAGCAATGCGCGCCGAATATCTGGATGCCGAGACCGAGGCGAACCTCGCCCGCGCGTGGCGCGACCACCGCGATGAGGTTGCACTGCATCGGCTCGTCAGCGCTTACATGCGGCTCGCCGTTTCGATGGCCTCAAAGTTCCGCCGCTACGGCGCGCCGATGAATGACCTCATTCAGGAAGCCTCGCTCGGGCTGATGAAAGCGGCCGATAAATTCGACCCAGATCGCGGCGTGCGCTTTTCGACCTATGCGGTTTGGTGGATCAAAGCCTCAATCCAAGAATTTGTGATGCGCAACTGGTCGATGGTGCGTACCGGTTCGACCTCCTCGCAAAAGGCGCTGTTCTTCAACATGCGCCGGGTGCAAGCGCAAATCCTGCGCGAGGCCCAAGCCGAGGGCGAAGACCTTGATGGCGCGCAATTGCGCCAGCGGGTCGCCACCAGCATTGGCGTGCCGCTTGCCGATGTGGAAATGATGGAGGGCCGCCTTGCGGGCTCTGACTTCTCGCTCAATGCGCCGCAATCTTCGGATGAAGAAGGGCGCGAGTGGGTGGATGCGCTGGAAGATGATGGCGCGGGCCCAGAAACCCGCGTGACCGAGGCGCATGATGGCGCGCTGATGCGCAATTGGCTCGGCGAGGCGATGGATAACCTCTCGGGCCGCGAGCGTTACATTGTGGTGCAGCGCCGATTGATTGACGCGCCCCGGACGCTTGAAAGCTTGGGCGAAGAACTGGGCCTTTCGAAAGAGCGGATCCGCCAGCTTGAAGCGCAAGCCTTTGGCAAAATGCGCAAAAGCTTGGAAAGCCGGGGCCCGGAGGTGGCGAACTTCTTCGTATGAAGCGCCCGCTCCTTGCCCTTACCCTTTGCTTGACCGCGGCGCCGCTTGGTGCCGCGGAAATTTCTGCGTCCGACCTGTCTGCAAAGATTACCGAGGCCGCACCGCAGGTGCTGGTTTTGGGCGAATTGCATGACAATCCGACCCATCATCTGACCCAAGCGGCCGCGGTGGCAGCGTTGAAGCCCAAGGCGCTGGTCTTTGAAATGCTCTCGCCCGAGCAGGCCGCGCAGGTGACGCCCGAGTTGATTTCTACCCCTGAAGACATTGGCCAGGTTCTTGGCTGGGAAGCCGCGGGCTGGCCGGATTTCGCGATTTACGCGCCGATTTTTGAGGCGGCACCAAATGCGCGCTACTATGGGGCCGCCTTACCGCGTGAAACCGTGCGCCGCGCCATGAGCGAGGCGTTGCCTGATATCTTTCCCGAGGCGGCAGAATATGGTCTCGACCAGCCTTACCCCGCCGATCTGCAAGCCAAGCTCGAAACCCAAGCGCAGGAAGATCATTGCAACGCCCTGCCGCCCGAATTGCTGCCCGGTATGGTCGCGGCACAACGGCTGCGCGACGGCGCTTTTGCGGCGACCACCCTGCAAGCGCTCCAAGAAACGGGTGGCCCGGTTGCACTGATCACCGGCTCGGGCCATGCCCGCACCGACCGCGCCGTACCAGCGCTGATTGCCCATGCCGCGCCACAGGTCAAAGTGATCTCGCTTGGCCAACTTGAGCGCCCGAGCGATGGCAGCCTAAACCCCGATCAACCCTATGATTGGTGGATCGTCACCGCGCCAACCGAGCGCGAAGACCCCTGCGCCGCCTTCCAATAACTTGCGCCCCCGGCCCTGCCGCCCTACAGCTTGGGCAGAACGGAGGGCCCATCTTGCAACGCAAACGCATCCTTCTGATTATCGGTGGCGGTATCGCGGCGGTGAAATGCCCCGAACTGATCCGCCTGTTGCGCGCCGAAGGCGTGGCCATCACCCCGGTGCTGACCGAGGCGGGGGCGCAATTCGTCACCCCAACGGCGATTTCGGCGCTGGCGGGCGAGGCGGCGCATACCGCGCTTTTTGACCTCACCCGAGAAGCGGAGATCGGTCACATCCAACTCAGTCGCGCGGCGGATTTGGTGGTGGTCGCCCCCGCAACGGCGGATTTGATGGCGAAGATGGCCAATGGGCTGGCCGGTGACCTCGCCTCCACCCTGCTGCTGGCGACCGACAAGAAAGTGCTGATAGCCCCGTCGATGAATGTGCGGATGTGGCACCACCCGGCGACGCAACGCAACCTTACGCAGTTGCGCGAAGATGGCGTGGCCACCATTGGCCCCAATGCAGGCGATATGGCCTGCGGTGAACATGGCTTGGGGCGGATGGCGGAACCGGCAGAGATTTTGGCCGCGATCCGCGCGCAACTGGCCGACGGCCCGCTGACGGGCAAGCATGTGCTTGTGACCTCTGGCCCGACGCATGAACCGATCGACCCGGTGCGCTATATCGCCAATCGGTCCTCGGGTGCGCAGGGCACGGCCTTGGCGCGCGCGCTGCGCGACCTTGGGGCGAATATCACCTTTGTCACCGGCCCAGCCAGCGTGCCCCCGCCAGAGGGGGTGAAAGTCGTACCGGTTGAAACCGCACAGCAAATGTTTGAGGCGGTGCGAAACGCCCTGCCCGCCGACGCCGCCATTTTTGCCGCCGCCGTCGCCGATTGGCGGGTGGCGAATGCCTCCGCTCAAAAAATGAAGAAAGACAGCACAGGCACCGCACCCGCGCTCAGCTTTACGGAAAACCCCGATATTCTGGCGACCGTGTCGCAAATGGGAGCGGGGCGCCCCGCGCTTGTGGTGGGCTTTGCGGCGGAGACCGAAAACGTCCAAGCCCATGCCACCGCGAAACGTGCCCGCAAGGGATGTGACTGGATCGTGGCCAATGATGTCAGCCCCGAAAGCGGGGTGATGGGCGGGGCGCATAACACCGTCACGATCATTGACGCAGCGGGGGCCGAGACTTGGGCGCAAATGCCCAAGGTACAGGTCGCGCAAAAGCTGGCCGAACGTATTGCCGCGCAGCTGACAAAGGAAACCTCATGACCCCGATCATCAAGGTTCTTTACGAAGACTGGGCCGACCGGGAGGTGGCACTGCCCGCCTATGAAACGCCGGGCTCTGCGGGGGCGGATATTCGCGCGAACCTGCCGCCCGAGATACGCGAAGCCGGGCTAAAGCTCGAACCGATGGCGCGCGCGATTGTACCCACCGGGCTCAAGGTCGAAATTCCGCAAGGGTTTGAGATGCAAATTCGCCCGCGTTCCGGGCTCGCATTTAAGCACGGGCTAAGCCTTCCCAACACGCCCGGCACGATTGACAGCGACTATCGCGGCCCGCTTGGCGTGTTGATGATCAACTTCGGATCTGTCGCCTATACGATTCACCACGGCGAACGGATCGCGCAGGCAGTCATTGCCCCTGTCGTCCAAGCAGGATATGCGCTCGCCGAAACGCTTAGCGCTACCAGCCGGGGCGCGGGCGGCTTTGGCTCGACTGGAAGGAAATAGGCCATGCAAGGTATCTTTGTGCTGGTGATCGTGGGCGTCTTGGGCAAAGCGATGAAAGCGCCGCCGAAGGTGATTGGGATCATTCTTGCGCTGATCTGGGCGGCCTTCACCGCGGGCCATGCGTTCTTGGCCGACCCGGAGGCGCCGCTGCGCGCGATTTCGGGCGGTTCGCTCACGCTGTGGCTCGCCGTCGGCGTGGTCGGCGTTCTGGGCTTTGTCGCCTGGACGATGCTGCGCAAACGCGCCTAACCGAGGCCCGCAATGACCGGGCTCTTTCTCCTATTCCTGCTCTCGGCACTCGGGCTTGCGCTCAAGGTGCCCCGGCGGCTGATTTGGGGAATACTGGCCGTGGTCTGTGCAGCCTTTGTCGCGGCGCATGCACTTTTTGCCGAGCCTACGCACCCGCTGCGCGCGATGATTGGCGGCTCTTTGGCGGGCTGGGTCGGGCTTGGCGTCGTGGCGGGGGTTGTTCTGACCTATCGCTGGGGGCTGGCCAAGCTGCGCGCCCGCGCCGCGCAACCCGAACAAAAAGCCCCGCAAGGCCCGTTTTCAGAAGCGGAGCTAAACCGCTATGCGCGCCATATCCTGCTGCGCGAAGTGGGCGGGCCGGGGCAGAAGCGGCTCAAAGCGGCGCGCGTGCTGGTGGTCGGGGCTGGCGGGCTTGGCGCCCCCGCGCTGCTTTACCTTGGAGCTGCTGGCGTGGGCACGATTGGGGTGATTGACCCCGATACGGTGTCAGCCTCCAACCTTCAGCGCCAAGTGCTTTATCGCGATGCCGATATTGGCAAGCCCAAGGTCTTTGCCGCACAAGCCGCGCTTCTTGCGCAAAACCCCTTCATCACGATCCGCCCTTATCATCGTGCCTTTACGCCTGAAATCGCGGCGGAACTGCTCGCCGAATACGATCTGGTGCTTGATGGCACGGATAATTTTGAAACCCGCCAAGCGGTGAACCAAGCCTGTGTGGCGGCGGGCAAACCGCTCATTTCCGGCGCGATTGCGCAATGGGAAGGGCAGCTCAGCCTTTATGACCCCGCCAAGGGCGCACCTTGTCTGGCCTGTGTCTTCCCCACCGCCCCCGCGCCGGGGCTCGCGCCCGATTGCGCGCAGGCGGGGGTGATGGGCGCGCTACCCGGGATCATTGGCGCGATGATGGCGGCAGAGGCGATTAAAGAGATTGTGCAAGCGGGGCAAAGCCTGCGCGGCACACTGTTGATCCATGATGCGCTTTGGGCCGAGAGCCGCCGCATCGCGATAAAGCGCGCCGCCACCTGCCCGGTCTGCAGTACCGCCACATAAGGAAACGCCGCGGGGGGCACCGCGGCGTTTCGGATCAAGATCTGAGCCGTTCTCAGCCCAATGCATCGACCTCGATCATCTGCGCAACGATCTGTTGCGCCATATCCATTGGCAAAACCACATAGCCCGTTACTTCGTCGATCATCGCGCTGATCGACGTACCATGGACCGAAGCACAATGGATCATGCCGGTGCCATTGGCGTAGATCACTTCATCTTCGTCGAATTGCAGGGTGATAATTTCGATGCGCTGATGCGGCGTGATCCGGGTAATGCCGCGATAGCCTTCAAGCGCGGCGGCCGGGATCAATGCAAAGGGGTCGCCAAAGACCGCCTCGGCCAAATCACTTTCCACCAGCACATTTTGTTCGGGCAAAAGCAGCATCGGGCTGGCATTCCCCAGCGCGCCTTCCGGCACCGCGAGTGGCATCATCGAACGGGGCAGCTTCGCGCGCCCCGCAAATAGATGGGAGCGATGCACAGCGCGCACCGGGCGCATCCCATGATCGAAGGTCATCACCATATCACCCGCCGCCATCGCCTCAACCGGGCGCCAGCCCATGGCCGTGGCGATGCGGGTGCCCGCAACGATCCCATCGGAATGGCTGATATTGGAAACGGTGCTAAAGCCCTGCGTTGCGAAGACGCTTTCGAAGCCTTCGGGCTCTTCCCAGCGGTCGGCACGTTTGGCGGTATTGAACCCGAACATCGCGTCTTCTCCTTGCCTCCCAAGTGTTCCCTTGGGCGTTTCCATGAGGTCATCTCGGGTGATTCCCGCGATCTTTCCGGGGCGCGTTTGCGGCGCAAAAAAGGCACTGGCGGCGAGAGTGATATCAATGCGGCCCCAAAGGGCGCATTGTTGCGAAGCAGGCATGCAATTCGCGAGAAAGCGGTAACTTAGTCGAAGGCGTAGTGAAACCGAGTGATATCTGCGGCGGCGAAACGAGCGACCGCAGCGGCGGTTTCATCGGTGTAGTAGCCGCGCCAATCAGCCGCCCGCGCCGAGGCATTCACCCGCGGCAAAGGCGCGAGCTTAAACCCCAGATGCGCCTCTAGCGGGGCGACATCTTCCGCGAAATGCTCAAGCCGAATAAAGGCGGTTGCCGTCTCACAGCCATTCGCTAAGCGCAAATAACTTCCGTAAGGCGATGCCGCGATTGAGGCGCCAATCTCTGGATGCAAAACAAAGGCGGTGAAATCGAGGTTTTGCGCCAACCCCACCGCCGGATGGGCAAAGCTTTGCGCCCGCAGCCAATGGTAATAGCTCACCATCCGGTCCCAAGGGTTGCGCACCAGCGCAAAGGTGAACCAATCGCGCGCCTGCGCCTCGGTATAAAGCCCCACCCCCTCGGCCAAGGTCGTGTGCTTCCACAACCGCCCGGCGGTCTCCATGCCTTTCAACCGCCCCTTGCGGCGGCGCGCCTTCGGGGTATCGCCCACCAAAATATCATCGGCCATGGCGCGCGCTTCCAGCACCTCGGCCAGCGCGGTGCCCCCGGTCTTGGGGATGTGAACAAAGATGTAGCGGCGGCCCGGCGAAACAATCATCGCCCGAGCCTAGCGCCCCGGCCCCAGAATGGCGATGGGAAAGCGGCACAGCCCCGCCTGTGCCGCATCGTGCGATTGACCCTGCCCCCTCATGGTCTATGATTCGTGGCTAATCTGTAATGAGACCCAATTTGTAGCATGACCGCCCTGCCCCAATATGAACGGCTAGAAGCCCCCGGCCTGTGGCGTGAAACGCCGCAAGCGCAGCGGCGCGAGGTGATCGTGTCTTTTGGGGATACATCCTTGGTGATTGCGGATGACCGCTCTGCCACCGCGCTCACGCATTGGTCTTTGGCGGCTTTGGTCCGGCGCAATCCGGGCGGGCGGCCTGCGGTTTTTGCGCCCTCCGATGATCCGGGCGAAGAGCTTGAAATCGGCGATGATACGATGGTCGAGGCGATCGAAAAGGTGCAAGCCGCGCTTGAGGCGCGCCGCCCGCATCCCGGCCGCTTGCGGCGGATCGGCTGGATCTCTGTGG
This sequence comes from Rhodobacter sp. JA431, assembly GCF_900217725.1. Classification (NCBI taxonomy): domain Bacteria; kingdom Pseudomonadati; phylum Pseudomonadota; class Alphaproteobacteria; order Rhodobacterales; genus Rhodobacter; species Rhodobacter sp. JA431. The sequence goes on from NZ_OBMP01000001.1 coordinate 659,252, forward strand.
TAAGCGCGCTGGCCATAGGCGCGGTGATCTGGTTGCCCGGCGCCTTGATCGACCAAGCCGCACGGGTGGTGCCACTTGCCAAGCGCGCCGACATTGGCCGGATGATGCTTGCCGATCTGGAACACACCACTGGCGTCGCCTGCCACTCGACCGAGGGGGATAAAGCGCTCGCGCTACTGGCCGAACGGCTTGATGGCGTGACGGAAATCGCCGTTCTGCCCCGCGCCTTGACCGGGGCGCGCATTTTGGCGGGCGACGTGGTTGCACTGGGCCAAGACACGCTGATTGGCCCCGACACGCCCGAGGTTGCCGCCGGGGCGATCTTAGCCGCCCAGTTGGCGCAAAGCGGCGAAACGCCCGCGCATGCACTTTTGCAATGGGCGGGGGCCGGGGCAGCGCTTAGCCTTTTGACCACGGGCGATTTGCCCGCCAAAAAGATCGAGGGCTATGGCGCGTCTCTTTTGGCCCGCCCGATCTCGCTCCCGAATACGCCTGCGGCGCTGGATCAGTTGCTAAGCGCGTTCAAAGCGGCGGGCGTTGCCTCGACCCCCTATGCCTATGCGGTGGACCCAAGCGGCGAAACCGTCCTTGGGCTGATTGAGGCCGATCCGTTTCGGGGCGCACCTGCGCCGCAGCCCGTGCTCGATGATGCCGAATGGCTCGCGCTGAAAGATATCTGTTCCTGAATGCAAACGGCGGCCCGAAAGGACCGCCGTAAAAGCTTGGGGTAAGTGTTTTTGCTTAGCGCAAGATCACATCCGAGAAGCCCGCCCCACGCACTTGCCCCAAAGCGGCGCGCGCATCGGCAAACGGCCCGGCATAGACAATCGTCAGCCCGCGCGATGTCGTGGAACTGGCCACCGGCAGCCCGGCAGCGGCCAAGCGCGCCTTCACCCCGGCGACATTGCTGGCCACCGCAAAAGTGCCAACCTGCACGTAACGCGGACCTTGAGTCGGCTGTTGCACCTGTGCTTGCGACGCGGCGACCCGCTGCGCAACCGCCGGTCGCGCGGCGACCGGAGCAGATTTCGTCGAAACACGGGTGACCGTCGCCTCGGTCGGGACGATCCGCCGCCAAGCGGGCGTTTGCGCAGTCACGAGTTTGGCAGGCACTTGATTGGTCCAGATCATGCTTTGCTGCGCATCCCCCCAAAGGCTCCGCGGGCCCCGGAACGGATTGAGCCGACCATCTTCAAAGGCGGGTTTGTAGCCCGGGCCCGTTTTCGTGCTGACGATCACCGGAGCGAGCGTCACTTGCCCGGTGGCGGGCGTGCGCACCAAAACAGCTTCGGGCACCAGTGGGTTTGAGGCACTGCTCACGCCCGCAGATTGATAGGGGCTCACAGCAGCATAGCTTGCCTGTGTCGACGCAGGACCGGGCGCACGAGCAGGCGTGCTCGGCGCAACATATCCGGTGGCGTCGCGCAACGGCACATCCACAATCGGCACACTGCGGCGAGAACCCACCGCATTGGACACATAGGGCGAGACATAGCCAGACTGGCTGGCCGCAGCGGGTGTCACGACAAGACCGGGCACCTCAGCCTGATTGATGAAGGCGGCGGGGTTTTGCACCTGCGCGCCACAGCGCACCACACGCCGCCCATCAGAGAGCGTATACCGCTGCGCCGAGACGGTGCCTGCGGGGCATGACGTCGTCGCCGGGTCCACCTGCTCGGTGCCCATGATCGTTGCGGCAGAGGCGGCGGCCACTTCCACGGATGCAGCGCCGGGCAAGGCCACGGGGTTGTGGTAGCGCACAGCCGTACCACTCGCCCCGGCAACATAGGGCGACACATAACCCGAACGGGTCGGGCTGGCGGCGGCAACGCGCGGCTCCGACGCGGCGGTTTGAACGGCAGGCGCTGGCGTAGCTGCCGCCACACGGCCCACCTGCGGCGGGGTTTCTGTGGTGGCGATGGTGGCCATCGGTCGCCCAACAAACGGCGTCGGGCTAAACGGAGAGACTGCGCGGCTCCGTTCGGCAGGTGCTGGGGGCGCAACTGTCGCTTGCGATGCTGCGGGGGCGGGTTTGGGGGCTGCAGTCGGCGTGGCAGCAGCCACGGCGACAGGCTTAACCGGGGCGGGTGTCGCGGCAGGAGGCTCGGCTGCGGGTGGTGTGGCGGGGGCCACGTTTGCCACGTCCAGCACAGCCTCACCATTTTGGAAGGTCGGCTGATAGCCGCAAAGCTGTTTTTTATCTCGGCTTACGCGCGGCACCCAACGCACCGCCGTCCCATAGCCAGCCCGAACGAACACGCAGCCCGAACTATCAACATACTGCCGCCCCTTAAACGAGGGCGGCGGCACTTCTGCCGGAGAATAGGTCCGCATCTCTGCGACAGCAGAGCCCGCACTCACCAAGGCGACGAGCGCTGTCGCCGCCAGAAACTGTCCATACCGCCGCATTGTCATCCCCCGATGATCTTTTGGAAAAAATGCAGCAGGATTGGTTCCGAGTAAAGGAAAAAGCGGCTCAAAACCGCTTATTTGGTGCCAAACATGCGATCACCCGCATCCCCTAGACCCGGCACGATATAGCCATGATCGTTGAGTTGCTCGTCGATCGAGGCGGTCACGATCGGCACATCGGGGTGGGCTTCGCGCATCCGCGCAATGCCCTCAGGCGCTGCAAGCAGGCACAGGAAGCGGATGTTTTTGGCGCCTTTGTCCTTCATCAACTGCACAGCCGCCGCAGAAGAATTGCCCGTGGCCAGCATCGGATCGACCACGATCACGGTGCGATCTTCCAGTTCCGCCGGCACTTTGCAGTAATATTGCACGGGTTGCAGGGTTTCCGGGTCACGGTAAAGCCCGACAAAGCCCACACGCGCCGCCGGGATCAGTTCCAAAATCCCATCCAGCAAGCCATTGCCCGCCCGCAAGATCGAAATCAGCGCGAGCTTCTTGCCCTCAAGGATCGGCGCATCCATTTCGCACAGCGGCGTTTCAATGCGCTTCGTCGTCAGGTCCAGACCGCGCGTCACCTCATAGGCCAAGAGCAGGCTGATTTCGCGCAGAAGCTGCCGGAACGAGGCCGTGGAGGTGCCCTTTTCGCGCATCAGCGTCAGTTTGTGCTGCACCAGCGGGTGGTCGACGACCGTGACCTGTTCATCCATATGTCTGTCCTCTCACAGAAAGCTTTTGCCGGGGCCGCAGACGGGCACGCCCAGATGCGCGGCGACCGAGGCGCCAATATCGGCGTACCCCACCTGCCCCACTGCCCGCAAGCCGATCCCGCAGCCCAAGACCGGAACCCGCTCGCGGGTATGGTCGGTGCCGCTCCAAGTGGGGTCATTGCCATGATCTGCCGTGAAAAGCGCCAAATCGCCGGGGCGCAGCTTGGGCAAGAAGCGCGCAAGCGCGCCGTCAAACCACTCCAGCGCACGCGCATAGCCCGCCACATCGCGACGGTGGCCAAAAAGGCTGTCAAACTCCACGAAATTGGCAAATGTCAGGCTGCCCGGTTCGGCCTCATCTCCCAGCCGGATCAGATGCTCCATCAGATCGGCATCGTTCTTGCCCTTGTGCAGATGCGTGATACCGCGATGGCTGAAGATATCGCCGATCTTGCCAATCGCATGGGTGGTGCGGCCCGCGCCCTGCACCCAATCCAAAAGCGTGGGCGCGGGCGGCTCAATCGCAAAGTCGCGCCGGTTGGGGGTACGGGTGAAGGCACCGGGGGTCCCAATGAAGGGCCGCGCAATCACCCGGCCCACTTTCATTTCATGCAAACGGGGCGCGATGGCTTGGCAAAGGTCCAACAACCGCTCCAGCCCAAAGCTTTCTTCATGCGCGGCAATCTGAAAAACGCTGTCGGCGGAGGTATAGCAAATCGGCCAGCCCGTGCGCAGATGCTCTTCCCCCAAGCGCTCCACAATCGCCGTGCCGGGGGCATGACAATTGCCCAAAATCCCCTCGGTCCCGGCGGCTTTTGCGACGAGATCCATGAGATCGGGCGGAAAGCTGTTTTCGGTTTCCTTGAAATAGTGCCAATCCCACGGCACTGGCACGCCCGCGAGTTCCCAATGGCCGGACGGTGTGTCTTTCCCTTTAGAAACCTCGCTCGCCGCGCCCCAAAGCCCTTGCGGCTTGGCACCAAGGCCGGGGAGTTTCTCACCCGAGGCAAGCTCTACCGCCGCCGAAAGACCCAGTTGATCCAGATGCGGCAGCTTCAAAGGGCCAGAGCGGCCTACATTCGCGCGCCCCTCGGCACAGGCCTGCGCGATATGGGCGAGCGTATTGGCGCCCGTATCGGGCCTGCCCTCATTAAAGAAGGCCGCTGCATCGGGCGCGCCGCCAATGCCTACGGAATCCATCACAATCAAAAAGGCACGTGGGCTCATGCCAAATCCTCCGGCCCAAACCGCGCATGGATGAGCGGTGGCTCTTCCGGAGCCTCTTCACTGATCGCATAGGCGGATTGCACCGCTTTCACGGCGGCCTCGGCCTTGGCGTCATTGGGCGCATGAACAAGGCAGAGCACTTCGCCCGGCCCAAGCTCTTCGCCCAGCATAGCAAGCCCCGAAAGCCCGACAGAAGGGTTGATCCGGTCGCCCCCCACAAGCCGACCACCACCGAGCCGCACCACAACTTCCCCCAAAGCGCGGCCGTTCACCTTTGCCACATAGCCCCGGCGCGGCGCGGGCACCGGCACAATCACCGAAGCGGCGGGCAATCGATCCGGGAAGCGCTCGACAAAATCGAACGGCCCGCCCAGCGCCGCCACCATTCGGCCAAAACACTCCGCCGCGCGGCCCGATTCAATCGCCGCATCAATCTGCGCCGCGCCCTCATCAAGATCAGCGGCTTTGCCTGCCAGCGTTAGAACCTCGCCGCCCAAGGCCGAGGTCACATCCCAAAGCGCTTCATTGACCGAGGTGCCGGTCAGCGTTTCCATCACCTCTAGCACCTCAAGCGCATTGCCTGCCGAATGGCCCAAGCTTTGATCCATATCGGTCATCAGGGCAGAGGTTTTGCAGCCCGCGTCATTCGCCGTGCGCACCAAGCTTTGCGCCAGTGCCTGCGCGGCCTCCAAACTGGGCAAGAACGCGCCGGAGCCCACTTTGACGTCCAGCACCAAAGCATCGAGCCCGGCGGCAAGTTTCTTTGACAAGATAGAAGCCGTGATCAGATCAAGGCTTTCCACCGTGCCCGAAATATCGCGGATACCATAAAGACGACGATCTGCCGGGGCGATTTCATCGGTCGCACCCACGATCGCGCAGCCGACATCAGCCACCACCTTGCGCAGCACCTCCACACCGGGCAGCGCCTTATAGCCGGGGATCGCTTCCATCTTATCAAGCGTGCCGCCAGTATGGCCGAGCCCACGGCCCGAGATCATTGGCACATAAACACCGCAAGCGGCGAGTGCCGGGGCCAGCAGCAGCGAGACGGAATCGCCAATGCCCCCGGTCGAGTGTTTATCGACAACCGGGCCGGGGAGATCCCAGATCAGCCGCTGGCCAGAATCGCGCATCGCCTCGGTTAGTGCAACGCGGCCTTCATCCCCCAAGCCCCGGCAGAGCACCGCCATCGCGAAGGCCCCCGCCTGCGCATCCGACACGGTGCCATCGGCCAAGCCGCGTGCAAACCAGCCCGCCGCCTCGGGTGACAGGCTTTTGCCGTCCCGCACCGCCATAATGATTGAGCGCGCGTCCATCAGCAGTTGTCCATATGGCTGGCAGCAAAACGACCGGGCAGCAAATCGCCCACGGTGGTTTGCAGTTGCGCGCCATCGGTAGTGGCCAAAACCACGGGAACATCGGTCCGGCCAAACTCTGCCAGCTTTTGCCGACAACCGCCGCAAGGCGGCACCGGGCTTGGACTATCGGCAATCACCGCAACCTCGACCAATTCGGTCTCGCCCGCCGCAACCATCGCCGCGATCGCGCCCGCCTCGGCACAAGTGCCCTCGGGGTAAGCGACGTTTTCCACATTCACGCCCCGGTAGATCGTGCCAGAGGCGCCCCGCACCGCCGCGCCCACCTTGAACTTGGAATAGGGGGCATAGGCGTTTTCACGCACCGCACGCGCGGCATCGAGCAGGGACATCGGGCTTCCTCCGGCCAGAAATGATCCGCCGATCCTGCGCCGGGGCGCGGGGCGGCGCAAGGGGGGCCAGTTGGCGCAGGCGGCCGCGCGCGGATTACCCGCACCAAGGTCGCGCATACCGCCGCGACTCGCGCAACACGTGCACCGCGGCCCGCTATGGCAAAAGGTGCTGCAAAGTGCGCAAACTTTGCAAACTCCGCCCAAGAATGCACATCTGTAAATATATCGAGCCTGTTTGCAAAAGTTTGCGGGCGAAAAACGGGCCAGTTCTGCAAATTTTTGTGTAGGGCCTAGACCTGCGACGGTAACAATCTTGCAGAAATCTTTCCATCTGCATAACAAGCTTACAAGAGTGGAGGAGGGATACCATGGGATACAATGAGGTTTACGGTGCTTGGAAGGCGGATCCGGAAGGGTTCTGGATGGAGGCCGCCAAGGGAATCGATTGGGACGAAGCCCCGTCAAAAGCCTTCTTCGAGCAAGGTCCGGCCGGGGAATGGTTTGCTGACGCAAAGGTGAACACCTGCTGGAACGCCGTCGATCGCCATGTGGAGGCAGGGCGTGGCGACCAGATCGCGATCATGCACGAAAGCCCGATCACCCATTCGACCAAGGGCATTACCTATAAAGAACTCCAAGCGCGTGTTGCCAGCCTTGCCGGGGCGCTGCGGATGCGCGGCGTGGAAAAGGGCGACCGCGTCATCATCTATATGCCGATGATCCCCGAAGCGCTTGAGGCGATGCTCGCCTGTGCGCGGATTGGCGCGATCCATTCGGTGGTGTTTGGCGGCTTTGCGGCGCACGAACTCGCTGTGCGGATTGACGACTGCACGCCCAAAGCGATCATCGCCGCCTCTTGCGGCCTCGAGCCGAACCGCGTTGTGCACTACAAACCGCTGCTCGACGCCGCGATTGACCAAGCCAAGCACAAGCCCGAGTTCTGCGTGATCTTCCAGCGCGAACAGGAAGTGGCGAAGCTGGTCGAAGGCCGCGACTTCAGCTGGCACGGCTTCCAATATGGCGTGAAGCCCGCCGAATGCGTGCCGGTTGATGGCAACCACCCCGCCTATATCCTTTACACCTCGGGCACCACGGGCCAGCCCAAAGGCGTGATCCGTGCGACCGCCGGGCACCTTGTGGCGCTGCATTGGTCGATGAAAGCGATCTACAACATTGATCCGGGTGACCGCTTCTGGGCCGCCTCGGACGTGGGTTGGGTCGTGGGCCACAGCTACATCTGCTATGGGCCGCTTTTGGCGGGCGCCACCACGGTGGTGTTTGAAGGGAAACCGGTTGGCACCCCGCACCCGGGCGTGTTCTGGCGGATCATCCAAAACCACCGCATCAAGAGCTTCTTCACCGCGCCGACCGCGTTGCGCGCCATTCGCCGCGAAGACCCGGATGGGGAGTATATCAAGCGCTACAAACTGCACGAGATGCAGGCGCTGTTCTTGGCGGGCGAACGCGCCGACCCGGATACGGTCAAATGGGCGCAAGATCACCTTGGTGTGCCGGTGATCGACCACTGGTGGCAAACCGAAACCGGCTGGGCGATTGCGGGCAACCCGCTGGGCATTGAACTTCTGCCGGTGAAGATGGGCTCGCCCACCAAAGCGATGCCGGGCTATGATGTTCAAGTGCTTGATGAAGGCGGCCATCCGGTGGAACCGGGCACTTTGGGCGCGATTGCGATCAAACTGCCGCTGCCTCCCGGTACGCTTCCGACGCTGTGGAACGCCGAAGAGCGCTTCAAGAAAAGCTATCTGGAGCATTTCCCCGGCTATTATGAAACCGGCGATGCGGGCTACTTGGATGAAGATGGTTACATCTACATCATGTCGCGCACCGATGACGTGATCAACGTCGCGGGCCACCGCCTGTCGACCGGTGCGATGGAAGAGGTGATCGCCTCGCACCCGGACGTGGCCGAATGCGCGGTGATCGGCGTCTCTGACACGCTCAAAGGGCAACTTCCGATGGGCTTCCTGTGCCTGCAAAAAAGCTGCACCAAGTCGCATGCCGAAGTGATCCGCGAATGCGTGACCTTGGTGCGCGATCAGATCGGCCCGGTTGCTGCCTTCAAGCTGGCCGTGATCGTGGACCGGCTGCCGAAGACCCGCTCGGGCAAAATCTTGCGCGCCACGATGGTGAAAATCGCCGATGGGGAAGAGTTCAAAATGCCCGCGACGATCGACGATCCGGCGATTCTCGATGAGATCGCGGATGCGCTGAAAAGCATCGGCTTCCCGGCTGCGGCCTAAGAAAGATCCCTCTAAAACTCCGGCGGAGGCCTTCTGGCCTCCGCCAAAGCATATAAAATGCACTTTGTGAGGGTGGTCACACCAAGGATCGCTTGATCTTCCTGCATCTTGTCGGAATCATTCGGCCGGGTGCCATCATGAATAAATTGTTACCAAAGCCTGGACCCGACGGAGATGTCGGCATACCGCAAGAGAAGGCCAGGCTAGGACGGGTCATGCTCTTGGGGCATGATTTGCGCACCGCAGTCTCAGACATTTTGGGCGGGCTTCGGCTTTTGGCCCATGAAGACATGAGCCACAGCATGCGGCTGCAGCTTGAGCGTATGCGCGCCGCCGGCGAAGATATGGCCCGGCTGCTCGAAGAAGGGATCGAGATCGTCACAGATCAGACGATCGGCCCGCTACGCCAAACCGTACAGCTCGCTCGCGTGATCTATGACATTGAAATGCGCTGGAGCGGGCGCGCCCTCGAAAAAGGCTTGGGCTTTCATGTGGCCATCGCGCCGAATGTGCCGATGGAGGTGCAACTGGACCGCATCGCGCTGGAACGGGTGCTGTCCAACCTGCTTTCTAATGCGGTGAAATACACTTACTGCGGGACGGTGCGGCTGCTTGTGGCACTTGAGGCCGAGCGATTGCAGTTCTCCGTGTCAGATGACGGGCCGGGCTTTTCGGATGATGTGATGGCACGGCTTTTTGAGCCGGGCGCGCGTGGCGATGTCTCTCAGGCGGGCAGCGGGCTTGGGCTTTATATCTCGCGCGATATGGCCGAGCGGCTGGACGGGCGGATTGAGATTGCCAACCGCCCGGAAGGGGGGGCCTTGGTGGCGCTGTCGCTGCCCGTTGAACCGCTCCTTCCCGCCGATGCGCAGATTGAAATACCCCTGCCGGTCCTTAACGGGATGCGCGTGTTGGTGGCCGAGGATTCCGCGCTTAGCCAAGCGGTGGCGGGGCATATGCTTTCCACTATGGGCGCGCACTGCGACTATGCCGCCGATGGGGTTGAGGCCCTGCAAAAGCTTGAAACGGACAGCTACGATCTTGCCGTGATTGATGTGGAGATGCCACGTCTCTCTGGGCTTGATCTGATGCAGGCGCTGCGCTCTGGCCGTGGGCCGCACGCGGCAATGCCGATTGTGGCCTGCACCGCCTATGTGCTGCGGGCCAACCGCGATGCGGTTTTGGCCGCAGGTGCCGATGCGATCATTTCGAAACCGCTCACCACCCTTGCTCCCTTGGCCGAGGCGATCACGCTTGCGCTTGAGCGCGCGCGGCAAGACAAGACCTGCCCACCAATATTGCCCCCGGCCCCGCTTGACGAAACAACCTTTGAAACGCTGTTGCTGATCAACGGGCCAGAGGGATCACTCGACCTTCTCGACAGATTGCTCGATGATCTTTTGCGTGCCGAGCGTGGCCTTGTTTCCGGCCTCTACGAGCGCAATACAGAGACGATCCGGGCAGATACGCATGTGCTTGTTTCGGTCGCAGGCTCGATCGGGGCGGAAGCGCTGCGGACATTGGCCGAAGACCTCTCTCAGGCGGCCCAAAACAAGGATGAAACGGCGATGCAACTGATTGGACGGGCGGTGCTGGCGCAAACCGACCGCGTGATTGTTCATGCCTCGCGGCGCCTGACCCGGTTGGAAGAGAAATTGAAATGACGTCTGCTGCTGCCACGGAACCCAGCTTTGATCTGGATCCGACCCTGCCCCCTTCCGACTATGATATTCTGATCGTCGAAGATACGGCCTCGATGCGCACCATCTACGAGGCGCATATGCGCCGCGCGGGCTATCGCACGTTAGCAACCGGCACCGCAGGCGAGGCGCTGGAACTGTTTCGCGCCCATCGGGTTTCTGTGGTTCTGCTCGATCTTATGCTGCCCGACCGGGACGGGCTTGATCTGCTTATCGACCTGCTCGACGTGCGCCCCTCGACCTCGGTTGTGGTTGTCGCGGCCGAACGCTCGACCGAACGCACGGTAAGCGCGATCCGGCGCGGGGCGCTTGATTACCTCGTGAAACCGGTCAGCGAGACCCGGTTGATGGAAGCTGTGGAAGCCGCGCAGCGCGCCGCCAATCTGGCCCATCCGCCACATTCGAAACAGGCCCGCACGCCGGTGGGCGACTTCGTCGGACATTCTGCGCCTATGCTGGAGGTCTATGAAACGATCCGGGCCTGCGCACGCTCCATGGCCCCCGTTTGCATTATTGGCGAAAACGGCACCGGCAAAGAAATGGCCGCGCAAGCGATCCACCGTCTGTCTGACCGGGCACAGGGGCCATTCATCACGCTCGATTGCGGCGCGCTCACCTCGGACCGATTTGAGACCGAAGTCTTCGGGCATCGTCGCGGCGCCTTTGCCGGGGCGGTGAATGATCGGTTGGGCGCGGCCGAACTCGCCGATGGTGGCACGCTCTTCTTGGATGAAATCTGCGATCTGCCACTGGCGCTGCAAACCAAACTGTTGCGGTTCTTGCAAACCGGGCAAGTACATCCGCTTGGCGCAGAAGCGGCCCGGCGGGTGAACTTGCGCATTCTTGCAGCCACGTCCATCACGCCCGAAGAAGCCATGCGCCGGGGGCAACTTCGCAGCGACCTGTACTACCGATTGATGGTGGTGCCGCTGCGTATGCCCCCCTTACGCAACCGCCCCGAGGATATTCCGTTACTGGCCGATACCTTCTTGCACCGCTTTTCGGCATTGGAAGGGCGCGGGTTGAACACGATTGCGCCAGAGACGATGGCGCGGCTCAAGGCGCATAATTGGCCGGGCAATGTGCGCGAACTGGCCAATGTTGTGCGCGCCGCCACGGTCCTGCACGAAGGCGACATGGTGTTGCCCGACATGCTCCCGAAAGCCTTGCAGGACATCCCCTCCGCCGCGCCCGTTGCGGAGAACCGCCCAGATTTTGAGAGTATGACGCTCGCCGAACTGGAACGCGCCGCGATTGAGGCCGCCTTGGGCCGCCATGACGGGGCGGTGCAACGCGCCGCAGCCGATTTGGGGGTCGCACCCTCAACGCTTTACCGCAAGCTGGATACTTGGCGGCAAGACTAAGCGTTTGCGTTTAGGCGAATTGCTCGCGCATCAGCCGCTCTTCCAACCCATGACCGGGGTTGAAGAGAATGCGATGTATCACCTTCGGCTCAGACCGCACCTCGACCCAAAGCACAGGCGCAACCGAGCGGCTATCAGCATCGGCCATCACCGGGCGCTTTTCGGGCTCCAACACATCAAAGCGCACCAGCGCAGAGGAGGGCAGGATCGCCCCTTGCCACCGGCGCGGGCGGAACGGCGCGATCCCGGTCAGCGCCAGCACATCTGAGCCAATCGGCAAGATCGGCCCTTGGGCAGAATAGTTATAGGCGGTGGAGCCCGCAGGGGTGGAGATGATCGCGCCATCCGAAATCAGTTCCGGCATCCGCACCCGGCCATTGACCGAAATGCGCAGCTTCGCGGCCTGCGGCCCCGCGCGCAGCAGCGATACCTCGTTGATCGCCAAAGCTTCATGCAACGTGCCGTCGGCAGTTTCTGCGCGCATCGCGAGTGGGTTGATCGCCGCCTCTTCTGCCGCCGCCAACCGCTCGGGCAGGTTTTCGGCAGAATAATCGTTCATCAGAAAGCCGACCGAGCCGCGGTTCATGCCATAGACCGGAAGCCCCCGGTCCGCATGCAGGCATTGCAGCATGAAGCCATCGCCCCCCAACGCCACGATCACATCGGCGCGCTCAACCGGGGCCTGACCGTAAAGCCCAACCAAGTCTTCCAGCGCCTCTTGAGCACTTTCGGCCGGGGAGGCGGCGAAATGGATATGGTTCGGCCGGTTCATACCCGCCTCCGTCTGGCGTCGTAGTTTGGCCACAGGTGTCGCAAGCCAAAGCGGGAAACACAAGTCCGATCCGGTGCAACCCCGCTTTGCGACGCGCCAAATTGCCCATTCGTCGTTTTGAGCGCTTTCGGGGCGTAAATTTCTGCGATAAACCACCCACAACATTTCCAGCAGGAGACGCCCATGACCGCCCAACGCGACGCCGGCTTCTTTACCGAGAGCCTTTCTTCCCGTGACCCCGATCTGTTCGGTGCGATCCGCAACGAGCTTGGTCGCCAGCGCGACGAGATCGAGCTGATTGCCTCGGAAAACATCGTTTCGGCCGCCGTGATGGAAGCGCAAGGCTCCGTGATGACGAACAAATATGCCGAAGGCTATCCGGGCAAGCGCTACTATGGCGGCTGCCAATATGTGGACGTGGCCGAGCAACTGGCGATCGACCGCGCTTGCGAGCTTTTTGGCTGTGAATATGCCAACGTGCAGCCCAACTCGGGCAGCCAAGCCAACCAAGGCGTGTTCAACGCGCTGATCAAACCCGGCGACACGATCCTTGGTATGAACCTCGCCTCGGGCGGTCACCTGACCCACGGCGCGGCCCCGAACCAATCGGGCAAATGGTTCAACGCCGTGCAATACGGCGTGCGCGAAGACAACAACCTGATCGACTACGATCAAGTCGCCGCGCTGGCGAAGGAGCATCAGCCGAAACTGATCATCGCCGGCGGCTCGGCGATTCCGCGCCAAATCGACTTCGCGAAATTCCGCGAAATCGCCGATAGCGTTGGCGCTTACCTGATGGTCGACATGGCGCACTTTGCCGGTCTTGTGGCCGGTGGCGCGCACCCGTCGCCCTTCCCCTATGCCGATGTGGCCACCACCACGACCCACAAAACCCTGCGCGGCCCGCGCGGCGGCATGATCTTGACGAACAACGCCGAGATCCTGAAAAAGGTCAATTCGGCGATCTTCCCGGGCATCCAAGGCGGCCCGCTGATGCATGTCATCGCCGCGAAAGCCGTGGCTTTTGGCGAAGCGCTGCGCCCCGAGTTCAAGGTCTACGCCAAGCAAGTGATCGCCAACGCCCAAGCGCTGGCGGATGAGCTGGTCAAAGGGGGCCTCGCCATCGTCACCGGCGGCACCGACACCCACGTGATGCTGGTGGACCTGCGCCCGAAAGGTGTGAAAGGCAACGCGACCGATAAAGCCCTTGGCCGCGCCCATATCACCTGCAACAAAAACGGCATCCCGTTTGACCCGGAAAAACCGACCGTCACCTCGGGCATTCGTCTGGGCACGCCCGCTGGCACCACCCGCGGCTTTGGCGAAGAAGAGTTCCGCCAAATCGCCCGGATGATCATCAAAGTGGTCGATGGTCTGGCCGCCAATGGTGAAGATGGCAATGACGCGGTAGAAGCCGAAGTGCGCGCCGAAGTGGCCGAGCTTTGCGCCAAATTCCCGCTCTACCCGAACCTCTGATCGGGCGAGACACGAAATGGAAGGCCCCCAAACGGGGGCCTTTTTTCATGCCGTCTCAATAAACGAAAGCGAAGCCGACCCCGGCCATAATCAGCAGCCCCAAGACCACAGTCGTCACCACCTCAAGCAAGCGGCGCCCAAAACGCAGCGGCGCATCCAGCGGCTCAAGATAGTGCAGGCAGGTCTGGTAGGCGTGATGCAACTTGTCATGATCAAGCTGGCGCACCACCTTCGGGGCCCCAAGCATCGCTTGCGCCTCGGCAAGGTCCAACGCGGCGCGACGCACTTTGCGCGGCAAAGTGCGGTGGCGGCTGGCGATCCGGTCGGGCAGCGTGTGCCCGCGCGCCCCAAGGCGTTCGGCCAAAAGCTGCGAGACGCGCCCGCACATGCGCTGAAGCTCGCTTGGGTCCATGATGTCTCCCTCGGTTCGCGACCCTACGCTTTGGTATAGAGTCGCGCAACGCCCCACTGGTCGCACCCTGCCCGCTGCGCTAAGTCTCGCATATGCTCAACATCACAGCCCATGGCCCCGAAACCGATCTTCCGCCACTTCTTATTGCCCCGGGTCTTTTTGGCTCTGGCCGCAATTGGGGGGTGATTGCCAAAAACCTCAGCGCTGAACGGCGCGTGCTGGCGCTTGATCTGCGCAATCATGGGGACAGTTCTTGGGATGACAGCCATACCTACCCAGAGCTTGCCGCCGATATTGCGCAAGTGATCGAGGCCGAGGGCCGCGCCTGTGATCTGCTTGGTCATTCGATGGGCGGCAAAACGGCGATGATGCTGGCGTTGATGCACCCCGGTCTGGTGGAGCGGTTGGTGGTGGCCGATATCGCCCCCGTTGCCTATGGGCATGGCGCAACGCATGAAGGGCTGATTGCGGCCATGCAGGGGCTGAAAATCGACGATCTGACCAGCCGCATGGAAGCGGATCGGCGGCTTTCGGAAAGCGTGCACGACAAGGGCACCCGCGCGTTTTTGCTCCAATCGCTCGAACTACGAGAGGGCCCGGTGCGCTGGAAGCTCAACCTAGAGGCGCTGAAGGCAAACCTGCCCGCGATTTTGGGCTGGCCCGATCTGCCCACTGGGGTGAAACCCTTTGCCGGGCAAACGCTGTTCCTTTCGGGCGGAAACTCAAATTACCTTTTGCCCGAACACCATGAAAAAATCCGCGCGCTGTTCCCGCACGCGGACTTTGAAGTGATTGAGGGTGCGGGCCATTGGCTGCATGCCGAGCGCCCGAGACAGGTGGAAGCCGCGATTGCGGCCTTCCTGACGCGCTAGGCCTTAGTCTGCGGCTTTCATCATCCGGCCAATGACGCCGGTTTTCTCGATGAATTGCTGCTTCACGGCACCGGCGATGTGGATCAGCACCAACAGCATCAGCACGAATTTCATCACGCCATGAACGCCTGCGGCAAAGCCAAGGCCACCAAACCAAGCCATGCCGCCGCTGATCACCATCAAGATCAGCACGAGGTAAAGCGTGTGCTGCACGGCGGCGGCGATTTTGGTCATCATCGGGTTGTCGGTCGGCACCGGCGCGGGCGCGCCACGGGTGAAGCGCAGCACCATGCGCCAGATCACCATGACGAGGATCAGCACGCCGGTGAACACATGCAGCGGCACGGCGGCGTTGAAGGTCACGGCCTCCCCCTTCATCGAAGCGGAGAAGGCGTGGCTGATGAAGTCATGAAAGATGAATTGCGGAATGATCAGCGCGGCAACAATCCAGTGCAAAGCGATCTGGGCGCGGCTGTATCCTTGCGGAGCGGACATGGAATCCTCCTCAGAGAGCATGAATGAAACGCGGGGCAAGAAAGGCTTGCACAGCCCTTCTTGCCCCGCAAGCGGATAGATCAGCGCAGCCACAGGCCCCTTCCCATCCCCGGGCGCTGCCGATCTTTCCGATTTCCAAATAAGACTATCTCTGCTGCGTTCTGCCGCAGATCATTGGCTCACGCGTTGTCCTTGATCTGTTTGGCAACGATCCATGCGATCGGTAGCGCAACGATAAACCCGATGGCAGCGGCGTAGATCATGGATTTCGTGTTGATCATATTCATGGTCAGCGCAGCGGTAATGAGGATGCCGGCCAGCGTGGGCCCGGCAAGGGCATAGATAATGCCGAATAGACGAGTCATGTTATCCTCCAAAGCAACGCGTTTCATGCAAATTTCAATCATCTTTTCTCGGGCCGAAAATTGATCTGAATCATATTGCGATACCTGCAACCCTTTGCCCACGCGTGGCGCAATGTCGCACCCCCGGCGCGCGCCGGTTCAGCACGCCAATGCAAATCGCGCCTCGCCCGTGTCTCCGGGCAAGGAAGGGGAGCGCCACAGTCCGCGCGCCGCGCCAGTCACCCGGCAGCCAGAGGCTTCTTCCGCCGCGCGCACCATCAAGGCGGGGACCGGATCGCGCGCTTTGCGGGGCAAATAGCCCAGCCGCACCACCTCGGCATGGTTGTTTTTGACGAAAACGGTGAAGCCGATCCCCTCAAGCACCAGATCGTGGCGTGCCGCCCCAAAGAACACGGGTGCGGGGGAAGCCGTACAACCGACAAGCCCGAGCAATATCAGAAGATGTCTGACATGCCCCCGCAAGCTATGCCCTCCGTTTGGCGCTAAACCTATAGGTTCGGGCAGGAGGGTTAACAAAACCTTAACATCTGATGCTCACCTCTTCGTCGGCGCGGGCCACGATCGGCACCAAGATGCAACGGTTGTTGGCAATACAAGGGCCTGCGGCTTGTCTTTCTGCCCCGCCGACCTCATGTTGCGCGCAACATTGCCCGGGTTCGCCCTCGGGCTCTTGGGCGTGACCGCCCATCGGGAGAGGAACGGAGCCGCCCATGATCAAACGCTTTCTTATCGCCATTGTCGCCCTCGTCATCGTGGCGGGCGGGATCATCGGCTTCAATCTTTTCATGAGCCAGCTGATGACGAACATCTTCGCCAATATGAAAGCGCCGCCGGTTCCGGTGTCGGTCTCTGAGGTGACGGCAGGAAGCTGGGAACCGGGGATTGAGGCGATTGGCACAGCCTCAGCCGCGCGCGGCACCGATCTGGCGGTGGAGGCTGCTGGCATCGTGCGTGAAATCCGTTTCAAGGCGAATGACACGGTGCAAAAGGGGCAGGTGTTGGTGCAGATCGACGACCGCCAAGAGCGTGCCGATCTCGCATCGGCCAAGGCCGCGCTTGATCTGGCGGAAACCGCGCTGAAACGCGCCCGCGAGTTGCGCGAAAAAGGCGTCTCTGCCGTTTCAGCCCTCGATTCCGCCGAAGCCGCCGCGCTTGAAGCCCGCGCCGCCGTGGCGAAAATTGAAGCGACGCTTTCCACCAAACAACTCACCGCGCCCTTTGATGGCACGGTCGGCATTCCGCAAATTGAAACCGGGGCCTTTGTCGCGGCGGGCACGCCCTATGCCACGCTGCAAGACCGTTCCCACATGCGGGTTGATTTCGCTCTGACCGAACAACAAGCCGCGCTGGTAAAACCCGGCATGGTGGTGAACCTCACTTCGGAAGCGGGAGATATGGCGCTGGAAGGCACGATCAGCGGCATTGAACCGAAGATCGACCCAAACTCGCGCCTTGTAACAATGCGCGCCGAGGTGCCGAATGCCGATGGCGCGCTGACGCCGGGGCAGTTCTTGCATGTGCGCGTGGCGCTCCCGGTTGAGGAAAACATCATCGCGCTGCCGCAAACCGTGGTCACGGCGAGCCTTTATGGTGACAGCGTCTTTGTGGTGCGCGAGGTCACGCCCGAAGGCGCCGATGAACCGCAACTGCAAGCCAAGCAGGTCTTTATCAAAGTCGGCCGCCATGCGGGCGAGCGCGTTGAAATTCTGGAAGGGCTTTCGGTTGGCGACCAAGTGGTGAATGCGGGCCAAAACAAGCTGACTTCGGGCGCGCAGGTGTTCATTGACAACAGCCAAAGCCTTGTTGAACCCGCGCCAGCGGCCGAAAACTGAGGGAACGGGGATGCATTTTTCTGAAATCTTCATCCGCCGCCCCGTGCTTTCAACGGTGCTGGCCGCCTTTATGCTGCTGCTTGGCATTCAGGCGTTTTTCAACCTGCCGGTGCGCGAATATCCGAAGGTCGATGAGACCGTGGTGACCATCACCACAACCTATGTGGGCGCCTCGCCTGACCTTATTCAGGGCTTCATCACCGCGCCGATTTCGGCCGCTGTGGCAACGACCGAAGGCATTGACTATGTGGCCTCAAGCTCGATGCCTTCGGTCTCGCAGGTCTCGGTCAATATGAAGCTCGGCTCGGACCCAGATGCCGCGCTGACCGAGGTGATGTCAAAGGTGCAAGAGGTGCGCGGGGAACTGCCCTCCGATGCCGAAGACCCGGTGATTGTGAAGGGCACCGGCATGACCTTCGCGCTGATGTATTTGGCGGTGTTGAACCCCAATATGACGCCCGAACAACTGACCGAGTATTTGGAACGGGTGATCAGGCCGCGCATGTCGACGATTGAGGGCGTGGCCGAGATTGAGGTGATTGGTGCGTCGAACTATGCGATGCGGGTTTGGCTCGATCCGCTCAAACTGGCCGCGCGCAATGTGACTGCCGCCGAAGTGCTGGCGGCGATCCGCGCCTCGAACTTCTTGGCCGCGCCGGGCAAAACGGAAAACGACTATGTCACCCAGTCGATCACGCTGAAATCGACCCTGCAAACGCCCGAATCCTTTGGCGCGCTGCCAGTCCGGGCCGATGGCGATGCAGTGATCAGGTTGCGCGATGTGGCCTCGGTGGAACTTGCCTCGGATGATAGCGGCGAAATCGTCACCTTTGCGGGCAAACGCGGCACGTTCATTGGCGTTTACCCAACGCCTGCCGCCAACCCGCTTGATACCGCCGCCGCCGTGCGCGCCGAACTGCCCGACATCGCCGCGACCCTGCCCGAAGGCATGACGATTGAACTGGTCTATGACACGACCGAGCAAATCTCGGCCTCGATCGTTGAAGTGTTCAAAACCATTGCCGAGGCGGTGGCGATTGTGGTCGTGGTGATCTTGCTCTTCCTTGGCTCGATCCGCTCGGTGGTGATGCCGATTGTCACGATCCCGCTGTCGCTGATTGGGGTGATGGCGGTGCTGTTGGCGCTTGGCTACTCGATCAACCTACTCACGCTTTTGGCGATGGTTCTGGCCATTGGGCTTGTTGTGGATGACGCCATTGTCGTGGTCGAAAACATCCACCGCCACATGGAAGAAGAGGGGATGAAAGCGATCCCCGCCGCCGTGCAAAGCATGAAAGAAATCTCGGGCGCGGTGGTGGCGATGACCATCACCTTGGCCGCCGTGCTCACGCCCCTGGCCTTCACCGGCGGGCTGACTGGCTCACTTTTCACCGAATTTGCCTTCACGCTCGCAGGCTCGGTGGTGCTGTCAGGCCTGATCGCGCTGACGATTACGCCGATGATGTCAGGCCGGATTTTGCAAGAAGGCCATGCCACGGGTTTTGCCGCCTTTGTGGACCGCACCTTTGAGCGCTTCGCCGGCTGGTATGAGCGGCGCGTTTCTGGCTCGCTCGACTATCGCCCGGTGACACTGCTGATCGTCGTCGTGCTGATCGGCACGATGGGCTTTATGTTCCCGCGCACGCAAACCGAGCTTGCCCCCGAAGAAGATCAGGGCGCGGTGATCGCGATGCTGCAAGGCCCGCGCTACGCAACCTCGGATTACACCGCGCATTACATTGACGCGCTAAACCAAAAAACAAGCGCGATCCCAGAGGTGAAAACCTCCTTCTCCATCGCGGGTTTTGGGGGCGCCGATAGTATGGGGATCGCGATTTGGGCGCTGAAAGACTGGTCTGATCGGGACCGCAGCCAAAAAGAAGTCCAGACCGATGTGCAGGCGGGCATTGATGCCTCAACCGGGTTGCAGGGCTTTGCTTTTGCCCCGCCGACTCTGCCCGGTGCGGGCGGCAGCCTGCCGATTTCGGTTGTGGTGCAATCAATCCACGGGGTGGATCGCGTGGCCGAGATTTCAGAAGAAATCCGCCAACGCGCCATGGCCACGCATAAATTCATCTTCGTGCAAAACTCGCTTTCGGTCGATGCGCCCGAAGTCGTGGTGACGATTGATCGTGACCGCGCGGCAGCGCTCAATGTCTCGGTGTCGGATATTGCCACCACGCTTGGCCTGATGGTCGGCGGTGCTTCGGTGGCGCAGTTCGACCGCGATTCCAACAGCTATGACATCATCTTGCAGGTGCCGCAGGACTTCCGTGCGAACCCAGAGGATTTGGGGCGTTATTTCGTGCGTGCCTCCACCGGCGATATGGTGCCACTCTCTTCGGTGGTCTCGCACAAATCCAACTCGATCGCCTCAACGGTGGAGCAGTTCAACCAGCTCAACTCGGCCACGATCTCGGCGCTGCCGATCCCCGGCCAATCTTCGGGCGATGGTTTGGCGGCGATTGTGCAAATCGCGCAAGAGGTGCTGCCGGAGGGCTTCTTCCTCGATTACACGGGCCAATCAAGGCTGGAGCAAACGCAGGGCAACACGCTTTTGCTGGCCTTTGGTGCGGCGGTGCTGGTGATCTACCTCGTGCTTGCGGCACAGTTTGAAAGCTTCCGCGACCCGTTCATCATCTTGATGGCGGTGCCGCTCACCATCTTTGGCGCGATCTTGCCGCTTAACCTCGGGCTGGGCACGCTCAATATCTACAGCCAAGTCGGGCTGATCACGCTGATTGGCCTGATCACCAAGCACGGCATCTTGATGGTGGAATTCGCCAACCAACAACGCGAGCAAAAGGGCATGACCCGGCGCGATGCGATTGTGGCCGCTGCAAAAACCCGCCTGCGCCCAATCCTTATGACCACAGCCGCGATGGCTTTGGCTGTGGTGCCTTTGGTGCTGGCGCAAGGCGCGGGCGCTGCGGCGCGCGAGGCAATGGGGATCGTGATGTTCTCGGGCCTTTTGATCGGGACGATGTTCACACTGTTCGTGGTGCCGATGTTCTACACCTTCATCGCCCCTTCGGATGAGGCGTTCAAAGCCGCAAACGAAAAACGGCTCGCCGCAGGCTAAGCCGCGCAAATCTGAACCCAAGGGGCGTGGGGCGCTTGCAAGCCCCGCGCCCCTTTGCCATTCTGGGTTTGAGCCGTGGCGATGGCGTCGCCACAGGGCATACTTGCCTGATGCTTGTGGTTCGCCCACAACCGTCCTGAACGCCGGGATCTTTTAGGGTCCCCAGCGGACCAAAGGACAAAAGATGCAAAGACCCGAATTTTACACCTGCGAAAACGGCTCCAAAGCCCCCCTGCCTTTTAGCGCCGAGGAATATGAAACCCGGCTTGCGGGCCTGCGCGATGTGATGGAACTGCACAGCCTTGATGCGGTGCTGCTGACCTCGATGCACAATATCGCTTACTACTCGGGCTTTCTTTATTGCAGCTTTGGGCGGCCCTATGGGCTGGTTGTCACCAAAGATCGTTCGGTGGTGATTTCGGCAGGGATCGATGCGGGCCAACCGTGGCGGCGCTGCCACGGCGAGGCGCTCACCTATACCGATTGGGCGCGCGATAATTATTGGCGCGCCGTCGCGCATATCATCGGCACCGGAAAAGCGGTGGGGTGTGAGGCCGATCACCTGACAATGATCAACGCCGATAAATTCAGCCATTTCCTCAAACCCAAGCGCGGGCTGGATGTGGCCCCAGCGACGATGGCGCAGCGGATGGTCAAATCCGAAGCCGAGATTGAGCTGATCAAACATGGTGCAGCGGTGGCCGACGTGGGCGGCTATGCGATCCATGATGCGATCAAAGAAGGCATCCGCGAGATTGACGTGGCGATGGCAGGCCGCGACGCGATGGAAACGGAAATCGCCAAGCGCTTCCCCGATGCCGAATACCGCGACACTTGGGTGTGGTTCCAATCGGGGCTGAACACGGATGGCGCCCATAACCCGGTGACGGGGCGCAAACTCAAGCGCGGCGATATTTTAAGCCTCAACTGCTTCCCGATGATTTCTGGCTATTACACCGCGCTCGAACGCACGATGTTTGTCGGCGAAGTGGATGACGCAAGCCGCAAGATTTGGGA
The DNA here is from genome assembly GCF_900217725.1 of Rhodobacter sp. JA431. Lineage (NCBI taxonomy): Bacteria > Pseudomonadati > Pseudomonadota > Alphaproteobacteria > Rhodobacterales > Rhodobacter > Rhodobacter sp. JA431. The sequence goes on from NZ_OBMP01000001.1 coordinate 680,957, forward strand.
GGCCAATGTCGCCGCGCATGAATATGGCATGAGCCTTTTGGTGCCCGGCGCGCGCTGCGATGAGATCACGCAAAAGATCAACGCCTTCTTTGCCGAACGTGACCTGCTGCAGTACCGCACCTTCGGCTACGGTCATTCGTTTGGTGTGCTCAGCCATTACTATGGCCGCGAGGCGGGGCTAGAGTTGCGCGAAGATATCGACACCGTGCTCGAACCCGGCATGGTGATCTCGATGGAGCCGATGCTGACGCTTCCCGAAGGAATGCCCGGCGCAGGTGGCTACCGCGAGCACGATATTTTGGTGATCGGCGAAGAGGGGTCTGAGGACATTACCAAATACCCCTATGGCTCCGACTTCAACGTGGTGGGCTAAACGTTTCGCGGGGGCAGCACTGCTTGCCCCTGCATCAGCCATGCCCTCAGCCGCGCGATTGCACCGATTTCGGGCAGATTGGCGCGGTTTCCGTGGCCCAAGGGGTTGACCTTAGGGCCTATGCACGGCGTCCTTGCGGTTCACAGCCCCCAGCTGCCGGGGGATTCGTTTCATTCGACAGGTGCTGCCCCGTGTCCCTTTTCTCATCCCGATTTCATTTGCCCTTCGCGGGGCTTGTCGCTGCTGCCCTTCTGGCAGGCTGCGCCGCTGATCCGATGACGCCTGCCGGGCTGTCTTCGTCTTCCGCAGTGCCGCGTGAATATCAGGCCCGTGCGGATGGGGAACGTGTCGTTCCGGCGGTGGACCCCGCCTATCTGGTGGAGCGCAACCGTCGCCGCTGGGTTGAATATGAGGGCCCCGAAGCACCGGGAACCGTTGTGATCGACCCCTATGCCCGGCTGCTTTATCACATTGTTGAAGAGGGCAAAGCGATGCGCTTTGGCATTGCCGTTGGCAAAGAGGGGCGCGGTTTTTCCGGCAATGCGGTGATCTCGCGCAAGGAAGAATACCCCTATTGGCAACCGACGGCGCGGATGGTCCGGTCTGACCCTGCGCTTTACGGCCCGCTGGCGGGTGGCCTACAGGGTGGGCTAGATAACCCGCTTGGGGCGCGTGCGCTTTACCTCTACCGCAATGGGCGCGACACCTATTACCGCATCCACGGCACGATGGACCCGTCGTCCATCGGCAAGGCCACCTCGGCGGGCTGCATTCGGCTCTTCAACCAAGACATCATCGACATGTTTGATGAAACCGAACTCGGCACCAAGGTCCGGGTACGCACCCGCGCCGAAAGCCTTGAGATGGAAGGCCCGATGCATGAGCTGCACAGCGGCTACGTCGTGCCAGCCGATGCCGAAAAGATCATTGCGGCGGATGAGGCGGCTTGGGAAGCAGGCAAGATCCGCGATGCCGAGGAGCTAGAGGCGGAACAGCATGCTGCCGCCGTTGCCTCCGCTGAAGAGCGCGCGACCAACTGATTTTTTCCACAGGATCTATCAGGGGCGGGTCTTACCCCCCCTTTTTCGTGTTCGCCCACCAAGGCAAGCCCTTCCGCACGCGCTGCGCCGCAGCGTTCCGCTTTGCAAATCCCGGGCAGAGGGTCTATGCCTGCGCGCAAGGAAAGGGAGGTTTACCATGAGTGCCACCGCTCGCCTGAAACGGCTGATGCCCACCGATATCCGCGCCCTCAAAGGGCAGGCACCTGTTGTCGTGTTGACCGCTTACACCACCCCCGTCGCCAAGCTCGCCGATGCCGATTGCGACGTGCTTTTGGTGGGCGATTCGCTTGGCATGGTGCTGCATGGCCTGCCTTCGACGCTCGGCGTCACGATGGACATGATGATCTTGCACGGCCAAGCGGTGATGCGCGGCTCGAACCACGCGCTTGTGGTCATCGATATGCCCTTCGGCAGCTATGAAGAAAGCCCCGCGCAAGCGTTTCGCAATGCCGCGCGGATCATGGCCGAAACCGGCGCGGGCGCGGTGAAGCTGGAAGGCGGCGTGCATATGGCCGAGACCATCGCCTTTTTGGTTGCCCGCGGCATTCCGGTGATGGCCCATATTGGGCTCACACCTCAGGCGGTGAACACGCTCGGTGGCTACAAGGTGCAGGGCAAGGGCGATGATGCCGCGCGTCTGCGCGCCGATGCCAATGCCGTGGCCGAAGCGGGGGCCTTCTCGGTGGTGCTCGAAAAGGTGCCTGCGGGCCTTGCGGGCGAGATTTCGCGCGAGTTGACGATTCCCACCATCGGCATTGGGGCCGGGGTGGACTGTGACGGGCAGGTGCTGGTGATTGACGACATGCTGGGCCTCTTTGCCGAGTTCAAACCGAAATTCGTCAAACGCTACGCGGAGCTTGGCAAAACCGCCGCACAAGCCGTGGCCGATTATGCCGCCGAGGTGCGCGCGCGCAGTTTCCCAGCCGCAGAACATTCTTTCTTTGATGAGGCAGGCAAATGACCCAAGTGATCCGCTCTTCCGCTGAATTGCGCGAGAAGGTGGCAACCTGGAAACGGTCCGGCATGTTGGTGGGCGTGGTCCCCACGATGGGCGCGCTGCATGATGGGCATATGAGCCTTGTGCGCGAGGCCCGCAAACAATCGGACCGGGTGATCGTGACGATCTTCGTCAACCCGATGCAGTTCAATAACCCCGATGACCTCACCAAATACCCCCGAGACGAGGCGCATGATCTGGCGCTTTTGGAGGCGGAAGGAGTCGATGTGCTGTTTGCGCCGGGGGTTGATGAAGTCTACCCCAATGGTTTTGCAACGAAAGTTTCCGTTTCCGGAATTTCCGAACCTTTGGAAGGCGCATTTCGCCCCGGTCACTTCGATGGGGTGGCAACCGTTGTCAGCAAGCTTTTCGGCATGACCCAAGCGGGCCGCGCCTTCTTTGGCGAAAAAGACTGGCAGCAGTTGCAAGTCGTCAAACGGCTGGTCGAAGACCTGAACATTCCGATCCGCATCATCGGCTGCCCGACCATCCGCGAAGAGGACGGGCTGGCGATGTCGTCACGCAATGTGCGTCTGACCAGCGAAGAACGCGCCAGCGCCCCCAAGCTGCACGCCCAAATGCAAGCCGCCGCCGAAGCGATTCGCGCAGGCACACCGGTTGAGACCGCGCTCAACGCCGCGAAAGACGCCCTTCAGGCTGAGGGCTTTGGCACGTGGGATTATTTGGAACTGCGCACGGCGGATGGGCTGCGCCCGCTGGAAAGCCTGTCCGAACCCGCGCGAATGCTTGCCGCGGTCATGCTTGGCGATGTGCGCTTGATCGACAATATCGCAGTCTGATCCGTATCTGAAACCGCAAGCTCAGGCTTTGGGCTTGCGGTTTTGCAGCCGGTAAACCCCCTCGGGTAGATCCAGCGCCGCGGCCAGTTCCCGCAGTTGCGCGTGCGAGAACACCACCCGCATCACGATTTCCGTGTTTTCATCCAGTTGCTCCACCACAACGCAGTCTTCAAACGACTGGATCGTGATGTCTTCTTGCAAGTAGTCGCGCGGATCATCCCCTTCATCGACAAGGGTGATCACGGTGGCGTCGAATTCGTGCTCGATTGTAAACATACCCACGATGCTAGCGCAGCATTTTGCAGCGGCAAGGGTAAAGTTTCGGCCCTTCACGTCTTTGCGCGTTGCGCAAGCGGCACACGGGCCGATAACATGGTCTCACGTTTTCGAGGCCCGTGCATGTATCGCAACCGACTGTTTGCCTGTCTTTTCCTGCCGATCATGCTGGCCGCTTGCGAGGCGCCGCCGGGAACCGTTGTCCGCACGCCGCTGCCGCACTCGGGGCCGCCCGTCGTGAGCGCGGAACCGGGGCCAAGCGCCAAACAAGCTGCCCAAAACTTCATCGCCGTAGCCGCCGACATGGAACCCCGGATCGAGCGCGAATGCCGCGCGCGGACGCGCGGGCGCAACTGCGACTATCAGGTGATGGTCGATGACCGCCCCGACAGCACGCCCAACGCATTGCAAACCGTGGATCGGCGCGGCCGTCCCGTGGTGGCCTTCAACCTTGCACTGATCGCTGAGGCGCGGAACCGCGATGAACTGGCTTTTGTGATGGGGCATGAGGCGGCGCATTACATTTTGGGCCACCTTGAAGCCAAAAGCACCGACGCCAATCGCGGCGCCTTGATCATGGGAGCGCTTGCCGCTGCCTCGGGGGGCGACGAAAGCACGATCCAACAGGCGCAGGATTTCGGTGCCGAACTCGGCGCGCGACGCTATTCCAAAGACTATGAACTGCAAGCCGACAAGCTCGGCACGATTATCGCGTGGAATGCCGGCTATGATCCCGCGCATGGGGCGCTGTTCTTCACGCGACTCGCCGATCCGGGCCACAGCTTCCTTGGCACGCATCCCTCCAACGCAGAGCGCATCGCATTGGTGCGTCGGACCGTTGCGCAGTTGCGTGCGGGTGCAAAATCTGGCAGCGGCATCTAATCACTTTTTCCTCACGCCTCTGTGAGATAGGCTCCCCAAAGCCCCACCTCCGGGGGCTTTGATCTGAATCATGGCAACAAGCGCCCTCTAAAACGAGCATGGCGCAACTCTGCCCGCAAAGGACTGACCATGTACGGACGGAAAACCCTCAATCGCCACGCCTCGCTGATGAACCGCATGGCGCAAGTGCTCGGCATCAATCTCACCGAGATGATGATCCGTGGCAAAATCAGCGGTGACGAGTGGCGCGAAGCGGTGGTTCGCTGCGCAAGCTGCAGTGAACCTGGAGAGTGCCTGCATTGGCTGGCGGAACATGCCGAAGCCGGTGTTGATCGCAATGCCGCGCCGATGAGCGATACGCCCGGCTATTGCACCAACCGCATGATGATGGCGCGTTTGCGGCACCAGCGCGCTGAGGATGAACTGGCGACGGAGGTCGCTCAAGGAGGATAGGATGGGCGCACAGGGCAATTTGGATTTGCACTTCTGGATCACCCGCGGGATGGCGCGGCGATTGGGCGTGAATCTGACCGAGGCGATGCATGACGGCAATCTAACACAGGCCGATTTTGCCTCGATGATCACGCGGTGCCGCGAATGCCCTGGGGTCGATGGCTGTATGGCCTATCTGGCGGGCAGCTCGCCCGCCGCGGGCGAAACGCCGGATTGGTGCCGCAACCGCGCTATCTTGCACGAACTCAGCGACCTGACCGTGCACTAAAGCGCGTTTTCGCTTCTATTGGCTGGCCAGCCACGCTGTCACGGCGTGGCGCACGGATTGGTCACCACGCGCACGCGCGGCATCAATCACCTGTTTCAATACCGCAAGATCGACACGCCGGATCAAGTGCTTCACCGGGCCGATAGAGGCCGGGCGCATAGAGAGCGTGCGCAGCCCCAAAGCCGCAAAGGTGAGCGCCTCAATCGGGCGGCCCGCATCTTCGCCACAAAAGCTCAGCGCCACATCATTGGCGTTACAACGCGAAATGATCGCCTCGATAAAGGCCAAGAAGCTGACGTCGAGCGTATCATAGCGCCGCCGCACCCGCTCGTTCTCACGGTCTGCCGCAAAGAAGAACTGCTTGAGATCATTGCCGCCAATCGAAATGAAATCGCAGGCGGCAAAGAAGCTGTCGGGCGCGAAAGCAAGCGAGGGCGTTTCCAACATCGCCCCCACACGCACATCGCGCGGGACTGGGCGATTGAGGGTCGACTCGCGGTCGATCTCGCGCATCAACATCGCCTTTGCGGTGTTAAATTCGTCAGGCGCGGCGATAAAGGGGAACATCACCGACAAGGGCCGCCCCTCCGAGGCGCGGATCAACGCCTGAAGCTGCATCCGCAACACGCCGGGTTTATCCAGCCCCACGCGGATCGCGCGCCAGCCCATGGCCGGGTTCGGCTCTTCTTGCGGCTTCATATAAGGCACGACTTTGTCAGAGCCGATATCAAGCGTGCGGAATTGCACCGGCGCGCCTTGCGCCGCATCAATCACCCGCTTGTAAAGCGCCGCCAACTCGCCACGGCGCGGCACGCGCGACCGGATCAGGAATTGCAATTCTGTGCGGAACAGCCCCACCCCATCCGCGCCCGAACTGTTGAGAGAGGGCAGATCGGCCATCAGCCCCGCGTTCATCATCAGGCTGACATTTTGGCCAGATTTGTCCTGTGCCGGCACACCACGCAGATCGGCATAGCGTTTTTGCGCCTCGGCCTGCATCGCGATTTTATCGCGAAAAGCCCCGGCCACACTTTCTTCGGGCCGCAAATGCACGATGCCCTGATCGCCATCCACCAAGATCTGGTCACCGTTGAGTGCCTCATTGGTGACGCGGGCAGCATGAATCACGAGCGGAATAGCAAGCGCGCGCGCGACAATAGCCGCATGGCTGCCAACCGAGCCCTCTTCAAGCACCACGCCCTTGAGCTTACGCCCGTAATCAAGCAGTTCCGCCGGCCCAATGTTGCGCGCCACCAACACCGGGTTTTCGGGGAGTTCCGCCCCGGTATCTTTGCCTTGCCCCGTCAACAGCCGCAGCAGACGGTTCGACAGGTCATCAAGGTCATGCAACCGCTCGCGCAGATAGGCATCGGTCGATTGTTCAAGCCGTGCGCGCGCCGTGGATTGTTCTTTCTCCACCGCCGCCTCGGCCGAAAGGCCAAGGTCAATATCTTCGCACATCCGCCGCACCCAACCACGCGAATGAGCGAGCATCTTGTAAGCTTCAAGGATCTGGCGCTGTTCTTTATCCATCGCGGCAGAGCCGATCAGCATTTCGTCGATATGGGCTTGCAGCGTGGCCACGGCCTCCTCCAGCCGCGCCTTTTCCGCGTCGGGGTCGTCGCCCACCGGGTTCGCCACCACAACGCGCGGCTCATGCAGCCAAACGCGGCCCTCGGCGGCCCCCTCTTGTCCGGTCGCGCCACGGAACATGACCGGGAACCGATGCGCCGACCCAATGCCGCCCTGATCACCAGTGAAGGCGCCAAGTTCAGTCATTTCGGCGATCACCATCGCCACGACTTCGAGCCCGTAGACCTCGTCTTCAGAAAATTCGCGCGCCTCGCGCGACTGCACTACCAAGACGCCGAGCTTTTCGCCCACGCGTTGGATCGGCACCCCAAGGAAGCTCGAATAAATCTCTTCGCCAGTTTCGGGCATGTAGCGGAAACCGGGTTCCGAGGGCGCATCCCCCGTGTTCACCGCCACGCCCGTGCGCGCAACGCGCCCTACAAGACCTTCCCCGAGCCGCATCCGCACTTGGTGCACGGCTTCAGGGTTCAGACCTTCGGTGGCGCAAAGCTCCAGCGTTTCAGGGTCCCGGAACAGGTAGATCGAGCACACCTGCGTGTGCATCGAATCCGCGATCAGATGGGTGATATGGTCCAGCCGATCTTGCCCGCCACCGGGGGTGGCAAGCGTGTCACGCAGCCGGCGCAGCAGCGTCCGGCTGTCTGTGTCGCGACGCTCTACCATGCGTTGACGCCCCCGTCTTCTGCCAAGGGCCTGACCTCGATCAGCTCAGGCCGATTTCTCCAGCTCGAACGCATCATGGAGGGCTTGCACCGCCAGTTCCATATATTTCCGGTCGATCAGCACCGAAATCTTGATTTCGGAGGTGGAGATGACCTTGATATTAATGCCTTCGGCGGCCAATGCGGCAAAGCTGCGCGCCGCCACACCCACTTGCGAGCGCATGCCGATCCCCACAACCGAGACCTTCGCGACCTCGGTGTCGATGATCAGTTCGTCATATTTGATCTTGCCAGCCGCCACAGCTTCCTCGAGCGCTTTTTGCGCGCGCGCGACTTGGTTGATCGGGCAAGAGAAGGTCATGTCGGTCACCGCACCGGGGTGCGCCTCGTCATAATCCTTTTCCGAAATGTTCTGGACGATCATGTCCACGTTCACGCCCGCTTCGGAAAGCGGACCAAAGATCGCCTGCGCCACGCCGGGGCGGTCTTCAATGGTGAAGAGGGTGATCTTGGCTTCATCGCGCGAATAAGCGACGCCCGAGACGACTTTCGATTCCATGATTTCATCCTCACCGCAGACAAGGGTTCCAGAAGTTTCGTCGGTGTCCTCGAAGGACGAGAGCACCCGCAGGCGCACATTGTAACGCATCGCCAGTTCCACGGAACGGGTCTGCAAGACCTTCGCACCAAGCGAGGCCAATTCGAGCATTTCCTCAAACGCGATCTTATCAAGCTTGCGCGCTTTGGAGGAAATCCGCGGGTCGGTGGTATAGACACCATCGACATCGGTATAAATATCGCAGCGTTCCGCGCCAAAGGCCGCCGCAAAGGCCACCGCCGTGGTATCCGAACCGCCACGGCCCAGCGTGGTAATGCGGCCTTCGGCGGAAATGCCTTGGAAGCCCGCGACCACTGCAACCTTGAACCCTTCGGCGAATTTCGCATCAAGGTTTTCGCGCGGGATCGACATGAACCGCGCCGAGCCATGCGCCGAGGTGGTGTGGATCGGCACTTGCCAACCTTGCCAGCTGCGCGCCGACACGCCCATTTCTTGCAAACGCAGCGCCATCAGACCGGCGGTCACATTTTCACCGCTGGCCACGACGGCGTCGTATTCGCGCGCGTCATAAAGCGGGGAAGTGCCCTCGACCCAGCCCACGAGTTCGTTCGTCTTGCCCGACATGGCCGAGACGATCACGATCACATCGTAGCCGCGTTCGACCTCGCGTTTGACCTTTGCCGCCGCATTGGCAATGCGGTCGAGATCAGCCACCGAGGTGCCGCCGAATTTCATCACGAGAAGCGGCATCTTCCCCTCCAATCCTGCGCCGGACCCTGCGTCCGGGTTCGCGCTCCTGCTATCGGAAGGCAGGCGCGCTTGCAAGGGTTTCACCTGCTTCACAAGCCTTTGTTCGCGGCGGGATGTCGCGGTTTTGTCACCCTGTCGTTACGGCGAGACGATAGCCCAAAAGCAAGACGTGAGGAGAAAGATGATGAGTCTTGCAGAGGTTGAAATTCGGGAACGTCGCGCACAGGCGCGGGGGCTGCAACGCGCGCTTGAAGTGCTGCGCGCCGATCTGGTGCGCCGATCTGAGGCGACGCTTGAAGGCTGGGACGGGATGATCCGTCGCCCCGAGTTCATGCCCTCTGCCCGCAACCTCGCCGATTATCTTGCGTTGCGTCGGGGCGATTTGGTGCCGTTTCAGGCGCCGCTCGCCTCGCTGGGGCTGAGTTCGCTTGGCCGGGCCGAAAGCCATGTCCGCCCTTCGCTCGATTCCGTGCTCGCCTCGCTGGCGATGATCGGCGGCGAGGGCACCGCCGATTACCCCACAGTTGAGATGTTCGCCGCAGGCCCCGCCCGGCTCGCCGCGCGGCGCGATATGCTGTTTGGCGCGCGCCGCGATGCGCCGCGTTCGCGGGTGATGGTCACCCTGCCCACGGAAGCCGCCGAAGATGCAACGATCGTCGGCAATCTGCTCGCCGCGGGGGCCGATTGCATCCGCATCAACTGCGCGCATGACACGCCTGACGTTTGGGCCGCGATGATCGGTCATGTGCGCCATGCCGCCGTGCGGATGGGGCGGCGCGTGCCGGTGCAGATGGATCTTGAAGGGCCGAAACTGCGGGTTGAGGCGCTTTCAAACGGCAAAGCGGAATCGCATCGGCTGTTTGAGGGCGACCGATTTGAGGTGGTGGAGCGCTTCTCTCAGCATATTGACCATTTGCAGATCAAGCTTAGCCACCCCGCGCTCATGGCCTCAATGGCCGAGGGCGGCGCGCTTTGGATCAATGATGGCAAGCTCCGCGCCAAAATCGTCGGCGTAGCCAAAGGGCGGGTGCTGGCCGAGGTGGTCTCGACCCCATCAAAAGGCGCCAAGATCAAGCTTGAGAAGGGCGTGAACCTGCCCGGCGTCGATCTGCGTGTGCCTGCGCTTACCGCCAATGACATTGCCAACCTCGATTTCATTCTGAGCCATGCCGATATTCTTGCACTTTCCTTCGTGCAAACCAGCGCTGATCTGCGCGCGCTTTTTGCCGAATTAGATGCGCGCTCGGATGGGGGCACCAGCCGTGATTTACCCGCGCTGATGCTGAAAATCGAAACCCCCTTGGGCCTGCGCAACCTGCCCGGGCTGATTGTGGAAGCGGGCGGCCGGATGCCGATCGGCGTGATGATCGCGCGCGGTGATCTGGCGGTGGAAATCGGCTTTGAACGGCTCAGCGAAATTCAAGAAGAGGTGCTGTGGCTGTGCGAAGCGGCCGAGGTGCCCGTGGTCTGGGCCACACAAGTGCTCGAAAGCATGGTCAAAGACGGTCAAGCCAGCCGCGCCGAGATGACCGATGCCGCAATGAGCCAACGCGCCGAATGTGTGATGCTGAACAAAGGGCCGCATCTGGTGCCTGCGGTGGGCTTTTTGCGCGATGTGCTGATGCGGATGGATCGGCACACGAACAAAAAATCGCCCCGGCTGGGCGCTTTGGGGCTGTGGCACGACCTCTAGGGGCGTGAGTCTGACACCAAACCTGCGCAAACGTTTTTGCATCGCCCATTTTGCCAGCAAAGACGCCGCGCATTGCGGCAATTGCCACAGCTTTGGGCCCGACCGCCGCGAAACCGCGCAGCCCGTCCCGGCTTTTCTTGACCGAAACGGGCTTCGGCGCGACCCTTAGCTTATTGGAGCAGGATGGTTCCAAGGTTCCAAAAGACCCCGCACCCCATGCGGGTTGACTGAATAAGCCGCTCGACCGCGCAGCCTCCTCCTCCCGCTGCAAAGGCCGAGCGGCTTTTTCCGTTCCTGGCGCTTAGAACGGCAGTTCTGTCCCGTCATAGCTTTCAAAGCAGCCGGTCGTTTCGAGCGACAGCGCCGCGAAACGCGCGGTCAGCCCAGCCACCGATTGCGCGGGGGAAATCTCCGCTTGCGGGCCGCCCATATCGGTTTTCACCCAACCGGGATGATAAATCCCCACGGCCACGCCCTCGGGCTTCAAATCCACCGCCAAGTTGCGCCCAAGGTTGAGCGCGGCTGCCTTGGAGGACCGATAGATATAACTGCCCCCCGGCGCGCGCGCATCAGACGCCATCGCAGAGGAAATGATCGCCACCTTGCCTTTGCCCGCGCGCAGGTTGGGAAGCAGCGCTTGCACCGTCAAGAACACGCCCATGACATTGACCGCAAAGCTTTGCGCCCAAAGCCTTGGCGCATAGCCCGCCTCAAGAGCTTGGCCCTTATCGGCATAGACCCCGGCATTGCAGACCAACAGGCTCAGCGGCAGACCGTTGAGCCGCCGCGCAAGCTCTTTGACGCTGTCTTGCTGCATCACATCAAGCGGCAGAAGGTCGCCTTCGGGGCGCCGCGCCGTGCCAAAAGTGGCCATGCCTTGATGGCGATAATGGCTCAACAAAGCCGCACCGATACCCCGATTTGCCCCGGTAATGAGAATGGTCATGCGATCCTCCTTTTTGCCCATCATGCCGCGCTCAGCGGCAGGGGCAAGCGGAACCCGCATCCCGCGACAGAAGAGATCAGTTGCGCTTGCGCTTGGACAAGATCGGGAGAGGCGTCACCGGAATACCTTCTTCCAGCAAGGCCTTAGCCTCAGAAAGCGGCGCCTCTCCATGAATGGACCGCTCAGGCTTTTCGCCCGCATGCATCGCCCGCGCTTCGGCGGCGAAATCGCCCCCCACATAGTCCGAGTTTTCCTCGACCGTGCGGCGCATCGCATCGAACAATTCTTCGGCAGCGTTTTGCGGCTTGCTTAGCGGATGGGCTGCATTCTCGCTTTTCGTCGGCGCGCTCGCCCCATTCGCCGCCTGATCGGGTTCCGGCTCATGTCCCGCAGCGAATTTGCGCGCGGACCGCACAGACGGCGTCATCAACGCCTTTTGCACATGGGCCGATCCACAAACAGCGCAAGCCACCATGCCCGCGGCATGCAGCTTTTCAAACGCCTCGACCGAGGCGAACCAGCTATCAAAGCTATGGTCGTTTTCGCATTTTAGGCTGTAACGGATCATCGGCGCGCACTTATAGACAAGTTCATCAGACAGGCGCTGCGACAAAATTGCAAGCACGCTCTTTGCATGCCTGCCCCGCAGCCACGCGATCAGCAAGCTTGCGCCGATCCCCCTCGGCTGAGAAGATCACCCGAGGAGAGGGGAGATCATGGAAACTTACGATTTTATCGTGGTCGGCGCGGGGAGCGCGGGCTGTGTTTTGGCAAATCGGCTCAGCGCCGATCCCAAAAACCGCGTGCTGCTGCTGGAAGCCGGCGGGCGCGACAATTACCACTGGGTGCATATTCCGGTAGGCTATCTCTATTGCATTGGCAACCCGCGCACCGATTGGGGGTTTTCAACCCAGCCCGAACCGGGGCTGAACGGGCGCAGCCTTCTATACCCACGCGGGCGGATTCTGGGCGGCTGTTCGGCGATCAACGGCATGATCTACATGCGTGGTCAGGCCCGCGATTATGACCTTTGGGCACAAGCGGGCTGCACCGGCTGGGGGTGGGAGGACCTTCTGCCGCTCTTTCGCGATCAAGAAGATTTCTATCGCGGCGCCTCTGATCTGCATGGCGAAGGCGGGCCGCTGCGGGTGGAAGAAGCGCGGGTGCGGTGGGAGGTGCTCGATGCCTTTATCGAAGCCGCCGAACAAGCGGGGATTCCCCGCACCCATGACTTCAACCAAGGCACCAATGAAGGCGCGGGCTATTTCCACGTCACACAGAAAAACGGCTGGCGCTGGTCGGCGGCAAGCGCGTTTTTGAAACCGGCGATGGCGCGCCCCAACCTACGGGTGCTGACCGGCGCGCAAGTGGAAAAGCTCACGATCGTAGAGGGGCGCGTGACCGGGCTCATCTATCACCGCGAAGGCGCGCGGCACGAAGTGCAGGCGGGCGAGGTGGTCATGGCCGCAGGCGCGATTGGCACACCACAGATTTTGGAGCTTTCGGGCATTGGCGACCCAGAGGTTTTGGCGGCACAGGGCATCGCGCCGCAGGTCGCGGTGGAGCAAGTGGGCAAGAACCTGCAAGACCATTTGCAATTGCGGCTGATCTTCAAAGTTTCTGGCGTGCGCACGCTCAACACCATGTCGTCTTCGCTTTGGGGCAAGGCCAAAATCGCGGCGGAATATGCGCTTTTCCGGCGCGGACCGATGTCGATGTCCCCAAGCCAAGCGGGTATCTTTGCGCGCTCCTTCCCGGAAAAGGAAATGCCCGATCTGGAATGGCACCTTCAGCCGGTGAGCTTAGATAAATTTGGCGACCCGGTGCATCCGTTTGAGGCGATGACGGCGAGCGTGTGCAACCTGCGCCCCGAAAGCCGGGGCACCACGCATCTGGCCAGCCCGAACTTTCGCGCCGCCCCGGCCATTCGCCCAAATTATCTGGCGACCGAAGGGGATAGGCGCGTCGCCGCCCAAGGCATTCGGCTCACGCGCGACATCGCCACCCAGCCCGCCTTCGCCCGCTTTGCGCCGCAAGAATACAAACCCGGCGCGCAGATCACGAGCGAAGAGGCCTTGCAACAAGCGGCAGGCGATATTGGCACCACCATCTTCCACCCCGTCGGCACCTGCCGGATGGGCGTAGATGACGCCGCAGTGGTGGACCCTCGGCTGCGGCTTAGGGCGCTCAAGGGGCTGCGTATCGCGGATGCCTCGGTCATGCCGACTATCACCTCGGGCAATACCAATGCCCCGGTGATGGTCATTGCCGAAAAGGCCGCGCGGATGATTTTGGAAGATGCGCGCAGCTAAAGGGGTTGGGTAGGGGCAAAGCCCCTACCCGATCACCGCCTGCAACAGCGGGCTTTCATCTTCGAGCCCCTCAATCACATCGAAATGGTGTTTGCCCGGATCGACGACCAAGTCGCATCCCCAAGCCTCGGCCAACCAGCGCGCTTGGTCGCGGAAGGCTGGACGCTCGTTTTCGCCCACCCAAACCGTGACCGGCATTTTGGGCGCAGGCGCATGAACCGGGCTTTCCGCCCGCGCCTCGGCGGCGTCGAGTCCAAAGGTCTCATTCATCGATGTACGCAACAGCGGTTCAAGGTCAGAGACCGGCGAAATGGGCACGACCTTTTCCACCCGCGCCAAGACCTCTGGCGGCAACAGGTTGGAACTGGCCAGCCGCGCCACCAGATGCCCGCCAGCCGAATGGCCCACCAGCCGGATCGGGCCGCTAAACCGCCGCGCCACCTCGGCCACCGCCATCGCCACAAGCGCGGAGATCTGCGAAATTTTCACATCGGGGGCCAAATCATACCCCGGCATCGCCACGGCCCAGCCCGCCTCCAGCGCCCCTTTGGCGAGATGCGAGAAATCGCGGCGTGAAAACTTCATCCAATAGCCGCCATGCACAAAGATCAGCACGCCTTTGGCCTGCCCCATCGGCACGAAAACATCAATCTGGCGGCGCACCCCACTATCATAGCCAATTTCCAGCATCATCGCCTCATCGCGAAACGCCTCGGCCTGTGCCGCCCAACGCGCCGGATAGGCCTCGCCCTCCGGGATATACGGCATATTGGCATAGTCATCGTCCAGATCGGTCACTTCCTCGCCCTTTCTTTCCACGGCGCGCAATTTACATCTTCGCGGCCACATGCTTCCCTTCCATATCCCTCAACCGACGAGAGTTACCATGCCCGATACCGCGACCGAGTTGAAAACCCTCCTCAAGGACCCGAGCCTTTTGTGCACCAAGGCCCTCGTTGCCGGCGATTGGGTTGATGCCGATGACGGCGCCACCTTCGAAGTCACTAACCCCGCCCGCGGCGATGTGATCTGTTCCGTGCCGGACCTGAGCCGGGCCGAGACCGCCCGCGCGATTGAAGCCGCCCGCGTCGCGATGAAAGATTGGGCCGCGCGCACCGGCAAAGAACGCGCGAGCGTGATGCGCAAATGGTTCGATTTGATGATGGCGAACCAAGATGACCTCGGTTTGATCCTGACCGCCGAGATGGGCAAACCCTTGGCAGAAGCCAAAGGTGAAATCGCATATGGGGCGAGCTTCATCGAATGGTTCGGCGAAGAGGCGAAGCGGATTTACGGCGAAACCATCCCCGGCCATATGCGCGACAAGCGCATTACCGTGCTCAAGCAACCGATTGGCGTGGTGGGTTCGATCACGCCGTGGAACTTCCCCAATGCGATGATCGCGCGCAAAGCGGGCCCGGCGATTGCGGTGGGCTGTGGTTTCGTGTGCCGCCCGGCGGCGGAAACCCCACTTTCGGCGCTGGCCATGGGGCTTTTGGGCGAACGCGCGGGCCTGCCCAAGGGCATCTTGTCGGTGATCACCTCCTCGCGCGCCTCGGACATTGGCAAAGAGTTCTGCGAGAACCACGCGGTGCGCAAGCTGACCTTCACCGGCTCCACCGAAGTGGGGCGCATCTTGCTGCGCCAAGCCGCCGATCAGGTGATGAAATGCTCGATGGAACTGGGTGGCAACGCGCCCTTCATCGTCTTTGATGATGCCGATCTCGATGCCGCCGTTGAAGGCGCGATGATGTCGAAGTTCCGCAACAACGGGCAGACCTGCGTCTGCGCGAACCGGCTTTATGTGCAAGCGGGCGTCTATGACGCCTTTGCCGAGAAACTCGCCGCCGCTGTGAACAAACTCAATGTGGGCGATGGCCTAGAAGAAGGCGTCACCACCGGCCCGCTGATTTCCGAAGATGCGGTCGAAAAGGTCGAGGACCATATCGCCGATGTGGTTGCAGGCGGCGGCAAGGTCGTCACTGGCGGCGCGCGGCACGCACTGGGCGGGACCTTCTTCCAGCCCACCGTCGTCACCGGCGTCACGCAAGAGATGAAGGTCGCGACCGAAGAAACCTTTGGCCCGGTCGCGCCGCTCTTCAAATTCGAGACCGAGGAAGAGGTGATCGAGAAGGCCAATGCCACGATCTTCGGGCTGGCCTCCTATTTCTACGCCCGCGACATTGGCCGCATCACCCGCGTGCAGGAAGGGCTGGAATACGGCATCGTCGGCGTGAACACCGGGATCATCTCGACCGAAGTGGCGCCGTTTGGCGGGGTCAAGCAATCCGGCCTTGGCCGCGAGGGCAGCCATCACGGCGTCGAGGATTACCTTGAGATGAAATACGTCTGCCTGTCGATCTGATCAGACGGCAAGTTACAAAGACCGCCGCGCGAGATCCCTCGCGCGGCGTTTTCATATCTGCCCGGCGGATCGTTTCAGCAAAGCCAAATCGCAACGAAAAAAGCCCCACCAAAACGGCGGGGCTTTTCCTGTTCCCAGTGATCGGCCTTAGTGGCGGATCAGATGCAGCAGTTCTTCAAGCGACTTCTTCGCATCGCCGTAGAACATGCGGGTGTTCTCTTTGTAGAAGAGCGGGTTTTCGATGCCCGAGTAACCGGTGCCTTGGCCACGTTTCGAGACAAAGACCTGTTTCGCTTTCCACACTTCCAGAACCGGCATCCCCGCGATGGGCGAATTCGGGTCGTCTTGCGCCGCCGGGTTCACGATGTCGTTCGAGCCGATCACGATCACCACGTCGGTTTCGGGGAAGTCCTCGTTGATCTCGTCCATTTCCAGAACGATGTCATAGGGCACTTTCGCCTCGGCCAAGAGCACGTTCATGTGCCCCGGCAGACGGCCCGCAACAGGGTGGATCGCGAAGCGGACATTCTTGCCACGGCTGCGCAGCAGAGAGGTAAGTTCCGAGACCGCCATTTGCGCCTGCGCCACCGCCATGCCATAGCCCGGCACGATGATGATGCTATCGGCTTCCGAGATCGTATCGGCCACGCTTTGCGCATCAATGGCCACCATCTCGCCTTCGACTTCTTGCGCCGGGCCAGCGGTGTTGCCAAAGCCCCCAAGGATGACCGAAATGAAGGAGCGGTTCATCGCCTTACACATGATGTAAGATAAGATCGCGCCCGAAGAACCGACCAGCGCGCCGGTCACGATCAGAAGGTCGTTGCCAAGCGAGAAGCCAATCGCCGCCGCGGCCCAGCCCGAATAGGAGTTCAGCATCGACACCACGACCGGCATATCGGCGCCGCCGATGCCCATGATCAGGTGATAACCGATGAAGAAGGCCAGAAGCGTCATGACTATCAGCGGCAGCGTGCCATAGCCCATCATGAAGAGCACCAGCATCACGACCGAAGCCGCTGCGGCGACCGCGTTCAGGATGTGACCACCGGGCAGCTTTTTCGCTTTGGTGTCAACTTTGCCCGCCAGTTTACCAAAGGCGATGATCGAGCCGGTGAATGTCACGGCCCCGATGAACACGCCAAGGAACAACTCAACCCGCAAAATCGCCAGTTCGGTCGCAGTTTTATGCGCGACAATCTCGGCGAAACCGCGCAGCAGGCCATGCTCGACCTCGGCCATCGCGGGCACGCGCACCGACTCGATATAGGCGTTGTAGCCCACCAGCACGGCCGCCAGACCAACAAGCGAGTGCATCGCCGCCACAAGCTGCGGCATCTCGGTCATTTGCACTTTCTTGGCAACTTTGACGCCGTAGAACCCGCCCCAGCCGAGCAAGATGATCGACAAAAGCCAGTAGCCCTGACCGGGGCCAACAAGCGTTGCAGCCACGGCAAGCGCCATACCCACAATGCCATACCACACGGCGCGTTTCGCGCTTTCCTGCCCCGAAAGGCCCCCAAGCGAGAGGATGAACAGAACTGCCGCAACGACGTAAGCGGCTGTCGTGAAACCGAAATCCATTATGTTTCCCTCCGCTTACGATTTCTGGAACATCGCCAGCATGCGCCGGGTGACCATGAAGCCGCCGAAGATGTTGATGCCTGCCATGAAGACCGACACAGCCGACAAAAGCACGACAAGATAGGAGGTGGAGCCCACCTGCATCAGCGCACCCAGAATGATGATCGACGAGATCGCGTTGGTGACCGCCATCAGCGGCGTGTGCAGCGAGTGCGACACGTTCCAGATCACCTGGAAGCCCACAAAGCAGCTCAGCGCGAAGACGATGAAGTGCGACATGAAGCTGGCAGGAGCGAAAAGGCCAATGCCCAAAAGCAGCGCCCCACCAATGCCCAGCATCAGGATTTGGTCACGCGTTTGCTTGCGGAACGCGGCAGCCTCGGCGGCTTTGCGTTCTTCCGGCGTCGGCTCTTTGACCTTTTCCTTCGGCTTTTGCGCCGCAATCGCGGCCACTTTCGGCGGCGGCGGCGGGAAGGTGATCTCGCCTTGATAGGCCACGGTCGCGCCGCGGATCACGTCATCTTCCATATTGTGGACAACCACGCCGTCTTTGCCCGGCGTGAGGTCGGCCATCATATGGCGGATGTTGGTCGAATAAAGTTGGCTCGACTGCTGCGCCATACGGCTCGGGAAGTCGGTATAGCCGACGATCGTCACACCGTTTTCGGTGACGACTTTTTCGTCTTTCTTGGTCAGTTCGCAGTTGCCGCCACGCTCGGCAGCAAGGTCCACGATAACCGAACCGCGCTTCATCGCCTCGACCATATCTTTGGTCCAAAGCACCGGCGCATCCCGGCCCGGGATCAGCGCGGTGGTGATGACGATGTCGATATCGGGCGCAAGTTCGCGGAATTTCTTCAGTTGCGCTTCGCGGAATTCGGGGCTGGAGGGGGCCGCATAGCCACCCGTCGCCGCGCCATCCTGCGCTTGTTCTTCAAAATCGAGATAGACGAACTCGGCACCCATCGATTCGATCTGCTCAGCCACTTCGGGACGCACGTCGAACGCATAGGTGATCGCGCCAAGCGAGGTGGAAGCGCCAATCGCGGCCAGACCGGCCACGCCCGCGCCCACAACCAGCACTTTCGCCGGGGGCACTTTGCCTGCCGCCGTCACCTGACCGGTAAAGAAACGACCGAAGTTGTTGCCCGCCTCGATCACCGCGCGATAGCCCGAAATATTGGCCATGGACGACAGTGCATCCATTTTTTGCGCGCGCGAAATCCGCGGCACCATATCCATCGCGATAACATTCGCGCCGGTATCTTTGGCCGCCGCCAACAGCGCTTCGTTTTGCGCCGGGTAGAAGAAGGAAATCAGGGTTTTACCCTGTTTCAGCATCGCCACTTCGGCATCCACGGGCGGACGCACTTTGACGACAAAATCGACAGCGTCGAAGAGCGCTGCCGCCCCTTGCACGACGGTCACGCCAACCGCCTCATAGGCAGTGTCGGCAAACCCTGCCGCGTAGCCGGCACCGGCCTCGACATAGCATTCATGGCCGAGCTTTTGCAGCTGGACCGCAGAGTCGGGGGTCAGAGCGACACGCGCTTCCCCCTCGAAAATCTCCTTCGGAGCGCCGATTTTCACTTCTTTTTTCTCCCATTGCTGCCCTCGGACGATTTCAGCCGGGGGACAAAACGTGGCGAAAGCCCTTTAACACCGCGTAAGAAAGTTTCACAAGCCAATGATCATTGGAAACAGTTGGAAATCTGACCGAAGGTCGCGGGTATACAAAAGCATACCGTCGCATGCAATGTTAGCGGTCCCATTTTGCGCAACGATTCAAGGGTTTGGCTTTCGTTTCCGTCGCTTGGCACAGTTTGCTTAAACAGTGGGCAGGAATAGGGGTGCGACGATTTTTCTGCGCCGCAGAAATGCACCTAGAGCCAGCGGCGCACCCGCGCGCAATAGGCGGCATAGTCCGCGCCATGCGCCGCCATAATCCATGCCTCTTCACCACGAATGTAGCGATGCGTGATCCAAGCCATGAAGGCAGGCACCAGCGGCGCGGCAAAGAGTGCATCCCAGATCAGCAAAAAACCCGAAAGAATGAACGCATCGGCAAGGTAGATCGGGTTTCGGCTGAGCGCGAAAATCCCACCGGTCACCAGCCGCTGCGGTTGGCGGCGCGGAATAAAGGTGGTGCGCGCCAGCACCATTTGCGCCGCCGCCAGCCCCGAGATCACCAGCCCCAAGCCAACCAACCCATAGCCAAGCCAATCGGCGTAAGGGATCGGCAGTGGCGCAATCTGCCCCACAGCCCAGCCAATCGCCGCAAAGACCGCAAGCCACATCGGCGGCAGTTCCAGTTCCTTCAGCGCCAGCTTCAGCTTTTCCCGCAGGTCCATCGCACTCCCCCTTGCGCCCTTTTTGGCCCTTGCGCCCATTTGGGGGCCGTTCGTGAACCGCGCAACCCCTTTGCGGCGGGGCACTTGCGCGCAGTCGCGTCAGGGCGCAGTCTGCCCGCGACAGGAGACCCCAATGCAGACTGATTTCACCGCAACGCGCGCGCTTTTCGATATTCCCGAAGGGCTGATCTATCTTGATGGCAATTCGCTCGGCCCCCTGCCCCGCGCCGTGCCAGCGCGCGTCGCGCAAGCGATGCAGGCCGAATGGGGGCAGATGCTGATCACCGCATGGAACAAAGCGGGCTGGATGGAACAACCCGCGCGTCTGGGCGACCGGGCGGCACGGCTGATCGGGGCGGAGCCGGGCTCCGTTACCTTGGGCGATACGCTCTCGATCAAGGTGTTTCAGGCGGTCTCGGCTGCTTTGCAAGCGCGCCCCGAACGCAGGGTGATCTTGTCTGACAATGGCAATTTCCCGACCGATCTTTACATGGCGCAAGGGCTCGCGGATCTTTTGGCCGCCGGGCATGAATTGCGGATTGTCGCGCCCGAAGCGGTGGAAGAGGCGATTGATGAAACCATCGCCGTCACCATGCTGACCGAGGTGGATTATCGTACCGGCCGCAAGCATGACATGAAGCGGCTTACCGCCAAAGCCCATGCAGCAGGCGCGTTGACCTTTTGGGATTTGGCGCATTCGGCAGGGGCCGTGCCGGTGGCGCTTGCGGAGTGTGGAGCCGATTTTGCGGCGGGCTGCACCTATAAATACCTCAATGCCGGGCCGGGGGCGCCCGCCTTTATTTATGTGGCCCCGCGCCATGCGGCGACGGTTCAGCCTGCGCTTTGCGGCTGGCTGGGCCATGACGCGCCCTTTGCCTTTGAACAGGGCTACCGCCCGGCTCCGGGCACCGAGCGGATGCGCGTCGGCACGCCCCCTGTCTTGCAAATGGCCGCGCTCGATGCCGCACTGGATGTGTGGGATAGCGTCGATATGGCCGATATCCGCAAGCAATCGCTCGCGCTCACCGACCGGTTCATCGCCGAAGTAGAGGCCGCCTGCCCCGATCTGACTCTTGTCACCCCGCGCAATCACGCGAGCCGGGGCAGCCAAGTCAGCTTTGCCCACCCCGAGGGCTATGCGATCATGCAGGCGCTGATTGCGCGCGGCGTGATTGGCGATTTTCGCGCGCCTGATATTTTGCGCTTTGGCTTCACGCCGCTTTACATCGGCATGGATGAGGTGGAGCGAGCCGCCGCGATCTTGGCTGAGATCATGGCGACCCGCGCTTGGGATCGGCCCGAGTTTCACGCCCGCGCGCGCGTCACCTAAGGTCGCATCCGGGCACCAACCCGCCGCGATCCCCCTTGCCGTTGCCATAGCCCCGCACTAGCCTTCGGACATGACCGCACCCGCCCTCACCGATGCCTTTGCGCGCAACATCACCTACCTGAGGGTTTCGGTGACGGATCGGTGTGATTTTCGCTGCAGCTATTGCATGGCGGAAGACACCAAATTTCTGCCCCGCCGTGATGTGCTCAGCCTTGAGGAAATTGACCGGCTGGCGAGCGCTTTTGTCGGGCTTGGCATCACCAAATTGCGCATCACCGGGGGCGAGCCCTTGGTGCGCCGCGATGTGATGGACCTGTTTCGCGCCCTGTCGCGGCACCGTGTATCTGGCGCGCTGAAAGAACTCACCCTCACCACCAATGGCGCGCAGCTAGACCGTTTTGCCGCGCCTTTGGCCGATTGCGGGGTGGAGCGGGTCAATATCTCGCTTGATAGTTTGCGCCCGGAGCGTTTCGCCGCCATCACCCGGCGCGGTGATCTGGGGCAGGTTCTCGCAGGCATCAAAGCCGCCAAAGCCGCCGGGTTGCGGGTCAAAATCAACACCGTCGCGCTGCAAGGCGTGAACGAAGACGAGCTTTTTGACCTTGTCACCTGGGCGGGCGACGAAGGGCTTGATCTGAGCTTCATCGAGGTGATGCCGCTGGGCGAGGCGCTGGGGCCGGAGCGGCTGGGCCAGTTTTGGGCGCTGTCGGATTTGCGCGCGCGGCTTGCCGAACGGTTCACGCTGGACGACCAAGCCGAGACCACGGGCGGCCCGGCGCGCTATGCAAAGCTGCGCGAAACCGGGCAAAAAATCGGCTTTATCACGCCGCTCAGCCACAACTTTTGCGCGGGTTGCAACCGGGTCCGCGTCAGCGCCACGGGCACGCTCTATCCCTGCCTTGGCCAAGCCGGAAAGGTCGATCTGCGTGGGCCCTTGCGGGCAAGCGAAGGCGATGGCCCGCTGATTGAGGCGATCCGCGAAGGGCTCGCGCACAAACCCAAAGCGCATGATTTTCTTTACACCGAAACCGGTGTTTCCGGCCAAGTGGCGCGGCAAATGAACCGGACAGGGGGCTAAGATGGCACCCCAACTTCGCCGCGCGGGCCTTGCCCTTCTGACGGGCCTTGCCGGTGCGGTAATGGCCGCCATCACAGTTTGGGCAAACCTTGTTTGGGGCGGCGGGGCTGGCTTCATGGGGTCCGCCAGCGATCAGAACCCCACCCTAGTTGTAACACCCGCCTTACTGGCCCTGCACGTCGCGCTGGCAGCACCGCTTTTGGTTTTGCTCCTGGCCATCCTCGCCGCCTTTTCCGGGCCTTGGCCGTTTCGGCTCTTGTCGGTTCTGATGTTTGCGGCGGGCTGGTATTGGTTGGGCGAAACCGTCACCGCGCGGCTTGCTGATGATTTCGGCGTGGCGCTTTTGCCCGGCGAAGCATTCGAGACCTTGTTCTGGCACGCCCCGCTCACCCCCGCGCTTTGGGCCGGGGCAACGGCGGCCTATCTTTTCACCCTGTCGCGGCTCATGCGTTTTGCGCAAGTGGCTGCAATCGCGCGCAACCGTGACTTGCGTCAAGGCGCCCGCGCGCAGAAAGCTCGAAACTGATCCTGTAACCGTTCTCCAAAGGAGAGGAGTGCGTCATGTATTCCAATATTATCGTTCCCGTGGCCTTTGATGAAAGCCACAACCCCGATGCCGCCATTGATATTGCCCGCGCGCTTGCCGCGCCGGGGGCGCGCGTCACGCTGGTGCATGTGATGGCCGATGTTCCTGGCTATGCAATTTCCTACATGCCTGATGGCTATGACACCGAACTGCGCAACACCTTGCAAAATCAACTCGATCAGCTGGGCAATGCGTTTGAAAATGGCGCAGGCGTGATCCGGCAAGGCCATGCCGCCAATGAGATTTTGGATCTGGCCGAAGAAATTGGCGCCGATTGCATTGTGATTGCGGGCCATCGCCCCGGCTTTGGCGACTACCTGATTGGCTCCACCGCCGCACGGGTGGTGCGCCACGCGCCTTGCTCGGTCATGGTGCTCCGCTAAAACATAAAAAAAGGGGGCCGCGAGGCCCCCTTTTAGCAAGCTTGTGTCCGCGTTACGCAGCAGGCATCCGGCTTTCGATCATCCCCGCATACCAGCTTGAGCCGAACGGGATCGCGTTATCATCGAAGTTATAGGCCGGATGGTGCAGGCTGGCGGTATCGCCATTGCCCAAGAAGATATAGGCCCCCGGACGCGCGTTGAGCATGTAGGAGAAATCCTCGCCGCCCATCAACGGCGCCACGCCCGTATCCACCGAGCCCGAAACAGCTTCGGCCACCGCCACCGCGTAATCGGTGTTTTCGGGGGCGTTCATCGTCACCGGATAGCCACGGTCATATTTGATCGCCACGGTCGCGCCATGCGCCGCGGCGATGCCCTCGACCACCGCTTTGAAACGGCCTTCAACATATTCACGCACTTCGGGTTCGAGCGTGCGCACCGTGCCGCGCAACAACACGGTTTGCGGGATCACGTTATGCGCTTCGCTTTCCGTGCGGAAGGTGCAGACCGAGACCACCACTTGTTTGAGCGGGTCGACATTGCGCGAAGAAATTTGCTGCAAAGCCACCACGATATGCGAGGCCACGAGCGTCGTATCAATGCCTTCATGCGGTTTGGCGGCATGACCGCCCTTGCCCGTCACCACCACTTCGAATTGATCCGCCGCCGCCATCATCGGGCCCGGACGCAGCGCAAAAGTCCCAAGCGGGATGCCCGGCGAGTTGTGCATGCCGTACACTTCTTGGATGCCAAAACGCTCCATCACGCCTTCTTCCACCATGACCCGGCCACCGCCGCCGCCCTCTTCGGCGGGTTGGAACAGCATCACGGCAGTGCCGTCAAAGTTGCGGGTTTCGGCCAGATATTTGGCCGCGCCCAAAAGCATTGCGGTGTGGCCATCGTGGCCGCAGGCGTGCATTTTGCCCGGCGTTTTGGAGGCATAGTCCAGCCCCGTCGCCTCATAGATCGGCAGCGCATCCATATCGGCGCGCAGGCCAATCACCCGGCCAGAGGTGTCGGTTTTGCCTTTGATCACGCCCACAACACCGGTTTTCGCTATACCTTCCACAACCTCGTCACAACCAAAATCGCGCAAAAGGCCCGCCACTTTGGCCGAGGTGCGCGGCAGATCGAACAGCAGTTCGGGGTTTTCGTGGATATCGCGTCGCCATGCGGTGATTTCGGGCAGCAACTCGGCAAAACGGTTCTTAACGGGCATGAGGGTTCTACTTTTCTTTCTGGTGAGGAACGTCAAATGCGTCTTCTGGGAACAGGTTTCCTCATTCACCCGTTCCCCGCAAGCTCAGAAGGTGGGGCCGATGTCGATTTTTGATCCATCGGTAAAACGCGACCAGCGGAACCGCGTCAAATCATGGCCGGGCGCATCGCCGCGCATCAGCGATGCCATCACCCGGCCCACGCCCGGGCCAATGCCAAAGCCATGGCCCGAAAGGCCGGTGGCGACGTAGAGCCCGTCAATCGGTGCAGCATCCAGCACCGGCACGGTGTCGGGCATCACGTCGATCATCCCCGCCCAAGTGCGCAAGAGCCGGGTCGGGCCAAGATCGGGGAAGGCACGTTCAAAAGCCATCTGCACCCGGCGCAGCAGCACGCGGTTCGGCACGGGGTTCAAAATCCGCATCCGCTCAAACGGGGTTTCTTGGTCATTTGACCAGCGCCGCTGCGTCAGCCACCCATCGGGGAAGCCCGGTGCGGGCGCGCGCGGGTGGATTAGCGTTTGCGAAAGATCGCGCCGCATTTGCGGAATGTATTTGCCGAAATGGCGCAACGCATCCGGCCCGCAGAAGAAATCATGCGTGGCCCCGGCTGCGAGTGTAAAACCGCCATCCAACCGCCGCCGCCAAGCAAAGATATCATCCACGCCCGAGGTTTCGGGCATGTCCGGCATCGGCAAGGTCTGCGCAACCGAGGCACGGACCGAAAGTTGCGGCAGCGAGAGCCCGTGATGGCGCAAGAAAAGCGACGACCAGGCCCCCGCCGCGACCAACACTTGATCGCAACGCAACCGACCTTGTTCGGTCACCACGCCAGCCACTTTGCCAGCGGCCAAATCAAGGCCCCGCACCGCGCAATTTTCAACAATCCTCACGCCAGCCTGTTCGGCCAAAGCCGCCAGCATCGGCACGGCGAAAAAGGGTTCGGCGCGCGCATCAGAGGGCGTGACAACGCCCCCAACCCAGCGCGCGTGATGCGGTACAAGGTCAGACAGTTCCGAGCGGGTCAGCAGACGGCTTTCGAGCCCATGCGAACGGGCCAATTCCACCCATTCCGCATAGCCTTCCATCGTGGCAGGCTTGTTGGCGATATAGGCGATGCCGCAGCGCTTGAAGCCCAGTTCCGGGCCAAGCTGTTCTGCAAAGCCCTCCCACAACCGCATCGATTCGATCATGATCGGCAGTTCGGCCGGGTCGCGCCCCTGTTGGCGGACCCATCCCCAGTTCCGGCTCGATTGTTCGCCCGCGACACGCCCCTTTTCCAACAGCACAACCTTCTTCCCCGCTTGCGCAAGGTAGTAAGCGGTCATCACACCAGCGACGCCCGCGCCAATCACCACAACATCGCAAGCCTCTGGCAACGGGCCAGAAAAACGAACGGGGTCATCGACCTGGATCGGGAATCGCATCGAGTGATCTTTCGGAAAGGGCGCGGAGGGGCGCGCGAGCGAACCTAGGCTTGCGCCCGCAAAGGGCAGGGTCAACCCAAGAACGGTGGGCAGGAGCTATGCACTTCCTGCAAGGCTGCCCCAACCGTTAGCGCTTGCGCCTGCCGCGAAAATCTCTAACAATCGGTCAAATATATTCACCTAATGGTGATTTGCGTCACAAATATCACCAAAAAACGGTGCAAAAACAAAAGACTGGGGGATCGCAATGCGCGAAGCTGCGCAGCCCGTGCTGGAGGTCAATGGCCTCAAGACGATCTTTCGTACCCGCGGCGGCGAGGTGCATGCCGTCAATTCTGTCTCTTTCGATCTAAAGCCCGGCGAACTGCTCGGCGTTGTCGGGGAATCGGGGTCCGGGAAATCGGTCACGATGATGTCGCTGATTGGGCTTTTGCCCAGCCCGCCCGCCGAAGTGCGTGAAGGCTCGGTGATGTTTGACGGGCTTGACCTGCTTAAATGCACGCCTGCGCAATTGCGCGCCGTGCGCGGCCCCGGTGTTGGCTTTATCTTCCAAGACCCGATGACCTCGCTCAACCCGGTTTTTACCGTGGGCTACCAGCTGCGTGAACCGCTGCTCAAACACATGGGTATGACCAAGGCGCAAGCGAATGTGCGCGCCAAGGAGCTGTTGGAGTTGGTGGGCATCCCCGATGCCGAGCGGCGCTTGAAAGACTATCCGCACCAGTTCTCGGGCGGGATGCGGCAGCGGGTGATGATTGCCATTGCGCTCGCCTGTGACCCGAAAGTGCTGATTGCCGATGAGCCGACCACCGCGCTCGACGTGACGATCCAAGCGCAAATCCTCGAACTGGTGAAAGACCTGCGCCAAAAACTCGGCATGGCGATCATCTGGATCACCCATGACCTTGGCGTGATCGCGGGCATCGCGGATCGGGTGATGGTGATGTATGGCGGCCAAATCGCCGAACAGGGGCCGGTGAAGGAAGTCTTCGCCCATCCGCGCCACCCCTATACCCGCGCCTTGCTGCAAACCGTGCCCTCTGTGCGCGGCGAACGCGCCGACAAACTCAATGTGATCGAAGGCCAGCCGCCGATCCTGCGCGCCGCGCCGAGCGCCTGTTCGTTCCGCGACCGCTGCACCCAGCGCTTTGGCGCCTGCGCGGCGGCGAACCCAGCCCGCTATGATGTCGGCCCCGGGCACGATGCGGCCTGTTTTTGGGATTTCGACACCGATGCCCCGCGCGCAGAAGCGCCTGTGAAGGAGGCTGCGCATGGCTGACGGCACCCAGACCCGCCTTCCGCTTCTCGAAGTTGAGGGGCTGAAGATGTATTTCCCGATCACCGCGGGCCTTTTCCGCAAGAAGGTCGGCGATGTGAAGGCGGTCGATGACATCTCTTTCACGATCTTCGAGGGCGAGACGCTTGGCCTTGTGGGGGAATCGGGTTGTGGCAAATCCACCTGCGGGCGCGCTATCTTGCGGCTTTATGAGCCGACCGAGGGGCGCGTTGTGCTGGGCGGCGAAGATGTGCTGGCCGCACCTCCGGGCGAATTGCGCGCCATGCGTCCGCGGATGCAGATGGTGTTCCAAGACCCGCAAGCCAGCCTGAACCCGCGCATGACGGTGGCGGGGATCATTGGCGAGCCGCTTGATGAGCACACCACGCTCAACCGCGCGCAAAAGCTCGCCCGGATTTATGAATTGATGGACAAGGTCGGGCTGAACCGTGACTTTGCCAACCGCTACCCGCATGAGTTTTCGGGCGGTCAACGCCAACGGATCGGTATTGCCCGCGCGCTTGCGCTGAACCCCAAGTTCATCGTCTGTGACGAGCCGATTGCCGCGCTTGATGTCTCGATCCAAGCGCAGGTGGTGAACCTGCTGGAAGAGCTGCAAGACAGCCTTGGTTTGACCTATCTCTTTATCAGCCACGATCTTTCTATGGTGCGCCATATCGCGGACCGCGTGGCGGTGATGTATCTGGGCCGGATCGTTGAACTGGCGAGCCGCGACGATCTTTATGACGCGCCGATGCACCCCTACACGCAGGCGCTTTTGTCTGCCGTGCCGGAACCGGACCCGAATGCCGAAACCTCGCGCAACCGGATCATTCTCAAAGGCGATGTGCCCTCCCCCGCAAACCCGCCCAAAGGCTGCAACTTCTGCACCCGCTGCCCGAAGGTGATGGATATTTGCCGCGAGGTGGAGCCGACCTTTGGTGAGGTAACGCCCGGCCATTTCTTGGCCTGCCATCTCTATCAAGAAGCCGCCGTCGGGGCGGCAAACTCCGGGGCCAACCCGGAGCAATCTGCAAGTCTGCAAGACCCCAACTTCCAACAAGGAGAAGCTTGATATGAAGTTGAAAACCGCCCTTCTCGGCGCTGCCGCGAGCCTTATTCTCGCGCCTGCTGCCTTTGCCGAACGCGGCACCGATGGCGAAGTGCGTATCCTGTACGCGCAAGCCGTTTCGACGATGAACGCCTATCTGTCGTCGGGCACGAAAGACGTCGAAGTTGGCAGCCTCGTACTGGAGCCGCTCGCGGGCTTCAACGAGAAGGGCGAGGTGATCCCGCGCCTTGTGACCGAGATCCCGAGCCTTGAAAACGGCGGCATCTCCGAAGACCTGAAATCCATCACCTGGAAAATCATTCCGGGCCTGAAATGGTCGGATGGCACGCCGTTCACCGCCCATGACGCCGTTTTCACCGCGAATTATTGCATGGACCCGGCCGGTGGCTGCGCCCAGCTCGCGCGCTATGAAGGCGTTGATAAAGTCGAAGCGCTGGATGACCTGACCGTTAAAGTCAGCTTCCATGAGCCGAAGCCGAACCCGTTCATGGCCTTCGTCGGCGCGACCTCGCCGATCCTGCAAGCCGCGCAATTTGCCAATTGCACCGGCGCGAATGCCTCGACCTGCACCGAAGAAAACTTCAAGCCGATCGGCACCGGCCCGTTCCGCGTGACGGAATTCCGCACCAATGACACGGTGATGCTGGAAGCCAACCCGAACTACCGCGACCCGGCGAAACCGGCCTTCGCGACCGCGCTTGTGAAAGGCGGCGGCGATGCCACCGCTGCGGCGCGTGCCGTGATGGAAACCGGCGAGTTCGACTACGCTTGGAACACGCAAATCTCGCCCGAACTGCAAGAAGAGCTTGCGGGTGCGGGCAAAGGTCAGTTCGTCAACGCGTTCGGCACGCTGGTTGAGCGGATCGAGATGAACATGACCGATCCGTCGCCGAACCTGCCGGAAGGCGAGCGTTCGACCGCTGCGCATCCGCACCCGATCCTGTCGGATATCCGCGTGCGCAAGGCGCTCTCGATGGCGATCGACCGTCAAATTCTGGTCGACATCGGCTATGGTGAAGCGGGTCGCCCGACCTGTAACCTCGTGCCGGCGCCGGAGCTTTATGCCTCCGACAACACCGACTGTCTGACCCAAGACATGGAAGGCGCGAAAGCGCTTTTGGCCGAAGCCGGTTGGACCGACACCGATGGCGACGGCATCCTCGACAAAGACGGCGAAAAGCTGAGCTTGGTCTACCAAACCTCGGTCAACGCGATCCGTCAGGACTTCCAAGCGATCATCAAACAATGGTGGAACGAGCTTGGGGTTGAGGTCGAACTGAAAACGGTTGACCCGTCGGTGTTCTTCGGCGGCGATGCGGGCTCGCCCGACACGTTCCAAAAATTCTATGCCGATGTCGAAATGTACGCCAACAACTTCGACGGCACCGACCCGGAGCCCTATCTGGCGCAATACACCTGCGACAAAGCTCCGAAGCCGGAAAGCCAATGGCAGGGTGAGAACATCAACCGCTTCTGTGACCCGGAATATGATGCGCTGATCAAACAGCTCACCGCGACGGGCGACATGGAAGAGCGTTCGGCGCTCGCCAAACGTCTCAACGACATGCTCACCAAAGACAGCTATGTGATCGTGCCGATCGTGGACCGTGGCCGTCTGTCGGCGCATTCCAACACGCTTGGTGGTGTTGTCCTCAACACTTGGGACAGCGAAATCTGGAACGCGTCGGACTGGTTCCGCATCAAGTAAGCCGTTCCTTGAAATCTGCGGTCAGATCGGTTTGGCCGGTCTGACCCGGGCGGGGGCGCAAGCCAATGGCTAAGCGCCCCTTCCCATTCCTCGAAAATGTAAAAAGAGAAGCCCCGAGGCGCCGATGTTCCAGTACACCCTGCGACGATTGCTGATCGCGATCCCGACGCTTCTGATCATCTCTTTGGTGATCTTCCTCCTGCTTGAAGCCGCCCCCGGCGACCCGCTCGGCCAAGTGCCGCTGACGGTTCCGCCAGAGGTGAAGGCCAAGATGCGCACCGCGCTCGGGCTCGATGCCGCGTGGTATGTGCGTTACTTCCTCTGGCTTAAGCAGATGTTCTTCATTGAGCCGATGCACCTGATCGACACGCTTTTTGGCACCGATCTGGCGCAGGGCGCGCAGCGGGTGATCTCGTTCCAATCGCGCCAGCCGGTGATGGACATCATCGCCGAGCGCCTGCCGCAAACGCTGACCGTTGTCGGCTCGGCCTATGTGGTCGGCGTGCTGATCGCTGTGCCGATTGGGATCATCTCGGCCTATCGGCAGTATTCGTGGTTCGACAACCTCGGCACCTTTATCTCGATGGTGGGCTTTTCTGTGCCGACCTTCTTCACGGGTGTGGCGCTCATCATCATCTTTGCGGTGCAGCTAAAGTGGTTCCCCTCGGTCTATGACACCACGCTTCAAGTGACCGATTGGGCGAGCTTCAAAGAGCAACTTCGCCAAATGGTGATGCCAGTCACCGTGCTTGCGCTTTACAACGCCGCGCAAATCTCCCGGTTCATGCGCTCGTCGATGCTCGATAATCTTGGGCAAGATTACGTCCGCACCGCCCGCGCCAAGGGCCTGACCGAAAAGGTCGTGGTGCTGGTCCATGTGCTGCGCAACTCGCTTATCCCCGTCATCACGGTCATCGCGCTGGGTGTGCCGCAAATCTTTGGCGGGGCCATCATCACCGAACAGGTGTTCAAGGTGAACGGGCTCGGCCAGCAGCTGATCTTGTCGATCCACGCCAATGACCTGCCGATGGTGATGACGCTGACCTTCATCTTTGCCACGCTGATCGTGACCTTTAACCTGATTGCCGATCTGCTTTACGGCATCCTTGACCCGCGGATCCGCTATGACTGAGACCACAACCGCTATCCGCCCGCCCCGCAACCAATGGTGGGATGTCTGGGACCAGTTCAAAACCCACAAGGGCGCGCTGGTCGGGCTGACGATCTTCATCACCATTTTGCTCGGCATCACCATCGGCCCGTGGCTGTGGGATATGGCGCCCACCTATGTGGACCTGCGCGCCCGCAACAAGGGCTTCTCGATGGCGCACCCCTTGGGCACCGACCAATTGGGCCGCGATCTGCTGGCGCGGATGATGGCCGGGGGCAAGGTGTCGCTCTCTGTGGGGCTGACAGCGATGGCGCTGGCCGTGTCGCTTGGCACCACAATCGGGGTTCTGGCGGGCTATTTCAAAAAGCTTGAAAGCCCGCTGATGCGGCTCACCGACCTGTTTCTGGCGCTGCCGCTGCTGCCGCTGCTGCTGTTGATGGTGACGCTCTTCCGCGAACCGCTTTCGCAGCGCTTCGGGCCGGAGGGCGGGATCTTCTTGCTGATCGTCACCGCGATTGGCGCGACGTCATGGATGCAAACAGCGCGGATCGTGCGCGGGGAGGTGCTGGCGATTAAAGAACGGGAATTCGTTCTGGCAGCGCGTTCGATTGGCACGCCCGCGCGGCGTATGGTGCTGCGGCACATCCTGCCCAACGTGATGTCGCCCATCATGGTCTCGGCCACGCTCGGGATCGCCACGGCGATCATCACGGAATCGGCGCTCTCGTTCCTTGGCCTTGGCTTCCCGCCGGACTTCCCGACTTGGGGCCGTCTCTTGTTTGATGCGGTGGACCAGATCCAGCTTTACCCGATGCGGGTGGTTCTGCCGGGCATCGCGATCTCGCTCACGGTGCTCTCGGTCAATTACATTGGTGATGGCCTGCGCGACGCGCTCGACCCGCGGATCCGGGGCCGCTAAGGCTTACCAATCGCCCAAAGACATCTGCGCCGGAGGCTCGCCCTCCGGCGTATTCATTTTGGCAAGGAAGTCTTCGGCATCGGCACAGATCGCGGCTTGCTCGGCACCATCGAACCGATCCAGCGCCTTATAGGGCAAGGCCATGCGCGGGTTTGCCCCGAACTTGTCGCGATGCGTGATCAGGAAGTTCCAGTAAAGATAGTTGAACGGGCAGGCATTCGCGCCCGTGCGGGCCTTGGCATCATAGCGGCACCCCCGGCAATAATCCGACATGCGCCCGATATAGGCAGCCGAGGCCGCATAGGGTTTGGAGCCAAGCCGCCCGCCATCAGCATGGGCCACCATCCCATGCGTGTTGGGCAGTTCGACCCAATCGAAGGCATCGGCATAAACAGCGAGATACCACGCCTCGATCTCGGCGGGGGCAATGCCTGCCAAAAGCGCGAAATTGCCCGTCACCATCAGCCGCTGGATATGATGGGCATAGGCGTTTTGGCGCGTGCCCCGGACCACCTCGGCAATGCAGTGCATCTTGGTTTGGCCAGACCAATAGAACCACGGCAGGGGCCGCTTGGCATTGAGGAAATTCGTTTGCCCATAGTCGGGCATTTCGGTCCAATAAAGGCCGCGCACGAATTCGCGCCAGCCAAGGATTTGGCGAATGAACCCCTCGGCGGCGTTGAGCGGCACTTTGCCTGCGGTATAGGCCGCCTCTGCCGCCTCGCAGGCCTCAGAGGCCGTCAAAAGCCCCGCGTTTAGTGCGGGCGACAAAAGCGCGTGGTAGAGGAAATCTTCCCCGGTCTTCATCGCATCTTGCCAATCGCCAAACTGGGGTAGGGCGTGGGTGATGAAATCTTCCAGCGCTTGCAGCGCCTCGGCCCGAGTGACGGGCCAAGCGAAGCGATCAAGGTCGCCGAAATGATCGGGGAATTGATCCTCCACCAGCGCCATCACTTCGCGCGTCGTTGCATCGGGGGTAAACCGCCGCCGCTTCGGCAGCTTATGGCCTTTGGGCAGGGCCTTGCGGTTTTCGGCATCGTAATTCCACTTACCGCCGACAGGCTTGCCCGCTTCCATCAAAAAGCCGGTGCGCCTGCGCATCTCGCGATAGAAGTTCTCCATCCGCTTGGTTTTGCCGCGTGAGGAGAGTTCCGCGAAATCTCTGATCGCGCAAAAGAAGCGGTCATCTTCGCGGACCTCAACCGGCACGCCCAAGACCTCTGGCCACGTCAGGATCATTTCGCCCACGCGCCATTCCCCCGGCCCAGTCAGCACCACCGATTGTGGCTTGTGGCGGGTAACGGCGCGGGCCAGTTCTCCGGTGAAGCTGTGGGTGTTTTCCGGCTCATCCAAGCGGACATAATCCACCCGTATTCCTTCCGCGCGCAGATCGGCAGCAAAGTGGCGCATCGCCGAAAGGAGGAACGCGATCTTTTGCTTGTGGTGGGGGACATAGGTGCCTTCTTCACGCACCTCGACCATCAGCACTACATCATGGCACGGGTCTATATCGGCGAGCGCGGAAAGCCCGCGCGAAAGCTGGTCCCCCAAAACAAAAATCAACCGACCCGTCATTTGCGCTTCGCCTCTCCCCGGCAGCGGTCAGAGCAAAAGCGCACCGCTTCCCAATCGCGTGCCCATTTCTTGCGCCATGCAAAGGGGCGGCCACAAGCCACGCAAATCTTTTGCGGCAGATCGCCCTTGCGGCGCATCTTTGCCACGGGCTCAAGCGCCCGGCAAAAGCGGCTCAAACGCGCGGCGAATATCGCCCGATTCCGGCTTTGTCATAGACCCCCACGTGTCGACCACATTGCCTTGGCCATCGATCAGCACCTTGTTGAAGTTCCAACGCGGCGCAAAGCCGGTCTGCTCCCGCACCCATTTGTAAAACGGATGCGCGTCATCGCCCGTCACATGGGTGATATCGGCCATCGGCAGGGTGATCCCATAGGTCAGCGTGCAAAACTCCGACACTTCCTTGGCGCTGTCGAGTTCTTGCTTGAAGTCATCTGACGGAACCGCCAGCACGACCAAGCCTTTCGGCCCATATTCTTCGTGCAGCTTTTGCAGCCCTTCTAGTTGCGGGGTGAAACCGCACAGCGACGCGGTATTGACCACCAAGACCGGGTGCCCCCGGAACTCTGCGGTATCAATTGTATCGCCCTCAATCGAGGCAAAGGTGAAGCTCGGCGGTTCCGCGGCGGAGGTGGCATTGCCACTTGCCCCTAATGCGCCAAAGCCTGTGAACAGGGCCAAAGCCATCGTTTTGAATTTCATCTCATCTCCCTTCTGCGTATCAGCCAAAGGCCCGCCAGCGCAGCAAGGCCCGCCGCGCACAGCGCCACAATGGGCAAGTTCTCGACTTTTAAATTGGCGACGATCACGCCCATCAGCGCCCAGCCAACAGCCAGCGCGTAGCTTGGCACATCTGGGCGGCGCCATGTCATGGCAAGGCCCACCACCAAAAGCGCGCTGAGCGTGAGGGCAGAGGCAACTTGCGCCGACAAGACGCCCTGACCAGCCAAAACAATCCCGGTGGCCACAGCCGTGGCTGCGCAAAGCCAGCCTGCATAAAGCCCCACGGGCCCCGCCGCCCAAAGCCCACTCGGCGCACGGATCAGGGCGGCCAAGGCCGTCGTGGCCATGAACACCAACATCACCGCCGCCGCGACGGGTTGCCAATTGGCGACCCAAATCCACGGCACGCCAATCGCAAGGCTTAGGCTCAAGGGGGCGCGCATCGCCTGCCAGGCGGGGGCGGTGCGGGCGCGCACCAACCCCCAGGTGGCCCCGGCCACCAACCAAAGATAGATCGCTCCCCAGATAGAAAAAGCCCAACCGACTGGCGCAACCGGCCAACGATCGGCGGGCACCGGGAATTGCCCCGGCGTGAAACCCTTAAACCCCTCCGTCAGCACGGGGGCGGCGGCAAAAGCCACCGCCAGCACCAATGTCAAAGGAGCAAGGAAGAACTTCATGCGGCCAAGCCTTGGCGAGACGCCCGCGACCAAGCGGGCCGTTCATTGGCCCAAGGGTCATTGCCAAGCGGCCAATCGCGCCCCAAAGCCTGCGCAACGCGCAAAGCCGACAAAAGCCCATCTTCATGGAAGCCGTAGCGCGTCCAGGCTCCCGCATACCAAATGCCGCCCCGGCCCTGAATTTCGCCCATCCGCTCCAGCGCGCCAAGAGCGGCGCTATCAAATTGCGGATGCGAGAAGGTCACTTCATGGTGGAGCGAATGCGGCTCATGTTCGGGGTTCAGCGTCATGATCAAGGGCGCATCGCTTTGCACGCCTTGCAGACGGTTCAGCCAATAGCTCATCGAAATCGGGCGGTTGCGCAGCCCGCCGGGGGGCGCAGCGGTCACATGGTTCCACGAGGCCCAAAGGTTGCGCCGGCGCGGCATGAAGCTTTCATCTGAATGCAGCACCATCCGGTTTGCCTCGACCTGAAAGGCGCCCAAAATCTCGGCCTCGTCTGCATCGGGGATCGCCAGCATCTCCAAAGCTTGGGGCGCATGGGCAGCGATAATCACCTGATCAAAGCGCTCTTCGCCCGCAGCCGTCGCGACCATGACACCACCGCTGACGCGGCGCACCGCTTTCACCGGGCTGGATTTCCGAATTTCAGCCACAGCCGCGCGGGCCAAAGCCTCGACATAGATCGAGGCGCCGCCCTTTACCGTCAGCCATTCGGGGCGCGGGCCGTGGCCCATCAGCCCGTGGCTTTCAAAGAAACGCAAAAACCGATCGGCAGGAAAGTCGAGCATGAAGCGCGGCGGGGTGGACCAGATCGCCCCGGACATCGGCATCAAAAACCGGTCGCGAAATTCGCGGCTCAGGCCCATTTCGGCGATCACCTCACCAATCACCCCGCCTTTGCCCGGCAGATGCTGCGCTTCGGCCATGAAGCGGCGAATGTCGCGGATCATCTGCCAATGCGAGCGATCAAAAAGCCGCTGCGGCTGGCCGAACAAATCTCGCATTCGCCCGGTGCCATATTCGTAAGCGCCATTGCCAAAGCTGGCAGAGAAACTCATCGGCGCGGGCTGAAGTTCTACCCCCAGCGTGTCCAGCAAGCCAGTGAACAGCGGATAGGTCTTGCGGTTGCAGACCAAAAAGCCGGTATCGACCGGCACGCCTTTCACCTCGATGGTGCGGGCGTGGCCGCCAATGCGTTTGCCCGCCTCGAACACCACCACCTCGTGGCCGCGCAGGAGCCACGCCGCCCCCAGCCCCGAAATGCCCGCCCCGATCACTGCAATGCGCATGTTTCGCCCTTTGTGTCGCATCTGGTGTGCTTGCGGCACACTGTCCATCCTTGCAATACGCATGAAGCGGCCTAAAGGTTGCATCAATTCTAGAAAATTTCACCTGCGAAAGGTTTCGCAGGAAAGGGCCTGAACCGATGACGGCACAGAGCACAGACCTTGGCGCTTTGCTGGCGCGCACCGCCCTGCGCGACCGGGCGGCATTTTCTGCGCTTTATTCTGCACATGGAGCGAAACTTTTCGGCATCTGCCTGCGTCTCTTGCAAGACCGCGCTGAGGCGGAGGATGCTTTGCAGGATGTTTTCGTGAAAGTCTGGATGAATGCCGACCGTTACGTGCCCGAGGTGGCCAGCCCCGCCGCGTGGCTCAACACCGTTGCGCGCAATCTATGCATTGATCGGCTGCGCGCCCGCAAAACCGGGGGGGTCGAGGCCGAGGTTTTGGAGGCTCTGCCAAGCCTAGAGCCGACGCCTGAGGCCGAGGCGATCCGCGCCTCCGACGGGCGGCGGATTGAGGATTGCATGGGCAAACTTGAGGGCGTGCGGGCCGAGGCCGTGCGCCGCGCCTATGTGGAGGGCGAAAGCTATCTTGAACTTGCCGAACGGTTTGAGGTGCCGCTCAATACCATGCGGTCTTGGCTGCGCCGGTCGTTGATTTCGCTGCGGGAGTGTTTGGGCGATGCGTGACCTGCCACCCGATGATATTGCGCTTGCGGGCGAATATGTGCTCGGCACGCTGCCGCTTTCCGAGCGTCAAGCGGTGACGCGGCGCATCGCGAGTGATGCCGACTTCGCACGCGAGGTGGCGCGTTGGGAAGCACATCTCGACCCGCTTGCCGAAGAGGTGATGCCGGTTTCGCCGCCGCGCCGGGTTTGGGCAGAGATTGAGGCACGGGCTTTGGGTGTGCCGGAGCGGGCGTCTTCGGGGCTTTGGCGTTGGCTTGCAGGTGCCTCGGCCATTTCGGCGGCCTTCCTTGGTGCGATTTTGTGGCTTGGCGAACCGCTGATGCCCGCGCAGGGGCGGATGTGGGTCTCTGACATGGTGTCAGAAGATGGCGCGGTGCGGCTTGCGGCGCTTTACAATGAAAAGACCGGCGAGATGCGCGTGTCGATGGGCGGCGCCGCTCCCGCGCCCGAGCGCGACTTTGAATTGTGGCTGATTGCCGGGGATGCCGCGCCGATCTCACTTGGCGTGATGCCCCGGCGCGGCCAAGCGGCGATGCCGATCCCGGCCGATCTGCGCCAAGTGATCGCCAATGCGACCCTTGCCATCACCGAGGAACCGCGCGGCGGCGCGCCCGCAGGTGTGGCAACAGGCCCGCTTGTGGCCAAGGCCGAATTGCGCCGGATTTAAAAGCGCCTCCAGACGGGTTTCCTATGCCGGTTCGGCGTTGCGGGTCTCCCACATCTCGCGGAAAGCCGCGCGGGATTGGCACAGTTCCAGCCAGCCTTTCACGCGCGGAAATTGCCCCATGAGCGCATCATGCGGCTGTGCATAGCGCAGTATCTCGGCCATATTGATATCAGCTACGGTGAAGCGCCCGCCGACCATATGGCTATGCGAGGAAAGATGCGCCTCTAGCGCTTTGAGCGGGCGTTGCAGTTGCGCCACCGCGGTAGTGATCCGCGCCTCGCCCGTTTCGCTTGCCGCCTCGCCGCGCGCATAGGCGAAGGAAATCTCGAGCGCAGGCGTTTCAATTGCCGTCGCCCCGTAAAGCGCCCATTGCACCATCAGCGCCTCTTCGCGGGCGTCTTTGGGGGCAAATGGCCCCCCCGCTTTGCGCGCCAGATAAAGGTTGATCGCAAGCGACTCGCTCAGCACCAGCCCGGCATCCTCCATCACCGGAATCGCCCCGGCGGGGGAGAGCCGCAAAAACTCTGCCGTGCGGGTGTTAAACGGCGCTTCGGGGTGCAACGGGTCGATCCCCTGCGCCTCCAGCCGATAGGCTTGAATGACGGGTTTGAGCGACCACGCCAGTTCCAACTCCATCAATGCCCAGATGTTGCGGCTCGCCCGCGAGCGATAAACCCCATAAAGCGTGACCATGATCTGCCTCCCTTTGCGCCAGACTGCGCTTGTGGCGCCCCAAAGGAAAGCCCAAAGCGGCAAAGCCTTACGGATCGCTTCCTGACCCACATCAAGGCGGTTTTCCCCCCTTTATGCTAGCGGAAACCGATCAACGTCGGGAGGGTTGCGTATGGAAGATCACATCAGCAGGGAGACGGTGCAGGCCACGTCTGAGGCCGGGCAAGGGGAGGTCGGCCCCGAAGCGACGCCACAAAGCACCGAAAAAGAGCCCAAAATCAAAGCGCCGAAAGAAGGCAAAGCGATGCCCACCGAGGCAGAGCCCGCACCGGGCGAAGGCGCATTGAACGGCCCGCAGGCCTTCCCCTCGGTCCATATTCAAGCGGTAAAGGCGGGCTTTGAAAGCGGCAAATATCCTTATGCCCACCGCATGGCGCGCGCGGCTTACGAAAAGGAAAAGGCCAAGCTGCAAGCGGAGCTTTTGAAGGTGCAACGCTGGGCGCAGGAGACGGGCGAGAAATTCGTGATCTTGTTCGAGGGCCGTGATGCGGCGGGCAAGGGCGGCACGATCAAACGCTATACAGAGCATCTGAACCCACGGTTTGCGCGGGTTGTGGCGCTGAACAAACCCTCCGATGAAGAACGCGGCCAGTGGTATTTCCAACGCTACATCCAATGGCTGCCCACAGCCGGCGAAATGGTGTTTTACGACCGCAGTTGGTACAACCGCGCCGGGGTGGAGCGAGTGATGGGCTTTTGCAGCCCCACCGAATACCTAGAGTTTATGCGCCAAGCCCCGGAGTTTGAGCGGATGCTGGTGCGCTCGGGCATTCGGCTTTTCAAATACTGGTTCTCGGTCACCCAAGCCGAACAGCGCCGCCGGTTTTCTGAACGTGCGACTGACCCGCTCAAGCGCTGGAAGCTGAGCCCGATCGACATGGCCTCTTTGGACAAATGGGAAGATTACACCGAGGCGAAAGAGGCGATGTTCTTTTACACCGACACCGCCGATGCGCCTTGGGTGATCGTGAAATCGAACGACAAAAAGCGCGCGCGGCTCAACTGTATGCGCCACTTCCTCAGCTCGCTTGATTACCCAGACAAAGATCTGTCGATCGTAACGCCGCCTGATCCGCTGATCGTCGGGCATGCAAGCCATGTGGTGCATTCGGCCGAACATATCTTGGGGGCGGCGCAGCATCCTGAAACCCGCCGCCGGGCCTCACGACCGAAGAAAGCGAAGCCCGGAACCACCTCGTCTTAAGTCTTGCTTGCATCCTTGCGTGGTTGCGGCACATTTGCCGCAACTGACGCGGGGGCAAGGTCATGAGCTGGGACGAGCGATTTTCGGGGGAGCATTTCCACTATGGCACCGAGCCTGCGGCTTTTGTGACCGCACAGGCTTGGCGGCTCACACGGGGGGCGCATGTGCTTTCTGTTGCGGAAGGCGAGGGCCGAAATGCAGTGTGGCTCGCCGCACAGGGGTTGTGCGTTCATGCGTTAGATGGGTCCGCACCCGCCCTCAGCAAGGCGCACAAGCTGGCCGCAGAACGTGGGGTGACGATCACCTCAGAACATGCAGACCTGTCGCGCTATATCTGGCCCGTGGGGGCCTATGACGCCGTTTTTGGGGTCTTCATCCAGTTTGCCCCGCCCGCCCTGCGCGGGGCCATTTTCCGTGGCATGGCGCAAGCACTCAAACCCGGGGGGCTTTTGTTTTTGCACGGTTTTTCTGTCCGGCAGCTGGAAAATTCCTCGGGCGGCCCGAAGGCAGAAGACCATCTTTGGACACTGGATTTGCTGCGCGATGCCTGCCCAGATTGGGAGTGGCTGCATCAGGCGGATTACGATGCGCATCTTGACGAAGGGCCGGGGCATTCGGGCCGCGCCGCGCTGATTGACTTCATCGCACGCAAACCAAAAGCCTAAGCCCCCCTGCGCGATGATGCCGCAGCACAACTTATGCATGTGACGCTGTCACAGACAATTTAATCCCTATTTCCTAGACGGAATGACACAGTTCGTTCGTAGAACACCCACGTGAGGTAAAACCTCGCCTTCCCACAGGAGATGTTACATGCGGAAAATTCTTCTTACGCTTCCGGTCGCGGCACTGGTTCTGGGCACGGCGGCTTATGCCGACGGCATGGAAACCGTGAAAGCGCGTCACGCCTATTTCAAATCGCTCGGCGGTGCCATGAAGGCCATGTCGGGCGTTGCCAAATCCTACGACGCGGAGGCCGCCAAGGCCGAAGCCGCGAAACTCGCCGCGATCCTCGAAACCGATGCCGGCCCGCTGTTCGCGCCGGGCACCTCGGCCGATGACTTCCCGGGCGAAAGCGAAGCCAAAGCTTCGATCTGGGAAAACATGGACGACTTCGGCGCCAAAGCCAAAGCCATGCATGTTGCGGGCGCCGAGCTGATCGCCGCTGCCGACACCGGCGAAGCTGCCGCCTTTGGCGCTGCGCTCAAAACCCTCGGAGGCACCTGCAAAGCCTGCCACGACGATTACCGCGTGCCGGAATAAGGCACAGCCGGGCGGGAGGAAACTCCCGCCCTTTTCTTTCAACCGATAGCCGACCGAGACACAGATGCCCGCCGACACCACCGCGACGACCGCCACCAAACCGCCGATGATCTGGGACCCGCTGGTGCGGGTGTTCCACTGGACCTTGCTTTTGTGCGTGGCCGGGGCCTTTGTGCTGGGCCATTTCGGGCCGCTGGAAATGACGCTGCATTTCTACCTTGGCTATGCGGTCTTGGCGCTTTTGGCGATCCGGCTGATTTGGGGCTTTGTGGGCACAAAGAACGCCCGTTTCGGCAATTTTGTGCGCGGGCCTATTTCGGTGGTGCGCTATTTGCTGACCCTGCCTTCGCGCAATCCAAGCCATGCCGAAGGGCATAACCCCTTGGGCGGCTGGTCGGTTGTTGCGATGATGGTGGTCTTGTTCTTGCAAGTGCTGACCGGGCTTTGCACCGACCCGGATGACTATCTGAACATTGGCCCGCTTGCCCCCTACCTGCCCGATGGCTGGCCGCGTATGGCGCTTGGCTGGCACCACAAACTGGGCTGGGTGCTGTTGGCCCTGATCGCCC
Organism: Rhodobacter sp. JA431; assembly: GCF_900217725.1. Taxonomy (NCBI): domain Bacteria; kingdom Pseudomonadati; phylum Pseudomonadota; class Alphaproteobacteria; order Rhodobacterales; genus Rhodobacter; species Rhodobacter sp. JA431. Next base: position 722,380 of record NZ_OBMP01000001.1, read on the forward strand.
TGCATGTGGGCGCGATCTATTTCTACAAGGTCTGGAAACGCGAAGACCTTGTGACCCCGATGATTACCGGTCGTCGCCGCGGTTGAGCCATCTGGACGCGGTTCTTCCCCTAAGATAGCGTCCGTTCATGAACCAGACAGTCAAATCTCCGGTGGTGCGGTCGTCCGGCCTTGCCGTCAATATGCGTGCGCTTTTGTGGTTGGGCCTGCCGATGGTGGGCTCCAATATCGCGCAGATGCTGCTGCATGTTTCCGATACGATCATGCTGGGCTGGTATGGCGTGCCCGAACTCGCCGCTGTGGTGCTGGGCTCGTCTTTCTTCTTTTTCCTCTTCATCCTCGGCTCGGGGTTTTCCTATGTGCTGATGGGGAGGATCTCCGCCGCCATTGGCCGCGATGACCCGGTGCAATTGCGCCGCGATGCGCGGATGGGGCTTTGGATCGCCATTGGCTATGGCTGCGCGGTGATGCCGATCATGGCGGCAGCGGAGCCGATTTTGCTCGCCCTCGGGCAAGACCCACATCTTTCCGCGCTCGCACAGCAATATCTGTCGGTCGCGATGTGGGGCATGGTGCCCGCGCTCGTGGTGGCGGCGTTGCGCGCGTATCTGAGCGCGCAAGAGCGTGCCCAAGCGGTGATGTGGGCCACGTTTTGGGGTGTTGTGGTCAATGTGATGGCCAACTGGGCCTTTATTTTTGGCCATTTTGGCGCGCCAGAAATGGGCGTGCGGGGGGCGGCGCTCGCCTCTGTGATGGTGCAGATCAGCACGGCGGGCCTGTTGGCGCTTTATGCCGCCAAGCATCCGAAGTTGCGGTCGGTCGATCTGTTCGGGCGGTTTTGGCGGCCCGATTGGCAGGCGCTTTTTGTGCTGATCCGGCTTGGCTTGCCTGCGGGGCTGACACACCTGTCCGAAGCCGGGCTATTTCAAGCCTCGGCGCTGATGATGGGCTGGATCGGCACGCATGAACTGGCCGCGCATGGGATCGCACTAGAACTCGCCTCGCTCACCTTCATGATCCACATGGGGCTCTCGAATGCGGCGACGGTGCGGGTGGGCCACGCCTTTGGCGCCTCGGATACCGACCGGCTGCGCGCCGTGGCAAAGGCCGCGCTGATCCTCTCTTTCGGCATGGCGGCTCTGACGATTGCGGCCTTCCTTGGGTTCCCACAACAATTGGTGGGGCTTTTTATCGACAATACAGACCCTGCCGCCCCCGCGATTTTGGCCTTTGGTGCAAAACTACTTGCTGTGGCTGCGCTATTTCAGCTTTTTGACGCTGCGCAGGTGATGGCTTTGGGGCTGTTGCGCGGGGTGCATGACACGCGGGTGCCAATGGTTGTGGCCACGGTCAGCTATTGGCTGATTGGCATTCCGGCAAGTTATGTACTCGCCTTCCCACTGGGGTTGGGCGGCGTAGGGCTTTGGCTTGGCCTTGTGATTGGCCTTGCTTGTGTGGGGGTCACCTTGATCCGTCGCTTCTGGCGCGGCGCGTGGCTGGTGGCCACGGCATAAAGGCTACGCTTAGCGCTCGCTTTCAGGGATGGATTTCAACATCCGCTCGGCTTTTTTGCGCACCAAGACCGAGCGCAGATCATGCATGGCAAGCAGCAAAGAATCCGTCACCTCTTCCAACTGCTCATCGGTGGCTTTCGATTGCACCCATTGCGTGGTCAGGTTCAGGTAATCAACGGCGCGCAAAATATCATCGATATCGCGCTGCGCCAGCAGGGCGAGCCGCTTTGCCATCCAGCCTTCGATCTCGCGCAGATCATCGGCCGAGAGTTTACGCTCGCCTTGCGGCTTGATTTCACCGTTCTTGATATTGACGACGGCGATCTGATCCATCTCGATGCGACGTTGGCGGTTCTCGGTATCAACCTTGAACACCGCCGCGCCATTTTCACGAATCCGGAAGTAGTACTCCGGCAGATCGCCAGCCATTCAATTCTCCCCGCAGGCCTTGCGGCCTTAGTGCAGCCCTTCGCAGAAGGCTTTAATGCGCGCGCAAGCCTCGCTCAGCGCTGCGTCCGAGGTAGCGTAGCTGATGCGAAACGCGGGCGAAAGGCCGAAGGCCGCCCCAAAGACAACCGCAACCCCGGTTTCTTCCAGAAGCGCCGAGGCAAAGGCCTCGTCATCGGTGATCGCAACGCCGCCCTTGGAGGTTTTACCAATCAGCCCCGCAATCGAAGGATAGACGTAAAATGCGCCTTCGGGCGTGGGGCAGGTGATGCCGGGGCAAGCGTTGAGCGCGGCCACCACCAGATCGCGACGCCGTTCAAAGGCCACGCGGCTTTGCGCGATATACTCCTGCGGACCATTAAGCGCTTCCACCGCCGCATGTTGGCTGATCGAACAGGGGTTCGAGGTCGATTGCGACTGCACCTTGCCGATCGCCTTGATCAGCTCCACCGGGCCACCCGCATAGCCAATGCGCCAGCCGGTCATCGCATAAGCCTTCGACACCCCGTTACAGGTCAACGTGCGGTCATAAAGGCCCGGCTCCACCTGCGCGGGCGTGGTGAAGGTGAAATCGCCAAACACAAGGTGTTCATACATATCATCCGACATCACCCAAACATGCGGGTGCCGCATCAGAACATCGGTGAGCGCTTTGAGCTCATCACGGGTATAGGCCGCGCCCGAAGGGTTGGACGGCGAGTTGAAGATAAACCATTTGGTCTTCGGCGTAATCGCGGCCTCCAGATCGGCGGCACTGATCTTATAGCCCGCCTCCATCTTGCCTTCGACAAAGACAGGGGTGCCACCCGCCAGCAGCACCATATCCGGGTAGCTCACCCAATAAGGCGCGGGGATGATCACTTCATCACCCGGGTTCAGCGTGGCCACGAGCGCATTATAAAGCACCTGCTTGCCGCCCGAGCCGACGGTGATTTGCGCGGGCGTATAGCGCAGCCCATTTTCACGTTCGAACTTGGCGCAGATCGCCTTTTTCAACGCTGGAATGCCATCAACAGCGGTGTATTTGGTTTCCCCCGCCGCAATCGCCGCAATCGCCGCCTGTTTGATGTTCTCGGGCGTGTCAAAATCCGGTTCGCCCGCCCCAAGGCCGATCACGTCGCGCCCCGCCTCTTTCAATTCGCGCGCCTTGTTGGTGACGGCAATGGTGGGCGAGGGTTTCACGCGCGCAAGCGTGTCAGACAGAAAGGCCATGTTCGGGGCTCCAGATTCAAATCGCCCCTCTCTACGCTTGGCCGAGACACCGTTCAAGCGGTTGAAACAAGGGCGGTTGCGCTTGACGGGGCAGGATGCAAGTGCAAGGCAGAGGCAACGCATTTTCGAACGGAGGCCAGCCATGAGCGAAACACGGGACGCGAGATTGCGGCGGATGCGGATGCGCAGTTGGCGCCGCGGTATCCGCGAAATGGACCTGATTCTCGGCCCTTGGGCTGATTCTGAACTGGAAGGTCTAAATCCTGAGATGCTCGATCTTTATGATCAGCTGCTCGAAGAAAATGACCAAGATCTTTATCCCTGGATTTCGGGGGCGATGCCCTGCCCGCCCCAATATGTTGAAATTCTGGGTGTTATCGGCACCTTTGCCCGCGAACGGCACGGCAAAAATTAGTCGTACAATCTTCGCAAATTCGTTGTGAAAGGCATCATAGTCAGAACCCCTTAACCCTATCTTGGGGTTTTTCCGTCAATTTGCCTCTCAAGGAAGCGAGGATGGCGGAGTAAGGAATGACGTTTCAAACCCCGATGAAAGCGCCCAATGCGGAAGAAGGCGCCGCCCCCGGAATGATGGCCTGCTACCTCGACAGCCTCTCGCTGGTCGAGCGGCTGCACAGGCTGTTGCTGGATGTGATCAAAGATGAGTTCGAGCGGCTCGGTATTCTCGAGATCAACCCCGTTCAAGCGCTGTTGTTGTTCAACATCGGCGAGAATGAGGTGACCGCAGGCGAACTCAAAACGCGCGGCTACTATCAGGGCTCGAATGTGAGCTACAACCTGAAGAAGCTGGTGGAAACGGGCTATATGCACCACCAGCGCTGCGAGATTGACCGCCGCTCGGTGCGCGTAAAGCTGACGCCCAAAGGGGTGGACCTGCGCACGGCCGTTACCGCTCTGTTTGAGCGCCACGCCAAGGGAATGGATGACCGCAATGTCATCACGCTCGACGCGATGGATGAAATGAACCGCACCCTGCGCCGCATGGAGCGCTATTGGTCGGATCAAATCCGCTACATCTACTGATCTTTCGCGCAAGCGACTGACGCGGCGGCACATGTGCCGCCGCTTGTTCTTGTGTGCAGGGCATGGTTTCGTGCGTCCAGCCGCCTTTGCGGCGAGGGGGGCACAGATGCGGCGGTTTTTGCGGATATTCCTGCGCGCTTTGGTGGTGGTCTTGGTGCTGGTTGCGGGCCTTGCCGCGCTCAAGCATGAAGAGATCACCCGTCTTTTGGCGGTGAATTCGCTGTTCTCAGAAGAACGCATCGTCACGAATTTCTCGCATATGGATCGGCTGTTCCACTACCGAGTGCTCGACCGCGGCCCCGGCCCGGTTTCGGCCTTGTCCCCCGGCCCGGAAATGCCGCTCCCCCCAGAAATGGCGGATTGGCTGCAAGCACGCGCCGTGACCGCGCTCGTCATTTTGCGCGACGGTCACATCGTGCATGAAAGCTATCACCAAGGCACCGGGCCAGAAGACCTGCGGATCTCTTGGTCGATGGCGAAATCGGTTCTGTCGGCGCTGTTTGGCACCTTGCACAAAGATGGCACGATCCCTGATCTTGATGCTCAGGTGGTCCGTTTCGTACCCGCGCTGAAAGGCTCTGCTTATGACGGCGCGACCATCCGCGATGTGCTGACCATGTCCTCGGGCGTGGGGTTCAACGAGGATTACATGGATTTCAACAGCGACATCAATCGCATGGGCCGGGTGCTGGCGCTTGGTGGCTCGATGGATGATTTCGCGGCCTCGCTCCAAACCCGCGCGCATCCGCCGGGCAGTCATATGCATTATGTTTCGATTGATACGCATGTGCTGGGCATGGTGATTGCGGGTGCCACGGGGCGCGACCCGGTGGATTTGATGGGAGAGCGGATCATCGCGCCGATGGGGCTGGAAGCTGCCCCTGAAATGCTGGTTGATGGCGACGGGACGGGTTTTGTTTTGGGCGGGCTGAATATGCGCACCCGCGACTATGCCCGCATTGGCCAGATGTTCTTGCAAAAGGGCTTTTGGAACGGGGCCCAAATCGTACCAGAGACTTGGGTCAGCACCTCAACATCGCATCAAGCCGCCGATGGCGCAGGCTATGGCTTCCAATGGTGGGTGCCCAAAGACAATGCCCGCTTCGGCAGTGATTTCATGGCCCAAGGCATTTACGGCCAATATATCTACGTCAACCCCGCCGCGCGGATGGTGATTGCGGTCAACGCCGCCGACAGGGGCTTTGATACCGAAGGCGTGACCGATGAAAACCTTGCGCTCTTTCGACGCATCGCGCAGGCTGCGCACTGAGGGAGAGACGATGGAAAAGGATAAATCGGTCAATGTTCTGGGCAGCGCCTTGCAGCCCTGTTCGGTCTCGCCGATGACCGGTTTCTTCCGCGATGGCGCGTGCAACACCTGTTGGGAAGACCACGGGCTGCACACGGTCTGCGTGGTGCTGACCGCCGAGTTTTTGGCGTGGTCGAGCTATATCGGCAATGACCTCACCACCCCGCGCCCCGATTTCGCCTTTCCCGGCCTCAAACCCGGCGAGCGCTGGTGCCTCTGCGCGGGCCGGTTCCTTGAGGCGCATGACGAGGGCTGCGCGCCGCAAGTCGTGCTGGAATGCACGCATCAGCGCACGCTCGAAGTCGTGCCGCTTGAGGTGTTGCAGGTCTACGCGATCTGATCCGAGACCGGCGTCCAGATCACATCATCAATGCGCGGCGCCGAGGTGGCGAGCATCACGAGCCGGTCAAACCCCAGCGCAATGCCCGAGGCGGCCGGCATATGCGCAAGAGCGGCCAAGAAATCTTCATCAATCGGGTAGCGCTCGCCGTAAAGCTGCTGCTTTTCATCCATCTCAGCCATAAAGCGCGCGCGCTGAACATCTGCATCGGTCAATTCGCCAAAGCCATTGGCCAGTTCCACCCCGCAGGCGTAAAGCTCAAACCGTTCCGCCACGCGCGGGTCATCGGGGGCCGGGCGGGCCAAGGCCGCCTCTGCCAAGGGGTAACGGTCTAAGATCGTCGCACGCCCGTGACCCAGATGCGGTTCCACCTGCGCCACCAGCACCTTGGAGACAATCAGCGACCATGTATCGGCATCGCCAACCTCAATCCCCGCCGCGCGGCATTGATCGCGCAGCCCCTCAGCATCGGTGATGCCGCCACAGCCGCAAGTAGCGAGAAGATCAAGCCCCGCATAACGCTCAAACGCCTCCGCGACCGAAAGCCGCTCAGGCTCCGCAAACGGGTCGCACTCAATCCCCTTATAGCGCAAAAGCGTGCTGCCCGCCGCCTCTGCCGCAAGACGCAGCATCGCGGCGCAATCTTGCATCAGCACCGTGTAATCTTCGCCGACGCGATACCATTCGAGCATGGTGAATTCGGGGCTGTGCAGCGCGCCGCGCTCGCGGTTGCGCCACACATGGGCAAAGGCGGCGATGCGGCGCTCCCCAGCGGCAAGCAGCTTTTTCATCGCAAATTCAGGCGAGGTATGCAGGAACATCTCGACCGGGGCGCCATCATTGCCAATCGCCGTGGTCGCAAAACCATGTAGATGGGCCTCATTCCCGGGGCTGACCTGAAGCGCGACCGGGTCCACCTCAAGGAACCCTTCCCCCTCCAGCCAGCGGCGCAGCGCCGCTTGAATACGCGCCCGCGCCAAAAGCGCGGGCCTGCGGTCGGCATGACGGTCAGGGTGCCACCAAGGGGTCGAAGACATGGTCAGGGCTTTTTACTGGAAATAGGGCTCGTATTGGTTTAGGCGCTTCGCCATCCGGGCGCCAGAGCCTGCTTTTGACATATAGGACCGTGACAATGGCTAAAGTGATCGCTTCCTCGATCCGTAAGGGCAACGTGATCGACCTCAACGGCGTGCTGCACGTCGTTATCAACGCCGAAAACATTCACCCCGGCAAGGGCAACTCGGTGACCCAAGTCGAGATGCGCCGCATCTCGGATGGCGTGAAGGTGCAAGAGCGCTGGCGCACCGTGGACTCGGTCGAAAAAGCCCACGTGGATGAAGAGGAATTCGATTTCCTCTATGAAGATGGCGAAGGCTATCACTTCATGAACCCGCAAAACTACGAACAGCTCACCGTGGGTGAAGACGTGATCGGCGATGCCAAAGTGCACCTGCGCGACGGCATCCGCGTTTGGCTGCTGCTGCATGAAGGCGTGGCGCTGTCGATCGAACTGCCGCAAAAAGTGACGGTCGAAGTGGAAGAGACCGAGCCGGTGGTCAAAGGCCAAACCGCCTCGTCGAGCTACAAGCCCGCGCAATGCACCGGGGGCATTCGCGTGATGGTGCCGCCGCATATCGGTGTGGGCACCCGGATCATCATCAACACCGCCGATAACTCCTATGTTGAGCGCGCCAAAGACTGATTGGCCCTTCTAGGCTTTAGAAAAGGCACTCCTTTCGGGGCGCCTTTTTTGTTGGGCAAGTCATGCGAGCAAAAGAAAAGCCCTCCCGCATCGCGGAAGGGCTCAAAACTTACCGTTTGAGGCAGCTTAGCGGATCGGGCCGCTGTCTTCCTCGTCATCCTCTTCATCATCGCCATGCGGCAGGTTGAAGAAGCTATCGGCATCCGAGAAGTCTTTCGGGTCTTCTTTCGGCTCGTCATCGGCATTCGACGACCCGCTACCAAGGGTGAAGCCTTCAAGCTCCGCAATCGCACCGGGCAGGCGCGGCTCGGTATCCATGCCAAGGCTTTGCTCGGTCGAGACCAATTTCCGGCGCTCGTCATCGCTCATCACGCCTTCGGCGGCGCGTTTCTTGGCGGCTTTTTGCACTTCGCTGTCGAGTTCCGACTGGCGGCACAGGCCCAAAGCCACCGGGTCGATCGCGGTCATATTGGCGATGTTCCAGTGCGTCCGCTCGCGGATTGACGCGATGGTCGGCTTGGTCGTGCCCACCAGACGCGCGATTTGCGCATCGGCCAATTCAGGGTGGAATTTCACCAGCCACAGGATCGCGTTCGGGCGGTCTTGGCGTTTCGACAGCGGCGTGTAGCGCGGGCCACGGCGCTTGTCTTCGCCCACAGCCGCCGCGTTAAACTTGAGACGCAGCTTATAGAGCGGATCTTTCTCGCCCTTTTCGATCTCTTTCGCGTCGAGTTGGTTGCCGGCAACCGGGTCTTGGCCCTTCACGCCCGCCGCCACATCACCATCGGCGATCCCTTGCACCTCAAGTTCATGCATGCCGCAGAAATCAGCGATCTGCTTGAAGCTGAGCGTGGTATTGTCCACCAGCCAAACGGCCGTGGCCTTTGCCATCAGGGGCTTGTTCGTCATCGGGGCCATCCTTTACAAATCTTACCCGAGCCGTGAAACCGGCTGCGGCCTGGGCTTCCCCCCGGCCGCGGTCCATTTCTGGTGGGGAATTGTCGGCCTATATAGGCCCGAAACCGCGCGGAGGAAAGAGAAAATGCGCGTTTTAGCGATTGCATGCGCCGCGCTTTTGGCCATGCCTGCTTGGGCCGAAGGCGAGCAAGCGGGCGATTTTGACTATTACGTTCTTTCGCTCAGTTGGGCGCCGGGCTGGTGTGCGACCGAGGGCGCAGGCCGCGATGCCGCGCAATGCGACCCGGCCAATGATGCGCATTTCGTTTTGCACGGGCTTTGGCCGCAATATGAAAGCGGCTGGCCCAGCTATTGCCGCACCACGGCGCGCAACCCCTCGCGCGCGCAAACGGCGGCGATGGAAGACATTATGGGGTCTGACGGCGCGGCCTGGTATCAATGGAAGAAACATGGCCGCTGCGCAGGGCTTTCCGCGACAGATTACTTCGCACAGGCCCGCGCGGCCTATGAAAGCGTCACCGTCCCGTGGGTCTTTCAACAGCTCACCAAAGATGTGCGCCTGCCCGCCAAAGTGGTGGAAGAGGCGTTTTTGGAGGCCAATCCAAACCTTCGCCCCGATATGGTGACCGTGACTTGCGATCAGGGCCGCATCGACGAGGTGCGGATTTGCCTAAACAAAGACCTTACTCCCCGCGCCTGCGGCACGGATGTGACGCGCGACTGCCGGATGACAGACGCGCTGATGGAACGAGTGCGCTAAAACTTAGCTGGCAGGCGGCTCGCGATCTTCGAGCATCATAAGCTTTTGATCCGCGGCCACTTCGGGCCCACCTGCCCGCTCCGGATCGGCGCTAATCCAAACCCGCGCCTCAGCCATTTCGGCACGCGGGAAAGTGCGCACCGGGCAGCGGATCAGCGGCGCAAAAAGACGCACGCCCGCAGAGATCCAAGCCACATCACTCACCACCGCGATGCGGGCAAAATCGGCCAGATGCAACAGCCCGACCTTGCCATCTTCAAACATCGCGCCTGCGGTGAACCCCTCGAAATCCGCCCCCAGCGCGTAAAGCAATTTGAGCCGACCCGCAGCGGCAAGGCGTTCCTCTACCGCCGGGATCAGATCTTCTACATAAGCATCATGGTCGATCCGCCCATGCGCCTCCACCGCCAGAACATCGGCGGGAAACCCGTCGAGCAGGGTAAAACGTCCTTTGGTCATTTTCTCCTCCCTCGGTTGGAGAAGGCTCTAGCGAACCTTCAAAACGATCTTTCCGATATGGGCGTTCGTCTCCATCCGCGCATGGGCCGCCGCCGCCTCGGCAAGCGGATAGGTGCTGTCATGCACCACTTTGAGCTTGCCGGCCTCCACCATCGGCCACACCTCAGCTTGCAATTGCCGCGCGATCTCGGCCTTGGCGGCATCAGATTGCGGGCGCAGCGTGGCCCCGGTGATGGTCAGGCGGCGCAGCATGATCTGGGCAAAGTTCAACTCGGCCTTGGGGCTTTCCAAGAACGCGATGAAGACCATCCGCGCCTCATCGGCCATTGCCTTGATATTGCGGGCAATGTAGCTGCCGCCGACCATATCAAGCACAAGGTTCGCGCCGCCCTCAGCGCGCAACACCTCCACAAAATCGACCTCGCGGTAATTGATGGCAGTGGCGCCAAGGGCATCACAGGCGGCACATTTCTCGGCGCTGCCCGCCGTGGCCCAGACCCGCGCACCAAGCGCAGTGGCAATTTGGATCGCGGTGGTGCCAATCCCGGACGAGCCGCCATGCACCAAAAACCGTTCCCCCGCCTTCAACCCGCCGCGCATCACCACGGTGGACCAAACGGTGAAGCAAGTCTCGGGCAAACAAGCCGCATCGCGCAGGCTCACCCCATGCGGAATGGGCAGGGCATGCACCGCCGGGCAGGTTGCATATTCGGCATAGCCGCCACCGGGCAAAAGCGCGCATACCGCATCACCCACTTGCCACCCTGTCACCTCGGGGCCGACGGCCGCGACGATGCCCGAACATTCCAGCCCCGGCAGGTCTGATGCGCTTGGCGGCGCTTTATAGGCGCCTGCCCGTTGCAGCGCATCGGGGCGGTTTACGCCTGCCCAAGCGACCTCAATCAGCAATTCCCCCGGCCCCGGCACCGGAACAGCGCGGCTGGCAAGCTTCAAAACCTCGGGGCCACCGGGCGCCGCGATTTCGATACATTGCATTTGCTGCGGCACACTCATGCCGGTTCCTCGCCCGTATAGCGACCGGGCGCGGCCATGCGGCACGGCGGGCGCAGATTTTCGAGAACGTTTTTCAGCCCCGGCACCTTCATCAGGCCGGATTTGACCTTATCAAGCGCCAGAACGTTTTCGATCCGATGATCCAAGAACGCCCAGCTTTCGGCATGGCCTTCGCTATCATCGCCAATCCAAAACAGCGTGGTCGAAGAAATCACCCCCGAAAGCGTTAGGCGTTTCGAATACCAGTTGTAATCCTCGCTCGTGTCGCCAAGCGCGCGCCAAATGAGATCCGCCGTTTCCCAAACGAGCTTCGCGCCCATCACCCCGTTTTGCGGCAAGGCAAAGACCGAAGCGCCCCGGCTCACCAGATCACGGTCGACAAGGTCAAAGCGCATCTGAACAGCGGTCGCGACCTTATCGCGAAAGCGCATCCCTTCAAAATTGGCCTCTTCCAAGGCTTTCGCCAAGGCGCGGTCGGCGGCGCGGTGATATTCCGCCGCCAGATCAACAGCCCCGCGCGGGCAAGCCAAGCGCGCCAGCGCCGGATCAACTCCAAGGTCCGAAATTGCCGATTGGAAAGCCGGCTCCGACCAGCCATCAAAGGGCACATGCGGTTCAATCGCGTCAAGCAGGTCAGCGCGCAGGCGCGACACTTCCAAATGGTCGTTTTTCATCGCTTTTCCCTAGTGCGGCAAGAGTAGACAAATGCCTTTCCCTTTGCTATATGGCCGCTTCCTGCAAAGCGATGCAACTCAAACTTAGGAAGGTGGTGACACCACATGCAGGTCAGCGTTCGCGACAACAACGTCGAACAAGCGCTTCGTGCCCTGAAGAAAAAACTTCAGCGCGAGGGGGTTTTCCGTGAAATGAAGCTTAAGCAGCATTTCGAGAAACCGTCCGTGAAGAAAGCGCGCGAGAAAGCCGAAGCCATCCGCCGTGCCCGTAAACTGGCACGTAAGAAGGCCCAGCGCGAAGGCGCGCTCTAAGACACAGGCGTTTGAATACGCTGGCGGGTTCGCCCGCAGAGTAAACCCCCGAGGCATCGCCGTCGGGGGTTTTGCTTTTTCAAAACTGTGGCGCGGATCAGGCGGCGCGATGCTGCGCCGCTTGCGCCTCAAGCCGGAAATGGGCGGTGGCATCACGCAATTGTGCGGCCATCCCATTCAGCACGCGGCTCGCGGCTGTGGTTTCTTCAAACATCGCCACGTTTTGCTGCGTTACCGAATCGAGTTGCTCGACCGAGCCGTTGATGTCTGTCAGCGCGCGCGATTGTTCCTCGGCGGAGCGGGCAATTTCACCCACGCGGGAAGAGATGTTTTCCACCGCTTTGGTGATTTCATCGAGCGTGGAAACCATCTGGTTCACCAGCTCCACCCCAGTTTTCACCTGCCGCTCCGACGATTGGATCAGGGTCGAGATTTCACGCGCCGAAGCCGAGGAGCGTTGCGCCAAGTCGCGCACCTCCGAGGCCACAACGGCAAAGCCACGCCCCGCTTCACCCGCACGCGCAGCTTCAACGCCCGCATTGAGCGCCAGAAGGTTAGTTTGGAAGGCGATGTCATCGATGACCGAGGTGATCGAGGCGATTTGATGCGAGCTTTGCTCGATCTCGCCCATCGCATGGATCGAGGCGCTGCCAAGCTCGGTGCTGCCACGCGCCAATTTCTCGGCGCTTTGCGCTGCATCGGCGGCAGAGCCCGCCATTTGGGCAGCAGAGCCCACAGAGCTTGAAAGTTCGTTCATCGCCGCAGCGGTATTGGCCAGCGCATGGGCCTGTTTCTCGGTGCGCTCAGACAGTTCCTCAGACGCACCATTGATCTCGCCGATTTGGGCGGTGATCTCTTCTGCGCAGCCCAAGGCCACACCGATCGCGGCAGCGAGTTGCTCAACCGCAAGATTGAAGTCTTCGCTCAGCGTGCCGTATTCGTTGGCATCCAGCCGCGCGAGCCGCACCGAAAGATCGCCTTGCGAAAGCATCCGAAGCGCGTTTTGCAATTGCGCCACGACCTCTTCGGAATGCTGCGCATGTTCGCTGCGCTCCGATGCCAGCCGCTCAGAGGCTTCCAAAGCACGGGTATTCGCCTCGGCCGCGTTGCGCGCGGTTTCTTCGGATTGGCGGCGCATTTCCTCGGCCTCGGCCAGCGCTTCTTCTGCCTCATGCTGGCGCAATTCAGCATTTTGCGCGGATTCTTCTGCGATCCGTTGCGCCGCCTCAGCCTGCGCCGAAAGCGCTTGCAGATCGACCAATTGCGCGGAGATCGAAGCTTCCATCTTCTTGCGATGCAGCACCGTCACCACAAGTACAGCGGTTTCCACCACAACAACCACGCCATGAAAGGCCGTCCGCTCGATATTCACCAAAAGCTCGACGCTCGGATAGACCAACCGCGGCACAAACACCGAAAGCGACAGGTGATGCAGCGCGATCGTGGCTGCCGCGAAAATCAGTGGTCGAATATCGACCATCGCGACCAAGGCGGCCATCACCGCGAAATAGACCATGTGGCTGTCAATCTGCCACGGGTGGCCCGCAAGCGCCGCTGTAAAGGCGATGGCCTGACCCACAAGGCCCTGCGCCACCAAGGTGCGCCCACTGGTGGTGTCGCCCCGCAGATAGCCAAGCACCGTCACCCCGACGAAAACCCACGCAATGGCGGTGGCAGGGATGGTCGCCGTTCCGACCCAAATGGCCACGCCCGTCACCAACACGGCGCAGGCCACAATGGCCACGAGATAAAATTTCAATCGTTGTGCGGTGGCCCCCGCATCTGTGCTGGCCGTCGTCATGTTATTCCACTCCACACAATTCCAAGATCGTTTCCGCATCGACAACGGCCCAAGCCCCCGCGGCAGCAAGCCGTGTCACCGCACCCGTCGCGGCGGTTTGGCCATTGAGCGGCGCCACCAAATGCCCCATTGGCGCATCTACGGGGCCGATCAGCCGCGCTTGCGCGCGCTCAGCCAAAAGTTCCGCATCTTTCCAAGGGGGCACAACGATGACCCATGGTCCGGCGCCGGTTGCCCCGGCGCCGAGAAGGGCCGCTACCGGACCCACAACAACCGAGAAGGCTATGACCAAAAGCTCGAGTCGCATCGATATCTCCTCGCGCGACCCTAGCGCCAAGGGCTTAACGCGAGGTTTTCGCGCGCGCAGAAGGCTTCGCTCACGATTTCGTGAGTTGCGTCCCCGCGCGTGCCCGCGCATCGCTCGTGCCGATGACCGATTTCGGACCCGTCTTCTATATTTTCGGCCACATTCTGCTGGCTCTGGGCGCAGCGATGCTGCTGCCCGCCGGTTATGATTACCTGCTCGCCGACCCGAACTGGATGGCGATGCTGCAATCCTCGGTCGAGACGCTGCTCTTTGGCGCGCTTTTGTCCATCGCCAGCCGGACCGACACTCCACAGCCGCTATCGCTGCGCCAAGCCTATATGCTGACCGCCGCGATCTGGCTGCTGGCCCCGGCTTTTGCGGCTCTCCCCTTCGTCCATGGCGCGCCAGATGTCAGCCTGACAGATGCCTATTTCGAGGCTGCATCGGGGCTCACCACCACGGGTTACACCGTGTTCCAATATCTGGATGAGATGCCGCGCTCGGTGTTGTTGTGGCGGGCAATGCTGCAATGGGCCGGCGGGCTTGGCATCGCCTTTGTCGCGATGATCTTTTTGCCGGTGATGCGGATCGGTGGGATGCGCTTTTTTCAGACGGAGGGGTTCGACACTTTCGGCAAGGTGCTGCCTCGCGCCACCGATATCGCCTTGGCGCTGTTGCAGGTTTATTCTGTGCTGACAATCGCCTGTGCGCTGGCCTATGTCGCCTGCGGCATGCAGACCTTCGACGCGATTGCCAATGCGATGACGACAATGTCGACTGGCGGCTTTGCAACCTCAGACCAAAGCTTTGCGCATTATCCCATAGCGACGCATTACGCCTCGATCATCTTCATGTTGCTTGCCGGGTTGCCGCTGATCCGCTTCGTGCAGATCGTTCAAGGGCAGCTTTCCCCGATTTGGCGCGACTCACAGGTGCGCGCCTTCTTGCGATGGTCTCTCTACTACACGCTGCTGGCGGTTCTTTGGCGCTACGCCCACGAAGACCTGCCTTTTGAGCAGATCTTCCGCGAAACGGCGTTCAACTTTGTTTCGATCCTGACTGGCACTGGTTTTGGCGTCGCCTCGGTCGAGGCTTGGGGCGCCTTTGTGCTTGTGCTGGTGTTCTTGGTGGGCATGTCGGGCGGCTGCACCGGCTCCACCTCTGGTTCGCTTTCCGTGTTCCGGGTGCAGGTGGTTCTGGAAGCGATCAAAACCGCAATCCGGCAATTGCACTCGCCCAACCGGGTGGTTTTGCCACGCTATGATGGCAAACCGCTGGACGAAGCCACGATGGGCCCGCTGATCCTGCACGTCACCGGATACATTCTGACCCAAGGCATCGTTGCGGTGCTGATCTCAATGACGGGGGTGGATTTTTCCTCCGCGCTGTTTGCCAGCTGGGGGGCGATTGGGAATATCGGCTTTGGCATTGGCCCCACCGTCGCCGCCACCGGAACGATGGCCGATTACAATGACCTTGCGACCTGGCTGATGAGCCTGTCGATGCTGCTTGGGCGGCTGGGGCTTTTGGCGATTTTGGTGCTGGTGTTGCCGCGCTTCTGGCGCGACTAAGCTTAAATCGGCAAAGCCGTTGTCTTGAACACGGTGCGCAAAGCAAACGAACTTTGCATCCCCTGCACCCCCGGCAAGCGCGCCAGTTTGGAGCGGTGGATGCGGGCAAAATCTTCGGTATCTTCGGCCACGACCTTCAGAAGATAATCTGCAGACCCCGCCATCAGATGGCATTCGAGCACATCGGGGATTTTCTTCACCTCACGCTCAAAGGCTTCCAGCACCTCATCGGCCTGCCCAGAGAGCGTGATCTCAACGAAAACCGTGGTCGGGCACCCCAAACGACGACTGTCCAAGAGCGCGACATAATCTTTGATATAGCCATCTTCCTCAAGTCGCTGCACCCGTCGGTGGCAGGCCGAAGCCGACAGGTTCACCCGCTCGCTCAACTCGGCGTTGGAAATGCGACCCTGCTTTTGCAATACGGTCAAAATCCGGCGATCTGTAGCGTCGAGGCTCATAAGGGCGCAACTTTCTACGAAGGTTAGGCAGGTTTCCCGCAGATATGCGCGCGATCAGGCCGGTTTCGCAAGCAAATTTGACCAAACCTTTCCCGCAACCAAGCGCACACTAAAACAAAGCTGATACGGGAGGAGAGGCCATGAAAATCGGTTGCGTGAAGGAAATCAAACCGCAGGAATTTCGCGTCGGCATGACGCCCCATGCCGTGCATGAGGCGGTGGCGCATGGGCACACGGTGTTGGTGGAAACCGACGCGGGGCTTGGGGCGGGCTATAGCGATGCGGATTACACCGCTGCAGGGGCGGTGATTGCCGCCGATGCCGCGAGCGTTTGGGGCGGGGCAGAGATGGTGGTGAAGGTGAAGGAACCACAGCCACAAGAGCGAGCGCTTCTGTCACCGGGCCAAGTTTTGTTCACCTATCTGCATCTCGCCCCCGACCCAGCGCAGACGGCTGATCTGGTCGCCTCTGGCGCAACGTGCATTGCCTATGAAACCGTGACCGACCGGATGGGCGGACTGCCGCTTTTGGCGCCGATGTCCGAGGTTGCGGGGAAGCTCGCGCCGCAAGTCGGGGCTTGGGCGCTGCAAAAAGCCAATGGCGGACGCGGCGTACTCATGGGCGGCGTGCCGGGTGTTTTGCCTGCCAAAGTGCTGGTGATTGGTGGCGGCGTGGTCGGCACGCAAGCGGCCCGCGTCGCGGCCGGTATGGGGGCAGAGGTCACCGTTCTGGACCGCTCTCTTCCCCGGTTACGGCACTTGGATGAGGTTTATGGGCGCGATTTCCGCACCGGCTATGCCTCTGCCGCGCTGACCGCCGAATTGGTGGCGGAAGCCGATCTGGTGATTGGGGCCGTTTTGGTGCCGGGGGCTGCCGCGCCCAAGTTGGTGATCCGCGCGATGCTGTCCACCATGCAGCCCGGCGCGGTGCTGGTGGATGTGGCGATTGACCAAGGCGGGTGTTTTGAAACATCACACCCCACCACGCACCACGACCCGATATTTGAAGTCGATGGGATCGTGCATTATTGCGTCGCCAATATGCCCGGCGCAGTGGCCCGCACCGCCACGCAAGCGCTTGGCAATGCGACACTCCCGTTCTTGCTTGCGCTGGCCAATAAGGGCTGGCGGCAGGCTTGCGCGGATGACCCGCATCTTCTGGCGGGGCTCAATGTCCACGCAGGCCAAATCACCTGCGCCCCGGTTGCCGAGGCGCAGGGCCTGCCCTATCTGCCCCCTTCAGAGGCGCTCACGCTTTGACCCGATGGGCGCGCAGCCCCGAACAGGGGCTGTGCGCTGGTTCGCTTTATTCGATGGGCGAATTCGGGCAGGCTCGCGCAAAATGGAGGCATTATGACCGATCTGACGCAATTCCCGATCACGCAGCGCTGGCCCGCCACCAACCCGGACGTGATCCAGCTTTATTCGCTGACCACGCCCAATGGGGTGAAAGTCTCGATCATGCTGGAAGAATGCGGGCTGGCCTATGAACCGCATCTGGTGAAGTTCGACACCAATGACCAGATGACGCCGGAATTTCTGTCTCTCAACCCCAACAACAAGATCCCCGCGATCATTGACCCTAATGGGCCAAATGGCGCGCCGATGCCGCTTTTTGAAAGTGGCGCGATCTTGATCTATCTGGCCGAGAAGACGGGGAAATTCCTGCCGCAAGCGCAGCGCTATGAGGTGCTGCAATGGCTGATGTGGCAGATGGGGGGCCTTGGGCCAATGCTCGGCCAGCTTGGCTTCTTCCACGCCTATGCGGGCAAAGAAATCGAAGACCCACGCCCGAAAGAACGCTACCGCGCCGAGGCCGAGCGCCTGCTCAAGGTGCTGGATGGCGCGTTGGCCGGGAAAGAGTGGATTTGCGGCGACTATACGATTGCAGATATGGCAATTGCGCCGTGGTTGCGCGCGCTGCGCGACGGATACAAAGCCACCGATCTGGTTGGCTGGGACGCCTTGGCAAACATCCCGGCCTATCTGGAGCGGTTTTTGGCCCGTCCCGCCGTGCAGCGCGGCCTTGTCAGCCCGAAGCGGGATTAATCGGCGGGCATATCGCGCCCGACACGTTCGGCGATGCGAGTGGCCAGCCAAGCTGTCCACCCTTCGGGCTGGGTAAAATGAAAGGTTGCGCGCTCTGGCATCGGAATCGGGGCGCCCGCAAAGCGCGCCTCTGCCTCAAGCCTTGCGGCGGCGATAATCTGTTCGGGGCTGCGGGCAA
The DNA here is from genome assembly GCF_900217725.1 of Rhodobacter sp. JA431. Taxonomy (NCBI): domain Bacteria; kingdom Pseudomonadati; phylum Pseudomonadota; class Alphaproteobacteria; order Rhodobacterales; genus Rhodobacter; species Rhodobacter sp. JA431. The sequence continues at coordinate 740,450 of NZ_OBMP01000001.1, forward strand.
GCGCGGCTTGCGCCAGTTCCACCACCTCTTCGCGGGTCAAGGCCGGGTCAAAAACCTGTGCCTCTTGCCCTTTGGTTTCAATGAAATCGCGCAGCTTACCTTGCGCCGCCTCGATCCGGGCAAGCGCCTGATCGCGCTGATCCGCCCGAAAGGCGCGTTCCAGCGGCAAGGTTTCTTCATGAGAGGCCAAATCCTCGGTCAGCCCATCAACGGCCGCCGCAAGTTCCATCGCCACCGTCTGATCGGTTTCAATCTCGGCTTCATCCTGACACGCCGCGATCATGTCGCGCAGCGCCTTGATGCGCCCCAGCGCGATCACATCTGCGGTTTCCACGAAGGCAATGTCACGCGCGGCGCGGCCAATCTCTTCCAGCGCCGATTCCAGCGCGAACAGCGGCTCTTTGGTGGTTAATGACGAAAAAGCGGTTCCCGCGAGCGTCCAAGCAGCATTGAATAGCATGGTGCATCCCCTTCTGGTGATGCAGGCAGCCTGTCATAATGTGGCTAACAAGTGGTGAACGAGAAACGGCTTTGTTCGTCCCTCGTTCACGTTATGGTCGCGCCTTGTTCAGGCTGCTTCGCGCAAGATCTTGCACAGAGGCTCGTAAAGTTCGGCGTTGCCCGCGATCACGGCACCGGATTCGAAGATATCGCGGCCTTCGCGCACCGGGCCGACGAATCCGCCCGCTTCTTTGACCAGAATCAGCCCCGCGGCCATGTCCCAAGCATTGATGCCACGCTCCCAATAGCCGTCATACCGGCCCGAGGCGACATAGGCGAGATCAAGCGCCGCAGCGCCCCAACGGCGCACACCCGCACAAACCGGCATCAGGCGCGCAAGATCTTGCAACGTCGCCGGCAGGGTGGAGCGGCCGCCAAAGGGCACGCCGGTGGCAAAAATCGCCTCAATCATGTGACGACGCCCGGAAACCCGCAGACGGCTTTCGTTCATAAAGGCACCAAGGCCTTTTTCGGCGTAGTACAGTTCATCTTTCGCAGCATCGAACACCACGCCCGCAACCACTTCGCCCTTATGTTCCAAGGCGATCGACACCGCCCAATGCGGCAGGCCGTGCAGAAAGTTGGTGGTGCCATCCAGCGGATCAACGATCCAACGGCGGGTCGGATCTTCGCCATCTTCCGCGCCGGTTTCCTCGCCAAGCCAGCCATAAGACGGGCGCGCGCCGCGCAACTCTTCTTTGATGATCCGCTCCGCTTCGCGGTCGGCTTTCGACACGAAGTCCCCCGGACCTTTGGCCGAGACTTGCAGGTTTTCCACCTCGCGGAAGTCTTTCACCAGCGAGCGACCCGCTTTGCGCGCGGCCTTGATCATCAGGTTGAGGTTGGCACTGCCTTGCATCGGGGGGCTCCTTGCGTTCAAGCGCTTGCCTTACACGGCAGAGGTAAAGATTCCAAGAGGGTCAGCGGGCAAGGAATTCGATGCGTTTGGGCAAGAAGATCGTCAAGATCCCCAGCGCAGGCAGGGCAGAGCAAATCAGATAGACGGTGCGAATGCCGTAATGGTCTGCCATCAGGCCCAAGGCCGCGGCGGCAATCCCGCCAAGGCCAAAGCTCAGCCCAAAGAAGATGCCCGCCACCATGCCCACCCGGCCGGGCAAAAGTTCCTGCGCAAAGACAACAATGGCGGAAAAGGCCGAGGCGAGAATAAGCCCGATCAGCACGCTGAGGATCGCAGACCCCGCGAGCCCCACATGCGGCAGCGCCAGCGTGAAGGGCAGCACGCCCAAGATCGAAATCCAGATCACCGTCATCGGCCCCCAACGGTCTGCCACTGGCCCGCCCAGCACCGTGCCCGCCGCGACAGCGCCCAAGAAGAGGAACAGCATCAGCTGTGCGGTCCGCGTATCCACACCAAAACTCTCGATCAGATAGAAGGTGTAATAAGAGCCAAGCGAGGCCATGTAGACGTTTTTCGAGAACACCAGAATCACCAGCACGGTGATCGCGGCGATGGTGCGGTTGCGCGGCAGGGGCAGGGTTTTATCAACGGGCTTGCGCTTGCGGTCATTCAGATGCGCGGCATACCAGCGGCTCACGCGGACGAGGATCATGCCCGCAATCACCGCCAGCGCACCAAAAAGCGCGACCGAGGGCCGCCCGAAGGGCAACACGATGAAGGCGGCCAGAAGCGGGCCAATCGCCGTGCCGAAATTGCCGCCCACCTGAAACACAGATTGCGCCAAACCAAACCGCCCGCCGGAAGCAATGCGCGCCACCCGGCTTGATTCGGGGTGAAAGATCGCCGAGCCAAAGCCCACGAACATCGCCCCCAAGATCAGCGCCGCATAAGAGGGCGCGAAAGCGAGCCCCATCACGCCAACAAAGGTGGAGACCGACGCCACAGGCAAAGACCACGGCTGCGGGCGGGCATCGGTAAAAATGCCAATCGCGGGCTGCAACAGCGAGGCCGTGCCCTGAAAGGCCAGCGTCAAAAGCCCGATCTGCCAGTAATCCAGCGCAAAATCTGCCTTCAGGATCGGGTAGATCGACGACAGCATCGACTGCATCACATCATTGAGCATGTGACAGGCGGAAATCGCGAAAAGAATCGGGAAGACGGTCGCGCTGGCGGCGCGCGGCTGGGGAATAGCGGTCATCGGAGCCCTGCGGGATGTGAAGGCGCGATTTAACCGCGCCCCGGCTCCCCCGTCACGCGCAAGATTGTGCCCGTTACATCAGGCGCGTTGCAGCTTGACCGGTTCTGTCCGCGCGAGCCGCAGGAAATGCGCCATGTAGGGTTCCGCAATATCCTCGGCACGGGTCGCGGCATAGAGGCGCTTGGTCAAGCCGTTTTCCGTCACCGGTTTGGTGATGTAATCGGGCTGATATTTCACCTCGCGCAGCACCCAATCGGGCAGCACCGCAACGCCACGACCCGAGGCGACCAACATCAAGATCACCGCCGTAAGTTCGACTTGGCGGTGCGCTTTGGGCGTCACTCGCGCGGGAGTCAGTAGAAGCGAAAACACATCCGACCGGGCGCGGTCGATCGGATAGGTGATCAGCGTCTGATCGACAAAGTCTTCCGCCACCACAAAGGGCTTTTCGGCCAGCGGCGAATGCGCCGCCGCGATAAAGGTGGGCGAATAGTCGAAAAGCGGGTTGAAGGTGATGCCCTCGAGCTTCTCCGGGTCTGATGAAATCACCAGATCCACCTCTTCGCGGGCCAGCGCGGGCAGTGCGTTGAAAGCGAGTCCCGGACGGATGTCGATGTCGATATCGGGCCAGGCGCGACGAAAAGCCTCAAGCACTGGAAACAGCCAATCATAACAGGCGTGGCACTCAATCGCGATGTGAAGCCGCCCCACACGGCCTTGACGGATCGCGGCAAATTCCGCCTCGGTTGCCTCAATTTCAGGCAGGATACGTTCGGCAAGCCGAAGCAATTTCAGCCCCGCCGCCGATAGGCGCAACGGTTTGGAACGGCGGGCAAAAAGCTCGACCCCCGCTTGTTCTTCGAGCCCCTTCACCTGATGGCTCAGCGCGCTTTGCGTGATGTGCAAAATATCTGCCGCTTTGGCCAATCCACCCGCGTCATGGATCGCTTTGATCGTGCGCAGATGACGGAACTCCAAGTGCATTATGAACCAACCTCAAGACCATCTTGAACTTTATGAGTTTGTTTCACATGCTCGGATATGAGACAAGGGGATAACGAAAGGACAGTCACATGCCCACGCCCAAAGTCAGCTTTGAATTCTTCCCGCCGCAGACCCTCGATGCGTCGTTCCGCCTGTGGGAAACGGTGCAGGTTCTGGCGCCTCTCAACCCGACGTTTGCCTCGGTCACCTATGGGGCTGGCGGCACGACCCGCAAATTGACCCATGATGCGGTGGAAACGATCCACGAGCATTACGGGCTCAATGTCGCCGCGCATTTGACCTGCGTCGACGCGACGAAAGCCGAAACCCAAGAGATCATCGATTCCTATGCCGAGGTTGGCGTGACCGAGATCGTCGCGCTGCGCGGCGACCCGCCGAAAGGCGCTGATCGGTTCACCCCGCATCCCGAAGGCTTTGCCTCGTCGGTCGAACTGATCGAATGGCTCGCGAAAGATGGCCGCTTCAACATTCGCTGCGGCGCCTATCCCGAGCCGCATCCGGAAGCCACCGACCCGATGGCCGATGTACGCTGGCTCAAGCGCAAAATCGACGCGGGCGCGACCTCGGCGATCACCCAGTTCTTCTTTGAGGCAGAGACCTTCTTCCGCTTCCGCGATGCCTGCGTGAAAGAAGGGATCACCGCGCCGATCATTCCGGGCATTTTGCCGATCCAATCGTGGAAAGGGGCGAAGGGTTTTGCCAAGCGCTGTGGCACCTCGATCCCCGCTTGGGTCGAAGAGGCGTTTGAAACCGCCGCACGTGATGGGCGCGAACAGCTTCTGGCGACCGCGCTGTGCACTGAGCTTTGCGACAATTTGGTTGCTGGTGGTGTGGATGAGCTGCATTTCTACACGCTCAACCGCCCCGAGATGACCCGCGAAGTGTGCCACGCGCTGCGTATCAACCCCGGTGTCGTGCTCGAAAACGTCGCCTGAAAGCACCTGACGTAACGAAACTTTCAAAGGGGGCCTCGGCCCCCTTTTCCGTTTGGCTGCCGCGGTTCAGGCTAAGTCAAAGGGGAGCCACCATGACCACGCAGAAATTCGCTGAAACCGCCACAGACTTTTTGCCGCTCTCCGAAGTGGGGCAAATGTCGGGGCTCGACTATATGCGCAAGATGATGGCGGGCGAGGTGCCCTCCACCACCTTTGCGCGTGGCTGTAACTACTGGATCAGCAGAGTGGAATCGGGGCTGGTGGAGCTGACCGGCTTGCCGCACCACGACCACACCAACGCTTTTGGCGGCGTGCATGGTGGCTGGTACGGCGTTTTATTGGATACCTGCCTGACATGCGCGGTGATCACCGGCCTTCAGCCCGGTCAGGTACAAACGACGCTGGAACTCAAAATCAACATGCTGCGCGCCATTCCCTTGGGCACCGAAGTGGTGGCCGTGGGGCGGCTAGAACATATTGGGCGCTCGACCGGCGTCGCGCGGGGCGAAATTCGCGGCACCAAGGATGGCAAGACCTATGCCCTTGGCACGGCCACTTGTCTGGTCATGGCCGCACCGGGCTGACGCTTCGGCAGCGGCAGGATTTTCAGCCACCATTCGCGCCGCGCCGCCAAGGCGGTTTCGTGAATCCGTTCGGACGCACAGCGATGCACCACCCGCGGCGCGCGCAAAAGCGAGGTTTTCCCCCAACCGCCCCAACTGCCCACCGAGGGCGCAGCGGCATCCCGAGGGAAATTGGCCCGCCAGTTGAAGGGCAGTTCCAACCCAAGCCCCTCGGCGCGCTCCATCATCCAAACCAGCGGAATATTGGCAAGCGGGCGCGCGCGCTCCTCCCCGGCCAGTTGTCCGCCAATATCGGCGTGGCAGCCCCGAAACCAAACCTGCTCGATCCGATGCGCTCCGGTTTCTTCACGGTTCCACATGAGCGGCGCCAAGACTTGCCGGGTCTCATGCAGCGCCAAGGCCTGAAAACCATGCCGAACCGAGGGGCCTAGATCGTGGTCGTGAAAATCGACCCGCGCCGCGCTACTTGCGGTACGAAATGGAAAACGCGGGCCAAGTGCTGCCACGGTATCGAAGACCCCCACCATCTCGATGCGCGTTGTGCGATGGCAGTTTCTCTCACGAAAAGCGTCAGAACCAACGCCCGCCATGTAGTGGCGCCAAGCTTGCAGCACGTTGCGTTCCGTCGCCGCGCTTGCCTTCAGAAGGCCCACCTTGTCGATCAGCCCTGCCAGCGAACGCGCCGCGAAAGCGCCGCGCGAATAACCCAGCAAAAAAATCCGGTCGCCGGGACGGTAGCGCATTGCCAGCCAGCCATAGGCCCGCATGATCTGCGCCTCGACGCCCCAGCCCAGCCAAACGTCTTTAAGGTCGCGCCAAGCGCGATAGCGCAGCCCCCGCCCATAATACAGCGAGGCACGCGGCAGGCTGCCGCGTAGGTAGAGGTAAAGAAGCCCAATCGAGGTGCGCCGCATCGGGTTCAGCGACCCAAGCGTTCCATCCAAAAGAACAACATGATCCACAGGGCCCCGCGCAGGGCGCCGGGGGCTGATGGTCGGTGCGCACGCGGCACGGTCTTCATGCCGCGTGCGTCCGACAAGGCGTTGGAACAGGGCAACCATGACACCACTCGCAAAAGGAAAACGACCTCGCCTCCTTCACTGTAGGGCAAGGCCGTTAACTCTCAATTACGATCGCGGCAAAGTGTCACACGCAACCCAAAGGTGTGGCCTTTTCGTCAACCACGCAAAGACAAAGCGGTGACGATTTCCATCTGACCAAACCCGTTGAACCGGGTGTTGGTGGCCGAGGAATAGGCCCCCATCCCGTGAAATAGGAGGAAATCGCCTTCTTCGAGCGTGGTCGGCAGGGGCAGTTCGCTCGGCAGGCGATCCACCGAATCGCAGGTCGGGCCGAAGACGATGCGTTCAATTGTGTCGCCCGAGCGCATCACGCCCATCGGCGAGACCACATCGACGCGCTCGATATTCCCCACCAGCGGCAGTTCCGCGAGCCCGCCATAAATCCCGTCATTCAAGAAGACATGCAGATCATCGCGCAAAGCTTTGACGCGGGTGATATGCGTGAAAGCATCGCCCACCAGACCGCGCCCGGGTTCGCACACAAGCGCGGGACGGGCGTCGCCAAAGGCTTCAGTGGCCACGCGGTCGATCAGTGCGAAGATATCTTCAAGCTTAGGTGCCGGGCCGAGGGTACGATGGTTCGGGAAACCGCCACCAACGTTGAGCCGATGTGCCTTCACACCCGCGCTGCGGCAAATCTCGGCAGCGGTGCGGATATAGGCATCCCATGCCATCGGATCGGTGCATTGCGTGCCCGGGTGGAAGGTGAGCGAAGGGGTGAACCCAGCTTCAGCCGCACGGGCAAGCAGGTCCGCCGCCATCTCCGTGGTGGCCCCGAATTTCGCGCCAAAATTATAGGCCGCACCTTGCACCGGAAGCTTGAAGCGAACCGAAATCTCGCAGCCCTCGGCGGGAACCATCTCGATCAGTTTTTCCAGCTCAGACCGCGAATCGACCGACCAAGTTTTCACCCCAGCGCGCACCGCATGAGCGATCTCATCGCGGCCACGCACCGGGTTGTGGTAATGCAGCGCAGCCCCCGGCGCGATACGGCGGATCATGTCGATCTCGGCGGGCGAGGCCACGTCAAACCCGCGAATGCCCGCCGTCACAAGGTTCTCGATCACCATCTCATCAGGGTTCGATTTCACCGCATAGGTGACCAGCCCCGGAAAACCGCGCAAAAATCGGCGCGCGGTCGTTTGCAGGATCTCAGGGGAAAACACGAGCACCGGGTGATCGGGCTGTTTCGTGCGGATGATTTCGGACGGGTTCGCCCAGATAGTCTTCGACAGTCCCATCGGCTTCTCCTCGCCAACAGAATTGCAGCCACCTCTTGCCCCGGCTTTACGGGTCGGGAGACGCTTACAGCGTTTCAACCAACCAGGCCAGGTGCGTATGAGCCGCCCTTTCCCTGTCTTCTCAGTCTGCGCGATATGATGCACATTTTCACCGATCAAAAGAATAGAAATGGCGCGTATCGTCGTTATAATGACGAAAATTCCGGTCAATCTGCTGGTGTTGCAAAATGGACGAACTCGACAAGGCAATTCTGGGGCTTCTGTCCGGCGATGCGCGGATTTCGGTGGCCACTTTGGCGCGCAAGCTGAAGGTGGCACGCTCCACGATTCAGGCGCGGATTGAGCGGCTTGAGGTCACTGGGGTGATCGCGGGCTACACCGTCAAGCTGGGTGAAGCCGCCCGCGCAGGGCGTTTGCGCGCCACAGTTTTGCTGATGATTGAGCCGCGCGCACAGGCCGCCATTTTGACCCGGCTGCGCGCCATTCCGGAGGTGGAGCGCATTTCCACCACCTCAGGCCGGATCGACCTTTTGCTACAAGTCGCCTCCAATTCGACCATGCAGCTTGATGAGGTGCTCGACCAAATCGGCGAAATGCAAGGGATCAAAAGCTCCGAAAGCCTGATCCATCTCAGCACCAAACTCGACCGCGCCGTCTGAGCCAAAGCTGTCGCAAAGGCGTGCTGCGAATCGTGCTAGGTTGGCGTTCTGTTTTCAGGAGAATGCCATGTCCTTTCAAGGTCTTCCTTGTTGGTTTGAGCTTTCAGTGGCCGATCTGGATGCCGCGCAGGCGTTTTATGGCCCGATTTTAGGATGGAACTGGACCAGCGCCGGGATGGAGGGCCTCGATTACCGCTTGGCCCGTGCGGGCGAAGACATGGTGGCAGGCGGCCTGCCGCTGGACGTTTGCCCACCGGGCACACCGCCCAATTGGATGATCTATATTTCGGTCGAGAATTGTGACGCGACGGCCCAGCTTTGCGCCGATTTGGGCGGCAAGGTCTGGAAAGAGCCGACCGACATTCCCGGCACCGGGCGCTTTGCGATTTTGGGTGACCCGCAAGGCGCGGTGATCGGCATCATGCAACTCGAACCAATGGACCCGCCAAGCCCCAGTGGCGCATGGGATCAACGCACGCCGGGGCATGGCACATGGCTTGACCTCACATGCCCCGCCCCGATCGCGGGGCTTGAGTTTTATCGCAAGCTTTTTGGCTGGCGGCGCAATATGCAATTTCCGGCAGGGCGCGCGGGCACCTATTTTGTTTTCGCGCATGAGGGCACCCGCATTGGCGGCGCGATGGGGCTTGGCGAAAGCGATTGCACACCGCCCCCGCATTGGCTGCCCTATTTTAGCGTGCCTGCGCTCCGCCGCGCGCTGGAACAGGTCACCCAACTTGGTGGCGCGGTGCTGCGCGGCCCGATAGAGGTGCCCGGCACGGCCTTCACCGCGACGGTCAAAGACCCCCAAGGCGCGATCTTCGCGCTTGTCGCCCGCAATCGGTAAAGCAGCTAATCCTTGGGGCAAACCGTCTCGGAGGCTTTTCCTTAGAAGGTGCGCGCGCTAAAGAGCGTCAAGCCCTGAAAGGACAGACCGATGACGATGGAAAAGACCTTTGACGCGCGCGCCGCCGAGCCGCGGCTTTATGCGAAATGGGAAGAGGCGGGCGCTTTCAAAGCGGGCGCCAATGCCTCGCGCCCGGAAACCTTCTGCATCATGATCCCGCCGCCCAACGTAACGGGCGCGCTTCATGTCGGTCATGCCTTCAACAACACGGTGCAGGATATCCTGATCCGCTGGCACCGGATGCGCGGCTTTGACACGCTGTGGCAGCCGGGCCAAGACCACGCGGGCATTGCCACCCAATTGATGGTGGAAAAGGAACTGGCCAAAACCGGGCAGCCTTCACGCGCAGAACTGGGCCGCGATGCGTTCTTGGAAAAGGTCTGGGAGTGGAAGGGCAAATACGGCTCCACCATCATCAACCAGCTTAAGCGCCTTGGCTCATCGTGTGACTGGTCGCGCAACGCTTTCACCATGTCGGGCGCCGAAAACGCCCCGGCAGGCGAAGAAGGCAACTTCCACGATGCGGTGATCAAGGTCTTTGTCGATATGTACAACAAGGGCCTGATCTACCGCGGCAAGCGGCTGGTGAACTGGGACCCCCATTTTGAAACCGCGATTTCAGATCTTGAGGTCGAGAATATCGAAGTTGCGGGCCATATGTGGCACTTCAAATACCCGCTCGCGGGTGGGGCAACCTATGAATATGTCGAGAAAGACGAAGACGGGAATGTGACCCTGCGCGAGACGCGGGATTACATTTCCATCGCCACCACGCGGCCCGAAACCATGCTGGGCGATGGCGCGGTGGCGGTGCATCCGTCTGATGAACGCTATGCCCCGATTGTCGGCATGCTGTGTGAAATTCCGGTCGGGCCGAAGGAACACCGCCGCCTGATCCCGATCATCACCGATGAATACCCCGATCCGACCTTTGGCTCGGGTGCGGTGAAGATCACTGGCGCCCATGACTTCAACGACTATCAGGTCGCCAAACGCGCGGGCCTGCCGATGTATCGGCTGATGGATACCAAAGGCGCGATGCGCGCCGATGGGGCGAGCTATGAAGACTGCGCCAAACGGGCGATGGAAATCTCGAAAGGGGCGGCGTTTACCGAGGCCGAGATTGATACGCTCAACCTGATCCCCGAGGAACTGCGCGGGCTGGATCGGTTCGAGGCGCGCAAGCGCGTGGTCGAACAGATCAACGCCGAAGGTCTGGCGGTGATGACCAAAGCCACGGCCAAGGATGACGAAGGCAACGAGGTCGAGACGCTGGTTCCCTATGTCGAGAACAAGCCGATCATGCAGCCCTTTGGCGACCGCTCCAAGGTCGTGATCGAGCCGATGCTGACCGACCAATGGTATGTGGATGCCGAAAAGGTCGTGGGCCCGGCGCTGGATGCCGTGCGCAACGGCACCACCAAAATCATGCCCGAAGCGGGCGAGAAGACCTATTACCACTGGCTCGAAAACATCGAGCCGTGGTGCATCTCGCGCCAGCTTTGGTGGGGGCACCAGATTCCGGTGTGGTATGACGAAGAGGGCAACCACTATTGCGCCCCGTCTGAAGCCGAAGCGCAGGCGATGGCCCCCGGCAAGGTGCTGACCCGCGACCCCGACGTGCTCGACACTTGGTTCTCGTCGGGTCTCTGGCCGATCGGCACCCTTGGCTGGCCGGAAGATACGCCGGAAATGGCGAAATACTTCCCGACCGATGTGCTGGTGACGGGCTTTGACATCCTCTTTTTCTGGGTCGCCCGGATGATGATGATGCAGCTAGCGGTGACGGGGAAAATCCCGTTCCACACCGTTTACCTGCACCAGCTTGTCCGCGACGAGAAGGGCAAGAAGATGTCGAAAACGGCGGGCAATGTGATCGACCCGCTCGAAATCATTGATGAATACGGTGCCGATGCTTTGCGCTTTACCAATGCCTCGATGGCGGCGATTGGCGGGGTTCTGAAGCTTTCGAAAGACCGGATCGCGGGCTATCGCAACTTTGGCACCAAGCTTTGGAACGCGACCCGCTTTGCGGAAATGAATGGCGTGTTTGAAGGCCCGGCGGTGGCCGGTGTGCCCCAGCCCAGCCATACGGTGAACAAATGGATCATCGGCGAAACCGCGAAAGTGCGTGAAACCGTCGATGCGGCCTTTGAAAGCTATCGCTTCAACGATGCGGCCAATGCACTTTATGCCTTTGTCTGGGGCAAGGTCTGCGACTGGTATGTGGAATTTGCCAAGCCGCTCTTTGACAGTGACGAGGCCGAGGAAACCCGCGCCACCATGCGTTGGGTGCTCGATCAGTGCTACACGCTGCTGCACCCGATCATGCCGTTTATCACCGAAGAGCTGTGGGGCCTGACCGGTGAGCGGGCAAAAATGCTCGTTCATGGCGACTGGCCGAGCTATGGCGCGGAACTGGTTGATGACGCCGCCGACCGGGAGATGAACTGGGTGATCGGCCTGATCGAGGAAATCCGGTCTTCGCGTGCGCAACTGGGCGTGCCGGTGGCGATGAAACTGCCGATGACCTTGGCCGAAGCCGATGTCGCCGCCCGCGAGGCGCTGGAGCGCAACGAGGCGCTGGTGTTGCGCCTTGCGCGGCTTGAAAGCATCACCGAAGGCGTGGTGGCGAAAGGCTCGATCTCGATCCCGGCACCGGGGGCGTTGTTTGGCCTGCCGCTCGAAGGGGTGATTGATGTGGCGGCGGAAAAAGCGCGGCTGCAAAAATCGCTCGCCAAGGTCGAAAAAGAGGCCGCTGGCCTGAAAGGCCGCTTCGCGAACCCGAAATTCATCGCGAATGCGGCGGAAGAGGTGATCGAGGAAGCCCGCGCCAATCTGGCCGCGCGCGAAGAAGAGGCGGCGAAGATCAGCGCCGCCATCGCGCGCCTGGCCGAGCTTGGCTAAAGGAAAAAAGGGGGGCGTTGTCCCCCTTTTGCCTGCGGCAACTCCCTCTCGGGATATTTGAACCACGTCGAAGGGCGCGTTTTCAGTGTTCTGAAAGCGCGCCCTTTGCATTGCGGCTTAAGCGCCGAACCATTCGGCCCAAAGGCCCGCCGCCCAGAACATGAGGCTCAGTGTCATCATCAAGATGCCAAGCCCGAATTTGTCTTTCAGTGCGAAGACAATCGGGTCGTAATCTTGTTTGCCAAACCAGCCGAGCGCCACCATGCGAATAAGCCACCAACCCATCGGCAGCATGGCCACCCACATCAGCCATGTGTCGGGATAGAGCATCTGCCCTTGGTCAGAGATCGAATAGAGAAAGAAGATCAACAGCGCCCCAAAGACGCCAAGCCCCGCGACATTGAGCAAATCGCCCCGGTCGGGCCGCCCATAACCACGCCCGGGCAAACGCTCGTCATTCTTGGCCAAGGTGAGTTCGGTGAGCCGTTTCACGCAGCCCAAGGCAACGAACACCGGGAAGATAAAGATCAGCATATAGACCGAGACATCCACCTGCCCCGCCGCCGCGCCCGCCACCACGCGGATCGTGTAAAGGCTGGCCAGCGTCGCAATATCAACCCAGCGCATTCGCTTGAGTTTGAGCGAATAGGCAAGCGAGGTGAGCATATAAAGCGCGACAATGCCCAAAAACCCGGGGTTCAGCGCGGCGGCGATGCCAAGCGCGCCCAGCGCCAAGCCGACGAAAGCCAGCATCCCCACCTTGATGGGGACAGCCCCGCTTGCAAACGGGCGGCGGCATTTCGTGGGGTGCAGCCGGTCGGCCTCTAGGTCGAGCAGGTCGTTGATGATGTAAATTGACGAGGCCGCAAAGGAAAAGGCCAGCATCCCGAAAAGGATTGGCACCAAGGTCACAAGGTCAAACCGGTGCGATGCAATGAGCGGCAACAAAAGCAGCACGTTCTTGACCCATTGATGCGGGCGGATCGCTTTCCACAGCGCCTTTGGCGCCCAGCCGCCAGCAATATTGACCACGCCCACACCACGCGTGCTGAGCGTTTCGGCCTCGGGGACTTTGCCGACAACAATCGCCGTCTCGGCATGCTCCCAAACCGCCATATCGGTGGCTTCATTGCCGGCATAAAGGAAGCCCTTCTCGCCAAAGGCATGGGTCAAGGCCCCCGCCTTAGCGGCCCCTTTCAGGTTCACCCGCCCCTCGGTCGCGAAGACGCGTTCTGAGAGACCATGCTGCGCGGCCAAGGGCTCCACGAGGCTGCGATGCGAGGCGGAGGCCAAGCAGACCTCACGCCCCTCGGCTTGCGCGGCTTTCGCCACCTCTAGCACGGCGGGGTTCACCGGCATGAGATCGGTGCGCAGCGGAACCGCAGCCGCTAATTCGGCCTTAAGCTGCGGCGGGTTCGAGAGGTTTGTCGCCGCAATGCGCAAGGTGGTGAACGGGTCGCGCCCAAGCCCGGCCCAAAAGCCTTCGTACAAAAGGTCCGTGTTCAGGAAGGTGCCATCGACATCCAGCACCAGCGGTTTCAGTTCCGTCATCTCTACCCTTTCAGTGCGAAGACGCAGCCATCGGTCACAAGTTCGGGCGGGCTCAGGCACAGGCCACGCGCCACCTGCCAAGCCGCCAAAACCTTGGGCACATAATCGCGCGTCTCGGCATAGGGCGGCACGCCCCCTGCCCCTTTGACAGCGTTTTCACCCGCATTATAGGCCGCAATCACCATCAGCGGATCGCGGTCGAATTCCTTCATCAGCCAGTTCAAATAGGCGACCCCGCCTTTGATGTTCTGCGCCGGATCAGTGCTGTCGGCGACAGAAAACCGATCCGCCGTGGCGGGGATCAATTGCATCAGCCCCACCGCACCGGAATGGGAGACGGCATCCGCCCGCCCCCCCGATTCCGTGGAAATGACGGCCAACACCAAAGCGGGCGAAACCTCGGTACCGATCGTTGCCGCCAAAATCTCGCGGCCATGGTTCAGCGCAATGGTCTGCAAGTGATCAAGCCGCGGCGCAGTGACGTTTTGCCCCCCCGGCCCCATACCAAGTGCAGAAATCGCTTTTGTGAACCGCCCGGCGCGGTCCCCAAGTGTGGGGGACACCTGATCCCAATACCACGCATAGCGGGCCGAGGCGCCATCCTTCGCGCGCCCCCCCCCGCTGCTGGGCGCCGCAGATGTCTCGGGCGGTGGCGTCGCGGTGAGCGGCTCGAACGGCTTAGCGGCCTGCGCGGCCAGCTGACGGCGCTGTTCCTCTGGGTCGATCTGAATCGTTAGAAAGCGCGTCTGCCCCTTTTTCGGCGGCAATACACGTTTGGGCGTGAAGTGATGCACGGTCGGCCCGGTCTCTGCCCATACCGGCCCCATTGACGGCGCGAGCCCAAGACTCACGCCAGCCGCAAGACTGATTGCCCATATCCGGCGCATCTGCGCCCTCACTTCTGTTATCTGGTTTCTGCTCGTCGGGTCTGCGCCCGTTGCCTCGGTTATCCGCGAAATCTGCGTTTTTTCCAAGAAAAAGCCGCGACTTGCGCCCAAGGCCCATGTCCTTCCAAGAATAGTGTTGCCCACAAGCACGCGTGAATTGGCTTGTAAGCGCAAAAAAATCTTGGGTTTTCAAACACCAGAGCACTTTTGGCTGAAAGTTAATTTTTCCGCAAATATTCCCCGCACACGCCCCAATCGCGCCACGTTTGCCCCCGAAAACAGGGGCATCCCGCGAGGCAGACGGCCAAGGTCAGAGGTGGCAGCACCGCGGAGCAACCAGACCCCAAGGAGAGATCCAATGAAATTCTTCAAATTTGCCCGCAAAATCCGCACCGAAGAAGATGGCGCCGTGACCGTTGACTGGGTCGTGCTGACCGCCGCCGTTGTGGGCCTTGGCGCTGCCGCCCTCACCCTCGTGCGTCAACAAACCGGCACCCTGAGCTCGGCCATTGGCAGCTACCTGTCGACCGCCTCGGTGCAAACCACGTTCTGATCATAATCAGACAGAGATTTGCTGAGGCCGCCCTTCGGGGCGGCCTTTCGCTTTGCCGCCGATCTTGCGCATCGTGCGCCCCAGAAGCCGCGATTTTTGGGCCTTTGACTTTGTTGGCTCTGCCCCGAAGAAATACCGAAGCTGCCCAAATCACGTCACGTTTCGCAGGCAAAACACTCCCATACCGCGATGCAGGGCCAAGCAAGGTGCCCAAGTGGCACCGCGGCCAACCAGAGCGAAACCGAACCCAAGGAAAATCCGATGAAATTCTTCAAATTTGCCCGCAAAATCCGCACCGAAGAAGATGGCGCCGTGACCGTTGACTGGGTCGTGCTGACCGCCGCCGTTGTGGGCCTCGGCGCTGCCGCCCTCACCCTCGTGCGTCAACAAACCGGCACGCTGAGCTCGGCCATCGGCAGCTACCTGTCGACCGCCTCGGTGCAAACCACGTTCTGATCATAATCAGACAGAGATTTGCTGAGGCCGCCCTTCGGGGCGGCCTTTCGCTTTACCGCCGATCTTGCGCATCGCAACGGCTCAAAACAGCCATTTACCCAATTTTCATTTTTTTGGCTCTGCCGCGAAGAAATACCGAAGCTGCCCAAATCACGTCACGTTTCACCGGCAAAACAGTCTCATACCGCGATGCAGGGCCAAACAAGGTGCCCAAGCGGCACCGCGGCCAACCAGAGCCAAACCGAACCCAAGGATAGATCCGATGAAATTCTTCAAATTTGCCCGCAAAATCCGCACCGAAGAAGATGGCGCCGTGACCGTTGACTGGGTCGTGCTGACCGCCGCCGTTGTGGGCCTCGGCGCCGCTGCCCTCACCCTCGTGCGTCAACAAACCGGCACCCTGAGCTCGGCCATCGGCAGCTACCTGTCGACCGCCTCGGTGAAGACCACGTTCTGATCCTAATCGGATAAAGATTTGCGAAGGCCGCCCCAACTGGGCGGCCTTTTGCATTTGCACGCGCAGCGCCTTCGCCCTGCGCTGAGTCGTTAAATTTACCAACAAGCGCCCAATTTGCGCCGTGTTGTTTGGGTATCCCGGTTGAAGTAGCCGATGCATACAGGGAAACAGCCGTGAAACCGTGTATTTGTAAAACAAGACTTTTGAAGAGTATTCACGCCGAAGACGGCGCCGTCACCGTAGATTGGGTCGTGCTGACCGCCGCGGTCGTGTCCCTGGGCATGATTGTGGGCCTGGTGATCTGGAACAATTCAGGCTCGATCGCACAGATGATCGCTTCCTACATTGGTTCCCAAGAGGTCGTGACCACGTTCTGATCAAAGAGACCCGCGCGCGCCAGCCACGAAATTGCCCGATTTCGGGTAGAGTATGGCGCGCGTACAAGGCCGATATTGGCACAGAAAGGATCAGGTGACACGATGCGGATGGTTTTTGCTCTGTTTCTGGCGCTTGGCGTGGCCCTTGGTGGGGTTGCGATTTACATGGCCCAGCAGCAGATGTCCCGGTTTCAAGCGGAACGTGACTATCTGGCCGCCGCGCAGGCCAATGCACCGCAGCTGGCAGATGTCGTCGTCTTGCGGCGCCCGCTGAAATATGGGGAACGCTTCACAATGGCGGATTTGGGCGTTGTGAAAATGCAGGCGGACCGTTTGCCCCAAGGGGTCTTCCATAAGGTGAGCGCCCCGCAAGATTCGCCCGAAGCACAGATCGCTGCCTTCTTTGATGGCGAGACTCGGCCGCGTGCGGCACTGCGCTCCTATGAGATGTATGAGCCCATTCTCGCACAGAAAATCACACCTCCAGGTGTCGATGCCGGGATCACCGCCAACCTCGCCCCCAACATGCGCGCCTTCACCATTGAGGTGGACGTCTCTTCGGGCGTCTCCGGCTTCCTGCGCCCGGGCGACCGGGTCGATGTTTACTGGTCTGGCTCGGTGAACGACCAGCCTGTGACCAAGCTGATCGACACCAACCTTAAACTGATCGCGATCGACCAAAGCGCCGATGCGGACCGCAGTGAAGAAACGCAAGTGGCGCGCACGGTCACCGCAGAGGTTACGCCCGAGCAAGTCGCCGCGCTGACACTTGCGAAATCGACGGGTCGCCTGACGCTTTCGCTTGTTGGGATGCAGAACACCGCTGATCTCGGAACCATCGAAATTGACCGCAACAAACTTCTCGGCATTCAGGTCCAAGAAGCGGTTCAAGTGGAGGCCGCCCGGGTCTGCACCATCAAAACGCGGCGCGGCACCGAGGTGATCGAAACCGAAATTCCTTGCAAGGATTGACGGTGTCCGAAAGCGAAACCCTCTATGGCCGTGTGGCATGCCCACACGGCCTTTGCATGAAAAAGGCCGTCCAAGCGGTTGATTCTTGCAAAATTTTGAACATTCAGGCAGATTGATGCGAACTGGGGCGAAACAGCCCCTTGACCGGGCGTAAGATCCGGGTGGCAGAACGTGATCGGAGAGGCAGGATCACAATGAAAATGAAGCGTTTTCTTTGGGCTTGCGCGCTTGGCGTCGCGCTTGGCTCCTCGGCTTTCATGCCGCTTCAGGCGGAGACCCTGCGTGTTGTTTCGGGCACATCAAGCACGCCATTGAACGTTCCGATGAACCGGGCCGTCGTGGTTGAAAGCGACGAGCCCTTCTCTGAACTGTCGATTGCGAACCCCGGCATTGCCGATGTGACAACGCTTTCGGATCAGACGATTTATGTGCTGGGCAAGGTGCCTGGCCGCACGACGATGACGATCCTTGGGGCCGATGGCGCGCTTTTGTCGAACGTGGAAGTGCAAGTCACCCCTGACATTGGCGAATTCAAAGAGCGACTGCGCCAGATTTTGCCGGGCGAGAACATCGAAGTGCGGACCGCAAATGATGGCATCGTTTTGTCGGGCACGGTTTCCTCGAGCGCGAAACTCGACCGTGCTCTCGATCTCGCTCATCGCTACGCCCCGGATCGGGTTTCCAATCTGATGACGGTGGGCGGCACGCAGCAGGTGATGCTGAAAGTCCGCTTTGCAGAAATGCAGCGTTCGGTTTCCAAGAACCTGTCTTCCTCGCTCGCGATGCGCGGCACCGTTGGCGGGGGCTCCGCCGCGACCGGCCTGATTTCAGGCACTGGCAACTTCACCCAGAGCTCGGGCGCAGTGAGCGATGTGTTTGACAGCGGGACGGTGCCAATCTCGGGCGAATCCGGCGCGGTCAACCTTGGCTTCACCGTCGGCAACATGGAATTTGCCGTTCTGATGGAAGCACTTGAAAGCAAGGGGATGGTGCGCACGCTCGCCGAACCGAACCTGACCGCGCTTTCGGGGCAAGAAGCGAAGTTTCTGGCTGGCGGCGAATACCCAATCCCGGTGGTCGACAACAACACCGTCACCATCCGCTACAAGCCCTTCGGCGTGGAAATGACCTTCACGCCCCGCGTGGTTGACGGCAATCTGATCAACCTAGAAATCGCGGCGGCGGTTTCGGCAATCGATACCTCGGTCACCATGACCAATGGTGGCTTCACCGTGAACGCGTTTAAGCGGCGCGAAACCTCGACCACGGTCGAGATGCGCGATGGGGAAAGCTTCGCCATTGCCGGGCTTTTGCAAGACGACTTCAACGATGTGAACAGCCAAATCCCGTGGCTTGGCGATGTGCCCGTGCTGGGCGCGCTGTTCCGCTCTGCCTCGTTTGAGCGCAACCAATCCGAATTGGTGATCATCGTGACACCGCATTTGGTTTCGCCGACCCGTGGCGAGGCTCTGGCAATGCCCACCGACCGGGTGCGGCTGCCCACAGAATCGGAATTGTTCTTGATGGGCAAAACCTCAGCGCAACCGGTGTCTGGCGCGGCGGGCGAAGTGGCCAAGCAAGACTTCTCCGGCTCCTACGGCTATTTGATGGAGTGAACCAATGCAGCTAAGGGGCCCCAAGATGCCGAATGGCGCGATGCGTTACACCGTCATGGTAATCGCCACTCTGGCCCTTGCGGCCTGTAGCAGCGATAAATTTCTTTCCGAGGCAGGTACGGAATTCGACGCCGGCGGCTTTGGCAATGCCACAATGAACAACTCGCTGGTGATGTCCGGCAACCGTGAGTTCATTGTCAGCCTCACGCGTAAATTCGCGCAAGATGTGCCCAATACGGTCAATTTCGCCTTCAACTCAGATGTGCTGGACGCGAATGCCCAAGCCGCGCTGGTCAAACAGGCGGATTGGATCAAGCAATTCCCCGAGGTCAAATTCCGCGTCTACGGCCATACCGATCTTGTTGGCTCCAATGCCTATAACAAGTCGCTTGGCCTGCGCCGGGCGCGTGCCGTTGTCAACTTCCTGACCGGACATGGCATTTCTCGCTCGCGGCTTGAGGCGGTTGTCTCCTTCGGCGAAACACAGCCTCTGGTCTACACGCAAGACCCGAACGAACAAAACCGCCGTACCGTGACCGAAGTGACGGGCCTGATCAAACGCGAACCCCAATTCCTGAACGGGAAATATGCCGAACTGATCTTCCGCGACTATGTCAGTTCTGCAACCCCGGCTATGGCATCCGATACAGACAAGCTTGGCGACTAACGCCGCATTCCTTGCAACTCGTGGGCGGACCTTGGCAACAAGGTCCGCCCACGGCGTTTATCGTCTCCGATTACCCCACAATTGGAACAATCCGGCCCCAATGTCGCCCAGATTGCTGGCGAATTTCGGTTCAGCAGGAAGAGGCACGTCCGCCGAGTCGTGCCCGTTTCGTGGCTGAATCGCCGTGCCCCTCACCCCGAGCCGGCGGTCGTCACGCAATGCGTAACAAAGGACCGAGGCAATGAGTGCTGCAGCTATTCTTTCCCCTGAGCCCGCGCCGATCGTGGCCTGTACGGTCTCGCGGGACGTATCGAATTTCGATCTTCTGATTGAGGATATGGAAGCCGAGCTTGGTGAAAGCTGGGGCGACCTGACGTTTGAAGACGCCGTTATCTTTCTGAACCAACCAGATTCTGAATCGCTTGAATTCATTGCCATCGCGGTCGACAGCGATGATGAGGGCGATCTCGGCCGGATTTCTGGCATCATCACTTCAGCGAAAGAAAAAGGCATCCGCGTGATCTTGATCGCGGAAGAGGTAAGCCCGATTGCCTTGCACCAATTGCTCCGCCTTGGGGCTGATGACTTTGTGCCCTACCCGCTCCCCGAAGGGGCGCTGCATGAAGCGGTGGAACGGCTTGGTCAACCCGCCGCAGAGCCGACGGAGTCGGATCAGTCCGAGCACGCTGCACCGCCGACCATGAAGGCGTCGGGTGGTGGGCGTGATGGCGTTGTCCTGCCCGTGCACGGTCTGTCTGGTGGCGCGGGCGCAACGACCTTTGCCGTGAACCTCGCGTGGGAATTGGCAAACCCGGAACAATCGAAAAAGAACCCGGTCACGCCGCCGCGTGTCTGCCTTCTGGATTTCGATTTCCAGTTCGGCTCCGCGTCGACCTACCTTGATCTGCCGCGCCGCGATCTTGTGTTTGAACTGCTGCAAGATACGTCCAGCATGGATAGCGAAAGCTTCAATCAGGCGCTTTTGAGCTTTAACGACCGGCTGCAGGTGCTGACCGCGCCGCCGGAAATGCTGCCGCTCGACATTGTCACCGGCGAAGATATTTCGCGGCTGATCGAAATGGCGCGCACGAATTTCGATTTCGTCGTGATCGACATGCCCTCGACGGTCATCAGCTGGACCGAGACGGTGTTGAATGCGGCGCATCTTTACTTCGCGCTTATCGAACTCGACATGCGCTCAGCCCAGAATACGCTGCGGATGATCCGCGCGCTTAAGGCCGAAAACCTGCCAGCCGAAAAGCTGCGCTATGTGTTGAACCGCGCGCCGAAATTCACCGATTTGAACGGAAAATCGCGCGTCAAACGGCTCGCCGAAAGTCTCGACATCTCGCTAGAGGTGCTGCTCTCGGATGCTGGGCGGGTGGTGACGCAGGCAAACGACCACGGCCTGCCGCTTGCCCTTTCCGCCGCCAAATCGCCGCTGCGCAAAGAAATTCAGAAACTCGCACAATCGATTGCCGACTTGAACCGCGCAGCCGAAGCGGCGACCGCCTGAAGACCGTCCCGGAGGAAGCCGCATGTTCTCGCGCTATAAGAAACCCGCCGCAGGTGCCCCCGCCAAGCCCGCTCAAGCGGCGCCTGCGGCTGCCGCGCCGCCGCCGGTACCGCTCGCCGCCGCTTCCAACGAACCCGCAAAGCCCCTCGTTCAACGTCGGGCTATGCCCAACAGCGGGGCAAGTGCAGCGCAAGCCGCGACGGCAGACAAAGATCGCAAGCGCAAAGAACGTATGAGCGAGTTGAAGGTGGAGCTGCATAAGCGGCTTTTGGAAAACCTCAACCTCGCAGCGCTTGAGCATGCCTCTGAATCCGAACTCAAGGCCGAGATCGCGGCAATTTCCGCCGAGGCAATGACCGAATTGTCGGTTGCTTTGAACAGCGCCGAACGTTCGACTTTACACCAGGAGCTCTATGACGAGGTGATGGGCCTCGGCCCGCTAGAGCCGCTTTTGCAAGACGATACCGTCTCCGATATTCTGGTGAACGGCCCGAACCAGATCTTTGTAGAGCGCTTCGGTAAGCTGCAGCTATCGGATGTGACCTTCAAAGATGAAAAGCACCTGTTGCGGATCATCGACAAGATCGTGTCCGCCGTGGGGCGCCGGGTCGATGAATCCAACCCCTATGTTGACGCCCGCTTGGCGGATGGCTCGCGTTTCAACGCGATGGTGCCGCCGATTGCGGTGGATGGATCGCTTGTCTCCATTCGGAAATTCAAAAAAGACAAGCTAGCCATTGATGATCTGGTGAAATTCGGCGCCTTCACCGAGGAAATGGCGGCCTATCTGCAAGCGGCTGTGGCAACCCGATTGAACGTTATCGTTTCGGGCGGGACGGGTTCTGGTAAGACCACCACGCTCAACGCGCTTTCCAGCTTTATCGACAACTCCGAACGTATTCTGACGATCGAAGACACGGCAGAACTTCAGCTGCAACAGACCCATGTCGGCCGGATGGAAAGCCGCCCGCCCAACGTTGAGGGCAAGGGCGCTGTGACCCAACGCGACTGTTTGCGCAACGCCCTGCGGATGCGCCCAGACCGGATCATCGTCGGCGAAACGCGTGGCGAAGAGGTCATCGACATGCTGCAGGCGATGAATACCGGCCACGACGGCTCGATGACCACGATCCACGCCAACTCTGCGCGCGATGGGATCAGCCGTCTGGAAAACATGGTGGCGATGGCAGGGATTGAGATGCCGATCAAAGCCGTGCGCAGCCAGATCGCCTCGGCTGTGAACCTGATCGTGCAAGCCTCGCGTCTGCAAGACGGTTCGCGCCGCATGGTCTCGATCACCGAAATCACCGGCATGGAGGGCGATGTGATCTCGATGCAGGAAATCTTCCGATACGAGCGCCTTGGCCTCGCCCCCGATGGCAAGATCATTGGCCGCTTCACAGCCACTGGCGTGCGCAGCCACTATTCTGATCGGTTCCGCCAATGGGGCTATGACCTGCCCTCGACCATCTACGACCCCGTCACTGACTGATTTGGAGCGATCACTGCCATGATCATTTCCCCCACCCCCATCATCTACGGTCTGATCTTCGTTGCCGTGCTTTTGCTGGTCGAGGGGATCTACCTGCTGATGTTCGGCAAGTCGATCTCGCTCAACAACAAGGTCAACCGCCGCCTTGATATGCTCGACAAAGGGCAACGGCGCGAACAGGTTCTGGAACAACTCCGCAAGGAGGCGACCCAGCACCTCAACGCCCAAGGCATCCCGCTTTATTCGCTGCTCGCCTCCAAGGCGCAAAAGGCGAATATCGCGTTTTCGCCCACCATGCTGATCGCGGTGATGGCGCTTGTGAGCTTTGTCGCCTTTTTGGGGCTGAGCCTTGGCACGCAAGCGTCCACCCCGGTGCGCGCAGTTCTGGCTGTGGTCATGGGCGTTGGCGGCGTTTATTTCTGGATCAATGGCAAAGCCAATAAGCGTTTGAAATTGGCGGAAGAACAGCTTCCCGATGCAGTGGAACTGATGGTGCGCAGCTTGCGGGTGGGGCATCCGTTTTCCTCCGCCGTTCAAGCCGTCGCAAAAGAAATCCCCGATCCTTTGGGCACCGAATTCGGGATTATCGCGGACGAGGCCGCCTATGGCCGCAACGTGGTCGACAGCCTGCGCGACTTGGCCGAACGGCTCGACATGCAGGATTTGCGCTTCCTCGCCGTGGCAGTGTCTATCCAGCAAACCTCTGGCGGCAACTTGGCAGAGGTGCTTGAAGGGCTCGCCAAGGTGATCCGCTCGCGTTTCCGGCTATTTCGCCGTGTCCGTGCCATCACCGCCGAACCGAAATGGTCGGGGATGTTCCTGTCTGGCTTCCCGGTGGCGGTTCTGGTCACCATCTCCATCGTGTCGCCCAATTACTATGACGCCGTCAAAGACACCCCCGCCTTCGTGCCCGCCGCCATTGCTGCCTTTGCCCTGCTGGGCTGCAATGTGCTGTTCATGAAGGTCATGACCACGATCAAGGTCTGAGGAGGCCACGATGTCCATCGACACGCTCACCACCATGTTGACCGATATGCTCGGGCCGATGGGTCCGGTGATTGCACTCGCAGGCGTCGCCGCGCTCATGGTTCTTGCCACCTTGCCGTTGATGGTCAAGAAGCGCGAAGATCCTCTCGACAAGCTTCGGGCCTCGGTCTCGGCACAAAAGGGCCGTACCGCAAATACAGCGCCCAAAAACGCGCAACCGCTGCGCAATACCGGCGGCAGTGACAAGCTCGAAAAATTCGCGGACTTCCTTGAACCCAAAAGCAAGGAAGAAATGTCCGAAAGCCGCAAGTGGCTACAAAAGGCGGGCTATCGCAGTGCGAATGCCGTGCGGACTTATCACGCGATCCAGTTCGGGCTGGCCATCGGCCTTTTGTTGCTCGGCGTCGCCTATGTGATGCTTTACAACGCCACGAAGCCCGTCCCGCTCAGTTCAACCATCGCGATCATGGCGGTGATTGGCCCCGGGGTTCTGGGCTATTACGCGCCGACCTATTGGATCAACAAGCGGGTCGCCGCCCGCACCGCCGAAATTCAGGATGGCTTCCCCGATGCGCTCGACATGCTTCTGGTCTGCGTTGAAGCCGGTTTGTCGCTTGACCAAGGGATTATCCGCGTTTCGAAAGAACTGATGTCATCCTACCCCGCGCTCGCCGAAGAATTTGAGACCGTCTCCCATGAGATCAAGGCTGGTCTTGATAAGCCCTCGGTTCTGCGTGCCTTCGCGGACCGCTCGGGCGTGCCGGATGTGGCCTCCTTCGTGACGGTGATGATCCAGTCGCAACAATTCGGGACATCCATCGCCGAAGCGCTGCGCCTTTATGCGGCCGACATGCGCGACAAGCGGATCATGCGCGCCGAAGAAGCCGCCAACAAGATCCCGGTCAAGATGACGCTCGGCACTATGATGTTCACCGTGCCGCCGCTCCTGATCATCCTTGTCGGACCGTCGGTCCATGATATGATGGAAAACTTCAACTCCATCAGCCAGATGTGACCCATGGCCCTGCGCGCCCGCGCCCTGACAACTGCCCTAATCTGCACTTTGGCCGCCTGTTCTCCGGGCGGCCTTGGCCCATCAAGCGAAACGCCTTACGCCCCCGGCACCGCTATGGGTGAAGGCGTAGACGGGCTTTTGGTCGGCCATCGCCTGATGGCAGCGGGGGAATATGAACTTGCGCTGAAAGCCTATTACCGCGCGGCAGCAGACCAAGGCGCCACGGTGGATGTGCTCTCTGCGATTGGCTCTGCCGATCTAAAGCTTGGGCGCCTTGGGCAGGCTGAGCAAGTGCTGCGGCGTGCGACGGAAAAAGACGAAACCTTCGTCCCAGCGTGGAACAACTTGGGCGTGGTGTTGATGGAGCAAAACAAGCCCGCCGAGGCCGCTCGGGTGTTCCGCATCGCCTATGGTCTCGACAGTGGCCAATCGGACGCGATCCGGCAAAACCTGCGCCATGCGCTCGCAAAATCGGAAAAACCCGATTATGATCCCCCCGAAGACAGACCGTTCAAGCTCGTGCGGCGTGGGGTTGGTGAATACCTTCTGCTGACCGAGCGTTGAGGCACGAGCAAAAGGACGCAGCAATATGCGCCACCCGATCTTTCTTGCGGCTCTTATGGGCGGCACGCTCGCTCTTGCGGGCTGCATGGGCAGCGAAAAAACCGAAGTTGACCGCGCATTGGACACCGTGAATGCGGTCGATGCGACCAACCTTTCAGACATCATGCTGACGGTGGGCGACCCACGCGAAGCGGTGGCCTATTTCACCCGCTCCACGAATGAAAGCCCCGACCGGATCGATTTGCAACGCGGGCTCGCCAAATCGCTTGTGCGTGCCAATGAGCCTGAGCGCGCGGCAAAGGTCTGGAAGCGCGTCGTCAGCATGGAAGGCGCCACCGCCGATGACAAGGTCGCGCTGGCCGATGCGCAAATCCGCTCAAATGACTGGGCGGGGGCGAAGGCGACGCTGAACACGATCCCGCCGACGCATGAAACCTTTGAGCGCTACAAGCTTGAAGCGATGGTCGCCGACAGCGATCAAAATTGGAAAAAGGCCGACAGCTTCTATGAAATCGCTTCCGGCCTGACCACTCAGCCCTCTGGGGTTCTTAATAACTGGGGCTTTTCCAAGCTGACCCGCGGCGATGCGAAAGGGGCTGAAAAACTCTTTGCCGAAGCGCTGACCTATAATCCGGACAATTTCACCACCAAGAACAACCTCGTGATGGCCCGCGCCGCACAAGGCAAATATGACCTGCCGGTGATTGAGATGACCCAGACCGAGCGCGCCAAGCTGCTTTATACGGCGGGGCTTTCCGCAATCAAAAAGGGCGATGTGACGATTGGCCGGGGCCTCTTGCAAGATGCGGTCGACACCTCCCCCGTTTATTTCGACGAAGCGGCACGGGCGCTGGAAGCGCTTGATGCCGGCAGCCGGAGGGGCTGAGATGCTGGATCTAAGCCCCCCGGAAGCGGCATCGGTGTTGCTAAAATTCTGCATCCCAATCTGCGCTTGGGTGATCTACACCGACCTCAAATATATGAAAATCCGCAATCTGGCGGTGATTTCCTTGATCGCGGTTTTCGCGGTGGTGGGGCTGTTCGTCCTGCCGCTGGAGGTTTGGGCCTGGCGTTGGGTCAACTTGCCGGTCGTGCTGGGCATCGGATTGCTTTTGAACATGGCTGCGGGTGTGGGCATGGGCGATGTGAAATTCGCGGCGGCAGCGGCCCCCTTCTTCTCGACCAACCCAAACCATATTTGGCTGATGATTTTGCTGCTGCAGGCGTGCCTGATCGCCGCGTTCATCACGCATCGCGGCGCGCGTGCCATTCCTGCGGTGCGCGCCGCCACCCCCGACTGGGTCAGTTGGGGGCACCACAAATTCCCGTTTGGGCTTGTGCTTGTGGGCACCTTGATCGGTTATCTGGGCATGCTGTCCCGCGCTACCTAAGCCGCGGGGCCGCTTTTGCGGCCTGATCGCCAAGCGCCCCATGCGCGGACCACCAACCGGGCTGCGCGGCTGCCAGTTGTGCCTGTGCGGCCTCTGCCGCCGCATCGCTTTCAAAAAGCCCAAAGCAGGTCGCGCCAGAGCCCGACATACGCGCGAGTTTGCAGCCCGGCAGCGCGCTCAATGCCGCCAGCACCTCGGCAATCACCGGGGCCAGCGCCACGGCGGGCGGCTGCAAATCATTGCGTTGCCGCGCAAGCCACGCGATGCAATCCGCAGCCTCGACAAAGGCCGGGATCGGCTCCATCGCCGGGTTGCTTTTGGAGGCCAGCGCCTTGAAGACCGCAGGCGTCGACACTTCGACACGCGGGTTGACCAAAACAGCGGGCAAGGGCGGCAGAGCCACCGGGGTCAGTTCCTCGCCAATGCCTTCGGTGCGTGCGGGGCGCGGATCAAGGCACATCGGCACATCGGCGCCAAGCTTAACCACAGCCGCGCCACTGGCCAAAGCCACATCGCGCAATGCGGCCATGCCACGCAAAGCCGCTGCCGCATCCGATGAGCCGCCACCAATCCCTGACGCGGCGGGCAGGCATTTGTCCAAATGGATCGCCGCACCGGGGCCCGGCCCGTAAAGCGCCGCCGCTTTTAGCACCAGATTTTCCGGCCCTTCCGGCACACCGCGCGATTCCGGCCCGGTGACCTTCAACGAAAGGCTCTCCGCGGGCGAAAGCTGCAGCATATCGCCGACCGGCGCAAAGGCCACAAGGCTATCAAGCAGGTGATAGCCATCTTCCCGCTGCCCGGTGACATGCAGCGCCAAATTGACCTTGGCGGGGGCAAAAACCTCAAACTGGCTCATTTGTCAGAATGCAGCGGCGCTGCGCCTTCTTCTTTCAAAACCACATCGAGGCCAACTTCCAGCTTCCGGCGCACCCGGTCCAGATCAAGGTCAGGTGCGGGGCCAAAATTCAGCGCACGACGCCATTGGAATTCGGCTTCGCGCTTGCGCCCCACGGCCCAATAGACATCGCCCAGATGGTCATTCAGCAGCGCATCTTGCGGCATCAACTCGACCGCGCGTTCCATCTGCTCTGCCGCCTCCGTGTAGCGACCCAGCCGATAATAGGCCCAGCCAAGGCTGTCGGTGATATAGCCATCATCCGGGCGACCAGCGACAGCGCGCTGGATCATATCAAGCGCCTCATCCAAGTTTTGGCGCTTTTCGACATAGGAATAGCCAAGATAGTTGAGCACTGCAGGCTGGCCCGGGTTCAACTCCAGCGCCTTGCGGAAGCCCACCTCGGCTTGCTCCCATTGGCCAGAGCGTTCCTGCGCAATCGCGCGGGCGTACCACAGCCCCCATTCGCTGCGCTTAGGTTCGCCCGAAAGCTCAATCGCCTTGTCATAGGCTTTCGCGGCCTCGGCAAAGCGATCCTCGCGGCGCAGGTTATCGCCCAACGCTACCCAAACACCGGGCAGATCCGCATGGGTGCGGGTCAACTGCTCCAGCACCTCAATCGCCGCATCCGAGCGCCCAGCCTCCACCATCGCCTCGGCCCGGCCCATTTCGGCAGCATGGAAAGCCGGGCTATCGGTGCCGATCATCGCATAGGCCGAAATCGCCAGATCATATTGCTGCACCTGCTCCAAGATCGCAGCCGTGAGCAATGCGGCATCGGTATGATCGGGGCGAAGCCACAGCGCGAGCCGCGCGTGCAAAAGCGCAAAACCCGGGATCGAATCTGCGTTCAGCGCTTGCGCGACGGAATAGAAAAGCTCGGCCACACCTTCGCGCGCGGAACCAATGGCCGTGAAGGGCAATGTTTCGCCCGCATCAAGCCGGTCGCGGATATCGGTCAGGATATCGTCGAGCGGCGCCCCAAAGCTCGCATCAAGCAACGCAATCGCATCTTCATTGCGTTCCAACTGCGAGAGTATCTCGACATGCGCCAAAACGCCCCGGCGGGTGCCGTTGTAGATATTGGCATGTGCCCCAGAGAAAATCTCTTCCGCGCCTTCATAATCGCCGACGAGCGCCAAGGCGAGCGCGCGATGATAACCGGCAAAGCCCTCTAGCCCGTCGATCTTCGCGATTGCATCAAAGGCCTGCATCGCCTCCGACATCTGCCCTTGGCCGACCAAGGCCCAAGCTTGGTAAAGGCCGCCGACCAATTGGCCCGCATCGGCCCCACCTTCAAGCAGCGCCGTGCCTGCTGCAAAATCATCTGACATCGCCGCATCGGCAAGCAAGACGAGCACCGCGACCTGTGTTGGGGCCTCAGCCCCAGAGGCGATGGCTTTGGAAATATCGCGGGCTTTTTCCACCTCGCCCAAAGCCACATGGGCGAAAAGCGCGCCCTCTTGCACCTTCTGGTCGTCAGGAAGGGTTAGAAGCAGGCGGTCATAGTAAGGCGCAGCTTGGGCAAAATCATTGTCAAGCAGCGCCGCCCGCCCCGCCAGATAAGCGCCGCCATCTTCGCGCGCGAAGGTTGGCAGTGCCGCAAGGCAGGCAAGGGTCGGAAGCAGATAAAGCGCACGGGAAAGCGTTTTGGCAAAGGGCACGGAAAGGGTCCTTGTCGTCAGGTTGCCCGAAAGGTAGCGGCCTAGGGCGCCCTATGCAATCGGGGGGAGCCATGGCTCCCCCCGCAACACGTCGATGTGACGCAGGTCTTACATATTCGGGTAGTTCGGGCCGTCGCCACCTTGCGGCGTGGTCCATGTGATGTTCTGCGACGGGTCTTTGATGTCGCAGGTTTTGCAATGGACGCAGTTTTGGAAGTTGATCTGGAACTTCGCATCCGCACCTTCGCCGAGCACCTCATAGACCCCTGCCGGGCAATAGCGCTGCGCCGGTTCGGCATATTTCGCCAAGTTGACCGAAATCGGCACCGACGGATCTTTCAGCTTCAGGTGGCACGGCTGGCTCTCTTCGTGGTTGGTGAAAGAGAAGCTCACGTTGGTCAGCCGATCAAAGCTCAATTTGCCATCGGGTTTCGGATAGTCGATCGGCTTGAATTTGGAGGCCAAGCCAGTATGGGCCGCATCGGTCTTTTTGTGCTTGAGCGTGCCAAAGAACGAGAAGCCAAAGAGTGAGTTGGTCCACATATCAAGACCACCGAGCGCCATCGAAGCCCAGATCCCCCACCACGACCAGATCGGTTTGACGTTGCGAACGGGTTTAAGGTCTTTCGCAATCGGGCCAGAGCGCAGATCGTCTTCATAGGCGGTCAGCTCGTCGCCCTCACGCCCGGCCTTGATCGCCGCCGCTGCTGCATTGGCCGCCGCGATGCCCGAGAGCATGGCATTATGGTTGCCCTTGATGCGCGGCACGTTCACCAGCCCCGCCGAGCAACCCAAAAGCACCACGCCCGGCGCGGTCAGTTTCGGGATCGACTGCCAGCCCCCCTCGGAGATCGCGCGCGCGCCATAGGCCACACGTTTGCCGCCTTCCAAAAGCTCCGCCACCATCGGGTGATGTTTGAAGCGCTGGAACTCCATATAAGGGTAGAGATAGGGGTTTTCGTAGTTCAGGTGGACCACGAAGCCGATGTAAACCTGATTGTTCTCAATGTGGTAGATGAACGACCCGCCGCCCGCATTATGGTCAAGCGGCCAGCCCATCGTGTGGGTCACCGAACCCTCTTTGTGCTTCTTGGGATCGATTTCCCAGATTTCTTTCATGCCAAGCCCGAATTTCTGCGGGCATTTACCTTCGGACAGGTTGAACTTGGCGATAACTTCTTTGCTGAGCGAGCCGCGCACGCCTTCGGACAAGAAGACATATTTGCCCAAAAGCTCCATACCCGGTTCATAGTTCGGGCCGGGGGTGCCGTCAGAGGCCAAGCCCATTTCGCCCGCCACAACACCGGCGACGCGATTGCCATCCCACACGATTTGCGAGCACGACATGCCCGGGAAGATTTCGACGCCCAGTTCCTCGGCCTGTTCGGCGAGCCAGCGGCAGACATTCGCCATCGAGACAATGTAGTTGCCGTGATTCGACATCAGCTTGGGCATCGGCCAATGCGGGATGTTCATGTGCCCATCGCCGCTTAGAAGGTAGAACTTGTCTTCCTTCACCGGGGTTTTGATCGGGGCGCCTTTGGATTTCCAATCCGGGATCAGCGCATCAAGACCGCTGGGGTCGAGCACCGCACCAGAAAGGATATGCGCGCCAACTTCGGAGCCTTTTTCCAACACGACAACGTTCAGATCCGGGTCGATCTGCTTGAGACGGATCGCCGCCGACAGACCGGAGGGGCCAGCCCCCACGATCACCACATCGTATTCCATCGACTCGCGTTCGATCTCGGACATCTCGAGTTCCCTTCAGCCTTCAAAATCGCGTGCTCCGCGCAACTTGGTAGCTTAACTACCGATTTGAAGCAATTGTAA
Organism: Rhodobacter sp. JA431; assembly: GCF_900217725.1. Lineage (NCBI taxonomy): Bacteria > Pseudomonadati > Pseudomonadota > Alphaproteobacteria > Rhodobacterales > Rhodobacter > Rhodobacter sp. JA431. The sequence continues at coordinate 771,284 of NZ_OBMP01000001.1, forward strand.
CGCCGCACCGCAAAGCAAGATTCTTTCGCAGATGCAGCAACAAGTGGCGGGAATTTGCGTGCACGCCAGCGGCGCCCTATCGCCGAAAAACGCCCCCGGCCCTTGACACCGGACCCGCTTGGCGGATTTACCTTCGTGAAGCGCAAAACAAGTGCAAGCCACAACAGGTCAAGGGCCTCCATGGAAAAGATACCGATGACTCGCGCCGGGTACACAGTGCTCGACGAAGAACTCAAGACGTTGAAAACGGTCGAGCGCCCCTCTGTGATTAAGGCGATTGCCGAAGCGCGCGAGCATGGCGACCTGTCGGAAAACGCCGAATATCATGCCGCGCGTGAAAAGCAGAGCTTTGTCGAGGGCCGGATCAAAGAGCTTGAAGCGATCCTTGGCCGCGCCGAGGTGATCGACCCGACCAAACTTTCGGGCTCGGTCAAATTCGGTGCCACGGTGACTTTGGTGGACGAAGACACCGATGAAGAGCGCACCTATCAGATTGTCGGCGAACATGAAGCCGATCTGGAGCGCGGGCTCTTGAACATCAAATCACCGATTGCGCGCGCGCTTATTGGCAAAGACGAGGGTGACAGCGTCGATGTGCGCACGCCCGGCGGTCAACGCAGCTACGAGATCCTCTCGGTGAAGTTCGTCTGACCGAAGGAAAGGTGAAGGTGGGCAGTCATGGGCGAGCCCGGACCGGACCGTAAGCATCCTGACCCCGGCGTGATGCCGGATAGTCCCGCGGCGCGCACCTCGCGCACCGAATGGATTGCGCTGGGCCTGAGCGCGGTCTGGCTTGGCATGGTCGGGGCGTTTTGGGTGTTTGTTCCTCACGGCAGCTCCGAGGCCGGCCTAGATGCGGCCTCGGTGATTTTGACGCTTGTCGGCATTGTGCTGCCCATTGTGATGATCTGGGTCGCGGCCATCACCACCCGCACCGCGCGTGAAATGCGCGCCGAAGCGCAGGCACTGCGCGCCTCGGTCGAAGCGATGCGCGCCGCGTGGGTGTCCCAAAACCAAGTGCGCAGCGGAGCGGGCCAAGCGCTTGAGAAGAAGCTTGATGAGGTGGCTATGGCCGCACGTCAGGCCGAAACCGCGCTCGCCACCTTTTCGTCGCGTCGCGACCATGGGGCGGTGCAACCCTCGGCCGACCGCAAGGCCGCGCTGGTGCCCCCCAAACCCGCCGCCCCTGTCGATGATCAGCCCACGCTCGCGCTTGGCACCCCGGCAGAAGAATTGGCCCCGCCGGTGTCGATGGCAGATTTCATCCGTGCGATGCAATTCCCCGACAATGCCGAGGACAAAGAGGGCTTCCGGGCCCTGCGCCGCGCGCTTGAAAACCGCACCATGGCGAAGCTGTTGCGTGCCGCCCAAGATGTGCTGAACCTGCTCGCGCAAGATGGCATCTATATGGATGACCTAAAACCCGACCGCGCCCGGCCCGAATTGTGGCGCCGCTTTGCCCAAGGCGAGCGGGGTCGCGAAATCGCCGCGCTTGGCGGTGTGCGCGATCGTTCTTCGCTGGCGCTGACGGCGGGCCGTATGCGCACCGACACGATCTTCCGCGATGCGGCGCACCATTTCCTGCGCCAATTCGACCGGACCTTTGTGGAGTTTGAACAAAACGCCACCGATCAGGAAGTGGCGGAGTTGGCCGAGACCCGCACCGCACGGGCGTTCATGTTGCTGGGTCGCGTGACCGGCACTTTCGACTAAGCTCCACCGATCACACCTGCCGCTCCATCTCCACCACAGTGCGATAGCCGTAAAGCGCGGCCGTGATCCAGCGGTCTACCCGCCCGGTCACGGCAAAGCCGAGCCGGTCATAAAGTTCGCGCGCGCGCAGGTTCTCGCCCACCACATTGAGCCGGACTTTGCCAAAACCCTGTGCCTGTGCTTGCTCGCAAAGCGTTTTCATCAGCGCGCCGCCGAGCCCAAGGCCGCGCGCCTCTTCGGCAACAGCCAGCCCATCAATCGACACCGTCTGATCGGGCAAGTCTTGTGCCAAGATTGCCAAAGCAAAGGCTCGCCATAGCGCCCCAAAGCGACCATAGACCGCGACCAGATCCTCGCGCGTTCCGGCCACGAAAGAGCCTTGCGGGGTGCGAAAGCCCACCACGCCGAGCACCCGGCCCGCTTCATCGGTTGCCGCGATCACATGCGCAGGGTCAATCACCCGCTCGATATAGCGCAGTGCCTTCGGCTCTGGCCCGATCACCCGGCCCAATTTTCCACCAAAAGCGCGCCAATAAAGCCCCGCCGCCTGTGCACGCTGCGCAGGCTCCAGCCCGTGGCGCAGCAATATCTTCACACCGCGCCCCCGCCCAGCGCCGCTTCAGCCCGCGCCAGATCGGCTTGGGTGTTGATATTGGTGAATGGGTCCGGTGTGCCGGGAAAGTCGACCACATGCGCGCCTTCAAGGTAGGGACGCATCCGCCGCTCCCCAGTCTCAAACAACCGATCAAAGCGGGCCAAGTCTGCGGTCAACCAAAGCGCCGCCGTGTAATGCGCGCGTCCTGCATTTTTTGCGTAAGCCGCCCCGCCCGTGGCGAGCAAACGCACCGCAAGATTGGTCGGCAAAAAGGGCGTATCCACCGCCACGGTGACCAAGGCTTGTGCACCCTCGGCATCGGCCCAGCGCAACCCGGCACGCACCCCCACCATCGGCCCCGCGCCCAATTCGGCTTCTGGGTCGGCCAAGACCGGCAAGCCCAAATCGTCAAATCGCGCCGGATCGCCATTGGCCGACAAAGCCAGCACCTTGACCTGTGGCGCGAGCCGCGCCACCACATGAGAGACAAGCGTTTGCCCGCCAAGCGTGATGAGCGCCTTTTCCGCGCCCATACGTTGCCCAGACCCACCTGCCAGCACCAGCCCTGCAATGCGCATATTGCCCCCGATACAATCGCGCCCTTGGCGGCGCAGCCTTCGCCCCCTAGAACTCGCCTATTGCACTCCAACGAGCAAGCCCCACCATGACCAACACGCCCTCCGCGCCTGCTGGACCGCTCTCCGTCGCCTATTGGCGCGGATTTCGGCAGGCTTTGCCCTTCATTTTGGTGATCGCGCCTTTTGGCCTGTTGTTTGGGGTCGCCGGCAATGAGGCGGGCTTTGACCTGCTGGAGGTGATGGGCTTTTCCGTTCTGGTGATCGCGGGCGCCTCGCAATTTACCGCCGTGCAGTTGATGAATGATCACGCCAGCACGGTGATGGTGATTTTGGCAGCACTTGCGGTGAACCTGCGGATGGCAATGTATTCCGCCTCGCTGGCCCCGCATCTGGGCGCGGCATCGACTTGGCAACGCGCATTTGTGGCCTATTCGATGGTCGATCAGGCTTTTGCGCTGGCCGATGCGGATTACAACCGCGCCCCCAAGCAAAGCTTGGCCGCGAAACTGGCCTATTACACCGGCGCCTGCACGCCGATCGTGCCGCTTTGGTATAGCTCCACCCTTGTGGGGGCGCTCTTGGGCAAAGCGATCCCGCCCGCCTTTGCGCTCGATTTTGCCGTTCCGGTGACGTTTTTGGCGATGATCGCGCCGATGCTGCGCTCGATCCCGCATCTCGTCGCAGCTGCAGTCTCTGTGATCATGGCGCTGGTGCTGGCCTTTTTGCCCGCCGGCACCGGGCTGATCATCGCGGCGCTTTTGGCGATGGTCGCAGGCGCGCAAACCGAGCTTTGGCTGACCAAGCGGAGGGCGCTGCAATGACCACAGCAGAATATTACGGCGCGCCGATCACATGGGTGATCATCCTCGCGCTTGGCGTTGGCACCTTCTTTTTGCGTTACTCATTCTTGGGGCTGATCGGCAACCGACCGCTGCCCGAATGGGCGCTACGCTATCTGCGCTACACCGCCGTCGCGGTGCTGCCGGGGCTGGTCGCGCCGCTCGTTCTTTGGCCCTCTGCCACCGGAGGGCAGCCCGACCCCGCACGCCTTGCCGCCGCCGCGGCCACAGTGGGAGTGGGGCTTGTCACCCGCAACACATTTGCGGCGATTCTGGGTGGGCTTGCCACGCTTTACGTGGCGCTCTGGCTGGTCGGCTAAAAAGGCGCGCAAACGCTTGGCCCGCGCGCTTTGCCCCGAACAGAACGCTTAATAGGGCAGGTTCGTGCCGTGTATGAAGGGCTCGGCCTGAATCATCAGCACGCCCGAATTGTCGTCGGGATCATTGTCATAATGATCATCGGTCACCACCCCCGGCAACTGACCAAAGGCTTTTGACAGTTTCACGGGCGAGGTGGTTTGCGGGATGCTCTCAAAGCCCGGAATATCGCGCAAAATGGCCGAGGTTTCATTGGCGCACATCATTTTCGCAACGGCGCCGTTGGCTTCCACCCGGTCAATCAGCGCCTCGGCAATCGCGGGCGAGACAGGCAGAGTTTGTTCACGCACGAACCACGTCTCACGCGAATGATAGTCGATGTAAAATTTATACATCTGATCGGTGATGCCGTAATCGACGTCATTGCGCTCTGGCACAGTCGGGTGCTTCCAGGTCCCGGCCGGGTCAAAGATCACGCGCTCGGACCCGTCGATCATCAGCGCCGAATGCCCACCTGCGCCGGTGGTGGTGCCAATCACCGTAAAAAGCGTCACCGAAGGCGGCTTGCCTGTGGAATAATGCGCCGCTTGCACCGCCTCATCCGGCGCCCAAACCGGCTCCGCACCACAAGCGGCCAGTGCCACAGGGGCCGTCATACAGATGAAAAGTCGGCGCATCTGCCCAATCTCCCACAAGAATATCGCATGATGCGCAGACCATGCCTTGCTCGCGTGAAACACGGACGACAACGCAAAGACAACCGCCGCCCGCCTGAAAGGACCGAGAAAATGTGCAGGTGTTCCGTCTGGGCAACGCCGGGGCGCGGCGAAATTAGACAGGGCTCCAGTAAGAGACACCCTCGCGCATTTCGCGCTTAATTTCACCGCGCAGATAGAGGTGGTTCAAATGCGCCACGGCTTCCACCAGTGCGAGCCCATATTCGGACATGCCGATCTCGCGTTTGAACAGCACCGGGAAACACTCCACCGCCGTATGCGGACGCTCCGCCAAACGCGTGCGCAACCGCGCAAGTGCGCCTTCGTGATTGTCGATCATTTGGCGAAGGCGGAGCGGCAGGCCGTAGAACGGCAACTTGTGGCCCGGCAAAACCAAGTGATCTTCGCGCGCATGGGGCTGGAAGGCACGGCAGCTTTCGATCCAATCCGCTACCGGATCGGCCAAGGGTTCGGAAGCATAGGCGCCCAGATTGGCCGAGATTGAGGGCAAAAGCTGATCGCCGCCCAAGATCAGCCCGTCATCCTCGCTCCACAGGGTCGCATGATCGGGCGCATGGCCCTGCCCGATCCGCACCCGCCAATTGCGGCCCGCCGCGCGGATCACATCGCCCTCGGCCATATTGCGGAACCCAAGCGGCAAAGGGTGCACGCAATCGGCAAAGTTGAAGGGGCGCTCTGTCGCGCGAAACTCAAGCAACACCGGGTCCATGCCCGCGGCGCGCCAAAAATCTATGGTCTCGGGCACCGGCAGCGCTTGCTCATCAAGGCAGAGCATCCGGGCAAACAACCAACTGGTGCGGGTGGTCCAAAGCTCGGCCCCGCGTGCCTGCAACCAGCCCGCAAGACCAATATGATCGGGGTGGTAATGCGTCACGATCACCCGGCGAACGGGCTTGCCCGAAAGCGGGCCATCCAGCGCGCGGGTCAGCGCCTCAAGACAGGCGCTCGCATTCATCCCCGGATCGACAAGCGTCCAGCCATCATCATCATCCAGCGCATAGGCATTGACGTGATCCAGCGCGAGCGGCAGCGGCAAGCGCAACAACAAGACCCCTTCGGCGACCTCGATCGTGTCACCAAAAGCGGGCGGGGTTTCAATCGGGTAGCTCAGGCCGTTCTTTGTTTTCATGCCCCGAGGTCTTCAGGCGAAAGCGCGTAAAGGTCAACCGCCCCCGCCCGCACAGATGCGAGATCAGCCTCCGCCTGCGGCAAAATCCGGCGAATATAAACCGCCGCCAATTTTGCGCGCACCTCGTCAACGAGGGCCGCTTTCAAATGGTAATGCGCCCCCAACACCCGCGCGAAGGCGCGCAGATAGGGCACCGCCCCCGCAAACCGATCTTGCGTGCCTTGGGCGATCAGGCCCTCGGTCGCTTCGCGCATGGTTTCAGCGGCTTGCCAAACGGCTTCTGCCAGATCGGGCAGGGTCTCGCGTGCGGCTTTGGCGGCATCTTCCACCTCTTGCAAAAGACGGAACGCAGCACGACCATCGTCCATCATTTTGCGGCCCACAAGGTCCATCGCCTGAATGCCATTGGTGCCTTCATAAATCGCCGTCACGCGGACATCGCGCAGATATTGCGCGGCGCCCGTTTCTTCCACAAAGCCCATGCCACCATGCACCTGAATGCCCTGATCGGCGACATGGATGCCCACATCGGTGCCATAGGCCTTGGCAATCGGGGTCAAAAGCGCGGCGCGGGCATGCCAATCGGCCTCACCCGTCGCACGCCCCATATCCAGCGCCACCGCGCAAGCGAGCGCGATGGAGCGCGCGGCAAAAATCTCTGCACGCATTTCCGCCAGCATCCGGCGGACATCCGCATGTTCAATGATGGGCGCGAATTGCACCCGCTCTTGCGCATAGGCGAGCGCCTTTTGATAAGCGCCCTCGGCCACGCCAATGCCTTGCACACCCACAGCCAGCCGCGCGTTATTCATCATCGTGAACATCGCGGCCATGCCTTTGCCGGGCTCCCCTACCAGCCAGCCGGTCGCGCCTTCAAAGCTCATCACGCAAGTGGGGGAGCCATGCAGGCCCATTTTATGCTCAAGTGACACGACCTTGAGACTGTTCGCCGTGCTCGGATTGCCCGCCGCATCAGGAAGAAACTTCGGCACCATGAAAAGCGAAATCCCCTTGGTGCCCGGCACCGCATCGGGGAGCCGCGCCAAAACAAGGTGGCAGACGTTTTCCACCATGTCGCTGTCGCCCCAAGAGATGAAAATCTTCTGCCCGGTGATCGCATAGGTGCCATCGCCCAAAGGCTCGGCCTTGCTGCGCAGCGCCCCCACATCTGAGCCCGCCTGCGGTTCGGTCAGGTTCATCGTGCCCGACCATTCACCGGAAATCAGCTTGGGCAGGTAAAGCGCTTTCAACGCATCGCTGGCGTGGTGCTCCAGCGCCTCGATTTGGCCTTGGGTCAAAAGCGGCTTGAGTTGCAGCGCAAGATTGGCCCCCGACATCATATCATTGATCGCAACGCACAGAGTTTGCGGCAACCCCATCCCGCCAAACTCATGCGACGCCGCCACGGCAACCCAATGCCCCTCGGCAATTTGCGCATAAGCCTCTTTGAAGCCGGGGCTGGTGCGCATCACACCGTTTTCCAGCTTGGCGGGATGCAAATCCCCCGCGCGCAAAAGCGGCGCCATCACCTCATCACAGAGTTTCCCCGCCTCAAGCAAAACCGCTTCCACGGTATCCCCCGTGGCCTCGGCAAAGCGCTCGGTGGCCGCCACCGGTGCAAGCGGCACCACCTTGTCGAGAATGAAGCGAATATCGGCAACGGGGGAGCGATAGGCCATGACAGTCTCCTCAAGGCGGTCGGCGGCGCGCTTGGCAAATGGCCCTCGCGCGCGTATGTGCTGAAATCAGAAGTCAGGGGCAGGTTACCGCAGGGGAAAGCTCCGTCTACTGCAACGCAGCGTCACAAAAGGACCATGCCGGAAATGACCGAACGTCTGGGGGCCGATGCCGCAGGGCTGGCACGCGCGAGCACACTGTTGCACGCAGGCGCGCTGGTCGCCTTCCCGACCGAGACGGTCTATGGCCTTGGCGGTGATGCACGCAATGGAACCGCCGTTGCCGGGATTTTTGCCGCCAAAGGGCGGCCGCAATTCAACCCGCTCATCGTGCATGTAGCCGATATGGCGATGGCGGAAGAGATTGCCGTGTTTACCCCGCAAGCGCGAGACTTGGCGCGAGCGTTTTGGCCCGGCCCGCTGACACTGGTTTTGCCCCTGCGCATAGAGGCTGGGATTTCGGATTTGGTAAGTGCTGGGCTTGAGACGGTGGCCTTGCGCCTGCCCGCGCATCCCCTTGCCCGCGCGCTCTTGGAAACCTTTGGCGGCCCGCTTGCCGCGCCTTCGGCCAACCCATCCGGCAAAGTCAGCCCAACCGAAGCGGATCATGTGCTAGAAGGTCTGTCGGGCAAGATCGCTGCGGTGCTGGATGGTGGGGCCTGCGCGGTGGGCGTTGAATCGACAATCCTGTCCCTTGATCCACCCACGATGCTGCGCCCCGGTGGCCTGCCTGCAGAGACCTTGGAAGAGGCGCTTGGCGCGTCCTTGGCCAGCGGTGGCAATGCGGCCAAGCCCAATGCCCCGGGCCAACTGACTTCACATTACGCCCCCGGCGCAGCGGTGCGGCTCAACGCAACGGAAAAACGTGATGGGGAAGTGTTCATCGGCTTTGGCTCCGGCCCGCAAGCCGATCTGACGCTTTCCGCCACGGCGGATTTGGTTGAAGCTGCGGCGGCCCTTTTCGCTACGCTGCGGGCAGCCGACAAACTGGCCACGGCGCGCAACGCTACCGCAATTGCGGTTGCCCCAATCCCCGAAACGGGTCTTGGTCGCGCCATCAACGACCGGCTACGCCGCGCCGCTGCTCCACGCGACTGAGCGCGCCATGCAAAAAGGCGGCGGGAGTGGACCGCCGCCTTTTGCATTTGTGTAGAAGAGATCAGGCTTCCGCCGTCTCAACGCCTTCGCGCGGCTCACGCGGCGGCCGCCCGATCACGTCACGCAGCGCGTCGAGCTCGATGAAATTGTCGGCCTGACGGCGCAACTCATCGGCGATCATCGGCGGCTGGCTACGGATCGTGGACACAACCGATACGCGCACGCCCATGCGTTGCAGCGCTTCCACGAGCGGACGGAAATCCCCGTCGCCCGAGAACAGAACCGCATGATCAAGCCGCGGCGCGAGTTCCATCGCATTGACCGCCAGCTCGATATCCATGTTGCCCTTCACCTTCCGGCGGCCCATGGAATCAGTGTATTCCTTCGCCGGCTTGGTCACCATGGCGTAGCCATTGTAGTGCAACCAATCCACCAGCGGGCGGATCGGGGAGTACTCCTCGTTTTCGAGCAGTGCTGTGTAGTAGAAAGCCCGGACCAGCTTACCACGGCGTTCAAATTCTTGCCGTAGGAGCTTGTAATCGATGTCGAATCCTAGCGCTTTGGCAGCCGCATAAAGATTCGAACCGTCGATAAAGAGCGCCAGACGTTCGTCTTTGTAAAACATCAATAAGTCCTTTCCATCGGTTCCGCGGCGGCCTATGCCGAGTGGTTGACGCGGAAATCGATATGCACAATACGCCGCAGAAACCGTCTGATAGAGCGCGTGGATAACAAGCGCCGAGTGGGGAAGGTATCTGTCTTTATGTATACTAGCACGTTTTTTATTGCTTTCGGCGCGAATCTTCCAAGTTTTGTTGGGTCACCGGCACAAAGCATTGTGACGGCTATGGATTTTTTGCGCTCAGAGGCACTCAACCTAAAGGCGATTAGTCGATTTTATCGTTCACCCGCATTTCCGGCCGGTTCGGGCCCCGACTATGTGAACGGTTGTGCCGTATTTGAAGCGACCCTGCCCGCCGAAGCCACCCTCGCTGCGCTACATCGGGTCGAGGCGCGTCTTGGGAGGGTGCGCGAAAAGCGTTGGGGAGCGCGCGGCATTGATCTGGACCTGATCGCCGTCGGTCAAACCATCCTGCCCGATCCCCAAACACAGGCCCATTGGCGTGGCCTGCCACTTGAACAGCAAATGACTGAAGCTCCAGACCAATTGATTTTGCCGCATCCAAGGCTGGCGGATCGTGCTTTTGTGCTGATTCCCTTCGCCGAAATCGCCCCGCTGTGGCGCCATCCGGCAACAGGCAAAACCGTGCAGGAAATGGTGCAGAGCCTTGATCCGGCCGAAAAAGCCGCGCTTGTGCCGTTTTCTGCGCCGTTTGGCGGAGTGGGCGGCTTGTCAAGCCCGGATCAAGCGACTAAGTAGGCGGTTCACACCTCCCCGTTCTTCTGGAGATGATCATGGCCCGCGTGACGGTTGAAGACTGCGTTGACAAGGTTCCGAACCGCTTCGAGCTGGTAATGCTCGCGGCCCATCGTGCGCGCGAAGTGGCCGCCGGTGCCCCGCTCACGATTGATCGTGACAATGACAAGAACCCGGTGGTCGCGCTGCGCGAAATCGCCGAAGAAACCCAACTGGCCGACGATCTGCGCGAGCGCCTGATCGAAAGCAACCAGACCCAGATCGAAGTCGACGAACCCGAAGAGGATTCGATGGCGATGCTGATGTCGGGTGAAGTGGACCGTCCGAAAGCGGACGACATGGACGAAGAGCGCATGCTGCGCGCGCTGATGGACGCGCAAGGCCGCGAATAAGACCAAGGGGGCGAGCGCGCGCGAATGATCGACGTCGAAGACCTGATCGCGCTCGTTCGCAACTATAACCCGCGCTGCAATGCTGATCTGATCCGCCGAGCTTACGCCTACGGTCTCCAGATGCACGAGGGGCAGTTCCGTCACTCGGGCGAGCCCTATTTTACGCATCCCGTCGCCGTCGCGGCGATTTTGACCGAGCAGCGGCTTGATGATGCCACCATCGTCACCGCGCTTTTGCACGACACAATCGAAGACACCCGCTCGACCTATACCGAGGTCGAAGCGATGTTCGGCAATGAAATCGCCGAATTGGTCGATGGCGTCACCAAGCTGACCAACCTGCAACTTTCGTCGAGCGCCACGAAACAGGCGGAAAACTTCCGCAAGCTGTTCATGGCGATGTCGAAAGACTTGCGGGTGATCTTGGTGAAGCTGGCCGACCGTTTGCACAATATGCGCACGATCCGCTCCATGCGCCCTGAAAAACAGGCCCAAAAGGCACGCGAAACGATGGAGATTTTCGCGCCGCTAGCTGGCCGGATGGGGATGCAATGGATGCGCGAGGAGTTGGAAGACCTCGCCTTCAAAGTGCTCAACCACGAAGCGCGCACCTCGATCATTCGCCGTTTCGTTTCCTTGCAAAAGGAATCGGGCGATGTGATCTCGCAGATCACCGCCGACATTCGCCATGAGTTGGAAAAGGCGGGGGTCGAGGCCGATGTCTTTGGCCGCGCCAAACGCCCCTATTCGATCTGGCGCAAGATGGAAGAGAAGAGCCTCACCTTCTCGCGCCTGTCCGATATTTACGGCTTCCGCGTCATCACCCAAGACGTGGCGGATTGCTACACCGTGCTTGGCCTCATTCACCAGCGCTGGCGCTCGGTGCCGGGGCGGTTCAAAGATTACATCAGCCAACCGAAATCGAACGGCTATCGCTCAATCCACACCACGGTGTCGGGGCGCGATGGCAAACGGGTTGAGGTGCAAATTCGGACCCGGCAGATGCACGAGGTGGCCGAGGCGGGCGTGGCCGCGCATTGGTCCTACCGTGATGGCGAACGCGCGCTGAACCCCTTTGCCGTGGATCCGGCCAAATGGCTGAAATCGCTCAATGAACGCTTTGGCGAAGGCGATCACGACGAATTCCTCGAGAACGTCAAGCTCGAGATGTATTCGGACCAAGTGTTCTGCTTCACGCCCAAGGGCGATGTGATCAAACTTCCCAAAGGCGCCACGCCGATTGACTTTGCCTATGCGATCCACACCCGGATCGGCAATTCCTGCGTGGGCGCGAAGGTGGACGGCATTCGCGTGCCGCTGTGGACCCGGCTTAAAAACGGCCAATCGGTCGAGGTGATCACCGCCGCAGGTCAGCGCCCGCAGCCCACTTGGCTTGATATTGTGGCCACCGGTCGCGCCAAAGCGTCGATCCGCAAAAGCCTACGTGAAGAAGACCGAGGCCGGTTTGTCAAACTCGGCACCGAGCTCGCGCGGGTGGCCTTTGAGCATATTGGCCGCAAAGTCTCCGACAAAGCCTTGCGCACGGCGGCCAAAACCTTGGGCCTGCCGGATGAAACCGAGCTTCTGGCCCAGCTTGGCTCTGCCGAAATTACTGCGCGCGAAGTGGTGGAAACACTCTATCCCGAACTTGCAACGCGCGGCCCGGCCACGATTGAACCCAGCCGCGCTGTGCTTGGGCTTGGCGCGGACCAAAGCTTCCGCCGCGCAGCCTGCTGCCATCCGCTGCCGGGCGAGCGAATCGTCGGCATCACCTATCGCGGTCAGGGCGTAGTGATCCATGCAATCGACTGCCCCGCGCTTGAAGAATTTGAAGACCAGCCCGCACGCTGGGTGGACCTGCATTGGCAAGAGGGCGAACACCCGCCCGCCTATTCGGTTTCGCTCAAGCTCACGATCTCGAATGATGCCGGGGTGCTTGGCCATATCTGCACGCTGATCGGCGCGCAAAAAGCCAACATTTCCGACCTGAATTTTGTCGATCGCAAACCAGACTTTTACTCGCTTGTCGTAGAGGTCGAGTTACGCGATGCCGAACACCTGCACAGACTTCTGACAGCCCTTGAGGCAGAATCAGATGTGGCGCAGGTGGAACGCTGGCGAGATCTGGCGCGCAAGCCCTGATGGGGGCGGAAGGGAAGACGTGGTTTTCAAGAGGCGAAACAAGCGCAGCTGGCAGGCGGTGCTGCGAGACTCGCTTTGGCCGCGCGGCGGCTGGGGGCGGGCCTTTACTTATATTCGTCACCGGCTGAACCGTCTGCCCGACCCGCCGCACCGGATTGCCCGCGGTATCTTCATCGGTATCTTCGTGTCCTTCACGCCGCTTTTTGGCATTCACCTGATTGTGGCGGCTGTGCTGGCCAAGCTTTTCCGCGGCAATGTGCTGGCCTCGCTCTTTGCGACGGTGATCGGCAATCCGCTGACCTTCCCGCTGATCGCGCTCAGCGCCATCAAGCTGGGCCACTGGATGACATGGGAAAGCTATGATGCGAGCCATGCCGAAGGGCTGCTTGATATCTTTGCCCAAGCCTTTGTCGATACACGCCACAATCTGATCGCCATTTTCACCAGCGCCCCGACGCAATGGAGCGGGATGTCCGAGTTTTTCTATGACATCTTCCTGCCCTATCTTCTGGGCGGTGTAGTCATGGGAACGGTTGCCGGGGCGATTGGCTATTACATCGCGCTACCACTGGTGACGGCCTATCAAAAAGCACGCAAATTGCGGCTGAAGGCACGGCTTGCGAAGCTTAAAGCGAAGCTGCCACAACGCAAAACCGTTGAAGATGAGCCTGTGGAATGTGCACCCGAGGGTGCCTTGGTCGCCCCACAGAAGATCCAGTCGAACGAAGCCGCCGAAAAGAACGATAAAACCGATCACGAACCGGGGCGTGGCTAAGCGGCATCTTCCCTCTGCGCAAAGCTTTGGGCATAGTGGCGCCAATGATCCCCCGGAGGCCCCAATGACCCGTTCGATCCGCCTTGGCGTCAACATCGACCATGTGGCCACGCTGCGCAATGCTCGCGGCGCGTCCTACCCGAGCCCCTTGCGCGCGGCGCTTTTGGCACAGGAGGCCGGGGCCGATGGGATCACCGCGCATTTGCGCGAAGACCGCCGCCATATCTCGGATGCCGACATGGCGGAACTGAAGGCCAATTTGCGCATTCCGCTCAACTTCGAAATGGCGGCAACCGAGGAAATGCAGCGCATTTCCGTTGCGACCAAACCCCATGCTGTCTGCCTTGTGCCGGAAAAGCGCCAAGAGCGCACCACCGAAGGCGGGCTTGACGTAATCAAAGATCAAGCGCGGCTCACCGCCTATATCGCGCCACTGCGTCAGGCGGGGGCGCGGGTGTCGATGTTCATCGCCCCTGATCCGCGCCAGATTGAGGCCTCTGCCGCGATTGGGGCCGCAGTGGTTGAGCTACATACGGGCCATTATTGCGACCTGCATTACGCAGGCAAATTCGCCGAACGCGATGCCGAGCTTGCCGCTTTGCGCAAAGGCGCGGCGCTCGCCGCCAGCCTTGGGCTAGAGGTCCATGCGGGTCACGGGTTGACCTATGAAACCGTGATGCCGATTGCCGAAATCCCGGAAATTGCCGAACTCAACATCGGCCATTTCCTGATTGCCGAGTCGGTCTTCATCGGGCTTGGTCCGGCAATTGCGGAAATGCGGCGGCTGATGGACGCAGCCCGGGCGTGAGCAACGCATGATCCTTGGCATCGGCTCTGACCTTGCAAATATCGAACGCATCGCCGGAACGCTGGAGCGGTTCGGCGATCGTTTCCGCACCCGCGTCTTCACCCCCACCGAAATCGCCAAAGCCGAACGCCGCGCCGATACGCCGGGCACCTATGCCAAGCGATGGGCCGCAAAAGAGGCCTGTTCCAAGGCCTTGGGCACCGGGCTTGCGATGGGCATTTCATGGAAAGACATGGCGGTGGTAAATCTGCCAACGGGCCAACCAATTATGGAACTGACCGGCTGGGCCGCAGAGCGGCTCGCCAAAATGACCCCCGAAGGCCATGAGGCCATCGTGCATGTCACACTCACCGATGATCACCCTTGGGCACAAGCTTTCGTGGTGATCGAGGCCCGCCCGCTTCCTTGACTTGATCCCCGTGACGCGCCAAGGAAGGCAAAGTTTTTAAGAAGAGGCAGAGCATGGCCAGCAAATCCGAAGGCGGCATCGGCGAAACCCTCCGCACCCTATTTTGGGCGTTGGTGATTGCCGGGGTCTTTCGTACCCTTTTCTTCCAGCCGTTCTGGATTCCCTCGGGCTCGATGAAGGACACGCTGCTGATCGGCGACTTCCTCTTCGTCAACAAAATGGCCTATGGCTATTCGCGCTATTCTTGCCCCTTCGCAGGGCCAGATTTCTCGCCCTGCCCGGTCGAGGGGCGGATCTTCGCCTCAGAGCCCGAACGCGGCGATGTGGTGGTGTTTCGCCATCCCACCAAGAACGTCGATTTCATCAAACGGCTGATCGGCTTACCGGGTGATAAAATCCAGATGGTGCGGGGCATTTTGCACATCAACGGCACGCCGGTGAAGCTGCAAGACGGTGGCCAATTCGTCGAAACCTATGAGCCGCAAGGCCCGCAAGGGGGCCGCCCGCGCTGCGCCAATGAGCCGGTGGGCGAAGGCGCCGATTGCATCAAACCGCGCCAGATCGAAACGCTCCCGAATGGCGTGAGCCACGACATTCTGAACATCATCAATGGCGGTCGCGCCGATGATACGCCGGTCTTCACCGTGCCCGAAGGCCATTACTTCTTCATGGGCGACAACCGCGACAATTCCGAAGACAGCCGCTTCCCGCAAAGCATTGGCGGCGTGGGCTTTGTGCCGGCGGAATATCTGGTGGGCCGCGCCGACCGGGTGATGTTCTCTTCGGCGGGCAAATCGCTCTTCTACTTCTGGACCTGGCGGTCGGATCGGTTCTTCAAGGCGGTGGAATGAAGGTCTCGGCGGATCTCGCCGCGTTCATGACGCGGCTCGGCCATAGCTTTGAAAAACCAGAAATTCTGGTGCGGGCGCTCACGCATTCCTCGCTGGGCTCCCCGACCCGGCCCGACAACCAGCGGCTGGAATTTCTGGGCGACCGCGTATTGGGGCTTTCGATGGCCGAGGCGCTGTTTCGCGCCGACCGTGCCGCCTCTGAGGGCCAGCTAGCGCCGCGCTTCAATGCGCTTGTGCGCAAAGAAACCTGCGCCGCTGTCGCGCGCGAGATCGACCTTGGAGCGGTGCTCAAACTCGGCCGGTCTGAAATGATGTCAGGCGGGCGCCGCAAGGAAGCGCTTCTGGGCGATGCGATGGAGGCGGTGATTGCCGCCGTCTATCTGGACGCAGGGTTTGAGGTCGCCAAGGCGCTTGTGTTGCGGCTTTGGGGCAAGCGTATCGACACGGTCGAACAAGATGCCCGTGACCCGAAAACCGCGCTGCAAGAATGGGCGCAGGCGCGCGGCATGGCCCCGCCGCGCTATGAAACGCTTGGCCGCGATGGCCCCGACCACGCGCCCAAGTTTCGCATCGCCGTGCAACTCGACTCAGGCGATAGCGAAGAGGCCGTGGCTGGCTCCAAACGCCAAGCCGAACAAGCCGCCGCCAAGGCGCTGCTGGCGCGGTTGGAACAAGGCTAAGCAGCTAATTGTGCGGCATACGCCCACGTTGGCGCGCGGCGGCGCGCCATAGCTTCTTGCGTGCATCAGGCGCCTCCAGTCCGCGATATTTACCACCCGAGAACTTGGGCCAGTCGAGCGCGTAACCAGCTTTCACCATCTCGGCAGAGAGATCGCGTCCATCTTCAAGATAACAGGTCGCGACCACCCGTTCATGACTTGCGTCGCCCGTCAACTCGGCGCGAACAACCTGATCCTTACAAAGGGCATGAAGCATCCATTTGGCTTTCTTTCCATAGGGATGGTCCATCTCTGGGGCATCAATTCCCGCCAATCGGATACGGGTCTTATTTATGATGATCGTATCGCCATCAACGATCCAACATTTGCCGGAAAGAACTTGGGAAACAGCCTCAAAGCAGATTTCCGTCGTTTGCACCGAAACAGCAGTGATTTTCGAGGCGGAGGCTCGCGCATCAACCGCTTGCGCCCTGTGCGGCAGTGTTTTGCGCCGGGGTTTCTGCGAACCAATCAATATTCGGACAAGCCGACGCACCAATCTCATGAAATTCCCTTTTTACAAAATCCGGTTCGCGCTAGCCTTGCGCACCGGAATGGACTATCCCGCAGCAAACTTCAGGAGTCCAGATGACCGAAACCACCCGCGCGGGCTTTGTTGCCCTGATCGGCGAACCCAATGCCGGCAAGTCTACCCTGCTCAACCAGATGGTCGGCGCGAAGGTCTCGATCGTCACCCATAAGGTGCAAACCACACGCGCCCGCATTCGCGGGGTGTGCATGGCTGGTCAAAGCCAAATCGTCTTTGTCGATACCCCCGGCATCTTTCGTCCGCGCCGCCGCCTTGACCGGGCGATGGTCACCGCCGCTTGGGGGGGCGCCGCCGATGCCGATATCGTGGTGCTCCTGATTGAGGCCCATCGCGGCCTGACCGATGGGGTGATGGCGATTTTGGAAGCGCTGAAATCGCGCGAAGGCACGCAACCCGTCGCGCTTGCCATCAACAAGATCGACAAGGTGAAAGCCGAGCGGCTTTTGGAATTGGCCGAGAAAGCCAATGCCGAATTCCCCTTTGTGCGGACCTTTATGATCTCGGCCGAAAAGGGCTATGGCGTGGACGATCTGCGGAGTTGGCTTGCGGGTGAATTGCCCGTTGGCCCGTGGTATTACCCCGAGGACCAGATCGCCGACCTGCCGATGCGTATGATCGCCGCCGAAGTGACCCGCGAAAAGCTGACCCTGCGGCTGCATGAAGAACTGCCCTATCAGTTGACCGTCGAGACGGAAAACTGGGAAGAACGCCCCGATGGCTCCGCCCGGATCGACCAGGTGATCTATGTTAGCCGCGATGGCCATAAGGGCATTGTGCTGGGCAAGGGTGGCGAGACGATCAAGGGCATCTCCACCGCCGCGCGCCATGATCTGGCCGATTTCATGGGCCGCCCGGTGCATCTGTTCTTGCAGGTGAAGGTGCGCGAGAACTGGCAAGACGAAGCCGAGCGCTATTCGGAAATGGGGCTCGACTTCAAGGACGGCAACTGACCATGCCGCCCCGTTTGCGCGCCGAACTTTGGGTGCGGGCTTATCTCAAACGGTTGGAGTTGAACAATATCCCCGCCTATATCGCCGCCAAGGGGCAACCCGATAGCGGTGCGGTGATGGTGAAATGCGCCACGCTGGATGGGCAGGCAAAGCTTTACACCCGCCGGTTTGACCTGATGACCGATAGCGAGGCTTGGGCGGTGCTGACCGAAGGTGCTGAGCGTGAGGTGGATGAAAGCATCCGCAAGCAACGCAGCTTTGACCCCGATCTTTGGGTGATCGAACTCGAAGCTCGGCATGGCCGCACGCTTTTGGAAGAAGACGGTCTGAAAGACTGACTTTCCCCTTCGACTTTGTCCAAATATCCTCGGGGGGTTCGGGGGGCAGACAGCCCCCCGCCTGTGGCGAAACAGATGGACTGGCAAGACCAAGGCACGATCCTTTCAACCCGCCTGCATGGCGAAAGCTCCGCGATTGTCGAGGTGTTTACGGCCATGCATGGCCGCCACCTTGGCGTGGTACGCGGCGGGGCATCGCGCAAGATGGCGGCCACATTGATGCCGGGCAGCCATGTCGCGCTTAACTGGCGCGCGCGGCTTGAGGATCATTTGGGCAGTTTCACCGTTGAGCCGTTGGAATCGCGTGCGGGCGCGCTTTCTGATCGGCTCGCGCTGATGGGGCTCAATTCGGTTTGTGCGATGCTGTCCTTTGTGCTGGCCGAGCGCGACCCGCATCCGCGTCTTTACGCAGCAACCGAGCCGCTTTTCACCGTGATCGGGCAAGCGGCGGAGGGCTGGGTGGTGGATTACCTGCACTGGGAAATGGCACTGCTTGAAGAGCTTGGCAGCGGACTCGACCTCACCCGCTGCGCGGTCACCGGCACGCGCGATGATCTGGCCTATGTTTCACCTCGCTCAGGCAGGGCAGTGAGCCGCGCGGGCGCGGGCGATTGGGCCCCGCGCCTGTTGCCTTTGCCGCTGTGCCTTTTGGGCCAAGGCCCGGCCACTTGGGGGGAGATTGGCGAGGGCCTCTCCCTCACCGGCCACTTCCTGACCCGCTTTGCCGAAGATCATGCCCGCAAACAATTGCCAGAGGCGCGACGGCGGTTGATCGACGCCATTGCCCGTCAGGGCTGAGGGCGATCATCGAGCACCAGTTGCATCAGCGCCAAATCAAGCCATCGCCCGAATTTTTTGCCCACTTGGCGCATCACGCCAACGTCGGCAAAGCCCAGCCGCGCGTGCAGGCGGATTGAACCCGTATTCGCCGCATCAATCGCCGCCACCATAACATGAAAGCCCTCCGCCCGCGCGCGGGCAATCAGCGCCGCCATCAACTGCGCGCCCTTGCCCCCGGAGCGATGATCCGGGTGGACATAGACCGAATGTTCGACCGTCAACCGATAGCCATCATGCGGACGAAACGGGCCAAAGCTGGCATAGCCCAAGGCCTGCCCGCTTTCGTCCCAGACCAGCACCGGAAAGCCCGCCGCTTGGCGCTCAGCAATCCACGCACGGCGGTTTTCGGCATCCACCAAAATCTCGTTCCAGATCGCAGTCGAGTTTTGCACGGCGTCATTATAGATCGTGCAAATCGCTTCAGCATCCTCAGGGCGGGCATCACGGATCATGGCGGTCTCCTTTCCCGCCAGATTGCGCGAAACCTTTGGAGGCGCAATAAAAAACGGGGCCAAGAATGGCCCCGCTTGATGCAATTTGAAACGGCTCAACCCAGCAGGCGACGCGCAATCACTTGCGCCTGAATTTCCGCCGCACCCTCGAAGATGTTCAAGATGCGGGCGTCACACAGGATACGCGAGATCGTGTATTCGAGCGCAAAGCCGTTGCCGCCGTGGATTTGCAGCGCATTGTCCGAGCACGCCCAAGCCACGCGCGCACCGAGCAGTTTCGCCATACCCGCTTCCACGTCACAGCGATGGCCGTGGTCTTTCTCCCAAGCCGAGAAATAGGTCAGCTGCCGCGCGATCATGATTTCGACCGCCATCATCGCCAGCTTGCCGCCGACGCGCGGAAACTCGATCAGCGATTTGCCAAATTGCTTGCGGTCGATCGCATATTGCATCCCGATCTCGCAAGCCGCCTGCGCCACACCCACGGCGCGGGCAGCGGTTTGGATGCGGGCCGATTCAAAGGTTTCCATAAGCTGTTTGAAGCCTTTGCCGGTCTCGCCGCCCAGAAGGTTTTCGCCCTTCACGCGGAAGCCATCAAAGCCCAGCTCATATTCCTTCATGCCGCGATAGCCCAAAACCTCGATCTCGCCGCCGGTCATGCCCGGCGTCGGGAAGGGGTTGTCATCGGTGCCCGGGGTCTTTTCTGCCAAGAACATCGACAGGCCGCGCCAATCGGTGGTGTCAGGCTCGGTGCGGGCCAGAAGCGTCATCACATGGGTGCGTTGGGCGTGAGTGATCCAAGTTTTGTTGCCCGTCACCACCCAGTCATCGCCATCCTTTACCGCACGGGTGCGCAGGCTCCCAAGGTCCGAGCCGGTGTTCGGTTCGGTGAAAACAGCGGTCGAAAGGATCTCGCCCGAGGCCAGCCCCGGCAGCCATTTTTGCTTTTGTTCCTCGGTACCGCCGCAAATGATCAGTTCCGCGGCAATCTCGGACCGCGTGCCGAGCGAACCGACGCCAATGTAACCGCGCGAAAGCTCCTCGGTCACCACCACCATCGAGGCTTTGGACAGGCCCAACCCGCCATATTCTTCCGGGATGGTCAGCCCGAACACGCCCAGTTCGGCCAGTTCCTCGATGATCTCCATCGGGATCAGTTCGTCTTTCAGGTGCCATTCATGCGCATTCGGGATCACGCGTTCCTCGGCATAGCGGTGGAACTGATCGCGGATCATTTCCAACTCTTCATCCAAGCCTGAGGTACCAAAGAGCGCGCGGCCTTGGTTGTCTTGCATCCGCGCAACCAGCGCCATACGCGCGGCATTGGTATTGCCCTCAGCCATCAGTTTGCGCGCGGCCTCCGACGGCTCCCACGCAACGCCAAGGTCGGTCAGGCGCGCGGTTTCGCCTTGGCTCATCGGGATGCCACCGGCAATCTGGTTGAGGTATTCGCCAAAGCCGATTTGCAGGATAAGCTGCTCCATCTCACCAAACTGGCCCGCCTCGGCGACACGGCCCGCCCAGCCGCGCAGTTGGATCAGCGACTGATTATAGGTGGCGAGCCACGCCAACGCATGGGCCGTAAATTGGTCCTCTTCCAGCGCGGCATTGGAGATTTTGTCGCCCCGGCTGACTTTAGCCTTCAGGCCCGCAGTCGCCTCGGCGGTCAGTTTCGCAATCTCGGGAAGCGTCGCCTCAGTCAGCGCAAGCAGGTCGGCAAGAAGGATCGTCTCGGTCATGTCAGCCCCATCTGCGCCGGGATTCGGCGCGGTTGTTTTGCGGTTCCCGAGTGCTTAGGCATTTTGCAGGTGCAGCGCAATAAAAATTCGCGCGAAGCTTAATCAAAGACCGAATGTGTCGCGTCCGATTTTGCTCAGGCGGCAACCGGGCCATCGCGGCGGCGACGCTCTGCCGCCAAAGCTTGGGCTTCGTAAGTGCGCAAAACCCGCCGCGCGGCAGCCCCATGCAACGGCAACTCCGAGCCCAAATCGGCCAAGGCGGTGGTGCGCGCCAGTGCGGGCGTGCGTGCAAGCCGCCCAAGGCTCAGGCTTTCGATCAAGCAGCCATCGGCACTCAAAAGATGGTGCCCCTCAAGCAAAATTCCGTGCCAATTCAAAACACAAGGTCGGTCAGGTTGCTGCGCGCTAACGCCATCCACCAAATGCTGCGCGCCGATCAAAACCTCATCCTCGCCAAAAAGGTAATCCACCGCCGCGCCTCCCAAGGCCACACGATGGCGCGGCCATAACCACAAATCCCGCGTGGCTCCAAAGAACGGCGCACAAAGCCGCACCGGACGTAAGGCGCCAAGCGCAGGCAAGGAAACACGCCCAGACCACAAAACCTTTTGCGGCCCAGCATCCGCGGTCTCGACCCAATCTCCGGCTTGCAAACTGGCGGCGGGGCGTTCGCCTTTCGGCGTCGCAATCGGTGTTGCAGGTGCAAAACAAGCCCCGGGCCCGACGGGCTGAACATGATCGCCAAGCGCCAACCACTCGACCCGCGGCCCAAGTTGCGTGCCATCTCGCGCTGCCGCTAAAGCCGCCAAATCCGCGCGCGGCATTGCCAGTGGATCATGACCAAGCTTTTGGCGCAGGCTCCCACCATCCACCGCCTCTAAGCTGAGACGGCTGAGGCCCTTCTCACAGTCCCAACTCCACGTCACCCGCATGCGCCCGCCCGCTTGACAGGCGCTTGAGACATCGAGCGAGAGCGCATGCACCGCGTCGCCTTGACGCTGTACAAGGCTTAGATGCCCCTCCCCATCAAGTGCGAGCGAGAAAAACCGCAGCCAGCCTTCACGCGAACCAAGGTGCACAAGCCCTAAAGGCCCTACCTCCCCCTGCATCAGGGTGAATTCCAACATCAGGCTGCCACGCGAAAGCTGCGCACCAAGACCCGGTTCGGCGAAACTCACCGCACCGCGGCTTGGCAAATGCGCCGCAAACCAGCCCACGTCCCGCTGCGCCATGCTCAGGCGACCATCCGCTGCAGCACCTGTGCCTCATAACTGCGCAGCATACGCCGCGCCGCCGGGCCATAGCCTTCACCCGTAGCCGGGTCGAGGTCGGGGAAGAGAGTTTGGATCTCTTGCTGCGCCTCGCTCTCCATCCCGCCCATGACTTGAGGGCCGGGCAGAAAGCTCTCGGTCGCCAGACCTTCTGAGAAGACGATGTGATGGCGGTCGAACAGGATATGGACATACTCCACAAAACCGCCCTCGCGCACCGTGACTTGCCGGCCATCGACCAAATCCTTGGCCGCGACCAAAACCTCCGACTCGCCAAACATCAACTCGGCCACTGGATCGCGCACCAACACCCGATGCTGCGGCGAGAAAAGAACATCACGCGCCGCGCCATAGGCACCCTTGGCAAAGCGGATCGGGGCAAAGGCCCCCGCAGCGGCAACCCGCGTGCGCCCCACCCAGCACAAAGGCTGCGGCCCGGCATCTTGCGTTTCCACAAGGTCGCCCGGCATCAAAGCCTCGACCGCGCGCAGCCCATTGGGCGTCGCGATTAATGTCCCTGCAACGAAACAAGGCACCACATTGACAGAAACCATACCCACATCGGTGTGACCCGAGGTAGAGGCAATCTCATAGGTGAAGTTGACGCTTTCTTCGCCCACGTCGCTGGTGACCTGTAGCGTGCCATCGGCGTTCAGCGTGACGGTTTCGCCCGACGCAAGCTGAACCATATCGCCCGCACTGACCTCCACCCCATTGATATGGGTGATCGTGAGCGTTCCGGTGGTGCCATTGATGTCATTGCTCAAAACATCCAGCGTGCGGCTGCCATTCTCGCCAAGCGTGATCTCATCATCGGCAGCGATCAGCACCGTCTGCACAGAATTCGCCGCAATCAGGAGGTTCGAGTCATAGCTCGAGTCGCTCACATCCGCGATACCGATGCGTAGGCTGTTCACCTGCCCCGGGATAACTTTGAACGTCACAGACATGGTGACGGTGAACCCGTCCATCTCGGTGTTGTAGTCATCTCCGGTGTTGGAAATGTAGAGGTTCTCGTTATTGGTGCCGTTCACCCCGTTGACCGAGGCGTTCAGCTCCACATCAACCGAACTGCCATTCACCCAAAGCCCGACCACGTCGTTATAAATCGAATTGACGTATTCGGGATATTCTTCCGAGGCGAAGGTGAAGCTGATCGTCATCACATCGCTGTCGGGCACGAATGTCACATCTAGATAGGCCGCATCATAGGTGCGCGTGCCCGCCAAAGCGTTGAAGCCGGAGTTATTATCCTGCCCCCAAGTGTTGGTGGAGGTGTTGGAATAGCGGTTCGGATCGCCATTGCGCTGAGTAAAATCCGACACGTTCCCGGTCGACAGGATCACGCCCGTATCGCTTGGTGTCGTCTCTGGCGCGCGGGAATCACCGTAATAGTAAACCGCTGCGGATGAGGATGCGCCGGTGTAGCTGGCCGAAACCACGCTCACCCCATCGCCAAAGATCGTTTGCGCCATCTGCGTTGCCGACGCAGAGGTATTGTATCCAAGCTCGCGCCCGGTTGCCATGTCCTGCCCTCGCCTAGAGGGCAGAGCAACAAATGCTCCGCTCCGGCAATTTGCCGGTCCGTCCGTGGCCATTCGGCCTTTTCATTGGGGGCTTTTGCCCTGCTCGTGTTGCCCTGCCTCGGGTCGTTTATTGCTTATACGTTAGGATAGTTTTGGACTGATTCAAAACAGAAATTTCCGGCCATTCTCGGAGGTTGCGCCAAAGCAACACCGCGCGCGCGTTGCGCCTTGCCCGCAGCCCGGCTAAGGCTTGCATGAAACAGGAGCTTGCCATGACCACCGACCCGATAGCGCTCACCGCCGATCTGATCCGCTGCCCCTCTGTCACGCCCGAAGAAGGCGGCGCATTGGTGCTCTTGGAAAAGCTGCTGAGCGACGCCGGGTTTGCCTGTACGCGGGTGGATCGTGGCGGTGTGCCAAACCTCTTCGCCCGCTGGGGCGAGAGGGGCGCCAAGACCTTTGGCTTCAATGGTCACACCGATGTGGTCCCGGTCGGCGATGCGGCGGCGTGGACGCATGATCCCTTTTGCGGGGACATTGTCGATGGCGTGCTTTGGGGGCGCGGCGCAACCGATATGAAATCGGGCGTCGGCGCATTTGCCGCCGCAGCCGTGGATTTTGTCCGCGAAACGCCGCCCGAGGGCGCGATTGTGCTGGCGATCACTGGCGATGAAGAAGGGCCGGGCCACGATGGCACGCGCGCGCTTTTGGATTGGATGGTCGCTGAGGGCGAGGCGATGTCAGTCTGCCTCGTGGGCGAACCCACCTGCCCCGAAATCTTGGGCCAGATGATGAAAATTGGCCGCCGCGGTTCGATGACCTTTTACATTGAAGCCGAGGGGGTGCAGGGCCATTCCGCCTATCCGCATCGCGCCAAAAACCCGCTGCATGCGCTGGTGGATCTGCTGGGGCAGATGACCGCCAAACCGCTTGATGAAGGGACAGAGCATTTTGAACCCTCGACCCTGCAAATCACCACGATTGATTGCGGCAACCCGGCCAATAACGTGATCCCGGCAAAAGCGCGGGCCACGGTGAACATCCGCTTCAACGATGCGCATTCCTCGGCCACGATCAGCGCGTGGGCCAACGGACTGGTGGAAGGGGTTGAGGCCGCAAGCGGGGTGAAATTCACCCTAAGCACCGAGGTTTCTGGCGAAAGCTTCCTGACCCCGCCGGGCGAATTTGTGGCGCTGGTCGCGCGTGCGGTTGAGGCCGAAACGGGCGTGACGCCGGAGCTTTCCACCTCGGGCGGCACCTCCGATGCGCGCTTTGTCAAAGACCATTGCCCGGTGCTAGAATTTGGCCTTGTGGGCAAGACCATGCACCAAGTGGACGAGCGCATTGAGGTTGAGCAAATCACCGCGCTGAAAAGCATCTACACCCGCATCTTGCGCGATTACTTCGCATGAAGATCATCGAGACAAGCGATCTGACGGCCCCCCATGCGCTGCGCCGTCAGGTGTTCATTGAAGAACAGGGCATTGCCGAGGCCGAGGAATGGGATGACCTTGATGGTGAGGCCATCCACCTTCTGGCGCTCGAAGGGGATGCGCCGATGGGCACCGCACGGCTGTTTGTGACTGGCGATCTGGGCAAGATCGGGCGCGTTTGCGTGGCCATGCCCGCGCGCGGCACGGGGCTTGGTAAGCTTCTGATCTTAGAAGGTTGTGAACGGTTGCGCGCGGCAGGCTGCGCCCGCGTGCAACTCGGCGCGCAGGTGCAAGCGATGGGCTTTTACGAAAAGCTTGGTTTTGTGGCCTTTGGCCCAGTTTATGACGATGCGGGCATTCCGCATCGCGATATGGAGCGGGTGCTGGCTTAGTTGCGCAAGGCCAGCGTTTCTGCGCGCAGATCGGCCAAGAACTGACGCGGATTCTTCAGCGCGGCGGCGATATCTTCGGCCGATTTGGCATGACCAACCACCGGATGCTGCGGCTTGTTGAGCGCGCGACGGATTTCATAAAGCAACAAGCCTTGCCGCAAAGTCGGGCTTAGCTTGTTCGCAATTTGATAAAGCCGCGAGTTCTTGCCCGGGAAATGGATCGGCAAGACCGATGCGCCCGAACGCGCCAGCATTTTCGCGGTGAATGGGTTCCATTCACCCTCAATCGCCGGGCCGAAATAGGTCTTCGAATGCGCCACTGCCCCCGCAGGAAAGAGCACAATCACGCCCCCCGCCTTCAGCGTAGACATGCATTCCGCCCGCATTTTCAGGCTTTCTTCTTGCGCATTGGGCTCATGCGGGAAGGGCACCGGCAGCATGAATTCAGCGATTTCCGGAATGCCCGTCAAAAGCGACCGAGTCAGGATTTTATAATCCGTGCGCACTTGGCCAATCAGATAGGCCAGCACCATCCCGTCCACCAAGCCATGCGGGTGGTTCGCCACCACCACAAGCGGGCCCTCTTTCGGGATGCGGGCAATCTGCTCGGGCGGCGTTGTGACATTGATCCCCATGATCTCAAGCGCTTGCGGCCAAAACGGCTGCCCAAAGGGCGCGCCACGACGCTCAAACTTACGGATCAGGCTAAGCAATTTCAGCTTTGCCGTGGCCCATTCAATGGCGCGGATTGTGCCCGCCTTCCACGGATTGGTGAAGGTGCCCGCATAGGACAGACGCCCCTTGTCATAGGGTTTCTGTTCTATCTGCTCTGCGCTGACGCGCCCATCTGCGTTCACACTGAACCTCTTGCCTTGCGGCTTACATTTCTTCGCCGAAGCGGTCGGCCACCAAGGCCTCCAGCGCATCGGACAGTTCTTCGGCCTGCGCCCCAAAGGTGGTGACCTCAATCGAGGTGCCACGCGACGCGGCCAGCATCAACAGCCCCATGATCGAATCGCCAGAAACTTTCATGCCGTCTTTTTCCACCTCGGCGCGGGCATCATGATCTTCGACCACTTCCACAAATCGCGCCGAAGCCCGCGCATGCAGGCCCTTTTCATTGACGATCTTCAAAACCTTCGAGACGCTCACTTCCCCGCGACTCCGCCCGTCGAATAGCAATTGATATATTTGCGCCCAGCATCCAGCGAGGCTTCCACCGCCGCATGCACGCCAAGACTGCGCGATTTCGCCAATTTGATCAGAAGCGGTAGGTTCGCGCCATAGATGATTTCGCGCCCCCCCGCCTCGCAGGCCATCAGGCTCAGGTTCGAGGGCGAGCCACCAAACATATCGGTGACCACCACCACACCTTGCCCCGCATCCACCGCGTCAGCGGCAGCGCGAATTTCGGCTTGCTTGGCGCTGCGGTCGTGATCGTCTTCAATGGTGATCGCGCGGATACCCTCTTGCGGGCCCACAACATGCTCAACCGCCGCAAGATATTCTCGCGCCAGCCCACCATGTGCCACGATCACGATCCCGATCACGCGCCTTTTGCCCCTTTCTGTGCGGGCTGCGTTTGTGCCCGCCGCTCCAATTCCCTGTGCCGTTTAGACACTTGCCAGCCAGCCTGTGCAAGGGCCTTGCAGACCGCTTCGGTCATAACAACAGAACGGTGTTGCCCACCGGTACAACCGAACCCAACCGCAAGATGAGCCTTGCCTTCCTCCAGATGTGCTGGAAGTTGAAATAACAGTAGGTCGCGCACGCGCGAAAAGAACTCTTCATAGCGCGGATCGCCCATCACATGCGCGGCAACAGGCGCATCAAGCCCGGTGAGCGGGCGCAGATCAGGCACCCAATGCGGATTGTTCAGGAAGCGGCAGTCGAACATCATATCGAGCCCGCGCGGCGTGCCGCGTTTGTAGCTGAAACTCTGCACCGAAATCGCAAGGCGCGCGATCTCGCCCATATCAAACCAACGCGCCACTTCGGCGCGCAATTCATGCGGGCTAAGCGCCGAGGTATCGACCAACACATCCGCCCGCATCCGAATGGGTTCAAGCAGATCAAGCTCTTGCTCGATCCCGGCCACCGGCTGCGCTTCGGGTGAAAGCGGATGGCGGCGCCGCGTCTCTGAATAGCGGCGGATCAGCGCCTCTGCGGAGGCATCCAAGTAAAGCACTTCGAGCCGCAACTGCGGCGCACGGGTCAGACGGTCGATCAATTCAATCAGCGCAGCTGCCGAGAAATCGCGGTTTCCCACATCAATGCCCAGCGCCATCGGGCGCGGCAGGGGACCATCAATCAATCGCGAGACGAGGCTGAGCGGGAGGTTGTTGATCGCTTCATAGCCCATATCTTCCATGGCAGCGATCGCGGTTGTGCGGCCTGCGCCCGAAGGGCCGGTGACAATCACCAGCCGTGTCGGCGCCCCGGTTCCCGCGCTGTGCGTCACATTTCTCTCCCGGCCTTCAGCCATTGCCAGATGACCGCCTCAAGATGACCATGTTGCAAGCGCAGCACAAGGGGCAGGGTGACACCACAAAAGGCAATCTCACGTGAAGGGGGAAGCCGCTCCGTTTCCTCCTGCCCCAGATCGACAGCCAGCGTGATTTTGGCAACAGGCAATGCATCCGCCCGCAAGATGCCCGCGCCACGCGCCTCGATCAGCCCTGAAAGGGTATCGGGACAGCGTGCAAAAAGCGCACCGTCTTCGGCACTCAAGATGACCCGATCATCGGCCACCAGATGCGCCCCGAAGGCCATCAAGCGTAGCGCAAGACTCGATTTGCCGGTCCCAGACGGCCCAAGGATCAAAACGCCCGCATCCGGATGACGCGCAACGACGGTGGCATGAACCCTATCCGTCGCGCCGCGCATCGCTTAGACCGGGAGGCCGACCACGAAACGGGCGCCCAGCGGCTCAGAGGTGATATCGGCATCGGTCGGACGGATGTTTTCGGCCCAGATCACGCCGCCATGTGCCTCGACGATCTGCTTGGAGATCGCGAGCCCAAGGCCCGAATGATCCCCAAACTGGCCCTCGGGCCTTTGCGAATAGAACCGTTTGAAGACCTTGGTCAGCGCTTCTTCGGGAATGCCCGGCCCGGTGTCCTCCACCACAACAAGCACCCGATTTTCGCGCTTGCGCGCCCAAACGCGGACCGCATCGCCGTCTTCGCAGAAGCTGATCGCATTGGTGATCAGGTTCACAAAGACCTGCGCCAAGCGCGCCTCTAGCCCGGTGATAAAGATCGGCTCTTTCGGCAGATCGGTGATAAATTCGACGCCGTTGTCGGCCGCTTGGCCACCCAAATATTCGCCAAGGTTCATCACCATTTTCATCAGATCGAAGCGTTCTTCTTCTTCCTTCACCAACTCACTATCGAGCCGCGAGGCGTTGGAAATATCGCTCACCAAACGGTCGAGCCGCTTCACATCGTGGTCGATCACTTCCAAAAGCCGGACACGCTGATCTTCGCGTTTCACGACATAAAGCGAGGCCACGGCAGAGCGCAGGCTGGCCAGCGGGTTCTTGATC
This sequence comes from Rhodobacter sp. JA431, assembly GCF_900217725.1. Taxonomy (NCBI): domain Bacteria; kingdom Pseudomonadati; phylum Pseudomonadota; class Alphaproteobacteria; order Rhodobacterales; genus Rhodobacter; species Rhodobacter sp. JA431. The sequence goes on from NZ_OBMP01000001.1 coordinate 800,479, forward strand.
TCATGGGCCACGTCGGCGGCGAATTGTTCATTCGCGTCGATCCGGTCGTAAAGCGCTGCCACCATACCGCGCAGCGCCCCAGAGAGACGACCAATCTCATCCGGCCGCGCCGTCAGGTCTGGAATGCGCACCCGACCCGGCGAAACCTTGCGGGAGTTTTTATCCCTCCCGATCTCGGCGGCGGCAGCCAAATCCGAAAGCGGATTGGCAATCGTAGAGGCCAGAACGAGCGAGAGCCCAATCGAAACGATGATCGCAATCACGAACATCTGCAGCACTTGCTCGCGCTCAACCCGCACCAATTGGTCAATCTCGCCTGCGGCAGAGGTCATTGCCATCGTGCCCACGAGCCGCTCATTTTGATAAAGCCCAGTCGCGACCGAGAAAATCGTCGCGCCCGACGGATCGCGACTTGTCGAAATCACTGTTTGATCGGCCCGCACTTGGGGCGCCAATTGTTCGGCGATTTCGCGGGTATTGACCGGCTGCGTCGCCTCATGGTCGCGGCGCACAAAAGAGGCCACCCAGTCCCAGCCTCGGTTCAACAGATCCGTCAGCATGGTGGAGCGGGTGTCGATACCGAGCCCCGCGACAGGTTCCCGGTCATCCGTGCCCACGACCGAGGAATCCGCGATCAAGTTCCCAGCGGCGTCGAACACATAGATCGTTGCGCCGGGAGGCAACTCAATCCCGCGCATTGCCTCAATCACGTCAATCCCGTCGCCCGCAGCAAGGTTGACGGGCGCGGCGGTGGGCATATGCGCCTCGAACACATCGGCAACCAGTTCCGCCTCGCTCACGATCGCGCTTTCGCGCTGGAACACGAGGCTGTCACGGAACGGGTTGAGGTAAAGCACCCCTGCCACCATCACCACCATGGCAAGCAGGTTGAAGGTAATGATCTTCCGCGCCAGCGGCGAATGGTTCAGCGAGATAAAACTACGCCGCCTGCGCCCCTTGGCCAGATCTGCATCGACCGCGCTCGTCGGGCCGACCCAATCCTCACCAAGGACCACATCCGTTTCGGATTTCGCAGGGCGTCGCATCTCCGACCGTCCAAACCCTATGCGCTCGGCCAGTGTCATTCTTCGTTGTAACGATAGCCGATACCGTAAAGCGTTTCGATAGCGGTGAAATCATCATCGGCGGCACGCATCTTTTTGCGCAGGCGTTTGATGTGGCTATCAATCGTGCGGTCATCGACATAGACCTGATCGTCATAGGCCACATCCATCAGCTGATCGCGGCTTTTCACAAAGCCCGGACGCTGTGCCAGCGCTTGCAGCAAAAGGAATTCGGTCACCGTCAAGGTGACTTCCTTTCCTTTCCACGTCACCGAATGGCGCAGCGGATCCATCGTCAAAGACCCGCGCACGATCACCTTGGTTTCCTCGGTGGTCGGCACTTCGCCGGTGGAAATCGCTTCTTGGCGCCGCAAAAGCGCGCGAATGCGCTCCACCAAGAGCCGCTGGCTGAAGGGCTTCTTGACATAGTCGTCAGCGCCCATGCGCAGGCCGAGCACTTCGTCAATCTCGTCATCTTTAGAGGTGAGGAAAATCACCGGCATTGAGGTCTTCTGGCGCAGCCGTTGCAGCAGCTCCATCCCATCCATCCGGGGCATCTTGATATCCAGCACAGCCATATCGGGCAGACGCTTATTAAAAGCGTCAAGCGCGGCCTGCCCGTCATTATAGGTCTCGACCTCGTAACCTTCCGCTTCCAAAGTCATTGAAACGGAAGTTAGAATGTTCCGGTCATCATCGACCAGTGCGATCCTCGACATGTGCTGCACCCTCATGACGTCGTTTTAGTTTTATCTTTGATCGTCATTGTCTCTTTTCCATGCAACGGAATCAACTCCGATGTGCGAATCGGAGCCCGTGACGGAATCAGTTGAGGTTAAAAAAGCGAAGGTTTGACTAATATGTCTCACCTCATGACATTGATTGCGCTAAATCTTGGGTGTTTGCGCTAGCTGTGACAAAGGCTTCTGTTCTTTTGCAAAGGCAGCATGCTATAGCGCATGTGTCCGCAATATTCTTGCGCGGATCGGCATCCCTACGTAACGGATGCCGGGAGGAATCACTGCGCCGCAGCGTATTGCGGCAACGGGAGCGAAAAATGACCATCGGACGCGTGAACCCAGCCAAACGCCTGGAAGATCAGGGCATTACTGGTCTCGGCAATGTCTATTACAACCTGCTGGAGCCCGCGCTGATCGAGGAGGCAATCAAGCGCGGTGAAGGCAAGCTTGGCAAAGGCGGCGCTTTCTATTGCTCCACGGGTGCACATACGGGCCGCTCGCCCAAAGACAAACATGTTGTGCGTACCCCCGATGTTGAAGACACGATCTGGTGGGAAAACAACAAGCCCATGGAAGCCGACAAGTTCGACGTGCTGCACGCCGACATGCTCGAGCACATGAAGGGCAAAGATTACTTCGTTGAAGACCTTTATGGTGGCGCCGACCCGGAACACCGCCTTTACGTGCGGATGGTGACCGAGCTCGCCTGGCACAGCCTCTTCATGCGCACCATGCTGCGCCGCCCCGAGCGCGAAGAGCTCGACACCTTCGCCCCCGATTGGACGATCGTGAACTGCCCGAGCTTCAAAGCCGACCCGGAGCGCCATGGCTGCCGCACCGAAACGGTGATCGCGCTGAACTTCGCGAAGAAAACCATTCTGATCGCGAACACCGCTTACGCCGGTGAAAACAAAAAAGGCGTGTTCACGCTGCTCAACTACATTCTGCCGGGCGAAGGTATCATGGCGATGCACTGCTCGGCCAACCACGCCATCGGCAACCCCGATGACTCGGCGGTGTTCTTTGGCCTGTCGGGCACCGGTAAAACCACGCTGTCGGCGGACCCGTCGCGCGTGCTGATCGGTGATGACGAGCATGGCTGGTCGGACAACGGCATCTTCAACTTTGAAGGTGGCTGCTACGCGAAAACGATCAACCTGTCGAAAGAAGCCGAGCCGGATATCTACAACACCTGCTCGATGTTCGGCACCGTGGTCGAAAACATGGTCTATGACGAAGAAACGCTGGAGCTTGACTTCACCGACAGCTCGCTGACCGAAAACATGCGCTGCGCCTATCCGCTGCATTACATCAACAATGCCTCGGACACCGCTTTGGGTGGCCAGCCGAAAAACGTGATCATGCTCACCTGCGACGCCTATGGCGTTCTGCCGCCGATCGCGCGGCTGACCCCGGCGCAAGCGATGTATCACTTCCTCTCGGGCTTCACCTCGAAGACCCCGGGCACCGAAGTGGGCGTGACCGAGCCGATCCCGACGTTTTCGACCTGCTTCGGCGCGCCCTTCATGCCGCGCCGCCCGGAGGTTTACGGCAAACTGCTCGCCGAGCGGATCGCGAAAACCGGTGCGTCGTGCTGGCTGGTGAACACCGGTTGGACCGGCGGCGCCTTCGGCGTGGGCAAACGGATGCCGATCAAGGCGACCCGTGCGCTTTTGACCGGCGCGCTGGATGGCTCGCTCAACAATGCCGAATTCCGCAAAGATCCGAACTTCGGCTTTGACGTGCCGGTGGCGGTGCATGACGTGGACACCACGCTGCTTGACCCGCGCGCGACTTGGACCGATGGCGCGGCTTACGACGCCCAAGCGCAAAAACTGGTCGAAATGTTCTCTGAGAACTTCGCCCAATATGTGCCCTACGTCGATGACGAAGTGAAAGCCGTCGCAATCGGCTAAGGCCAAGATCAGATAAGCGAAGGGCCGGGATTTCCCGGCCCTTTTGCTATTTGCGCGTGCGCTTCACCTTGCGAGCGACAGCGCGTTTCTTGGCTTTGAGCGCGCCTTGCTTGCGCCCGTGTTTAAACGGCCTGCGCGCGCCTTTGCCACCACCGGGCAAGCTGGCGCCATCCAGCTCCAACAGCTCAAGCTCAAGCCCGCCGGTAATCGGGATCGCCTCGGCCAGCCGCACCACGACGCGCTGCCCAATGCCAATCACCGTGCCGGTATCAGCCCCCACAAGCTGCTGCGCCTCGCGGTCATAATGGAAGAACTCGCGCCCGACCGAGCGGATCGGGATCAGCCCATCCGCCCCGGTGTCATCGAGCTTCACGAAGGCACCGAATTTCTGCACGCCGGAAATTCGTCCAGTCAGCTCGCTGCCGACCCGGTCACTGAGATAGGCGGCCAAATACCGGTCGGTCGTGTCGCGCTCAGCGGTCATCGAGCGACGCTCGGTATCGGAGATATGCTGCCCGGTTTCGTCGAGCGTTTCGATATCCGCTTGGCTCAACCCGTCCTTGCCCCAGCCATGCCCGGCAATCAGCGCGCGATGCACGATCAGGTCGGAATAGCGCCGAATGGGCGAGGTGAAATGCGCGTAAGACCGCAGCGCCAAACCAAAGTGCCCCAGATTCTGCGGCGCGTAGTAGGCTTGGGTCATCGAGCGTAAGGTCGAGATATTGATCAACTCATCGAACTCGCTGCCCTCTGCCGCCTCCAAAAGCCGGTTGAGATGCGCGGTTTTGAGCACCTGCCCCTTGGCCAAATTGAAGCCCGAAGCCTGCGCCACTTCGCGCAAGGCCTCGATCTTATCCGCTGGCGGCTCTTCATGGACGCGATACAAAAGCGGCTTGCGCAAGCGCTCCAGTTCCTCAGCGGCGGCGACATTGGCGAGCACCATGAACTCTTCAATCAGGCGGTGCGCGTCGAGTCGTTCCTTGAACTTGATCGACGCAACCTTGCCCGCCGCATCAATCACAATCTGCCGTTCGGGCAGATCCAGTTCCAACGGCTGGCGGATCGCGCGCGCGCGTTTGAGCGCACCGTAGCAGGCGTAAATTGGCGCGATGATATCGTCCACCAAGGGCGCGGTCTTCTCATCAGAGCGGCCTTCACGGGCGTTTTGCACCTGCGCATATTCCAGCGAGGCAACCGAACGGATCATACCCCGCGTGAAGCGATGCGAGATTTTGCGGCCATCGGACCCGATCTTCATCTGCACCGCCAGCACCGCGCGCGGCACGTTTTCATGGAGCGAGCACAAATCGCCCGAAAGGCGGTCCGGCAGCATCGGCACAACGCGGTCGGGGAAATAGGTGGAGTTGCCCCGGTTGCGCGCCTCACGGTCCAGCGCCGAGCCGGGGCGGACGTAATGCGCCACATCGGCAATCGCCACCCAAAGAATATGCCCGCCTTCATTCGCCGGATCTTCATCGGGCAACACAAGGCACGCGTCATCGCGGTCGCGCGCATCTGCCGGGTCAATGGTAACGAACGGCAAATCGGTCAGATCTTCGCGTTTGCCCAGTTCGGCGGGCGTTGCCGCATCGGCCTCGGCCACCACATCATCGGGGAAATCATCGGGGATGCCGTGCTGGTGAATCGCAATCAGCGAAACCGCGCGCGGCGCGCTTGGGTCGCCCAGCCGTTCGATGATCCGTGCCCGCGGCAGGCCCATCCGACCCTTCGGCCCGGTTTGTTCTGCCTCGACCAATTCACCGTCTTTGGCCTCGCCCGCAGCACCTGCCGGGACGATCCATTCCTTCATATCGCCTTTGTCGATCGGCGTGATCCGCCCGCCCTCGGCCCCTTTGCGGAAAATGCCGACAACGCGGTGGCTCGCCACGCCGATTTTGCGGATGATGCGCGCCTCATAGCCCTCGGCCCCTTTGGCGATGCGCCCCAAAACCCGGTCGCCAGCCCCAATTGCAGGGTCATCGCGGCGCAAATGCATCAAGATGCGCGGCGGCTCGCCCGCGCCGCCCCATTCCATCGGCCGCGCCCAAAGATCGCCCGCCGCATCGGGGGGGAGCACTTCAAGCACCGTCACCGGCGGCAGGCTGTCGCTGTCATGGTAATGGCGTTTGCGGCGCTGGATCTTTCCCTCCGCCGCCAACTCTTTCAAAAGCCGTTTCAACTCGATCTTCGCGGTGCCCTTGAGGCCAAAGGCTTTGGCCAAATCGCGCTTTGCCCCGTGATCGGGGTTATCGGCGAGCCAAGCGAGGATCTGTTCTTTGGTGGGGATGGGGTTGTGTGTCATGGCCCTGCCTAGCACGCGCAAGCAGGGCCGTTAAGTCACGATCAGCGCGTCGGCACCGGGGTTTCGCCACGATAATCGTAGAAACCACGCCCGGTCTTGCGGCCAAGCCAGCCCGCTTCGACATATTTGGTAAGCAGCGGGCAGGGGCGATATTTCGTATCGGCCAGCCCGTCATGCAGCACGTTCATAATGGCCAAGCAGGTATCGAGCCCGATGAAATCGGCCAGTTCCAGCGGCCCCATCGGGTGGTTGGCCCCAAGTTTCAGCGCCATATCGATGGATTTCACGTTCCCCACGCCTTCGTAAAGCGTGTAGACCGCCTCGTTGATCATCGGCACCAGCACCCGGTTCACGATAAACGCAGGGAAATCTTCGGCCGAGGCCGAGGTTTTGCCCAAGGTCTCAATCACCCCCAGGAGCGTTTTAAAGGTCGCTTCATCCGTGGCGATGCCCCGGATCAACTCGACCAGTTGCATCACCGGCACCGGGTTCATGAAGTGCACGCCGATGAACTTTTCCGGCCGGTCGGTGCGCGAGGCGAGCCGGGTGATCGAGATCGAGGACGTGTTGGTCGCCAAAATGGTTTCGGGCTTCAGATGCGGCAGCAAGCTGTCAAAGATGCCCTGTTTGACCGATTCGCGTTCGGTCGCGGCTTCAATCACCAGATCGGTCTGGCCAAGCTCGCTGATGTCGAGCGTGGTGCGAATGCGCGCCAGCGCTTCATCCCGCGCCTCGGCAGTGATTTTCTCGCGGCTCACCTGACGGTCAAGGTTTTTGCGGACCGTGGCCATCGCCTTTTCAAGGCTTTCCGGGGCCACATCGCTGAGGATAACGCCATAGCCCGAAAGCGCGAAAACATGGGCGATACCGTTGCCCATCTGCCCGGCGCCGACAACGCCAACGGTTTCAATCGTCATGATTGCTCCTCCTTCGGATTGGAAAAACCCTAAGCCCGATGCTGCACTGCGGCAAGTCCTATTCTAATAGTGTCAATTTTCCCTTTAGCTCTTTCGCAAGGCTTTCGAGCCACCCTGCCTGTGGGTGAGTCGAAAATCTGAGGTGGGATGAATGGCCTTCGAATATGCGGGCAGTGGTGCCCTTGACTATTTTCCATGCCGTTATGGCAAATCTAAACTGTTGTTCCGGGGGCCGCGCCGCGATCTGACAAAACCTTTCGTGGGGGCATTGGGCGGCACCGAGACCTATGGCAAGTTCATTGCCGATCCGTGGCCGGCGCTTTTGGAAGACCGGTTGGAATTTCCGGTGGTGAACTTCGGCTATCTTAATGCCGGGATTGATGTATTTTACAGCGAGCCGCAAATTCCTGAAATTGCGAAATCCTCGAACCTGACGATCATTCAGCTTCTGGGCGCGCCGAATATGTCGAACCGCTTCTACGCCGTGCACCCGCGCCGCAATGATCGGTTCTTGCGGGCGTCCAACCTAATGCGCGCGGTTTTTGACGATGTCGATTTCACCGAGTTCAACTTTACCCGGCACATGCTGACCTCTTTGCAGGAATTCGCGCCGGATCGGTTTGACACGTTGGTGACCGAATTGCGCACCGCTTGGATCGCGCGGATGCGCGGGCTTTTGGAGAAAGTGACCGGGCCGAAGCTGCTTTTGTGGGTGGCAGACTACCATGCCCCGCTTGAAAGCGACCCGCTTGGGCCGGAACCGCTTTTGGTGAGCAAAGACATGGTGGCAGAAATTGCGCCGCTCGCCGATGGACTGGTGAAGGTGAACCCGTCAACCATGGCGCGCTCCACCGGAACGGTGGGCATGCATTTTGCACCGCTTGAAGAACCCGCGGCGAACACGATGCCCGGCCCGATCGTACATCAGGAAATTGCCGAAGCATTGGCGCCAGAAGTCCGCAAATACATCTGAAAAACAAAAAAGCCCCGCCGATTTGGCGGGGCTTTTCCATTCGAGAAAGGCGATCAGAGCTTTTCGGTCAGTTCCGGAACGGCGGCGAACAGGTCCGCCACAAGGCCGTAATCGGCAACTTGGAAGATCGGCGCTTCTTCGTCTTTGTTGATCGCGACGATGACCTTGGAATCTTTCATCCCGGCAAGGTGCTGAATCGCCCCGGAGATGCCAACGGCCACATAAAGGTCCGGCGCAACGACTTTGCCGGTTTGACCCACTTGCCAATCGTTCGGCGCAAAGCCCGAATCGACAGCGGCACGCGAGGCCCCAACGGCAGCGCCAAGTTTGTCGGCCAGCTTTTCGATCAGCGCGAAATCTTCTTCCGAGCCAACGCCACGGCCGCCCGAAACAACGATCTTCGCCGAGGTCAGCTCGGGGCGATCAGATTCGGCCACCTTGTCTTCGATCCAGCTCGACAGGCCCTTGTCGCCCGCCGCCGCCACGGCTTCCACCGCAGCCGAACCTCCAGCACCGGTCGCTTCAAACGAAGCGGTCCGAACGGTGGCGATTTTCACCGAATCCGCCGATTTCACGGTTTGGATCGCGTTGCCAGCATAGATCGGGCGCTCAAACGTGTCCGCGTCGACAACACCGGTGATGTCCGAAAGGACCATCACGTCGAGCATCGCAGCGATGCGCGGCAGGGCGTTTTTGGCCGAGGCGGTCGAGGGCGCCACGATATGGGTGTAGCCCGAGGCAAGCGAAACAACCAAATCGGCGAGCGGTTCGGCCAGACCATGCGCATAGGCGGCATCGTCTGCGGTCAGCACTTTTTCGACGCCATCCAGCGCGGCCGCAGCGGCAGCCGCATCGGCAATGCCCGCACCGGCCACAAGCACCGTCACCGGACCCATTTGCTTGGCGGCGGTCAGCGCTTTGGCGGTCGCATCGGTGGCAAGCGCAGCACCATGCAGTTCAGCAATAAGGAGAACGGCCATCAGAGCACCCCCGCGTCTTTGAGTTTGCCGACGAGTTCATCGACCGAGCCCACGGTGATCCCGGCAGCGCGGCCAGCCGGCTCCGAGGTTTTCACAACGGTCAGGCGCGGCGTCACATCAACGCCGTAATCGGCCGCGGTTTTCTCGTCGAGCTGTTTTTTCTTCGCTTTCATGATGTTGGGCAGCGAAGCATAGCGCGGCTCGTTCAACCGCAGGTCCGCCGTCACAACGGCCGGCAGCTTGACCGAGATCGTTTGCAGACCGCCGTCCACCTCACGGGTGACTTTCAGCGATTCCCCTTCGACGGTGACGTCAGAGGCAAAGGTCGCTTGGCTCCAGCCCAGAAGCGCCGAGAGCATTTGGCCCGTGGCGTTCATGTCATTGTCGATCGCTTGTTTGCCCGCGATGATCATGCCGGGTTGCTCTTCTTCAGCAACTTTCGCGAGGATTTTGGCCACCGCGAGCGGCTCGATATCGGTGTGAACGTCATCGGCGGCGACCACGAGGATCGCGCGATCCGCGCCCATCGCCAGCGCCGTGCGCAGCGTTTCTTGCGCCTGTTTCACGCCGACAGAAACCACGACGATCTCAGAGACCGCGCCCTTTTCTTTCAGACGGATCGCCTCTTCGACGGCGATTTCGTCGAAGGGGTTCATCGACATTTTCACATTCGCCAGATCGACCCCGCTGCCATCCGCTTTCACACGGACTTTCACGTTATAGTCGATCACGCGCTTCACAGGCACGAGGACCTTCATCTGCGGTGTCTCCCTAGTTTATTTCGCCACCCCGGGCGGGGCGGATTCCCGTTTCGGCAATTTTGTTACAATGCGACCGCAGCGAAAGACAGATGAAAAACGACCCCCTGCTGTGTCGCTACGTCACGTCGCGGAAACTGTTTGCGCTAAAAGCACCCCGATGCCTCAGGCTTTCGCAAACAGCCAGTCTTGCACCCGCAGGGGTAGAATGCGCCGCGCCACCGCCGCGAGATAGGTCGCATTGGTGACGTAATAATGCGATTTCGGCCGCTCATCCGTCAGCGCACGGATCAGTTTTTCGGTCACCGCAGAACAGGGCAACTCAAAGGTGTCGGGCTTGTTTGGCGGGTTGTAGAGGCGCTTGAGCAGCGAGGTTTCATATTGCTCTCGCCGGGCCGAGGCTTTCCAATCCACCCAGCGCTCAAAATGCGGAATCGAATTGACCCGAATCTTGGTCGGGATCGGGCCGGGGTTGAGCGAGATGATGTGGATGCCCGTGTCGCGCATTTCGCGGCGCAACACATCCGTGAGCCCCTCCAGCGCAAACTTACTGGCAACATAGGCCCCGCGCCAGCGAATGCCGATCAACCCAAGAACAGAAGAACATTGAACAATTCGCCCTTCGCCATTTTCACCCTGCGCGCGCATCACCTTGATGGCGCGTGTTGTCAAATCATGCAGGCCAAAAAGGTTGGTCTCAAAAACTTCGCGCAGCGCATCGGCGGGCAGGTCTTCGACCGCGCCGGGGCAGGCAAAAGCGGCGTTGTTGTAAACCGCATCCAACCGCCCGCGCCCGCGCGCCAAAGCCTCGTTAAAGCCTGCCTCAATTGAACTCGGGTCGGCCATATCCAACTGGAACGAGGTCAGCCCCTCGCCGCGCAGCCGTTCGCAATCTTCCTCACGCCGACAGGTGGCGAAAACCTTCCAACCCGCTTTGTGCAGCCCATGCGCTGCATCATAACCAATGCCCGACGAACAGCCGGTGATCAGGATCGTCTTTGCCATGCTGCGCCCCTTCGGATTTAGCCACCCCCACGGGATAGGCGAAGGCCCGTTTTCGGGCAACAGCCTTGGCGCGCCAGCGCGCGCCTTAAGACGCTGGCCGAAGCAGTCGTTTCGCCATCCAGCCGTCGATGCCATCGCCCTCAACGCGCACATGCACCCAGCCATTGCCCGGATCAGCGACCACCAAAACCTCTTCGTTACGGCTTAGGCTTCCCACCACCGGATGCGATGTGCCCTGCCCGCCCCGCACATTAGCGCGGCTGGCTTGCACGGCATAAATGCGCGGGCTCGCCGGGGTAACAACGTCATCTTTGACACGGTATTCGGGCGCAGGCCGCAAGGCGGGGCCCGGCATCGGCACCAAGCGCGCAGGCACAACACGCGGCTCGGGCGTTTCGCGCACGACGGCTTGCATTAGCAAATCATCGGTCAAGATCGCAGTATCGGCTCTGGCCAAAAGGCTCGGCCTCGCCTGTGCAGCATCAGGTTGCGCCGCAGCCAATTTCGCGGCCTCGTCTGGTCGCCCCAGCAAAACCAAGACGAAATAAAGAAGAACGAGCGTAAAAAAAGACATTCGGATCATGATACCCTCCCCCAAGGGACCCACTCACATAAAGATTACCATACTCTGTCCAACATGTCGCACCCAGCCGAGTCAACCGCCGCGTTAACCATTTTGTTGCCTTTGCGCACATTCGATAGCTGCGACTTTTCGTGCTGGACCGGCGCGCGGTCCCGAATTACACGGCTCTCATGAGCAGCGACGACGATATTCCGCCCCATTCGACCCATGCAGAGCCGCTGGTGCGCGCCATTGGCGAGCGCTATCTGACCTATGCGCTGTCCACCATTATGCACCGCGCGCTGCCCGATGCGCGCGACGGGCTTAAGCCCGTGCATCGGCGCATTCTGTTTGCGATGCGGGAATTGCGGCTCGCCTCCAATGGCGGCTTCCGGAAATCGGCGAAGATTTCGGGCGATGTGATGGGGAACTATCACCCCCACGGCGACGCCGCGATTTACGACGCCATGGCGCGGCTCGCACAAGATTTTGCGATGCGCTATCCGCTCGTCGATGGCCAAGGCAACTACGGCAATATTGACGGCGATGGCCCGGCGGCCAGCCGGTATACCGAGGCGCGGATGGCCCCGCCAGCCGAGTCTTTGCTTGAGGGCTTGGCCGAAGACGCGGTCGATTTCCGCCCCAACTATGACGGCACGCTGACCGAACCCGTCGTGCTGCCCGCCGCCTTCCCGAACCTGCTCGCCAATGGCGCCTCGGGCATCGCGGTCGGCATGGCCACCAACATTCCGCCACACAACCTCGATGAATTGGTCGAGGGGTGCTTGGCAATGATCCGCGACCCGGACACCACCGATGAAGCGCTGGTAGACCTGATCCCCGGGCCCGACTTCCCGACCGGTGGCGTGATCGTGGAACCCAAGGCGAATATCCTTGAAGCCTATCGCACGGGGCGCGGCGCGTTCCGGCTGCGCGCCCGTTGGGAGGTCGAAGACCTTGGCCGCGGCCAATGGCAGATCGTTGTCACCGAAATCCCTTATCAGGTGCAAAAGGCCAAGCTGATTGAACGGCTGGCCGAGTTGATCGAGACGAAAAAGGTCCCCGCCCTTGCCGATGTGCGCGATGAAAGCGCCGAGGATGTTCGGATTGTGCTGGAGCCCCGCGCCCGCACCGTGGAAGCCAGCCAGTTGATGGGCATGCTGTTCCGCAACTCAGAACTGGAGATTCGCTTCTCGCTCAACATGAACGTGTTGATCGACGGGCGTGTGCCGAAAGTGTGCAGCCTCAAGGAAGTGCTGCGCGCCTTCCTTGATCACCGCCGCGATGTGCTGTGCCGCCGCTCGCGCCACCGGCTCGAAAAGATCGCCAATCGGCTTGAGGTGCTCGAAGGCTATATCATCGCCTTCCTGAACCTTGATCGGGTGATTGAGATCATCCGCACCGAAGATGACCCTAAGGCAAGCTTGATCGCCGAAAATTGGGCGACGGATGCAGGCCCGCCCGTGAATCTGACCGAGGTGCAGGCCGAAGCTATCTTGAACATGCGCCTGCGCAGCCTGCGCAAGCTTGAAGAACTGGAATTGCGCGCCGAGCGCGATGCGCTCCTGAAAGAGCAAGAGGGGCTAGAGGCGCTTCTGGCCTCCGAAAAAGCGCAATGGAAAAAGATTTCGTCTGAGCTGAACGAGGTCCGCAAAGCCTATGGCAAAAGCACCAAAGCAGGTTCCCGACGGACCGATTTTGCCGAAGCGGGCGAAGTGGCCGAAGTGCCGATCGAAGCGATGATCGAACGCGAGCCCATCACCGTGATCCTCTCAAAAATGGGGTGGGTTCGGGCGATGAAAGGCCACCAACCGCTCGACGCCGAGGTGAAGTTCAAAGATGGCGACGGGCTGGCCTTTGCGCTGCATGCCGAGACCACGGATCGGATTGTTCTGATGGGTTCGAACGGGCGCGCGTGGACGCTTTTGGGCGCCAACTTGCCCGGTGGGCGCGGTATGGGCGAACCAGTGCGGTTGATGCTGGATTTGCCCAATGAGGTGGAAATCACCCATGTGCTGTTGCCCAAAGCGGGGCAGAAATACCTGCTCGCCTCCTCCGATGGCGATGGCTTCGTGGTGCCGGGCGAAGAGATGATCGCCTCCACCAGAACCGGCAAGCAGGTGCTCAACATGGCCGAAGGCGCACGCACGCAGGTGTGCCGCTTGGTCTCGGGCGATACGGTCGCCTGCGTCGGGCAAAACCGCAAAATGCTGGTCTTTGCGCTTTCCGAACTGCCCGAAATGGCGCGCGGCAAAGGCGTGCGATTGCAAAAATACAAAGACGGTGGCCTGAGCGATGCGATCACCTTCGCATTGGCCGAGGGGCTGAGCTGGAAAGATCCGGCAGGCCGCACCCGGACCGAACCGGACCTTGCTGAATGGCAAGCCAAACGTGCGAGTGCAGGCAGGATGGCCCCGCGCGGCTTCCCGCGCGACAACCGCTTCACCTGAGTGGACGGGCGCTCACGCGCCCTCCCACAGCATCCCACCCCATCCAAAGCTGTGCCTTGGGTGGAGCGACTGCACGCGTGAGAATCCCTTTTCGTTGCGAAAAACAGAGCCCCGTTTTTTGCGACGTTTCTGTCACAAATATCGGCGCGCCTTCGATGCCGGAAACACTCTCGCGCAAAATGGCTCTGCGCCCGTATTCCAAAGGGAATTTTTCGCCTTTCGTCGCAGCATGAACCCACGAACCGGGCTTGATTTTTCTGCGTTTCAGCAATAGGGAACGCGCCATGTCACATTGGGCCGACGCCGGCCCCCGAACCAGAGGCGCCCGGAAATGGCAAAGGCAAAGTTTGAACGGAACAAACCGCACGTCAACATCGGCACGATCGGTCACGTTGACCACGGCAAGACGACGCTGACGGCTGCGAT